>NZ_JAELUH010000007.1 GCF_016429215.1 Herbaspirillum sp. ASV7 | reverse complement strand
GGCGTTTTATCTGGCGGAGCGGACGGGGCTCTCCTACACAAGCGCAGGCTGCGGAATCGCTTGCAAGCGATTCCCTTCTCGCCCCGCCGGGAGCCGCGCAGGCGGCTCCCTCCACTCCGCCCGTTTTTGCTGCGCAAAAACAAAACGCCCCGTTCTTGCGAACGAGGCGTTTTATCTGGCGGAGCGGACGGGGCTCGAACCCGCGACCCCCGGCGTGACAGGCCGGTATTCTAACCAACTGAACTACCGCTCCAAAACGGGTGCAGACTGTGCAGGATGCTGGTGGGCGCTGAGAGGCTCGAACTCCCGACCTAAGCCTTGTAAGGGCTCCGCTCTACCAACTGAGCTAAGCGCCCGGCAACCTTAACAGTCTCGTTGCCTTGTTTCCTCAGCAACGAAAGAACATTATTTTATAGCATCTTTTAAAGCTTTGCCAGCTTTAAATTTAGGAACCTTGCTTGCCTTGATCTTGATGGCGGCTCCCGTCTGCGGATTACGCCCCGTACGCGCGGCGCGCTTGCCCACCGCAAATGTGCCGAAACCAACCAGGGTCACGGTGCCATTCTTCTTCAGTGTGGTCTTCACCGCACCGATGAATGCGTCTACCGCACGTCCGGCCGCTGCCTTGGAGATATCCGCAGCACCGGCAATGTGTTCAATCAGTTCGCCTTTATTCACTTACGCCCCTCGAACAAGTATTTGGTTTGATTTCAAGTGACAGCTCGTGCGACCCAACGACAGAGCCCCTCTCACCGTCGCTTGCCTTGCGGCAATTTCCGCAGCGGCTATTAAACAAGCCGCTTCCCCAGGTGTCAAGCGGGTTTCCGGCTTTTGACATGATTTTCAGCGCAGCGCCATCCTTCAGCACGGCGCTGCGAATGCTGAACCCCGGCGCATAAGAAAAAAGCGCCTCTGACGAGGCGCTTTTCAACATTTCAATACCAGCCGATGCCGGCGATGAAGTGCAGCCAGCTCAGTGCTTGACCACCGGATCGCTGGCCCCATCCTTGGCCGTCACCGCTGTCTCGACGATGGCTTCATCCTCGCTCAGCGGCACCGGTTGGCGTTCCAGCGCCACCTCCAGCACCTTGTCGATCCAACGCACCGGGATGATCTCCAGCTTGTTCTTGACGTTGTCCGGAATCTCGGCCAGATCCTTCACGTTCTGCTCAGGAATCAACACCGTCTTGATACCGCCACGATGCGCCGCCAGCAGCTTTTCCTTCAGGCCACCGATGGGCAACACCTCGCCACGCAGGGTGATTTCACCCGTCATCGCCACGTCAGCACGCACCGGAATGCCACTGAAGATGGAGACCAGCGCCGTGGTCATCGCGATACCTGCGGACGGACCATCCTTGGGCGTCGCGCCTTCCGGCACGTGGATGTGGATGTCGCTCTTCTCGAACACCTCGTTCTTGATACCCAGCTTGCGGGCGCGGCTACGCACCACGGTGCGCGCTGCTTCGATCGATTCCTTCATCACATCGCCCAGCGTGCCGGTGCGGATGATCTGGCCCTTGCCGGGCATGTTCACCGCTTCGATGGTCAGGAGGTCGCCACCCACTTCGGTCCAGGCCAGGCCAACCACCTGGCCGATCTGGTTTTCCTTCTCGGCGATGCCGAAATCGAAGCGGCGCACGCCCAGGAACTTGTCCAGGTTGCGCGAGGTGACGGTGATCTTCTTCTCCTGCTTCTTCAGCAGCAGCATCTTGACCACCTTGCGGCAGATCTTCGAGACTTCGCGTTCCAGCGAACGCACGCCGGCTTCACGGGTGTAATAGCGAATGATGTCGCGGATGGCCGATTCGGCCACGCTGATCTCGCCTTCCTTCAGGCCGTTGTTCTTGATCTGCTTGGGCAGCAGGTAACGCTGCGCAATGCTGGTCTTCTCGTCCTCGGTGTAACCCGACAGGCGGATCACTTCCATCCGGTCCAGCAGTGCCGGCGGGATGTTGAAGGAGTTCGAAGTCGCCACGAACATCACGTCCGACAGGTCGAAATCGACTTCGATGTAGTGGTCCGAGAAGGTGTGGTTCTGTTCCGGATCCAGCACTTCCAGCAGGGCCGAGGACGGATCGCCACGGAAGTCCATGCCCAGCTTGTCGATTTCATCCAGCAGGAACAGCGGATTGCGTACGCCGACCTTGGACAGGCTCTGCAGGATCTTGCCCGGCATGGAACCGATGTAGGTACGACGGTGGCCACGGATCTCGGCCTCGTCACGCACGCCACCCAGGGCCATGCGCACGAACTTGCGGTTGGTGGCACGGGCAATGGACTGGCCCAGCGAGGTCTTGCCCACGCCCGGGGGACCGACGAAGCATAGGATCGGTGCCTTCAGCTTGTCCACGCGCTGCTGCACGGCGAGATATTCCAGGATGCGTTCCTTGACCTTCTCCAGGCCATAGTGATCGCCTTCCAGGACCTTCTCGGCATTGGTCAGGTCGTTGTTGACCTTGGACTTCTTCTTCCAGGGCAGCGCGACCAGGGTATCGATGTAGTTGCGCACCACGGTAGCTTCGGCCGACATGGGCGACATCAGCTTGAGCTTCTTGAGCTCGGACTGGGCCTTCTCCAACGCTTCCTTGGGCATCTTGGCGGCCAGCACCTTCTTTTCCAGCTCTTCCAGATCGGCGCCGTCTTCACCCTCACCCAGTTCCTTCTGGATGGCCTTGACCTGTTCGTTCAGGTAGTACTCGCGCTGCGACTTTTCCATCTGGCGCTTGACGCGGCCACGGATGCGCTTTTCCACCTGCAGGATGTCGAGTTCGCCTTCCAGCTGGCCGAGCAGGTGCTCGTAGCGCTTGGCGACGTTGAAGATCTCCAGGATCACCTGCTTCTGCTCCAGCTTCAGGGGCAGGTGCGCGGCGATGGTGTCGGCCAGGCGGCCGGCATCATCGATACCTGCCAGCGAGGTCAGGATCTCGGGCGGGATCTTCTTGTTCAGCTTCACGTACTGGTCGAACTGCTGCACGATGGTGCGGCGCATGGCTTCGACTTCGGCTTCGTCGCCCTGCTCCGATTCCACCGGGGTCAGGTCGGCGACGAAATGCGTTTCCAGTTCGCTGATGTGATGGATGCGTGCGCGCTGCGCGCCTTCGACCAGGACCTTCACGGTACCGTCGGGCAGCTTCAGCATCTGCAGGATGTTGGCCACGCAACCGATTTCATAGATGTCTTCTGCCGAAGGCTCATCCTTGGCAGCGGCCTTCTGGGCCGCGAGCATGATGCTCTTGCCTTGCTCCGTGGCCGCTTCCAGCGCCTTGATCGACTTCGGGCGGCCGACGAAGAGCGGAATCACCATGTGCGGGAAGACAACCACATCCCGTAACGGCAACAGCGGCAATTGCGATTGTTCTGTGAGTAGAGGAGTCGTCATGGCGGGCCTTATCAAAAATTACTGTGAATGATGTTGGCACGAGTGACCAAAACACAAGTCCGGCAGCGTGAATATTTCTACACCGGTTGCGCGTTGTCATGATCGCAACAAAATAAAAAGCCACACGAAGTGCAAACTCCGGGTGGCTTTTCGATGGAAGCCAGAGTGGTTTCGCCGGTTTATTTTACCGCTTTTGCGGATACCGGACTTCGGGTGGCCTCTTGCTACCAGCCGACGCCGCATCCTCTGCGGTGCCAGCTGTTTCTTGCACGGCAGCAGGCGCTCAGGCGCCCGACACCTTGGGTTGGTCGTGATAGATCATCAGCGGCTTGGCACCGTTGGTGATGGTGTTTTCATCGACGACGACCTTGGCCACGTTCTGCTGGCTGGGCAATTCATACATCACGTCCAGCAGGGCATGCTCCAGGATGGAACGCAGGCCGCGGGCACCGGTCTTGCGCGCCAGTGCCTTCTTGGCGATGGCGTGCATGGCGGCCGGGCGGATTTCCAGCTCGGCGCCTTCCATCTGCAGCAGCTTGGCGTATTGCTTGACCAGGGCGTTCTTGGGCTCGATCAGGATCTGGATCAGGGCTTCCTCATCCAGCTCGTTCAAGGTGGCGATCACGGGCAGGCGACCGACCAGTTCCGGGATCAGGCCGAACTTGACCAGGTCTTCCGGCTCGGCATTGAGCAGCACCTCCGAATTGGTCTTCTGGGTCTGGCTCTTGACGCTGGCCGAGAAGCCGATGCCGCTCTTCTCGGAGCGATCCGAGATGATCTTGGCCAGGCCGTCGAACGCGCCACCGCAGATGAACATGATGTTGGTCGTGTCGATCTGCACGAAATCCTGGTTCGGATGCTTGCGACCACCTTGCGGCGGCACCGAGGCCATGGTGCCTTCGATGAGCTTGAGCAGCGCCTGCTGCACGCCTTCACCGGAGACGTCACGGGTGATCGACGGGTTATCCGACTTGCGGGAGATCTTGTCGATTTCGTCGATGTAGACGATGCCCTTCTGGGCTTTCTCGACTTCGTAGTTGCAGTTCTGCAGCAGCTTCTGGATGATGTTCTCGACGTCCTCGCCGACATAGCCGGCTTCGGTCAGCGTGGTCGCATCGGCGATCACGAAGGGGACGTTCAGCATGCGTGCCAGTGTCTGCGCCAGCAACGTCTTGCCGGAGCCCGTCGGGCCGACCAGCAGGATGTTGCTCTTGGCCAGTTCGACATCGTCCTTCTTGCCCAGGTGCTTCAAGCGCTTGTAGTGGTTGTACACCGCCACCGACAGGATGCGCTTGGCGGTCTGCTGTCCGATCACGTACTGATCCAGCAGTTCACTGATTTCCTGGGGAGTGGGCAGGTCCGATTTGGCGCCCGCGACCGAATCCACGCTGGCAGCCTCATCACGGATGATGTCGTTGCACAGGTCGATGCACTCGTCGCAGATGAAGACTGAAGGACCGGCAATCAGCTTCTTGACTTCATGTTGGCTCTTGCCGCAGAAGGAGCAGTAAAGCAGTTTTTCGCCGCTGGAAGATTTTTTCTCAGACATAGAGCTACTAGGATAGAAGTTACGACCCGATCATACCCGCGAAATCCGGATTCGTCACGGCTTGGTCATGTTCACTGCCCCAAAATGCTTCATGAGACGGCGACATGATCGTTATATGTCAGTGCAGTCGCGGTTTATCAAGCAAATAGAGCCGAAAAAGCTGCCCTATACCAATTTCATCAGAAATTATCCAAAAAAAATGCCCGAACCATATTCCGTTCGGGCATTTTTTCCGCGTCTTGCGACGCTGCGCTCAACTCGGGTTCAAGCGCGCTCGGTCAGCACCTGATCGATCAGGCCATATTCCGCGGCGGCCTCGGCCGACATGAAATTGTCGCGATCGGTGTCCTTGCTGATCTGATCGACGGTGCGGCCGGTCTTCTCAGCGAGGATGGTGTTGAGACGCTCGCGCAGGTACAGGATTTCGCGCGCCTGGATCTCGATATCCGATGCCTGGCCCTGGGCGCCGCCCAGAGGCTGGTGAATCATGATGCGCGAGTTCGGCAGCGAGAAACGCTTGCCCTTGGCGCCGGCAGCCAGCAGGAAAGCCCCCATGGACGCGGCCAGGCCCGTGCACAGCGTCGACACTTGCGGCTTGATGAACTGCATCGTGTCGAAGATCGCCATGCCGGCCGAAACCGAACCGCCAGGCGAGTTGATGTACAGGGAGATGTCCTTGTCCGGGTTTTCGCTTTCCAGGAACAGCAGCTGGGCGACGATCAGGTTGGCCATCGCATCATTGACCGGTCCAACCAGGAAAATGATGCGTTCCTTCAGCAGGCGCGAATAGATATCGTAGGCGCGCTCGCCGCGACCACTCTGCTCGATCACCATCGGCACCATGCCGAGCATTTGGGTGTCCAGTGCAGATTGCTTGATCAGACCTGTCATGTATGCATCCTTAAGCGTAAGAGTTTTCCGATACTACTAGAGAAAACCGGATTACGCTTGTGCCTGATTACCCATCAGTTCGTCGAACGCAACCGGCTTTTCCGAGACCTTGGCCTTGCCGAGAACGTAGTTGACGACGTTTTCTTCCAAAACAAGAGCTTCGACCTCAGCCAGACGACGACGGTCGGAGAAGTAGTACTTCAGCACTTGTTGCGGATCTTCGTAGCTCTGGGCGAAATCTTCGATCTGGGCCTTGACCTGCTCTTCGGTGGCTTCCAGCTTGTTCTGCTTGACCACTTCAGCCAGGATCAGACCCAGGCGCACACGGCGCTCGGCCTGGGCGGTGAACAGTTCCTTGGGCAGTTGCATGCCCTTGGGGTCCATGCCGCGCTGAGCCATGTCCTGGCGCGCCATTTCGGCCAGACGTTCGACGTCCTGGTCGATCAGGGCCTTGGGGACTTCCAGGTCGGATGCCTTGATCAGGGCATTCATGACGCTGTCCTTGGTCTTGGCCTTGGTGCGGGCGGTGACTTCACGCTCCAGGTTCTTCTTGATGTCTTCGCGCATCTTGGCCAGATCGCCGTCTTCGATGCCCAGGGATTGAGCGAAGACTGCATCGACTTCAGGCATGTGCGCCCATTCGATCTTCTTGACGGTGATGGTGAACTCGGCGGTCTTGCCGGCCACATCCTTGCCGTGGTAATCCTCGGGGAAAGCCAGCGGGAAGGACTTGGACTCGCCCACCTTCAGGCCGATGGTCGCGGCTTCGAATTCCGGCAGCATGCGGCCTTCGCCCAATACGAACGGGAAGGCATCAGCCTTGCCGCCCTGGAATTCCACGCCGTCGATCTTGCCGACGAAGTCGACGGTCACGCGATCGCCGTTCTGGGCCGACTGGTCGGCACCGCCGTCGCCGTGCGCGCCTTGCTCGCCCTTGACGTGGTAGTGCACGCGTTGCTTGCGCAGGATGTCGATGGTCTTGTCGATTTCGGCGTCGGAGACCGATGCAACGGTCTTCTCGACTTCGGCACCGGAGAGCTCGCCAACGGCGACTTCCGGATAGACTTCGAAGGTAGCGTCGAAGGCCAGTTGGCCTTCACCGGCTTCTTCGCTGGTCTTGGGTTCGATACGGGGGAAGCCTGCCACGCGCAGGTTGTTCTCGACGGCGGCGTCGTTGAATGCGCGGCCGACCTTGTCGTTGAGGACTTCGGTTTCGACCTGGTAGCCGAACTGGGCGGCAACCATCTTCATCGGCACTTTACCCGGACGGAAACCCGGCGCCTTGGCGGTACGGGCGCGCACCTTCAGGCGCTTTTCCACTTCAGCCTGAACATCGGCCAGCGGGAAAGACAGGGTCATACGACGTTCGAGTTTGCTCAGGGTTTCGACTGCAGTTGCCATTTAAATCGTCCAAATGTTAAGAATTCCGTAAGCCGGAGCATGTCTGCTTCGTCCCAATCAGAGCGGATCAGCAGAACTGATCCATGGATTGCAGACGACAAGCGCCCTGCCCGGCCGCGCTAAAGCTCGCTATTTTATACGCAAAAAGCGCCGATAGTCCAAAATTGGGCTTGCCGCATTGCAAACAGGCGCAAAAGCCCGCAGGACGCCGTCCAGCCAGGGCGGGCGCGGGCTGCAGGGGATACTGCCGCCCCGCCGATTGCCTGCCGGCAAAAGCAAACCGAAAAGAATTTAGTGAATTTCGTTCATTTGAGCGGAATCGGCGTAGCCGCCGACACCGGCACGGCCGTCACGGCATTCATCGGGCTGCCATCGATGAGCTTGTCGGAATAGGTCAGGTAGACCAGGGTATTGCGCCTGGGATCGACCACCCGTACCACATGCAGGCGCTTGAAGAGGATGGACATGCGCTCGCTGAAGACGTCCTCCTGGACCGGCAGCTTTTCCTTGAACTGCACCGTGGGCGCCACCTGGCGGCAGGCGATGGAGGCTTCGGACTTGTCCTCTGCCAGGCCGACGCTGCCCTTGACGCCACCGGTACGGGCGCGGGAGACATAGCAAGTCACCCCACCAACCTTGGGATCGTCATAGGCCTCGATGACCACCCGGTCGTTCTTGCCCAGCCAGCGGAAGGCCGTGCTGACCTCGGCCAGGTCCTCGGCTGCTGCCGCGTGGGGAAAAGTGGCGGCGACCGCGCAGGCCGCCAATATCGCGCCAGCCAGGGCGCGTGCTGTATGGATCATGGGATACCTGTTGAGATAAAGGCGAATGATGACCTGCCGGATGGGGTTGGACGCATCGCACCGGAAGTCCGATGCCGCCACCTCCCCATCCAGTCGCGCAATTATCCAGTACCTTGGACGAATTAGCACCCCTTCAATAGACGCCCTGTCGCCCCATCAATGACCATGGCTGGCCTTGGCCACCCCTTCGGGGCGACGCGTCTGGCGGCTCAGCATCAGGGTCACGACTGCAGACAGCGCCAGCGATGCCGCAACCACATACAAGCCCGCGGTATAGCTACCCGTCGTGTTCTTGAGCCAGCCGATGGCAAACGGTCCAACGAAACCGCCCAGATTGCCCAGCGAGTTGATCATCGCAATACCGGCCGCCGCGCCCGCACCGGAGAGGAAGGTGCTGGGCATGGCCCACAGGGGCGCCTTGGCCGAGCTGATCCCAACGTTCACGATGACCAGTGACAACACCACGAACAGTGCTGTCGAGGCATTGCCTGCCAGCAGGAAGCCGGCGCATGCCAGCACGCAAGGCAAGACCACGTGCCAGGTACGCTCGCCGGTGCGGTCCGAATGACGCGCCCAAAGAACCATGGCGACCACCGCCACGACGCTTGGCACCCCCGCTAGCAAACCGGTATCAAACGGGCTGAAGCCGAATTCGCGGATCATCAGGGGCGCCCACAGGCCCAGGGTGTAGAGGCCAGCGGAGGTACCGAAATAGATCAGCGCCAGGGCCAGGACGCGCAGGTCTTTCAATGCGCTCCAGGCGCTGGCCGTATGCCCATGGCCGCCCTTCTTGGCATCGGACTCGACCTTCAGGCGCGCGATCAGCCACTCCCGCTCATCCTGTTGCAACCATTCGGCCTGTTCCGGCTTGTCGGTCATGTACTTCAACACCACAAAGCCCAGGACGATGGCCGGTGCTGCCTCGATGATGTAGAGCATCTGCCAGTCCGCCAGACCAAAGACGCCTGGCAATTGCATGATGGCGCCCGACAGGGGCGAGCCCAGCGCAACGGAAATGGGGGCAGCGGCCATGAACCAGGCTGCCGCAACTGCCCGCTGCTTGGCCGGGAACCACAGCGACAGGTAGAGGATGATGCCCGGGAAGAAGCCCGCCTCCGCCACACCCAGCATGAAGCGCAGGACATAGAAGCTGTTCGGGCCGACGGCGAAGGCCGAGATGGCCGAGATCAGCCCCCAGGTCACCATCACCCGCGCGATCCAGATGCGCGCGCCGACCTTGTGCAGGATCAGGTTGGACGGCACTTCAAACAGGAAATAGCCGATGAAGAACAGTCCTCCGCCCAGGCCGAAAGCGGTCGGCGACAGGCCCAGGTCCTTGTTCATCGTGATGGCGGCGAAGCCAACATTGACCCGGTCAAGAAAACTGATGAAATAAAGCAGCATCACGAATGGGATGATGCGCCACATGAGTTTGCGGGAAACGCGTGTTTCGATATCGGTTGTCATTGTCTCCTCCTTCGAGCTTAAGTCCGGTTACAAATTTGGGTTGTTGTGCCCTCTGGCCCCCTGCAAGGCAGGCCGACGGCTTCTGTTCTGGTCCGGTACTGCCGTTTGACGGCCTGAGCCTGGCTCAGGCGATTTGTGCGAGTCGCAGCAAATTCGTTGTTCCTGGCGCGCCAAAGGGCATGCCAGCTGAAATGACCACCGTCTGGCCGCTGCTGCCAAAACCTTCGGCACGGACGGTCCTGCAGGCCAGTTCACTGACCTCGCCCGCATCCACGATCTCGTGACAGAGCACCGCATGCACCCCCCAGACAAGGGCCAGGCGGCGCGCGATATCGCGGCTGGGGGTCATGCCGAGAATAGGGGTGGCCGGGCGTTCCCGCGCCATGCGCAGCGCCGAATAGCCCGAGGTCGTATAGGCCACCGTGGCCGCCGCACTCAGCAGGGCCGCCACATGGCGCATGGCGTAGCCGATGGCGCCGGAGAACTCGGCACGCGGCGCCGAATGCGAGACGGCAATCGCCTCGCGGTAGTAAGGGTCGGCCTCGGTCCGGCCGATGATGAGGTCCATCGTGCGCACTGCCTCGACCGGCCAGGCGCCGCTGGCCGATTCGGCCGACAGCATCACGGCATCGGCGCCGTCATAGATGGCCGTGGCAACGTCGGAGGCTTCAGCGCGCGTCGGGACCGGGGCGGTGACCATGGATTCCAGCATCTGCGTGGCCACGATCACCGGCTTTCCGGCCTTGCGGCAGGCACGTACGATGCGCTTTTGCAGCGCCGGCACCTGCTCGGCGGGAAGCTCCACGCCGAGGTCGCCGCGCGCCACCATCACGGCGTCGGAGGCATCGACGATATCGTCCAGCAGCGCGATGGCGGCGGGCTTTTCCAGCTTGGCGACGATGGCCGCACGCTCCCCCACGATGGCGCGCACCTCGCGGATGTCTTCAGGCCGCTGCACGAAGGACAAGGCGACCCAGTCGATCCCCAGTTCCAGCCCGAAGTCGAGGTCGCGGCGGTCCTTGGCGGTCATGGCCGAGACGGGCAGCACCACGTCCGGCACATTCACGCCCTTGCGTTCGGACAGCAACCCGCCTATCTCGACGATCGTCTCGGCGAAGTCCGCCCCGCAGCGCTGGACCCTGAGCCGAATGCGGCCATCGTCGAGCAGCAGGCAGGTACCCGGCTTCAGGGCAGCGAAGATTTCCGGATGCGGCAACGCGACCCGCTTGACCGTTCCCGGTGTTGCCGCATCCAGGTCCAGGCCAAATGCCGCCCCTTCGTCGAGCCGTACCGGGCCTGCGGCAAACGTGGCGATACGCAGCTTCGGCCCCTGCAGATCGAGCAGCACGCCAATGGGCCGCTGTACTTCCGCTTCGATATCCCGGATCAGCTGAAGACGTTTGCGGTGGTCTTCGTGGCTGCCATGGCTGAAATTCAGGCGGAACACATCGACGCCGGCCTCGAACAGCGCCTTGATGGTCGACCGATCACTGCTGGCGGGGCCTAAGGTGGCGACGATCTTTGCGTTACGCAGACGGCGCATGGGGTTCTCCATTTCCTGTTGGTTGTTGGTTCTCGGAGGCGCCGATATAGATGGCGCGGAAGTCATTCACGTTGGTCATCGTCGGGCCGGTGATGACGGAGTCACCCAGCACCTGGAAGAAGCCATGGGCGTCGTTGTTTTCCAGGCAGGTCAGCGGCGGCCGGCCCTTGATACGTGCCCGCTCCAGGGTGTCCGGACGCAGCAGGGCGCCGGCGATTTCTTCCCTGCCATCGACGCCGTCGGTGTCACCGGCGAGCGCATGGACGCGCTTCTCGCCGTTCAAGGCGATACCCAGGGAGAGGAGGAATTCCACGTTGCGTCCGCCGCGCCCCGTGCCACGCACGGTCACGGTCGTTTCACCGCCGGAGAGAATGACGCAGGGCGTGCTGAATGGCTTGTCGCCCCGCGCCACCTGGCGCGCGATGGCGGCCATCACCTTGCCCACGTCGCGGGCTTCGCCTTCCACTGCATCGGAAAGGATGTGCGCCGGCACGTCGTGCCTGGCGGCGAATTCGGCGGCGGCTTCGAGCGCCATCTGCGGCGTGGCGATCAGGTGCGTTTGCACCCGGGCCAGGCGCGGGTCGCCAGGCTTGGGGGTCTCGGTACGGCTATCGGAAAGAATGGCCTGCGCCTGGGTCGGCAAGTCGAGACCGTAGCGCGCGACGATGGCCAGCGCATCGGCACAGCTGGTCGGGTCAGCCACGGTTGGTCCGGAGGCGATGTCGTAGACGCCATCGGCAGGGACATCGGAAATGAGCAGATTGAGCACGCGCGCCGGATAGCAGGCTGCGGCGAGCCTTCCCCCCTTGATCGCAGAGAGATGCCGGCGCACACAATTCATCTCCGAAATGGATGCGCCGCAATCCAGCAGAGCCTGGTTGATACGTTGCTTGTCGGCCAGCGTCAGTCCAGCCATGGGCAAAGGCAGCAAGGCCGAACCGCCTCCGGAGATGAGGCACACCACCAGATCGTCTTCGGTGAGGCCAGTCACCAAGTCCATGATGCGCTTGGCCGCCGACAAGCCGTTCTCGTCGGGTACCGGGTGCGCCGCCTCGACAATCTCAATACGCTCGCACGGCACGGCATAGCCGTAGCGCGTCACGACCAGCCCCTCGATCCTGCCCGGCCAGTGGTCTTCAAACGCCCGCGCCATGGCAGCCGAGGCCTTGCCGGCACCGATCACGATCAGGCGCCCGCGCGGCGGCTCGGGCAAAAATTGGGGAATGCGTGCAGCCGGCTGAGCGATGGCAATCGCTGCCTCGAACATGCCCCTTAACAGGGCGTCGATGTCGAGCCGGTCAGACGGTGATTTTGCAATGGGCATTGCGTCTCCAGCAACGGCAGGGTTGATACCCCGTCTTCGTCTATGTTTTTTTTAGTGCGCAGCATCCCGACCAGCGCCCGAAACGGCGCTGGTGGAGAGCTGTGGTCTTGAATGCGGCCCCAACGGGCCGCCAAGGAAGGGCTTAAGCCGCCTTCTGGGTGTTTGCCGCCTTGGTGACGAAGGCACAGACGGCATCGGTCACCTGGACGGTAGTGGCCTTGCCACCCAGGTCGCCGGTATGCAGCGACGGGTCTGCGGTCACGGCTTCCACGGCCTGCATCACCTGCGCGGCAGCTTCATGTTCGCCCAGGTGTTCCAGCATCATCACGACGGACCAGAAGGTGCCCACCGGATTGGCCAGACCCTTGCCCATGATGTCGAAGGCGGAACCGTGGATAGGCTCGAACATCGAGGGATAACGACGCTCGGGATCGATGTTGCCCGTGGGGGCGATACCCAGGCTGCCTGCCAGGGCGGCGGCCAGGTCGGAGAGGATGTCGGCATGCAGGTTGGTGGCGACGATGGTGTCCAGCGTGGCCGGACGGTTGACCATGCGCGCGGTGGCGGCATCGACCAGTTCCTTGTCCCATTTCACGTCCGGGAATTCCTTGGAAATCTGGACGGCAATTTCATCCCACATCACCATCGCATGGCGCTGGGCATTGCTCTTGGTGATCACGGTCAGCAGCTTGCGGGGGCGCGACTGGGCCAGCTTGAAGGCGAAGCGCATGATGCGCTCAACGCCGGCGCGGGTCATCATCGACACGTCAGTTGCCGCTTCAATCGGATGGCCCTGGTGGACACGGCCACCGACGCCGGCATATTCGCCTTCCGAGTTCTCGCGCACGATGACCCAGTTCAGGTCTTCCTGCTTGCAGCGCTTCAGGGGAGCATCGATGCCCGGCAGGATACGGGTCGGGCGTACATTGGCGTATTGGTCGAAGCCCTGGCAGATCTTCAGGCGCAGGCCCCACAGCGTGATGTGGTCGGGGATGTGCGGGTCGCCAGCGGAACCGAACAGGATGGCGTCCTTGTTGCGCAGCGCATCCAGTCCATCGGCCGGCATCATGGCGCCGGTCTTGCGGTAGTAGTCGCCACCCCAGTCGAAGTTCTCGAACTCGAACTTGAATTTGCTGCTGGTGGCCGCCAGTGCTTCCAGCACCTGCTGACCGGCAGGAACGACTTCCTTGCCGATGCCATCACCCGGAATAGTTGCGATGCGATAAGTATTCATGTCTCCGCCTTTCAGAAAAATGTTGTGGTGGAGGCGTACTCTACGCAGTTTTATTTACAAAAACCGGTGCTAAACTCAAAGCATCCTTAACTTCAATTCAACTATCGATCATGCAGGACGTCGTCCTTCCTTCCGATTTGCGCTTTTTCTCGGTGCTTGCCATGGCGGGCAGCCTCTCCGCTGCCGCGCGCGAACTGGGCCTGACGACCGCAGCGGTCAGCAAGCACCTGACCCAGATGGAGAGCCGTGCCGGCGTGCCGCTGATCAATCGCACGACGCGTCGCATGATGCTCACGCCGGAAGGTGAGCTCTACCTGGAGCACGCACGGCGCATCCTGGATGAAATCGATGAGCTCTCGGAGCTCCTGGGTAGCTCCAAGCGCCGCCCGGAGGGCTTGCTGCGCGTCAATGCCACGCTGGGCTTCGGGCGTAGCCACGTGGCCCCCATCATCTCGAAGTTCGTCGCCGAATTTCCGCAGGTGTCGGTCCAGCTGCAACTGTCCGTCATGCCGCCGCCGCTCACCGACGACAGCTTCGATGTCTGCATCCGTTTCGGTGAACCGCCCGACACCCGCGTCGTGGCCCGACGCCTGGCCTCGAACTCCCGGCTGCTCTGCGCCACGCCAGAATACCTGGCGCGCCGGGGCGTGCCGGTGACGCCTCACGACCTGACCAAACACAATTGCGTGGGCATCCGCCAGGGAGACGAAGCCTATGGGGTATGGCGCCTGACCGCAGGTAGCGGCACCACGCCAAAGACGGAAACCGTCAAGATCCGGGGCAACCTGACCACCAATGATGGCGAGATTGCCGTGAAGTGGGGCTTGGAGGGACATGGCATCCTGATGCGCGCGGAATGGGATGTCCGCCCCTATCTCCGGGATGGCCGCCTGGTCCAGGTCCTGCCCGGCTGGCAGACGCCCAATGCAGACATCTATGCCGTCTATTCGCAACGACACCAGATGTCCAACCGGATACGGGCCTTTGTCGATTTCATTGCGGCGCAGCTGGCGGACATCTCTCCCGAGGCGACCGACAGCACACCGGGCACTGCGCGCCGGACCGGGCGCGGGAACAAGCCCTGGGGCTAGGCGGCCGGTCTGGCTGGCCTCAGTCGTCGATCTTCTCGAAGCGCGGCACCTGCCTGCCGTCGACCTCGACCATCTCGAAGAAGACCGCCCGCGGGCGCAGCCACAGGCGGCCATCGGCGGCGCGATAGACGATCATGGGCGTGAGGTCGGCCTCCAGGATGGCCTCGTCGACATAGTCATAGATGCCGCCCTTGTAGTGTCGATAGCGTGTCATGCAACCCCGATGCGTAGTAGGTGAAATGGTCAAGGCCGCATGGTACTACCGATGCCGGGACACGGGAAAATAGCCCTGAAGAAAAACGCAGACACGGACAACAGCTTGAAGTACAATAGCGCGCTTTGACAAAATGCTACCTGCATCGGTAGCGGCAACTCTGCAGCATACCCGCTTCCAGACTGCTATCGCACCGATGCCCGACACCTTCAGCGAGGATGGCGAAATTGGTAGACGCACCAGGTTTAGGTCCTGACGCCAGCAATGGTGTGGGGGTTCGAGTCCCCCTCCTCGCACCAGACAATCCGTTCAAATTCAGACGTTTGCCCCGCCGGGTTTATCGTTGACACGGCCTCAGCGGAATGTTCCGGCACCTCAGTGCCGCCCCGCTGGCGCCACCCCAAGGTGTAGCCAGCCCGCGTGACACCTGAAGTTTTTTCCCGCAGCGCCTACCTGCAGTTTCATTCACTTAGCGCTCCACCCCCTCCTTGCATCCGCTCGCCCTGCCTTGCCGGGGAGGACTGCAGTCATCGCCTCGCGAACAAACCTTCACTTCCAGATAAAGCCGCTCCACGCCACCGGCCGCCTTGCACCGATCAGCCCACCCCATGGTGCAATTGCCCCCGCCTCCCGGCTTCGATTCAATGACCGCGGGAAGAAACGGATTGGCGGCTGAACGAGACAAAAAACGCAACTTGAGGCGTCCTCCTCGTCCAGGCCGATCTGTCGTAAAGCTCAGGGAGTTCGTCATCGCTACCACCATCCTCATCCAGGCAACGTACGTGCCGGGTACGGCCGTGCGCCATTGCGCCCTCGGTTCGTGCCGGTCTGCGCGGGCCTCGCGTTGAAGATGGCCGGCAGGCCGTCCCTCTGGCGCTGTCCTCCCACAGACTCCTCCTCCACACACCCGGGAAAGTATGAGACCAGCTGACAAGGACATTGACGAGGCGGGCGTAGACAGCGGCCTGCTCTGCCTGATGATGATGGCCAGATTGCATGGCGTGGCCGCCGATGCCGTGCAACTGCAACACCGCTACGGGCGCACGCGCTTCAGTGTGCAAACCATCCTGCTGGCGGCGCGCTCGCTGGGCATGAAGGCCAGATGCATCCGCCAGAAGCGCACGCGACTGGAGCGCACCCCTTTGCCCGCCATCGGCATCGACCGCAGCGGGCACTTCTTCATGCTCGCCAAGATCGATCAGGCCGAGTCTGAAGCCCCCAGACAGTGGCGCATCCTCATCCAGCAAGCGGGACAGCCACCGCAGGTCATGTCGCGCCAGGACTTCGAGTCCTTCTGGTCCGGGCAGGTCATCCTGGTGACCAGCAAGGCCAGCTATGCGGGGGAATCCTCACGCTTCGATTTCACCTGGTTCATCCCGGCCGTGGTCAAGTACCGCAAGGTGCTGGGCGAGGTGCTGCTGATCTCGCTGGTGTTGCAGATCATCGGGCTGATCATGCCGATGTTCTTCCAGGTGGTGATGGACAAGGTGCTGGTCAACCACGCCATGATGACGCTCGATGTGATCGCCATCGGCCTGATCGCGGCGACCATTTTCGAGGCCCTGCTCTCGGGCATCCGTACCGCCATTTTCGCCAATGCCAGCAGCAAGATCGACGTCGAACTGGGTTCGCGGCTGTTTGCCCACCTGCTCAGCCTGCCGCTGAGCTACTTCCAGGCGCGCCGTGCGGGTGACTCCATTGCCCGCGTGCGCGAGCTGGAGAATATCCGCAGCTTCCTCACCAGCAATGCCATGACCCTGGTGCTGGATATCCTGTTTTCCTTCATCTTCCTGGCGGTGATGCTGTGGTACAGCGTCCCCCTGACCCTGATCGTGCTGGCTTCCATCCCGGTCTACCTGATGTTGTCGCTGATCTTTACCCCGGTGCTGCGCCAGCGCCTCGACGACAAGTTCAACAAGAGCGCCGAGAACCAGTCCTTCCTGGTCGAGACCCTGACCGGCATGGACACCGTCAAGGCCATGGCCGTGGAACCACGCTGGCAGCAGAAGTGGGACCATCAGCTGGCCGGCTATGTCGCCGCCGGCATGACCACCACCAACATCAGCCTGCTGGCCAGCGGTGGCGTTAGCCTGGTCAGCAAGCTGGTGACGGCAGGCATCATGTGGATGGGCGCACTGCAGGTCGTCAAGAACGAACTGTCGGTGGGCGAACTGGTCGCCTTCAACATGCTGGCAGGCCAGGTGGCATCGCCCATCCTGCGCATGGCGCAACTGTGGAACGATTTCCAGCAGGTCGGCATTTCGATGAGCCGGCTGGCCGATGTGCTCGATGCACGTACCGAGGTGGGTGGCAACCGCACCCGCCTGCCGCGCGTGCAGGGAGCGATCAGCTTCGAGCGGGTGTCCTTCCGCTATCGCCCGGACATGCCCGAGGTGATCCACGAACTGTCGCTGCAGATCCAGCCCGGTGAAATCATCGGCATCGTCGGTCGCTCGGGGTCCGGCAAGAGCACCCTGACCAAGCTGGTGCAACGGCTCTATCTGTGCGAGTCCGGACGCGTCACCGTGGATGGCCAGGATATCGCCATCATCGATACCGCCTCGCTGCGCCAGCAGATCGGCGTGGTACTGCAGGAAAACACCCTCTTCTCACGTTCCATACGCGACAACATCGCGCTGGCCGATCCGGCCCTGCCCATCGAACCCATCATCGCCGCCGCCAAGCTGGCCGGCGCCCACGACTTCATCTGCGAACTGCCCGAAGGCTATGACACCCTGGTGGGCGAGCAAGGCAGCGGCCTTTCCGGCGGACAGCGCCAGCGCATCGCCATCGCCCGCGCACTGATCGGCAATCCTGGGATACTCATCTTCGACGAGGCCACCAGCGCCCTGGACTACGAATCGGAGAAGATCATCCAGGACAACATGCGCCAGATCTGCGCCGGACGTACCGTGCTCATCATTGCCCACCGCCTTTCGGCGGTGCGTGATGCCGATCGCATCATCGTCATGGAACGCGGCCGCGTGGCCGAAAACGGCGCCCATGCGGAACTGCTCAAGCTGCCCGGCGGCATCTACGCGCATCTGTATCAACTACAGGCCGGTCTGGCGGATGGACCAGCACCGCAGGAGGCATCATGAGCCTGCATCATCGTTCCCTCGCCTGGCTGGATCTGTGGCGCCGTTACCTGAAAGTCTTCCTGCACGCCTGGGCCCATCGCAAGGCGCTCAAGACCGACTATTTCAACAAGGAAGAGGCCGAATTCCTGCCGGCCGCGCTGTCACTGCAAGAGGCGCCGACCTCGCGCAGCCTGCGCTGGACCGCACGCATCCTGATGGTCATGGTGGTCTTTGCGCTGGCCTGGTCCCTGATCGGCCGCATGGACATCGTCGTTGCGGCCGGTGGCAAGATCATCGCGTCCTCGCATACCAAGACCATCGCCTCGGTGGAGGTGGCCAGCGTGAAGGCCATCCTGGTAGCGGAAGGGCAATCGGTGAAGGCCGGCGACGTGCTGGTGGAGCTGGATGCCAGCAGCAGCGACGCCGAGCGCGACAAGGCCACCGATGCCATGGCCCAGGCCCGCCTGCAGGCCGCGCGCGCGGTGGCCATGATACAGGCGCTGGAGAGCATGCAAGCACCGGAACTGCCCGAAGTTCCCGGCGTGAGCCCGGCGCAGTGGCAATCGGTACGCAGCCAGTTGCGGGGCCAGTTCGAGGAGGTGCGCGCCAAGCTGGTGCGCCTGGACGACGAGATCGCGCACTACCGCACTGCCCTGCAATTGGCGACCCAGCGCGCCAGCGACTACCGCGCGCTCATGGAAGACCATACCGTCTCACGCCACGCCTGGATGGAGAAGGAACAGGCCAGGGTGGATCTGCAAGGGCAACTCAGCGACACCCGCAACCAGCGCACCGGACTGATCGCCCAGAGCCGCAAGGAGGCGCATGACAGCCGCCTGGAAGCCGAAAAGATCATCGAGGCGGCACAACAGGACCGACGTCGGGCCGATGAGCACAGCCGCCTGCTCAAGCTGGTTTCCCCCGTCGACGGGACGGTGCAGCAGCTGGCCGTCCACACCGTAGGCGGCGTGGTTCCGGCGGCCCAGCCGCTCATGCAGGTGGTACCCCAAGGCAGCGAAGTCGAGGTGGAGGCCATGCTGGAAAACAAGGACGTCGGCTTCGTCGAGATCGGCCAGCAGGCCGAGGTCAAGATCGATGCCTTCGACTACACCAAGTACGGCACCGTTGCGGCCAGGGTCATCCATGTCTCCCGGGATGCCATCCAGGATGAGAAGAAGGGCCTGATCTATTCGGCACGCGTCGTCCTGGACAAGAACAGTCTCCAGGTCGACGGCCGGCAGGTGGCCCTCTCGCCCGGGCTGTCGGTCAATGTCGAGATCAAGACCGGCACCCGGCGCGTGATCGAGTATGTGCTCTCGCCGCTGATCCGCCACCAGAAGGAGGCCCTGCATGAGCGCTGATACCTCGTTGCAAAAGACCTGGCTGCCGCTTCTGCTTTGCCTGTGCGCCTCATGGGCCGGTGCGGCGGGTCCGGCCAGAAGCATCGGCGATCCCCTGCTGGCCCGCCCGCCGGAACTGATCGAGGGCAAGCTGCTGCCCGGAGACGACGAAATCACGCCCTGCCGGCCCGGTCCGGCCGTGGCGCCGAAGGTCCTGTCCCTGGCAGAGGCAGTCGACCTGGCCTTGTGCCATCAGCCGCAGGTGCAGGCCGCCTGGGCCAACGTCAAGATACAGGCCGGCCAGGTCGGCGAGGCGCGCGCGGCCAGCCTGCCCACGATCAATGCCGGTGCCACCCGCCAGTCCAGCGCCAGCAGTTCCGACCTGGGCAGCAGCGAGCGCAGCGTCAATACCCTGTACGCCACCCTGACCTGGCGCCTGCTGGACTTCGGGGGACGCAGCGCCAACCAGCGCGCTGCCGACGCCTTGCTGCAAGCAGCCTCGGCCAGTCGGGACGCCACCGTGCAAAAGACCATGTCATCGGTCGTGGGTCAGTACTACGAGGCGATGAGCGCCCGCGCCAGCCATCAGGCACGCGAAAAAGGCGAGGCACTATCGCGTCAGATGCTGGAGATCGCCATCCGGCGCGAGCAGCGCGGCGCGGGCTCACTGCAGGAGACGCTGCAGGCGCGCACCTATGTGGCCAAAGCCGAGATGGAACGCACCCGCGCCGCCGGCCAGTACAAGAAATCCCTGGTCGCACTGGCGGTATCGGTGGGCCTGCAAGGCGAGGCCGAGGATGCGCCGCTCTTTGCGCTGACCACCGAACCCGACCAGGACCCGATCGGACTGGAACACAGCCTGCCGGCCTGGCTGCGCGCGGGCAAGCAATACCATCCTTCCATCCTGGCCGCACAGGCGCAGGTCGAGGCTGCCCGCGAGAAGCTCAAGGCCACCCGCGCCGAGGGCATGCCGACCCTGGACCTCAACGCCAGCAAGTATGTCAACGGCAGCCCCAACCAGCCTTCCGGCCTGCCCGGCGAGCGCGGTCGGGTGGTCAGCCTTAACCTGAACATCCCGCTCTTCGAGGGCTTTGCGCGCACCTACAAGATCGATGGCGCGCTGGGCCAGATCGATCTCAAGGAAGCCGAACTGAGAACCGTCCAGGCCCAGGTGCTGGGCGACATCGCCACCACCTATGTGGAGGCCATGGCGGCGCTGGGTAGCCTGTCTTCGTCACGTCGGCTGCTGGAGGTGGCGCAGCAGGCGGTGGACACGACGCGCCGCAAATACGATAGCGGCGTGGCTGACATCACCGAGCTGATCAACATGCAATCGGCCCTGGTGGATGCCGAACTGGAACGCATCCGGGCCCTCTCCGAATGGCGCTCGGCACGGCTGCGATTGCTGGCCGATGTGGGGGAAATGGGACGTTCTGCGTTCAACACCAATCCGCGTCGCTAAAGGGGCAGTCATCAATTTTTTGGCGATACACGACCTTCGGTTGCCTCACGTTGTCGCCCCAACCTCTTTCGTTAATTGTCAATGGGCCAACGGCACTTTGGTCTGATTTACCGAAGTATTTCAATCAGATTGAATCACTCGGGGATAAGAAACGAAGCCAAGGCTTGCGGCACATGGCGGCACCCGATTGCTTGCATCACCGCCCGATGCCAGGTCGCCAGCACCGCAAAACCGCAGGCAATCGGTCCCCGGGGCGAGCGACAGCACATCACGACTCGCGCCGCAACCCCATCGCCAACGAAGACGTACTTGAAAGGGACATCGTGAATACACGCGCCACACCCCAAGCCCCATCCAAAGCGCATCCAGCGCCCAAGGACATGATCATCACAAGCGCAGACAACCACCTCGTCAATGTTCAGAGGGGCAACACCCCCAAGACGATTTTGCCCCCGATCAAGGCCGGCACCCTGCCCTCCGCCGCCAGCAACGGAAGCACCAGGGCAGCCCAACCGGCCGCGGCCGATTTCATGCTGCCGACCAAGGACAAGATCGATGGCCTGGACGTCGTGGTCTACGGCAATCCAAAGTCCTACGACAAACTGGACTTTGCGCAGGGGTATGCCGTATGGGGTTTCCGCGGCACGTGTGGCGAGGCCAGCGTGGCCAACCTGCTCACCATCGCCGGACAGTACGTGTCGGAGAAAGATGTCATCGAGAAGGCGATCGCCAACGGATGGTGCGATGTCTCTACCGACAATCCTAATTTCCGCGGCGGCACCATGGTCGAGGATCAGCGAAAACTGCTGGATAGCTATGGCGTAGCCACCGGCGTGCTCAACGACTTCAATCCGGAAAAAATTGCCACCCTGGTCAAGCAGGGCAAAGGCGTGCTGCTGGGCGTCAACAACCTGGAGCTGTGGGGCGCGACCCAACCCAGGCAGTTCCGCGACCTCGTCGGCATCAACCACGTCGTCAACATCACCGGCGTCGCCTATTCGGCCAACACCGGTGCGCTGCAAGGGTTCTACATCGCCGACTCCGGGCGCGGGCGCCCCTCCGACAAGGCACGCTTCCTGTCGCTGGACGAACTGGACAAGGTGGCCCACTTCCAGTTCGGCTGCGACGTCACCTATACCCTCAGTCCGATCAAGCCCCTGCACGGAATTCCAGACCCGACGCTGGCGGCTCCGTCGACGCCGCAGCGGGACAGGGCCGACGGACAGGAAGTCCTGATCTACGGCAATCCCAAGGCCTACCGCAATCTGAACTTCCGTCAGGGCGCTGGCGTCACCGGCTACCAAGACACGGCCGGCGAAGTCTGTATCGCCAACATCAGCGTACTGGCCGGCCGTCCCGTGTCGGAGAAGGAAGTGGTGGAAAGGGCCATCAAGGAAAATCTGTGCGTGACCAGCGGCAAGAAGAGTGATCCTCGCGGCGGCACCACTGCCGAGCAACAGCTGGCCCTGCTGAAGGATTTCGGCTTCGACTCGACACTGGAAAAAGGTTTCGACGAAGCTGCCGTGGCCCGACACATCATCGAAGGCAAAGGCGTCATCGTCAGCGTCAATTCCGACGTCCTCGGGTGCGCGACCTTTCCAAAGAACATGGGCAGAACCGACCATGTGGTCACCGTCACTGGCGCCGCCTATTCGGCCGATACCGGAGACATCGTCGGCTTCTACATTGCCAACACGGTTCGGGGAGCGGAGGTCGATGCTTGCCGCTTTGTCTCGCTGCAGAAAATGCGTGACAGCACCAACATGGCCGGCTCCGTGACCATCACCACCAATGACGCGATCAAGCTGCGCGGCGCGTCAGGCAAGACCGCCTTCCCTGGTCCGGCCAACCTGAATCTGCCGGGCGCTGTCGCTACGCCAGGCATTGCCAAACCCACGCTCGTCGGCCCGAAAGAGTCGCCGTCCCAGGCCAATGTAGCGCGTTATCTGGACACCTTCATCCCCCCGGCACCCTTCGGCGACGACGCCGGCACGCTCAAGAAACTACCCGGTGCGGCCGTCAGGAAGACCGTTGCCATCGATGCCGACGGGAAGGACCTGAACCTGGGTGAGGACCATCTCAACGGGGTGGGTAACTTCCAGGGCAACCGCATCGTCGGCAACGACCGGGACAATATCCTGGACGGCCTGGGCGGTGCCGACACCCTGATCGGTGGCAAGGGCAACGACAGCTATTACGTCGACAATGCCGGCGACAAGGTCGTCGAACAGCCCGGGGAAGGCGTGGACACGGTCTATGCCACGGTCAGCACGAGATTGTCGGCCAATGTCGAAAACCTGGTCCTGCTCGATGCCAGCAAGCCCCAGAGCGCCGTGGTCAATGGCGTCAATGTCCTGGTCTATGGCATGCCCAAATCCTATCTGCTGGACTATGCCCAAGGCGATGCCGTACCCGGCTACCGGGGAACCTGCGGCGACACCTCCGTGGCCAACCTGACCATGCTCGGCGGTCGGCCGGCATCGGAAAAGGAGGTGGTGGAAAGAGCGATCAAGGAGCATCTGTGCGACACCACCGACATGTCCCCGGACCAGCGGGGCGGGATGATGCCCTGGCAGGAGCTGACGTTGCTCAAGGAGTTCGGCTTCGCCTCCACCCAGCAACAGGGTTTTGATCCGAACGCCGTCGCCCAGAGCATCAAGGACGGCAAAGGCGTGGGCCTGGGCGTCAATGCCGGCCGGCTATGGAATTCGTATTCGCTCGACGACATGGAAAGCGATCACTGCATCACGGTCACCGGCGTCGCCTGCTCCGCCGCCAGCGGAGAGGTCGTCGGTTTCTATATTGCAGATTCGGGACGCGAGCTGGCCAGCGACATGTCACGTTTTGTGACGGTGCCGCAATTGCGCCACGCCACCGACGTGGTCGGAGCCGACACCATCACCACCGATGAGCCGATCAAGCTGCGCAACCAGAATCTGAATGCCGTCGGCAACGAACTCGGCAACGTCCTGGTGGGCAATCGGGGCGACAACGTCCTCACCGGTGGCCGGGGCAACGACCTGCTCGTCGGCGGCACCGGCAACGACACCTACCTCTTTGCCAAGGGCGATGGCCAGGATGTGGTGTATGACCACGATGCGACCAAGGGAAACATCGATACCTTCAAGTTCAGCGACGCCAGGCAGACCGATCTTCGGTTCAGTCACAGCGGCAACGACTTGATGATCAAGGTAAAGGGAAGCACGGACCAGGTCACCATCAAGGACTGGTATCTCGGCGGCGCAAGCGGGACCGACAACCATATCGAGCGCATCAAGACCGCCGACGGCAAGACGCTCTACGACACCGACGTGGAGAAACTGGTACAGGCCATGGCCAGCTTCTCGGTGCCGTCGGCAACACAGACCAGTTGGCCCACTACCCCGGGCAGCAACGGCAAGGTCTTGTTGACCGTCCCCCACTGACCGGCCGCCCCCGATAGCCCAGGTCCGGCGGGGCAGGTCATTGCGCACGATGACTTGCCCCGCACGGCGTGGGCGGCACCGACCGCCTGCTCGATGGCAAAGCAACGATGTCGAGCAGGAGCGCATCCGCGCCCTCTCCAAGTGGCGCTCTGCACGACTAAGGCTGCTGGCTGATGTGGGGGAAATGGGACGTTCGAGCTTCAACACCAAACCACCTGGCTGAAGGTGCAGCAGTCAGGATTGCGCCGATGAACGACCTTGCGTTGCCTCTCGTTGCCCTTTCAACCTCTTTCATTACTTGTCAATGGGCCAACGGCACTTTGGTCTGATTTACCGAAGTATTTCAATCGGATTGAATCGTTCCCGGGCCAGTCATTGCAAGCTGGCCGGCCCCGCAACCCACCTTCATCCAAGACGTACTTGAAAGGAAAAACCGTGTCCAAGCCTTCCGCCACTTCCGCGCCATCCACTCCCGCTTCCGCCATGAAGATGCCGATCATCACGCGCATCAACGACCGCTTCGTCAGCGTCAAAAGGAATGGGGTCTCCGAGGTCGTCTTTTCGCCCATCCGGCCGGGCATCAAGTTGTTCGACACGCCGCCCACGGCGTCGCCCAGGCAACTCCCCGGCACCGCCAGCGGCACCAGCAGCGGAAATTCACACGCGCCCTCCAGCCCGGTGACGGCCAGCCCCCAGAAGCAGGCTGGTGTCGCAGCCGGCAGCACGCACCAGATGGCCGATGACAATGCGGCCATCGCCGCTCAGCCGGCCCGCGTCATTCCCTTCCACCTGGATCCCAAGCTGGGCCAGCTGCACGTCGACGCCAACAGCAGCCTGAGCGACCCGCCCCTGAGCTTCGAAGGCTGGACGCTCAGTTGGGACCCATTCCACTTCGCCGCCCCCCTCACTGACGAGCCGATCACCGTGAAGCCAAACGCTGCCAGGCCGGCCGGCAACGCAGCCTCCTCGGCACCGGACCTGTCGCCGCAGCAGGACAGGATCGACGGCAAGAATGTGCTGGTCTATGGCGCGCCGAAAAGCTATGACAAGCTGAACTACGCGCAGGGCAATGCAGTACCAAGTTTTCGCGGCACCAGCGCTGAAGCCAGCGTGGCCAACCTGCTCAATATCGCCGGACAGCATGTCACCGAGGGGGATCTCATCAAGGTGGCACTGGCCAACCGCTGGTGCAATACAGCGACCCTGTTCGAAGACATCCGCGGCGGCATGTCGATGACTGATCAACGCAAACTGCTGGGCAACTATGGCGTGGCCACCGGGGTCATCACCAACTTCGATGCCAACAAGCTGGCGGCCCTGGTCAAGCAAGGCAAGGGCGTGATCATCGGTGTCAACGATTTGCAGCTATGGGGGAAGAACCCCTCCCAGGCAGTCCTTGAGAGCCTCAACATCAATCACCTGGTCAACCTGACAGGCGTCGTCTACGCGGCCGATACCGGCGCATTGCAGGGATTTTATATCGCCGATTCGGGCCGTCAGAGGCCCTCCGACGTCGCCCGCTATGTGCCGGTGAGCGAATTGGACAAAGCAGCCCATTTCGACTTCGGCTGCAACGCCATCTACACCCTTGACCCGATCAAGCAGGCCGCTCCGGCCGGTGTGGCATCGGCTATCGGCCAGCACATCAAGCAGGACCAAGGCGTGCTCGTCTCCGTGAACGCCGACAGGCACTGGGGTAATCAGCGCCATGACCACGACCTCAGCACCTCCGGCAACACCCCCACCGCAAGCATCACGGGCAAGCAAGCAATGCCCTCGCCCACTGCCAGCAGCGGCAAGCCGTGGGACAACGGTGTCGCCAAGCTGGTGCAGGCCATGGCCAGCTTCGCGCCGGCGGTGGCCACCCAAACCGCATTGACCAGCGGGCAACGTGACAAACCTGCGCTGCTGCTCAGCGTGACGCACTGATTTGCATTCAAGGCTGACTGGAGTTGTTCTTGCCCAAAACAGCGTATCGGCATCGACTGCCGGTACGCATCCGCGCCAAACCGACGTCCCAACATCAAGGAAAAAGCATGTCTGCACTCATCAAGTCACAACGTTCGTCCAGGGATACCTGCATCCTGATCATGACCATCTCTTCTGCCCCGCTCAGGCCCCCCATTGTCCACCTCCCGTCGGGCAATGCATTCAAGCTGATCTTCAAGCCGTTCCAGCTCCAGGCACCCGTGCGGGCGACGGGCGGCAAGCCGATGATCTTCAGCAATGGCCCTTGCTGCCCGGTCATCAGCAAGCCGGTCAAGCTCATGCCTAAACCGGTACTCGCCAAGCCAGGCGTCATCCATCCGATCATCGTGCCGCCGACCGCCCCCGGCAGGCTATCGAGCAACAGCCCCATCATCCGGCGTCCTCGTGAGCCCGGCAAACCGGTCGTCGTCGGTCCGCGCCTCACACCCAAGCCGGCACTCGTCAAGCCGGTCGTGGTCAGTCCGGCGGTCACGCCTCAACCGATACCCGGCAAGCCAGTCATCGTCACACCGGTCGTCACACCTGCGCCGGTAACCGTCAAGCCCGTCGTCAGTCCGAGCAGCGTCAACCAGCCTGCGCTTGCCACGTTGCCCGTGGCCGCCCCCGTACCCATTGCAGGTTCCGCCCCGTCCGACACTGAGCGCTATCTGGATGCATTCAATGCCCCCGCTCCCTTCGGCGATGACGACGCGATCATCAGGAAGTGGCAGACATCCTCCTCCAGCCAGAAGCTCCGGCTTGCCATCGACACGCCTGACCTGACGATGGGCTCCGCCAATCTCACCGGGATCGGCAATGCGCTCGACAACCACCTCACCGGCAACAGCCAGAACAATGTCCTCGATGGCATGGGTGGCGCCGACATCATGGCCGGCGGCAAGGGCGACGACAGCTATTACGTCGACAATGCCGGCGACAAGGTCATCGAACAGGCCGGCGAAGGGGTGGATACGGTCTATGCCAAGGTCAGCACGGCCTTGTCGGCCAATGTCGAAAACCTGGTCCTGCTCGATGCCGGCAAGCCCCAGAGCGCGGTGGTCAATGGCGTCAATGTCCTGGTCTATGGCTATCCCGGCTCTTACCAGCTGAACTATAACCAGGGCAACGCGGTGCCAGGCTTCGAGGGAACCTGCGGCGAAACCTCAGTGGCCAACGTCACCATGCTCGGTGACCAGCCGGTGTCGGAAAAAGAGGTCGTCGAGCGCGCCATCAAGGAGGGCTTGTGCAACACCGATAGCCCATTTTCGGGTTCTCGCGGCGCCAGCAGCCAGTGGGATCAGCAGCAATTGCTGGAGGAATTCGGTTTCACCTCCACGGTCACGAACGGCTTCAACGCGCAAGAGGTGGCCCGTGACATCAAGGCCGGCAAGGGCGTGACCGTGAGCGTCTATGCCGAAGCACTATGGGATGGCGGCGCTGTGCCCGCCGGTGTAAGCACCGATCACCGCATCACCGTGACCGGTGTGGCCTGCTCGGCCGCCACCGGGGCCATTACCGGCTTCTACATCGCCGATTCCGGACGTGGCCGCGCAAGCGACATGTGCCGTTTCCTCACCACGGGACAACTGCAGAAGTTCGCCAGCGCCATCGGCGCCAATACCATCACCACCGATGACCCGATCAAGATGCGCAAGCAAGACATCAATGCCACCGGTAACGAACTCGACAACATCCTGGTCGGCAATCGCGGCAACAACGTGCTCACCGGCGGGCGCGGCAACGACCTCCTGATCGGCGGGGCAGGCAATGACACCTATGTCATGGGCCAGGGCGACGGCCAGGATGTCATCTACGACCATGATGCGACCAAGGCCAACATCGACATCCTCAAGTTCAGCGATGCCGGCCAGACCAACCTGTGGCTCAGCCACGTGGGTAACGATCTCCGGATCAATGTGATGGGGACCACGGACCAGGTCACCGTCAAGGACTGGTATGTAGGCGGCACCAGCGGAGCCGATAACCACATCGAACGCATCAAGACCGCCGACGGCAAGACCCTCTATGACAGCGATGTCGAGAAACTGGTACAGGCCATGGCCAGCTTCGCCCCGCCGTCGGCCACCCAGACCAGCTGGAAAGAGGGCCAGAGCAGTCAGGGCAAGGTCTTGCTGAGCATCACCCACTGACCGCACTGACCTGCTGTACGACTTCCCTGCTACAATCCGCGCCTACCAAGCCGGGGGGAGCGCCGCATGGCGCTCCCCGCATCAGATCACTCCGTGCCGGCCTCTTCCCATCCGCACGCTGCATGGCGTTGCTGGCGGGCGAAGCCGGCCCGCACGCATTCCAGGACCCATCATGCCCACCCAGGAAGAATTCGACGCCTTGAAGCAAAGCCACAATGCGCTCCTGAACAAGTTCATCGAAAACAATACCGCCGACCAGATCCTGTTTTCCACCCTCTTCACGGCGGCGGCCGTGCTCTCCAAGGACGGCAAGCAGTTCACCGAGGGCGCCATGGGCATCGCCCGTTCACTGGCCGCCCAGTTGAATGCCGGCGGCACCATGCCCAAGGCGCTGCTGGAAACGGTGGAAACGCGCATCGCCACCATCGAGGCGCTGCTCAAGGACAAGTTCGACTAAAGCCGGAACAGTCCGCTCCGCCGCCATGGCCGTTGATCATTACGAGAACTTCCCGGTTGCGTCGCTGCTGCTGCCGGCGCATCTGCGCCCGGCCGTCGGCGCCATCTATGCCTTCGCCCGCAGTGCCGACGATATTGCCGACGAGGGTGACGCCTCACCCGCCGAGCGGCTGGCCGCGCTGCAGGCCTATGAAGCACAACTGGACCTGATCGAGGCCGGCCAGGCCAGCAGCCACCCGATCTTCCAGCGGCTGCGCCCCTATATCACCGCCCATGCACTGCCGCTGCAGCCCTTCCGCGACCTACTGTCGGCCTTCAGGCAGGATGTGGTCACGACCCGCTATGCCCGCTATAGCGACCTGCTCGACTATTGCCGTCGCTCGGCCAACCCGGTCGGGACCTTGATGCTGCACCTCTACCAGGCAGCCGGCGAAGAGAACCTGCGTGATTCAGACGCCATCTGCAGCGCGCTGCAATTGATCAACTTCTGGCAAGATGTCGCCATCGACTGGCAAAAGTCACGCATCTACCTGCCCATGGAGGATCTGCAAGCCCATGACCTGAGCGAACGGGACATCAACCAAGCCTGCAGCGATCAGCGCTGGCAAGCACTGATGCGCTTCGAGGTGGCACGCGCCCGCGCCCTGATGCTGTCCGGCGCGCCGCTGGTCAAACGGCTGCCCGGCCGCATCGGCTGGGAGCTGCGCCTGGTGGTGCAAGGCGGCCTGCGCATCCTGGAGCGCATCGAGCAGGTACAGGGGGATGTGTTCAGACGACGCCCCAAGCTGGGCAAATGGGATTGGCTGGTCGTGGCCTGGCGCGGCCTGACCATGTAAGCGATCCCACTGCCACGCCGCTCAGGACGAGGCAGTGGTCTCAGGGAAGGGATCAGACCAGCAAGGCCGCCGTCAGGGTGCGGATCTGTTCTTCGGAATCATCCAGCAGCTCGCGCAGGGATTGGTCGCCGATGTAGTCATCTACCAGGTTATCCCCGCCGACCCCGACCTCGGCCACCGTGCGGTGCAGCGGCGAGGGGACGGGCGAGAGTTCCTTGGCCAGCAGCAACACGTCGCCGATGGTCTGTGGCGGCAATACCCGCACGCCATGCCAGAGCGACTCGATGGCATCGCTGACCGCCTGCGGCACGCCCAACTTCTTGAGCACGGCGCGGCCGATCATCTTCTCGCCGTATTCCATCCAGTCCTCGGTACCGCCATCGAGCAGGCCCGGATAGTCATCGGTGCGAGAAAGCAGGTAGAAGCCCCCTACTTCATGCACGATGCCGGCAAACATGGCCGTCTCCGGATCGCCATTGGTCAGCTTGGAGGTCAATACATAGGCCGTCGCCGCCACGTGGGCGCAGTGTTCCCACAACTGGGCCGACTTGATGCGCATGCCCGGATTGTTGATGGTGCGGCCCAGCTGGCGCACGATGACCGAGGTGGTGATGGTATTGAGGGTGCGAAAACCCAGCCGCATCACCGCCGCGCGCACATTGTTGATCTCGCCGCCGGAGCGGTTGTAGGCCGCCGAATTGGCGATGGCCACGGTGCGCGCGGCCACCAGTGGCTCGGCCGTCACCAGCTTGGCCGCCAGCTCCAGGTGGCAATCGGGGTCCGCCAGGGCCTTTTGCAGCTTGATCGAGGCGCTGACGTTGGCGGGAAACACCAGCTCCCCGCGCCCGGCCTGCGATGCGATGTTGCGAAAGATTTCAAGTCTGTCCATGATGTCTCCACACTCCTGTTGTGTCCCTGACTTCCCCGGCGTTGTGCTGCCTCGCGTCAACGCTGACGGCAAACTTCATCCGGTTGTGCTGTTTTGCGCATTTGTTTTCCCGGACGAGCGACTGCCCTGAGCTTAATGGACAACGCAGCGGCCCGCAACAACCTGCGCGCAGCCTTTGCTCCGGCATTTGCCCTGGCGTGCGCACTCGGCTAGCATAGCGCCTTTGCCGGAACTTCCCCGTTCCGGCGCAGCATCTTAGATGGTCCAACCGCCGCCACGCCACCCATGTCTCCAGACGAATACTGCCAGCAGAAGGCCGCCGCCAGCGGTTCCAGCTTCTATTACAGCTTCCTGTTCCTGCCGCCGCAACGCCGGCTGGCGATCACGGCGCTGTATGCCTTTTGCCGCGAAGTCGACGATACCGTCGATGAAATCGACGATCCCATGGTGGCCCGCACCAAGCTGATGTGGTGGCGCAAGGAAATCGCCGCCATGCTGGAAGGCCAGCCGACCCACCCGGTCACCAAGGCCCTGCACCCGCACCTGGCCACCTACCAGCTCAAGGGCGAGCACCTGCAGGCCATCATCGATGGCATGGAGATGGACCTCGACCAGAGCCGCTACCTCGACTATCCCGGCCTGCAGCGCTATTGCTGGCATGTGGCCGGTGTGGTCGGCGTGCTCTCGGCCAGCATCTTCGGCCATACCCAGGCGGCCACGCTGCAGTTTGCCGAGAAGCTGGGCCTGGCTTTCCAGCTCACCAATATCATCCGCGACGTCGGCGAGGATGGCCGCAAGGGCCGCATCTACCTGCCCGTCAATGAGTTGCAGCAATTCAACGTGACCGCCGCCGACATCCTCAATGCCCGCCACAGCGAGCGCTTCGAGGCCCTGATGAAGTTCCAGGTCGAGCGCGCCCAGGCGGTCTATGAAGAAGCCTTTGCCCTGCTGCCCCGGGAAGACCGGCGCGCCCAGCGCCCCGGCCTGATGATGGCGGCCATCTACCGCACCCTGCTCGACGAGATCGCCCGCGATGGCTACCACGTGCTGAACCAGCGCATCTCGCTCACACCCATCCGCAAGCTGTGGCTGGCCTGGAAGACCTACGTCTTCGGCTGATTCCCTGCCCCCTGCCCCGATGAAGAATGCTCCGCGCCACCATGCCGTGATCGGCGCCGGCTGGGCCGGTTGCGCAGCCGCCGTGACACTGGCCGCGGCCGGCCACCGGGTCAGCCTGTTCGAGGCCAGCCGTACCCTCGGCGGCCGGGCGCGCCGCATCGACCTGGACGGACGCTTGCTGGACAACGGCCAGCACATCCTGCTGGGGGCCTATCGCGCCACGCTGGCCCTGATGAAACAGGTCGGCGTCAGTGCGGATGCGGCCTTGCTGCGGCTGCCCCTGCAGATGCGTTACCCGCTGGAGGCTGGGGCCGACGGCATGGATTTCGTGGCGCCGCGCCTGCCGGCACCCTGGCATGTGGCCGTGGCGCTGCTGCGGGCCAAGGGGCTGGCGCGCGAGGACAAGCTGGCGCTGGCGCGCTTTTCGACCACGGCGCGCTGGATGGGCTGGCAGTTGCACCAGGATTGCAGCGTGGCCGAGCTACTGGAGCGCTACGACCAGACCCCGCGCCTGGTCCGGCTGATGTGGGTGCCACTATGCATCGCCGCGCTCAACACCCCGCCAGAACGCGCATCGGCGCAAATCTTCCTGAATGTCTTGCGCGATAGCCTGGGTGCGCGCCGCGCCGCCTCGGACATGCTGATTCCGCGCCTGGACCTGAGCACCCTGCTGCCCGACGCCGCCGCCGACTACCTCACCCGGCGCGGCGGCCTGGTGCGGCCTGGCGTCGCCGTGGGCCGTCTCTCGCCCGGCAACGCCCCGGGCAGCTGGCGCCTGCACGACCGCCAGGGTGCGGAGCTGGGCGAATTCTCCGGTGTGGTGCTGGCCACTGGCCCGGAGGCCGCCGCCCCGCTGCTGGAGGGCCTGCACGACACTGCTGCGCTGCGCGCCCTGCGCTATGAACCCATCACCACCTGCTACCTGCAATACCCGGACACGCTGCGCCTGCCCGCGCCCTTCTACGCGCTGGCCGATGCGCCCGAGCGCCAGGCCTGGGGTCAGTTCGTCTTCGACCGGGGCCAGCTGGGGGGGGCCACCGGGCTATTGGCCGTGGTGGTCAGCGCCGCCGGCCAGGCCATCGCCGATGGACATGCGGCCCTGGCCGAGGGCATCGGCCGCCAGCTGGCCGCCGACTTCGGCTTGCCGGCGCTGACCAGCCCGCAATGGAGCCGCGTGGTCACCGAAAAACGCGCCACCTTCTCCTGCACACCGGGATTGACGCGCCCCGACAATACCGGCCTGCCCGCCGGGCTGGCGCTGGCCGGTGACTATGTGGCCGGCGACTACCCGGCCACCCTGGAAGGCGCCGTGCGCAGCGGGCAAGCGGCGGCCAGGCGGCTGGCGGCCTGATCCGGCCATCGCCACGGTACGTGTGTAGCGCTTGCCGATATAAAATTTTCATGGATATCGGCAAAGGGATTCACCCCATCCATGGCGGCGATGCACTAGGATAGCGAACCATCTGCAGTTCCCATCCAGCAGTCCCGATTCCGGTTCGTGTCTGCACCACCATCGCCCGGCGGCACAAAGCCGCGTTTGATATCTACGGAGAAAATAATATGCCGGTCATGACCTGTGTCGAAGACTTCCGCCTGCTGGCCAAGAAGCGCGTTCCCAAGGCCTTCTACGACTACGCCGACAGCGGCTCCTACACCGAAGGCACCTATCGCGCCAACACCCGCGACCTCGCTGCCCTGAAGCTGCGCCAGCGCGTGGCCATCAACGTCGACGAACGCAGCACCCGCACCACCATGATCGGCCATGACGTGACCATGCCGGTAGCCATCGCCCCCACCGGCCTGACCGGCATGCAATGGGCCAATGGCGAGATGCTCGGCGCGATCGCCGCCGAGAAGTTCGGCATCCCCTTCACGCTCTCGACCATGAGCATCTGCTCCATCGAGGACGTGGCCAGCGTGACCACCAAGCCTTTCTGGTTCCAGCTCTACGTGATGCGCGACCGTGGCTTCGTGAAGTCGCTGATCGAACGCGCCAAGGCTGCCAAGTGCTCGGCGCTGGTGCTCACGCTGGACCTGCAGATCCTCGGCCAACGCCACAAGGACCTCAAGAATGGGATGTCGGTGCCGCCCAAGCTGACCCTGGAGACACTGCTGGACCTGGCCAGCAAGCCCGGCTGGGCCCTGCGCGCACTGGGCGGACGCAAGACCTTCGGCAACCTGGCCGGCCACATCAAGGGTGGCGAAGGCGCCGGCGGCGTGCAAACCCTCTCCAAGTGGACCGCCAGCCAGTTCGACCCGACCCTGAACTGGGATGACGTGGCCTGGATCAAGCAACAATGGGGCGGCAAGCTCATCCTCAAGGGCATCCTCGATGTCGAGGATGCCAAGCTGGCCGTGCAGAGTGGCGCCGATGCCATCGTCGTCTCCAACCACGGCGGCCGGCAGCTTGATGGCGCCATGTCTTCCATCGAAGCCCTGCCGGCCATTGCCGAGGCCGTGGGCGACCAGATCGAAGTCTGGTTCGACGGCGGCATCCGCTCCGGCCAGGATGTGCTCAAGGCCGTGGCCCTGGGCGCCCGTGGCACCATGATCGGCCGCGCCTTCCTCTACAGCCTGGGCGCCATGGGGGGCGACGGCGTGTCGCAGATGCTGGAAATCATGCGCAAGGAACTCGATGTCAGCATGGCCCTGACCGGCACCAAGGACATCAAGGACGTCGGCCGCCAGATCCTGGTGCCCTGAAACCGTCCTGCCCCTGAAAAAAATCCCGGCCCACCGCAAGGTGGCCGGGATTTTGACTTTCTCGGGACAGTATCGGCCTCAGCGCTGAGGCTGTTGCTTGAGGGTCTCGATGACTTCGTCCTGGCCATAGCGGCGCGCCAGGTCCAGCGCGGTCAGGCCTTCCTTGTTCTTCAGGCTGAGGTCGGCGCCGCCGTCACGCAGGGCCGCCACCGCCGCTACCCGGCCACGCATGGCCGCCAGCATCACCGGCGTCATCTTGTCGTCGGGCGACTCGGCATCCACATAGGCCGAGGCATCGAGCAGCAGCTTGACGATCTCCGAACTGCCGTTGATGGCGGCGTAATGCAGGGCCGTCCAGCCGGGACGGTTGACTTCCACCTCGCGCGCGAGCAACAGCTTGACCACCGGCACGTTGCCGTAGAAGGCTGCCAGCATCAGCGGCGTGTCGCCGTTGGTGGCCTGGGCTTCCAGGTTGACGTCGGGGGCGTTGACCAGCAGGTCGAAGGCCTTCATCGAATCCTCGCGGATGGACAGCATCAGGCCGGTATAGCCGCGCTTGGGCTCGATCAGGTTGGGCCCCATGCCGCGCTGCATCAGTTGCTTGAGGAAATACACGTTGTCCATGCGGATGGCCTGGAAGTATTCCTCATAGGCACCGGCACTGGCCGCGCCCGGCAACAGTAGCGACGTATAGAGAACGATGCGGCCGATACCGCCGAAGCGGGTGCGCAGCTTTTCCAGCAGGGTCATGGCTTGATTCCGAACAGCTTGAAGAAATTGTCAGAGGTCTGGCGCGCCACCTCGGCGGCAGAAATGCCGCGCAGGTCGGCGATGAACTCGCCCACATGGCGCACGTAGCCCGGCTCGTTGGTCTTGCCCCGGAAAGGGACCGGCGCCAGGTAGGGAGAATCGGTTTCGATCAGCATGCGCTCCAGCGGGATTGTACGTGCCACCTGCTGCAGGTCCTTGGCCGACTTGAAGGTGACGATGCCCGAGAAGGAGATGTAGAACCCCAGTTCGATGGCCGCATCGGCCACCTCCTGCGACTCGGTGAAGCAGTGCATGACACCGGCCACCCCGCCCGCCTCCGGGCTGGCGCCTTCCTCGCGCAGGATGCGGATGGTGTCTTCCGAGGCCGCGCGGGTATGGATGATGAGCGGCTTGCCGGTCGCGCGCGAGGCGCGGATGTGGACGCGGAAGCGCTCGCGCTGCCATTCCAGGTCGCCCTGCAGGCGATAGTAGTCCAGGCCGGTCTCGCCGATGGCGATGATGCGCGGGTGGTCGGCCAGGCGGACCAGCTCGTCCACGGAGGGCTCGGGCGTATCCTCGTAGTCGGGATGCACGCCCACCGAGGCATAGACATTGGGATATTGCTCGGCCAGGGCCAACACTTGCGGGAAATCAGGCAGGTCCACCGACACGCACAGGGCGTGGCTGACCTGGTTGTCGGCCATCTTGCCGAAGATCTCGGGCAGACGCGCCGCCAGGTCGGGGAAGTTGATGTGGCAATGGGAATCGATATACATGGCCGCTATTGTAAAGCGATGCGCCGCACGTGTCGCCCCTGCTTGGCTTTACTGGCAGGATGGGCCTGACCTGGCGGCTTCAGGCCCATCCATGGACCCGCCATGAACGATGCCTCAGCGCGCCACCGGGCGCTTGGACAGCTTGCGCTGCAGGGTGCGCCGGTGCATGTTCAGCGCCCGCGCCGTCGAGGAGATATTGCCTTCATGCTCAGCCAGCACACGCTGGATGTGCTCCCATTCCAGCCGCTCCAGCGACAGCGGCGAGACATCCTCCACCGCCAGGGCCGGCTCGGCCGCCTTGTCCCCATCGCCGGCATGGCTCAGCGCCGAGAGAATCGAATCGACGTTGGCCGGCTTGGCCAGGTAGTTGTCGGCGCCCGACTTGATCGCCTGCACCGTGGTGGCGATGCTGGCATAGCCGGTCAGCACCAGCAGGCGTGCCTGCGGCAAGGCCTGGCGCAGCGGTGCGACCCATTGCAGGCCGGAGTCCTTTTCCAGCTGCAGGTCGATGGTGACGTATTCGAAGAGCTGCCGCCGTGCCGCCTCCACTGCTTCTTCACCACTGTGGGCGACGATGGGCCGGAATCCCCGCCGCGCCAGCGACCTGGCCAGCGTGCTGGCAAAGACATCGTTATCGTCGAGAATCAGGAAGGCTGCGCTCATCGGAAAATCTGCAAAAAATTATGAAAACAAACGAAACAGGCTGGAGCGACCATCCCGGCTCAAGCCAGCGGGAACCACAGCTCGGCCACACTACCCTGGCCCGGCGTGGAGTGCAGATGCAGCTTGCCTCCCAGGTGGACCGCACTGGCGAAGGCCAGCATCAGGCCGATCCCGGAGCCGCCGCTGCTGCTGGCGACCGGCCCACGCCCCAGGCGCTGCAGCAGCTCGGGGGCGATGCCGCAGCCGTTGTCGGCAACGGCGATGATAGCGCGCCTGCGACCATCCCTTGAAAGCGTATCGGCCTCGCTCAGGCGGATGCGGATCTCGCCCTTCTGCCCCCGCTCGCGGACCGCGTGGGCGGCATTGTCCAGCAGGGTCAGCAGGATCTGTGACAGATCCTGCAACTGGCTGGCCCGCCACTCTGGCTGGTGCACCTCGGCCACCAGCAGCACCGCCGGATGCCGCAGGCGCCAGCCTTCCAGCAGACTCCTGAGCCAGGGGGCCAGCGGCGCGCTGCCTTCGTTGCGGGCCTGGGCGTCGGCGTCCAGCCGCATGCTCTCCAGGGCCGTCTTGCAGGCGGCGATCTGCTCCTCGACGATGCGCAAGTCTTCGTCATAGGAGGCCAAGGCGGGATTGTCGGCCATCTCCCGGCGCAGTTCCCCGGCGATCACCGCCACCGTCGACAAGGGCGTATTGAGCGCATGGGCTGCCCCCGCCGCCTGGGTGCCCAGCGCCAGGATGCGCTGGCTCTGCAGCTGCCGCTCGCGCGCCTGCGCCAGCTGGCCGTCGCGGGTGCGCACGGCGGCGGCGATGCGGCTGACGAACCAGGTGATCAGCAGCGCCGAGATCGAGAAATTGATCCACATCCCGGCCAGGTGATAGGCCATGGCCTGGTCATGATCGTGGATGTGCAGCGGCTGGTAGAAATAGACCAGCCCCGAGTAGGCGCCCAGCGCGCAGGCCGCCAGCAGCAGTGCATAAGGCCAGGCCAGGCTGGCCGCACCGGCCGCCAGCGCCGGCAGGTAGAAGGACACGAAGGGATTGGTCGAGCCGCCGGAAAAGTACAGCAAGGCCGTCAGCACCGCCACATCCAGCAGCAACTGCAGCAACAGCTCGCCCTGCTCGGCCGGACGCAGCCAGCGCATGCGTAGCCAGGTGACGCCGTTGATCAGGGCCTGCAAGGCGATCAGCGCCACCAGCTCGGTCAGCGGCAACGTGATATGCAACCAGGCCTGGGCGCCCGCCAATACCAGCAGCTCGCCCGCCACCATGGCCCAGCGCAGCCAGAACAGGCGCGATAGCAGCGGATGCTGGGGCAAGGACGAGCCGAGCGGGGACGGTGTCGGACTGATGCGGGAGGCGGCGGAGGTCATGGGCGCGATTATACGGGCGATGTCATGAACGGCACCGCCCTCTCACGACCGCCGTCAGCCACTTTGCCGACACTCCTGCGGAGCAATGTTCTCATTCCAGATGCAAAATTCTCGAAATAAATGCAAATGATAACGATTATTACTTATACTTAGCAGTGTTTTTCTCTTCCTTACTGCAATTCTCGAAAGAATCTTCATGTCATTCCGTTCCACCCACCGCCTCACGCCGCTTGCGGCGGCACTCGCCCTGGCCTTCCTGGCGCCCTTGCCGGCGCTGGCCCAGACCAGCAGCAGTGCCGCAGCCGAGCCGAAAGACGCGCAAGTACTGCCCACCGTTACCGTCAATGCCTCGGCCGATGCCTCCGCCGACGGCCTGCCCAAGGAGTTTGCCGGCGGCCAGGTGGCGCGCGGCAGCCGCCTGGGGGTGCTGGGCAACGTCGACAACCTCGATAGCCCCGTGCGCTCGGTGGCCTACACCCAGCAACTGATTGCCGACCAGCAGGCCCACGGTGTGGGCGACGTGCTCAAGAACGATCCGGTGGTGCGCACCACGCGCGGCTACGGCAACTTCCAGGAGTCGTACATGATCCGTGGCTTCATCGCCAACTCCGACGACCTAATGTACAACGGCCTGTTCGGCATCCTGCCGCGCCAGTATGTGGCCTCCGAGATGATGGAACGGGTCGAGGTGCTCTACGGCGCCAGCGCCTTCCTCAACGGCGCCACGCCAGGTGACGCCGGCCTGGGCGGCACCATCAACATCCTGCCCAAGCGCGCTTCCAATGAGCCGCTCACCGAAGTCACGCTGGGCTACGAGTCCGGCAACACCAAATATGGCGCCATCGACTTCTCGCGCCGCCTGGGGCCGGAAGACCGCCTGGGCATCCGCATCAACGCGGCGCGCCATGCGGGTGGCACGGGCGTCTCGGGCGAAAAGCGCGAAACCAACGTGTTCTCGCTGGGCGCCGACTATCGCGGCAACAATTTCCGCCTCTCGGCCGACCTGGGTGTGCAGGAAAACAATCTCAACAACATCCGCTCCAGCGTGTCGCTGGCCTCGGGCCTGAGCTCGCTGCCCTCCGCGCCCAGCGGCTCGGCCAACTATTCCCAGCCCTGGTCTTACTCCAACGAGCGTGACATCTTCGGCACCGTCCGGGGCGAATGGGACCTCTCCGACACCACCACGGCCTGGGCCGCCTTCGGTGCCCGCCAGGGGACCGAAAACAACTCGCTCTCAGGCGTGCGCGTGAACAATGCCAGCACCGGCGCTGCCTCCACCTATCGCTTCGACAATGCGCGCCAGGATGACGTCGCCACCGGCGAAGTGGGCGTGCGCACGCATCTGAGCACCGGCCCGGTCTCGCACAAGCTGGTAGCGGCTGCCTCGCTGTATTCGCTCAACTCACGCAACGCCTATGGCTATTCATCCTTCTATGCGCTGGGCACCAACATCTACAGCCCGACCACCTACAGCCAGCCGGCCCTGAGCACGCTGGGCAACAGCCTCAGCGACCCGCAGACCACCACCCGCACCAACCTGGCCAGCGCGGTGCTCTCCGACACCCTGGGCTTCTACGACGACCGTCTGCTGGTCACCGTGGGCGTGCGCCAGCAACAGCTCAAGTCCGATACCTACGCCTACAACACCCACCTCAACTCGGCCCACTACGACCAGAGCGCGACCTCGCCCATGGGCGGTGTGGTCTTCAAGCTGATGAAGAACCTGTCGCTGTATGGCAATTACATCGAGGGCCTGCAGCAGGGCAAGCAGATCACCGACACCACCGCCGCCAACTACGGCCAGGTACTGGCACCGTACAAGTCCAAGCAGAAGGAAGTGGGCGTGAAGTATGAACTGGGCGGCCTGGGCCTGGGCGCGGCCTTCTTCACCACCGACCGGCCGCTGTCCTACAAGGATGCGGTCACCAATATCGAATCCACCAATGGCCTGCAACGCAATCGCGGCGTGGAACTGACCGCCTTCGGCGAACTGACGAAGAACATGCGCCTGCTCTCCGGCATCACCTTCCTCAACGCCAAGCAGCTGCAGACCAGCGGCAGCGCCAACAACGGCAACTACGCGATCGGCGTACCCAAGCTGCAAGCCAATGCCGGCCTGGAATACGATATCCCGGGTGTGCGTGGCCTGACCGTCAATGGCCGTGCCACCTACACCTCGACCCAGTACGCCGATGCCGCCAACAAGCTGGAAGTGCCGTCGTGGGTACGTTATGACATCGGCGCCCGCTACCTGACCGACATCGGTGGCCGTGCCGTGACCTTCCGTGCCTCCATCGAGAACCTGGCCAACCGCAACTACTGGGAATCGGCCGGCGGTGCCTCCAACTCGGGCTACCTGGTCCTGGCCAATCCGCGCACCTTCAGCACCTCGGTGTCGGTGGCCTTCTAAGCCTGCTCCGCGCGCAGCCTGCGCCTTGCAGGCTGCAACAAGCAAAACGCCTGCTTCCCTCGATGTGGAAGCAGGCGTTTTTCATGCTGGCGGGCCAGCAGCCAGGACGACCGATCAGTCAAACAGGCCGGCGTAGGCGATCAGCATTTCCTCGATGAACAGCTTGGCCGACAGCGGATGGTCGGCAATGGCACGACGCTCCCCCATGCCACGGAGGGCCGCTGCAATGGCCAGGGCATCGACGCGCTCGGCCAGTCGTCCCAGCTCCTTGCCGTAGCGCGGGTAGTAACGCACCACGCCGGCCGACTTCAGCGACAGCAAGTCATAGAGCCAGCGCTGCAGCCAGCCGACCAGTTCCGGCACCGGGGTCTTCTGCAGCTTGTCGGCGGCGCGCAGGGCGCCATCCACGCCCGGCTGGGCCAGGTGGCGCAACAATTCGTCCAGTGCCTCGCGCCCCTCTCCCTGGGCGGCTTCCAGCGCCGCCAGGGGCGCACCGCCCTGCTCGGCCAGCCAGGCGTCGGCATCCTTGACGCCCTGCTGCTTGAGCCAGGCCAGGGCCTCGTCGTGTCCCGGCGCATTCAGGGCGAACTTCCGGCAGCGCGAGAGGATGGTCGGCAGCAGCCGGTCCAGGCGGTTCGACAGCAGCAGGAACATGGTGCCCGGCGGCGGTTCTTCCAGCGTCTTGAGCAAGGCATTGGCGGCCGCCGTATTGAGCGCCTCGGCCGGATACAGCATCACCACCCGCAGGCCGGAGCGGTGGGTGGAAACGTTCATGAAATCGGCCAGGGCACGGATCTGGTCGATCTTGATTTCCTTGGAAGGGGTCTTGCTGGCCTTGGCGCTTTTCTTTTCCTCGCCACTGTCGTCGTCGGCGATCTCGTCTTCCAGCGCCTCCGGGCGCACGCGCCGATAGTCGGGATGGTTGGATTGCGAGAACCAGTTGCAGGACGCGCACACGCCGCAGGCATGGGCCTCGGGTGTGGGCGACTCGCACAGCAGCGACTTGGCAAAGGCTTCCACGAAGCGGGTCTTGCCGGTGCCGGCAGCGCCATAGAACAACAGCGCGTGCGGCAGGCGCTCGCGCAATTGCTGGAGCTGGCGCCAGCTCTCGCCCTGCCAGGGCAACAATGCGTCGGCGAAAGAATCACTCATCGCTGCGCCCCCATCACAAGGCCGCCACGATGGCGCGCAGTTCGTCCTGGATCACGGGAATCGGACGGGTCGAATCGACGATGCGGAAGCGCTGCGGGAACTGCTGCGCCCGGCGCAGGTATTCGGCGCGGGTATTGGCGAAGAAATCGGCCTTCTCCTGCTCGAACTTGTCCAGGGTACGTTCGGCGTCCAGGCGCGCGCGCGCCACTTCCAGCGGCACGTCGAAGAGCAGGGTCAGGTCCGGCTGCAGGTGCGGATGAACCCAGTCTTCCAGGCGTTCCAGCTTGTCCAGCGCCAGCTTGCGACCGCCGCCCTGGTAGGCGAAGGTGGCATCGGTGAAACGGTCCGAGATCACCCAGTCGCCGCGCGCCAGGGCCGGCTCGATCACCTGCGCCAGGTGTTCGCGGCGCGAGGCGAACATCAGCAGGGCCTCGGTTTCCAGGTGCATCTTGTGATGCAGGACCAGCTCGCGCAGGCGCTCGCCCAGTTCGGTGCCGCCCGGCTCGCGGGTGGCGACCACGGATAGCCCGCGTGCGCGGAGCAGCTCGGTGACGAAAGGAATATGGGTCGACTTGCCGGCGCCGTCGATGCCTTCGAAGGTGATGAATTTGCCTGATGCCATGAAGGGATCGCTACTCAAAGAAAACGGTGAAAAAACGGTAAAAAGCGCCAGGATCAGCGCTGGTAGCGGTTGACGGCCTGGTTGTGCTCGGTGAGGCTGCTGGAGAAATGGCTGGTGCCGTCCCCACGCGCCACGAAGTATAAGGCCTCGGTCTTGTCCGGGTTCAGCGCCGCTGCCAGCGAGGCCGCGCCGGGCAAGGCGATGGGCGTGGGCGGCAGGCCGGCCCGGGTATAGGTGTTGTAGGGCGTGTCGGTCAGCAGGTCGACCTTGCGGATCTTGCCCTGGTAGCGATCGCCCATGCCATAGATCACGGTGGGGTCGGTCTGCAGCAGCATGCCAGTGCGCAGGCGGTTCACGAAGACACCCGCCACCATGCCGCGCTCGGACTTCTGCCCGGTCTCCTTCTCGACGATGGAGGCCATGGTCAGTGCCTCGTAAGGCGTGCGGTAAGGCAGCGACAGGTCGCGCTGGGCCCAGGCCTCGTTGAGTTTCTTGCTCATCAGCGCAAAGGCCTGGCGGTAGACCTGCATGTCGCTGGCGCCCTTGGCGAAAAGATAGGTATCCGGGAAGAACAGTCCTTCCGGATAGGTATATTCGGTGGTCAGCTTGGCCAGGATCTGCTGGTCGGTCCAGCCGGCGGTATCGTGCTTGAGGGCTGGCTGTTCGGCGATGGCGCGACGCATCTGCTTGAAGGTCCAGCCCTCGATGACGGTCAGCGCCTCCTGGGCGAATTCGCCGCGCACCAGCTGCAGCAGCAGGCGTTGCGGCGTGTAGCCGGGCTTGATCTCGTAGCTGCCGGCCTTGATCCGGGTGCCCTCGCCGGACAGGCGCGCATACAGGGCAAAGAGATCGGGGTTGACCGGCACGCCGGCCGCGGCGATCTGCTGGGCAGCGCCGGACACGCCGGCGCCCGGCGTGATGGTAAAGGCGATGACCTGGCCGCTCGGATCCACGATGGGCTGCTTGGACCAATAGACCCCGGCTGCTGCCACCAGCGCCGCCAGAATGATCAGTGTCGCAAATAACTTCTTCATACCAGATGCAAAATCCCTGTTGCTCCGACGCGTTTTTTCGGAGATCACTATAATCGAGGCATCAATGATAATCGCTGGCACGACAGTTGCCTAATTTGCCGGGCAGAGATGCCTTGGCAAGCCGTAATCCGTAAAAGATTTCCTATGACAGAACTGACCGCATCGCCCTCCGTCTGGCGTGACTTCCTGGCGCAGCAAGGCGCCCGTTTCGACGCCGATGGCACCGAGGTACTGGGTTTCGGCCCCGCCACGCCCTCACCGCAGAGCCTGGAAAGCTTCATGGCCCCCCTCACCGACCTGGGCCTGATCGCCGCCAGCGGCGAGGAAGCTGCCAGCTTCCTTCACGGCCAGCTCACCAATGATGTGCAAAAACTCGACGAGAACAGTGCGCGCCTGGCCGGCTATTGCACGGCCAAGGGCCGCCTGCTGGCCACGCTCCTGATGTGGCGCGACCAGCAGAGCATCTTCCTGCAGCTGCCGCGCAGCCTGCAGCCGGCCATTCAGAAGCGCCTGCAGATGTTCATCCTGCGCGCCAAGGCCAAGCTGGCCGACGCCGGCACCAGCCACGCCGCGCTGGGCCTGGCCGGACCGGCCACCGCCAACGCCCTGGCCGAATGGTTCCCGGTGCTGCCGCAGCAGGCGTATGACAAGACCAGCAATGGCAACGGCACCCTGATCCGCCTGGCCGATGCCGCCGGCAGCCCCCGCTACCAGTGGATCGCCGCACCCGAGATCCTGGTGGCGGCCTGGCCGCGCCTGGTCCAGCACCTGGCCCCCACGGCCGCGCAGGCCTGGCGCCTGACCGATATCCGCGCCGGCGTGCCCAGCATCACCGCCAGCACACAGGAGCAGTTCGTGCCGCAGATGATCAATTTCGAGCTCATCGGTGGCGTCAATTTCAAGAAAGGCTGCTATCCCGGCCAGGAAATCGTGGCGCGCAGCCAATACCTCGGCAAGCTCAAGCGCCGCACGCTGCTGGCCACCATCGACAGCGACACCGCGCAGGCCGGCAACGAAGTCTTTGCCGTCACCGATCCCGGCCAGCCCTGCGGCATGGTGGTCAATGCCGAACCGCTGGGTGAAGGCCGCGCACTGGCGCTGGTCGAGCTGAAACTGGCAGCCGCCGAGGACGCCATCCACCTGGGTGCCGCCGACGGACCGGCGCTGCACTTCCACGACCTGCCCTACGAGCTGGCCGATCCGCAATAAGCGGATACCCGGGCATCAGGCAAGGACAGGCCATGGATCTCTACATTTACTATCGCGTCGCCCCCACCCAGGCCCAGCCGCTGCACGGCAAAATCAAGGCCGTGCAGATGGTGCTACAAGGTCGCTTCGGCATCGCCGGCGGCCTCAAGCGCCGCCCCGGCGAGCAGGACGGCCTGCAAACCTGGATGGAAGTCTACGAACACATTCCGACGCCGCGCGCGGCCGAATTCACCCGCGCCCTGGAACTCGCCCTGGAGGACGCCGGCATCCCGGCGCTCATCAGCGGGCCGCGCCATGTCGAACAGTTCGAGGATGTCGCATCATGTGCCTGATCATCTTCGCCTGGAAGGTCATCCCCGGCATGCCGCTGATCCTGGCGGCCAATCGCGATGAATTCTATGCCCGTCCGGCCGCCGATGCGGCCTGGTGGGAGGACTACCGGCAGGTCTTTGCCGGGCGCGACCTGCAAGCCGGCGGGACCTGGCTGGGCGTGACGCGCGAAGGCCGTTTCGCCGCCCTGACCAATGTCCGCTCGCCCTCGGAGCGACGACCCGACGCCCCCAGCCGTGGGCAACTGGTGGCCGACTACCTGCGCGGCGACATGGATCCGGCCAGCTACCTGCGCCAGATCAGCCCGCGTGCGCAGCAATACAATGGTTTCAACCTCTTGCTGGGCGACCGCGAGACCATGCTGTGGTATTCCAACCGGGGCGGCGAAGATGCCCGCAACGGCCAGCCCCTGGACTATGGCGTCTATGGTCTCTCCAACGCCCTGCTGGACACGCCCTGGCCCAAGGTCACCCGCGCCAAGGCGCAGTTCGCCAGCCTGTTGTGCCAGGGAGCGCCGGAAGAGACCTTCTTCGAGATGCTCACCGACGCCACCCGCGCCAATGACTGCCGTCTGCCCGATACCGGCGTGGGCCTGGAAAAGGAGAGGATGCTCTCCCCCATCTTCATCCGCTCGCCCGACTATGGCACCCGCTGCTCGACGGTCCTGCGCGTGCCCATCGTCGGCGAGCCGGTCCTGACCGAGCATGTGGTTGATCCTATGGCAATGCAATATTGCGCCGAGCCGGCTACCGACAAGGCCTGCAAGATCCCCTGCAAGCCCAGGGTGGAAGAAGCGCCACAGGACCCGCCCCTGCACGGCGGAGAAGCCCGCCAGGGCTGAGCTTGCAGGCAGCAGCCGCGATCACATGAAATAACCAGATCGTATATCTGATATTTGGAAGATAAATTGGCCTGATTTGATGCGGAGCAGTAAAGTTACACCTGTCTCCTCCAATTTCCTCCTAAAGAATTGGATTCAAGCCCACACCGCAAGGTCGTGGGCTTTTTTTTCGCCGGTACGCAAGCTACCGGCTTGGCACATACCTCAGCGACCTCAGCGCCATCCCTGCTGGCGCAACCAGCGCAACAGGCGCTGCGGCTCGTCGGTCTGGATGATGCTGGCGCCGCGCTCGATCAGCGGTCCCCAGACCTGTTCCGGATGCCTAATGGCCTCGCTATCCAGGTAAGAGCCGGAAAGATCCATGGGATGCCCGCTGGCAATGTCCAGCGCCATGGTATTGACGAAAATGCGCACCGGCTCGCTCTGCACCGCCTGGCGCGCCTGCCCGATGACATCAGGATCGCGGAAGATCAGCTGCAGCGACGTCGGCTGCAGCCTTGGGAGCGCCTGCCATTGGGCCGCCCGGTCGGCGCCAGCACGGTTGTCGAAATACAGGACCTGCATCGCAATCCCCAGTGAACGCACCCAGGCCAGCAAGCGCGGATCGGCATCGGTATCGACATTGAGCAGCACATCACGGACCGTATCGGTTTCCATGATCGCCGCAACCAGGACCGGGATCTGCGCCGCCTTGACGTCCAGATTGAGCAGGATCCTTCCCCGCGCCAGGGCCAGCGCTTCCTGCAAGGTCGGCACGCGGCGTGCCGTCATGGCCGTATCGGCACCGCCACCGCGCTGGCGCAGCCTGAGACGGCGGATCTGGTCCAGGCTCAGCTCGGCCACCGCCCCCTGCCCGTCGGTGGTGCGATCCACCGTCTCGTCATGCATCAACACCAAAGCACCATCACGGGTGGTGCGCACATCGATTTCACCGATATCGATCCCGTCGGCAATGCAACGGGCAATACCATCCAGCGAATTTTCCGAGGTCTCCTTCCAGCAGGCCCGGTGCGAGGTCACCAGCACCACACCGGCAGGGTCGGCCAGCGCCGACTGGCGCCATGCCGGAAAGGCTTGTACTTGATCCATGAGCAGGTAGAGAACGCAGCTTGCAAGACAATGACGAAGGAAGGTCATGACGATCCCGGAAAATGACGCACCATCCCGCAGGCGCTAGGTGCTGAAGTAGGAAGGCTGTCCGGTCTCGACATGCCCCGCCAGCCTTCTGGCGAAGCCCGGCAAGCCCTCGGCCTGGTACACCAGGTCGTACCAATGGTGGCTGCTGGCCAAGGGCCAGCGCTGCGTGTAGGGGCGCCCCGGCTGCAGCACCAGGCCCTGCGGTGCGCGGCCATGCGCCAGGTCGGTGACGGTCACCGTCAATGGCTGGTCGCCGAGGTTTTCCAGCACCACCACCAGCTCCCCGGCCTGTCCATCGTGGGTAGCCTGCACCACTGGCTCGGCCCGATCCCGGCCATGCCGCTGGCCACGGAACTCGCGCAGGAAGCCGTTGGGCCCATAGACCTTGAGATCGTAGCCACCATCGACCGCCCTGCCCGCCCACTGCCCCGAGAGCGACTTGCCCGGCTCCACCGTGAAGGTCTTGTAGCGATCCTCGTCCTGGTTCGAATACACCTGGTAGACCACGCCAGCCCGTCCGGGATTGAGGAAGTCCAGGACGACATGACCATCCCTGCCGCTGCGCTCCCGCACCGCCAAATCATAGGGCAGCGCCCGTGCAGGCCGCATGCCGCGCTCCTGCTGCGGCATGACCGGTGTTGCCGGCGGCCGGGGCGGCGGCAGGCTGGCTTGCGCGTCCGACAGGGCCGGATAGGCCGAGGTATCGGGCAAGCCGGGATGGCCGGCATCGCGACGACGGAAGTCGAACGCCGAGCTCAGGTCCCCGCAGACCGCGCGGCGCCAGGGGCTGATGTTGGGCTCATGGACATCGAAGACCTGTTCCAGGAAACGGATCACCGAGGTATGGTCAAATACTTCCGAACAGACGAAACCACCCTTGGACCAGGGCGAGATCACCATCATCGGCACCCGCGCCCCAAGACCGGCCGGCAGATCGTCGGCCGCATTGACGTAGTCGCCCAGGCGGTGGAACTCCTTGGTGACCTCCGCCGTGGACAGCCCCTGCCGCTCGTTCAGGGGCGGCGTAGGCGGCATCATGTGATCGAAGAAGCCGTCGTTCTCATCGTAGTTGACCAGCAGGACGGTACTGGCCCATACGGCCGGGTTGGCGGTCAGGATATCGAGTACCTGGCTCAGGTAATGCGCGCCATAACCCGGCGTGCGGTCCGGATGCTCGCAACTGAGCTTGGGCGGCATCAGCCACGACACCTGGGGCAGGCTGCCCTGCTGCACGTCACGGGCCAGGTCCGCCAGCGTGAACTTGCTGCACGCCTTCTGCCACAGCGGCGACTCGACGGCGGCCTCCTGGTACTGCCGGAAGAAGTACTGGAGGACATTGAAATCGCTGGGATAGTCGCCGTTGTCCTGGTCGGGATTGTCGGTACCCTGGTAGACCTTCCAGGAGACCTGATGCTGTTCCAGGCGCTCGGGATAGGTCGTCCAGTGGTAGCTGTCGGCCCCCACCCGCGGCTGGCCCGGCACGCCGGACCAGGTACCCGTGCGTGGCTGGTAGGTCATGGGGCCACCGGCCTGTCCCTGCAGGTCGATGCCGCCGGCCATCATGTGGAAGCGATTGGGATTGGTCGAGCCCAGCACCGAGCAATGGTAGGCATCGCAGATGGTGAAGGCCTCGGCCAGTGCATAGTGGAAAGGCAGATCGGCGCGGGTGAAATAGCCCATCGTCACCGTATCCTTCTTGGCCTCTATCCACTGGTCGTAGCGCCCCTTGTTCCAGGCCGCGTGCTGGTCACGCCAGGCATGCGGCAGCTTGCCGCCGGCGCGGCCGGCGCTGGTGGTGGCCATCTCCAGCCGATACGGCAGGACCAGCTGGCCATGCCGGTCACGCTGGTGGAATACCGGGCTGCCATCGGGCAAGGGCTTGGGAATCGGGTCCGCAAAGCCCCGCACCCCTTTCATGGTGCCGAAGTAGTGGTCGAACGAGCGGTTCTCCTGCATCAGGATGACCACGTTCTTGACGTCCTTGATCGTCCCCGTGGGGGAAGACGGCGCAATCGCCAGTGCCTTGCGGATGCTGGCCGGCAGGCTGGCCACCGTCAGCGCGGCGGCGCCGGAGCGGGCCGCCAGTTGCAGGAAGCCACGTCGGCCATGCGTTGTTCTTTTCATCGACGATTTCCTCAGTTCAGGCTGAAACGCAGTTCGACCTCGCCCAGTACCGGGCCATCGTTCTGCGAGAACTTCCATTGCATCAGGGCGCGCGTGGCCGCCTGCTCGAACATCCTGGCGGGTTGCGCCTTGACGATCTTCACGGCGCTCACCGACCCATCCCGCTCGATGGTCACGTGGGCCACGACGAAGCCTTCGGTATTGCTGGCCAGCGCACGCGGCGGATACTCGGGCTCGACCCGTACCAGCGGCACCAGGCCGCGTCGCACCGCGCCGGGTTCGGGCTTGGCCGGTGCCGGCGTGGCTGGGGCGCTCGGCGCCGCCGGACTGGCAACTGCCTGCGCCGGGGCCGGGGCGGCATCGGCCACCGGGGCCGCTGCCGCCACCTCGGGCGTAGCCGCCGGCTTGACCGGCTGCGGCACCGGTGCTGGCTTGGGTGTGTGCGTGGGCTTGGGTGCGGGCTTGGGAGGCGTGGGCAGCGGTGGCGGCGCCTCTGCAGGACCGGGGACATCGGCGATGCTCACCAGCTTCATCACCTTCACCGGCTGCTCCACCGGCGCGGCAGGATGCTGCGCCGGCCAGCCCAGGAGCACGATAGCGCACTCGACGGCCAGGGCGACGGCAATGGCCACCGGCCAGCGCAAGGCGGGGGCATCGATGCGCACAGGCGACATGCCGCCCTGCGACAGGACCATGGAATCACTCATGACCGGCTCACCGCTTGGCTGCGATACCGATGTCCTCGACCCCGGCGGCGCGGGCGACATCCATCACATGCAACAGGTTTTCCAGCGACACGTCCTTGTCGCCCGCCACCAGCACCTCCAGCTTGGCGCTCTGGGCCCGTTCCTTGAGGGTGGCGACCAGGGTATCCCGGTCCACGGTCTTGCCCTCGAAGATCATCTCGCCCTCGCGGGTGACCACGATGCTCAAGGACTTGCTGGGCAGCGTGGCCGCACTGGCCGCCTGCGGGACGTTGATCTTGACGCCGCTGACATCGATCATCTTGAGCATGGTGACCATGAAGAAGATCAGCAGGAACATCATGATGTCGATCATCGGGATGATCTCGATATGCGGCTCCTCGGCTTGCAGATAACGGGTCCGGCTCATGATGCCGCTCCCGCGTAGGCCATGTCGGTCACGCGCTTGACACCGGTGCGCGGTGCTGTCTCGGACTGCGCTGGCGCCACATGGCGGTGTTCACCGGCCTGCTCGTGCAGATAGCGCTGCTTGATGAAGATGAGCTTGATCAGGTCCAGTTCCAGCAGGGCCAGGCGCACGCGCTTGGCGCAATAGCTGTTGGCCGCCACCCCGGCGATGGCCACCAGCAGGCCGCAACCGGTGGCCAGCAGCGAGTGGCCGATGCCATTGGTCACCTCGCCCGTACCGCCGCCGGCCGTACCGAGCACGTTGAAGGATTCGGTGATGCCGATGATGGTCCCCAGCAAGCCGATCAGCGGGCCCAGCGTAATGGCTGCACCCAGCATCCACAGGTATTTGTCCAGCTCGGGCATGGTACGCACGATGCTCTCGTCGATGTAGTGATCCATCGCCTCGCCCGAGGCCAGCCCGCGCGATTGCACCGCTGCCTGCAGCGTCGGGCCGAATACGGTGGCGCGGTAGGTCTGCGCGATGTCCTGCAATTGTGCCTCGCTGCGATGATCGGCCTGGGTCAGCGCCAGGTCGATCATCTTGCCGGAGGGCAGGCACTTCGCAAAGAACAGGCAACGCTCGACCGCGACGGCCAGCACCACCAGCAATAGCAGGGCCAGGACGGGAATGATGCCCATCGATTGGCGACTTAGATCCAGGAGTTGTTCAAGATTGGACATGGCAGATCCTTGCAAAAGAAAAGGCAAACGAAAAAACAAACAGGTTCATCAGGGATGTCAGAGATTCTTGGGGCTGTAGTTCACCCCGACCCAGAACATCCGGCCCAGCGAGAAGGTGTCCTTGAGCAGGTCCTTGTTGGGGCCGGTGACACTGGTGACGGGCGAGTTGGTCAGGTTGGCCACCTCGGCAAAGGCCCGCCAGCCATGGCCCAGGTCGTAGCGCGCCTGCAGGTCGATCTGCTTGCGCGGTTGCCAGTAGACGTCCTGGCTGGGCAGGCTGGCGTCGACCAGGCGCAGGCTGCGGCCGGTCCAGTTGTAGGCGGCGCTCACCCCCAGTTGCTGGTAGTTGTAGAACAGCGTCAGGTTGCGGATCTGGTCGGGCTGGTTGACCAGGTTCTTGATGGTACGGGTGGTACCGGAGCTGGTGGCGGCATTGAGCTGGCCGTTCAGGAAGCTTAGGTTGGCGCTGAACCCCAGGCCACGCAATGCCGGACTGATCCAGCCCAGCGAATTCTGTACGTAGTTCAGCTCCACGCCGTTGATCTTGGAACTGGAGGCATTGACCGGCTGCGTGATCGCAGCTGCCCGGGTAGCGCCGTTGTAGAACATGCTTCCCTGGCTGGTGAGGGTATAGATCTCGTTCTTGATGTTCTTGTTGAACAAGGCCACCGACAACAGGTTGGAATTGGGCAGGTACCACTCTGCCGAGACATCCAGGTTGTTGGATTCGCGCGGCTTGATGTCCGGATTGCCCTGCGTCACGGTGACCGAGCCGTCGGTGTTCTGGGTGATCGTGGTGTTGGGCGCGTAGGCATCGAAGTTGGGACGGCCGATGGTCTGGCTGGCGGCCAGCTTGAGCCTGAGGGCATCGGTAGCGTTGAGCGTCACCGAGGCGGCCGGCAACAGGTAGTTGTAGCTCGACTCCTTGCTCTGCGAGACCCAGCTGGTGACGCCGTTGCTGACGCTGCGCACGTTGCCGGTGGTGGAGAGGTTGGTACTGTCCTGGCGCAAGCCGAACAGGGCACTCCAGCCATCGGCGCGATAGGCCCCCATCCCGTAGAGCGCGGCAGTCTGCTCACTGTGCGAATAGTTGCTCTGCAGGCTGTTGGCGGTATTGGCGCTGCTGGCAGCGATCAGGTTCTGGTTGGCCGCAAACTGCTGCCAGGCGCGACCGGAATCGACCAGGATGAAGGGCAAGCCGCCGCTGTAGGGCATGATGGTGCTCGACACCGAACCGTTGCCCGCCAGCGTGAGGCCGCCAGCGGTCGGATAGTACTGGATGCTGGTGTCGTCATAGCTATGCTCCAGGCGCCGGTAGTCCACCCCCACAGCCGCCCCCAGGCCGCGCGCGTCCTGGTCCATATTCCAGCGGTAGTCCAGCTTGATGTCGCCGACCTGGTCGTCGATGCGGATCTCTTCCTTGCGCCAGTAGTAGGCCTGCCAGTTGTTCAGATTGGTGAAATTGGATGGGTTGTTGAGCGCCACCGACGGCTCGAAGCTGGAGGTGTTGTAGCTCATCCCCAGCGCGCTGGTGCCGCTGAGGGTCGGGGCCGAGCCGGCGCCCGGATAGGCGAAGTTGGCGAAGATGTACTTGGCCATCAGGCGCGGCTCGCGGTGCTTGGCTTCCGAGAAGGAGGAACGCAGCGAGAGGGTCTGGCTGTCGTCCAGCTTCCAGTCCATCCCCCCTTGCAGCGAGGTGACGGTACGCTTGATGGTGGACAGCATGTCACCCGCCTCGGCCTCGCCACGGGCGAACTGCCCGCTGGTGGCGGTCTGGTTCAGCACGGGGTTGCTGCCGGTGCTGCGGCTGTCGTCGATGAAGGTCTCGTTGCGCAGGGTATGCGTGGTGTCGTTGTTGTAGCCGAAACCGACAAAACCGTAGATGTCAGGGGTAAAGCGCCCTTCCACCTTGGCGTTGAAGCCGCTGCTCTCGGTGTTCTTGAGCAGTTGCCAGTACTTGAACTGCTGCGGGACCGGGATGCCGTTGCCCGTGTTGGGGCCGCCCGCGGTCGGCGAATTGGCGTTGGTGCCGTTGGCGTTGTAGTAGTTGTAGAAGATGTTGTCCGTGGTCATGTGACCGATGGAGCTGGTATTTTCCTTTTCGTAGTTGGCCGAGATCACGTAGCCGAAGCGCTTGTCCGGACCGAAGGTATTGCTGAGGGTGACATCGGACTTCTTGGCCAGGCCTTCGGCGCCCGAAGCGAACTTGCCGCTACCGGCTGAATGGCCCAGTGCACCGGTGGCACTGAAGTAGGGCTTGCCGCCATCATCGAAAGCGCTGCGACTGATGATGTCGACCGAGCCGCCGACCGCATTGGGATCCATATCCGGCTGCCAGGTCTTCAAGACCTGGATCTCCTTGACCATCGAGGCCGGCAGCATGTTGGTGCGGGCACTGCGCGTGGTCTGGTCCACCGACGCCAGCGGCGCGCCGTTGAGGGTGACATTGTTGTAGCTGCCGTCGAGCCCGCGAATGGCGATGAACTGGGCCCGGTCGCGGCCATTGACGTTGTCCGGGTTGAAGGACACCGACACGCCGGCAACGCGCTTGACCGCATCGGTGACGCTGGAGTCAGGCAGGCGCTCGACCTGCTCCTTGGTCACGCCATCCATGACGCGGTCTTCCACCTGCTTGCCGGCCACTGCGGCACTGCTCGCGGCGCGCTTGCGCGTCACCACCACGCTCTCCAGGCGCTTGACCGTCCCTGGAGCATTTTCCTGCTGTGCGTCTTCCTGGCTAGCCGGTGCCACCGCACTCTCCTCGGCCGCATGTGCCAGAACGGGCAGCACTGAGAGGATCGCCAGGCTCATCAGCGACAATCGTAGGTAGTGTTGACATCCGTGTTGGTACGACATGATTTCCCCAGAATATTGAATACGTGCAAAAGTTGTCGCCGACGCCCGGGCGGGCGCGGAGCATGATGTAAATTTTTTAAATAGAACGTTCTAATTTAAAATCAAAAAAAACTGACCTCTTTACAAACAGATCCCTATCACATTGTTTATTGGCAGAAATTCTTTTCAGATTTACATTAGAACGTTCTAATTTTTGAGTATTGTCGCTAAGCTTTATGACCTCTTGATTACATGCGCGCGCTGGCTGCAAAAACTTTTCCGACCGACCTTGCGAGGTGTCATATATGATTCGTCTGCCATGCGCCGGGACGGTCCTGCCTGCACGACCCTGCCCGGCCCTACTCTTTTTCCCAGTTATGAGACCAGAAAACGGATCGCCCTCGTCCATCCGCCCCTTAGAGATATGAGCCGCCTGACCATCAAGGACGTTGCCAAGGCAGCCGGTGTGAGTTTCCAGACGGTGTCGCTGGTGCTGAACCACCCGCAGAAGGTGGCACCGAAGACGCGGGAACTGGTACAGGCCGCCATCGACTCGCTCAATTTCATCCCCAACATGGCGGCCCGCTCGCTGCGCAACATTTCCACCAAGACCCTGGCGTGCGTGATGTTCAATGGCTCGTCCTATGACGAACGTTCGGAGCGCACCCAGGACACGCACTACCAGAACGTGGTGCAAACGCTCACCCGCGCCGCCGACCGGGTCGGCTACACCCTGCTCCAGCGCAACCTGATGCCGGACGACGAGGCCTCTCTGGTCTATGTGCGCGACCTGTTCGTGGCAGGACGCATCGATGGCCTCATTGCCATGGTCAACAAGGTCGACCATCCCGTGCTGGCCGAGCTGCACCGGCTGGGTTTTCCATGCGTGGTCTATGGCATGGCCGATCCGGCCTTCCATCACGTGGTGCAATCGGACCGGCAGGCAGCCCTGGCGGTGGTGGAACACCTGGTCAAGACCGGCTGCCGCAAGATCGCCCTGGTGACCGGGCCTCAGAAAGACCACACGCCGGAGAAGCCGCGCGAAGGCGCGGTGCCCACCTCCAGCGAAGCACGCTATTTCGGCTATCTCGACGGCATGGAAAAATTCGGCCTGGTGCCGCGTCCGGAATGGATCGTCACCGGTGACTGGTCGCTGGAAAGCGGTTATCGCGCGGCGGCACAGTTGTGCAACCTGGCCGAACGCCCGGACGCCATCTTCCTGGGCAACGACCGCATGGCGCTGGGTGCGCTCAAGGCACTGCATGACCTGGGCGTGAAGGTCCCCCATGACATCAGCGTGGTCGGCTTCGACAACATGCGCTACGACGATTTCAGCATCCCGTCCCTGACCAGCGTCGACGTCCCCATGCTGGACATGTCCGACAGCGCCGTGCGGCTGCTGCTCGACTGTATCGAGCATCGCGGCCCCAGGCCCCTGGTGCAACAGGTCTTCCCCACGCACCTGGTGATTCGCGACAGCACCCGCCCCATCATGTGAATACCCCGCTGACAAGACAACTGCCGATGTGGCTATGCCTGCTGGGCCTGCTGGCGTGGGCACCGGTGGCATGGGCTGCCAGTTTCGAGTTCTGGTACAGCCACTCCGGCAGTACCGCCCAGGCGGTGCTGCAGCTCTGCGAGGGTTTCAATGCCTCGCAGCAGCAGCACCGGGTACGCTGCGTGATGCCAGGCTCCTACGAGCAGACCATGCAGAAGACCATCGCCGCCTACCGGGCTGGACAGCAGCCGGCCCTGGTCGAGATCTACGATGTCGGCACGCTGGACATGATGCTCAGCGGCGCCATCGTCCCGGTCTTCCGCCTGATGGCACAGAACGGCTACCGCATCGACTGGCAGGATTACCTGACGGCCGTGCGCAGCTACTACGCCGGCGCGGACGACGAGTTCTACTCCCTGCCCTTCAACGTCTCGACCGCCGTCCTCTATGCCAACCTTGACAAGCTCAGGGCCGCTGGCGTGACGCAAACGCCGCGCACCTGGCACGATCTGGAGCTGGCGGCCAGCAAGCTCAAGGCAGCGGGAGAGGCTTGCCCCCTGGTCAGCGACTTCAATCCCTGGATCCTGCTGGAGCAGGTCAGCACCATCGAAGGTGCCGCCATCGCCACCCGCGACAACGGCCATGCCGGCCTGGATGCCCGCTACCGCTTCGACCAGGGCGTCCACCTGCGCTTCATGGAAGATGTCATGCGCTGGTGGCGCCAGCACCTGATCGTGCCCGCCGCCGCCACCCGCACCGGCCGCCATACGCTGGCCTTCACCACCGGCGAATGCGCCATGGTGCTGGACTCCACCAGCGCCTGGCAGGTCATCGGCCAGAGCGCTCTGAAACAGGTCGACGTCCAGCCGCTACCGGTCTACGTCGAGGGCCAGCGCCACAGCAGCGTACCGGGGGGTGCCTCGCTGTGGGTGATGAAAGGATTCAGGGCCGATGTCTACGCCGCCGTCGCCGCCTTCATCGCCTACCTGCAACAACCGGACAAGCAGGTCCTGCTGGCCTGCCAGACCGGCTACCTGCCGGTGACGCGCAGCGCCGCCGCCCTGATCGCAGCGACCGGGAACACCTGCCCGGCTGCGATCAACGCCGGCATCCGCTCGCTGAACCCGCCGCAAGGGCTGGCCAGCCACGGCCCCAGGCTGGGTTTCTTCCCGCAACTGCGACAGGCATGGTCGGAAGAGGTGCAAGTCGCCCTGGCCGCCCGTCAGGACATGCCCACCGCCCTGGCCCGCGCGCGGCAGCGCGGTGACCGCCTGCTGCAACGCTTCATGCAGACCTACCCCGACACGCCCCCACCCTAGCCAGACAGGATCATGCCGATGACGCCCAGACCGCTCTTCCCGTCGCGCTGGCTGCCGCTGCTGCTGGCAGCACCGCAGATGCTGATCGTGTTCCTGTTCTTCCTGTGGCCGGCGGTCAAGGCCATCGTCTGGTCCTTCTACCTGGTGCGCCCCTTCGGCAACGGTTCGCTCTTCGTCGGACTGGACAACTACCTGCGCATCCTCACCGATGACCGTTTCTATGCCTCGCTGCAAGCCACGCTGGTCTTCACGGCGGGCAGCACCATGCTGGGCGTGCTGGTGGCGCTGGCGCTGGCGGCCTGCCTGGAACTGGATGTGCGGGGCAAACGCCTGCTGCGCACGATCTTCATCTGGCCCTATGCGGTGGCCGGCGTGGTCGTGGGGATCGTGCTCAAGGTGTTGATCAATCCGGTCACTGGCATGCTGGCCTTTCTCAATGTGATGTGGCCGGGCATGTGGGCGCCCCATCTCAAGGGCGAACAAGCCATGCTGGTCCTCATCGCCGCCTTCGCCTGGACCCAGGTGCCGTTCAATTTCATCCTCTTCAGCGCCGCGCTGCAGCGCATTCCGGTCGACCTGCTGGGTGCCGCCGCCATCGATGGTGCCGGTCCATGGCGGCGCTTGGTCGACATCCAGCTGCCCATGATCGCACCCGCCCTGTTGCTGAGCTGCGTGATCAACGTGATCGAGGCCTTCACCCACGGCTTCGGCCTGGTCGATGCCCTGACCCAGGGTGGACCGGGACACAGCACCGCCATCCTGGCCTACCAGATCTATTCGGACGGCTTCGTCGGCCTGGACCTGTCGGGCTCCTCGGCACTGTCGGTGATCCTGATGCTTTTCATCGTCTTGCTGGCCTGGCTGCAGATGCGCTTCTTCAAACAAGGATGGGCGCGATGATAGAACGTCATCCCTGGATGAGCTGCCTGGCCTATGGGGTACTGGGCATGGGGGTACTGCTGTCGCTGGGACCGCTCTACCTGATCCTGTGCTCGGCCACCGTCTCCAGCCAGCAGTGGCTGGCCCACGGAATGCCATTGCTGCCGGGCACGGCCTTGCTGCACAACCTGGAGCAGGTGGCCCGCCGCATCGACATCGGCCGCCATCTCTTCAACAGCATCCTGGTCTCCTGCCTGGTGGTGGCGGGCAAGCTGACGCTGTCGTCGGTGACGGCGTTCGCGGTGAGTTATTTCCGCCCGCGCCTGCGCGGCCTGATCCTGTGCCTGCTCTTCAGCGCCCTGCTGCTGCCCCTGGAAGTGCGCATCGTGCCGACCTATGCGGCGGCCTCAGACCTGTTCGAACCGCTGCGCAGCCTGCTGGGCATACGCATCCTGCCCTCGATCAGCCTGGTCAATACCTATGCGGGATTGTCGCTGCCGCTGATCGCCTCGGCCACCGGCACCTTCCTGTTCCTGCAGTTCTATCGCACCATCCCGCCCGAACTGGTGGAAGCGGCGCTCATCGACGGCACCGGGCCCTGGCGTTTCTTCATCGATATCCTGCTGCCACTGTCCAGGACCAATTTCGCCGCGCTGGGCGCCATCGTCTTCATCAGCACCTGGAAGGACTACATGTGGCCCCTGGTCATCACCAGCCAGGAAAAGATGCGTACCGTCACCCTGTCGCTCGCCAGCTTCGTGCCCACCGAATCGGGCCAGATGCCGGAATGGAACCTGCTCATGGCGGCAGCGCTGGTGTCCATCGTGGTGCCGGGCCTGTTCGTGGTGCTCACGCAGAGGTGGTTCGTCAAGAGCATCATCGGGACCGAAAAAAACTGAGTCCGGCCGGCACCGCATGGCCCGCCCGGATCTTCACCCTGGCAGCCCGCTCAAGCGGCGATTGCCAGCGCCTCCAGCAGGATCTGTGCAACCCGCTCCGACGACTGCGGATTCTGGCCGGTAATCAACTGGCCATCGCGGATGGCGAACACCTGCCAGTTATCCGCTCCTTCGAACACCCCGCCCAGCGCGCGCAGACGGCTCTCCAGCAGGAACGGCACCACCTCGGCCAGGCCGACCTCACGCTCCTCGGCGTCGGTGAAGGAGTTCACGCGCTTGCCCTCGACCATCGGCTTGCCGTCCGCACGCACCGCCGACACCAGGCCTGCAGCACCGTGGCAGACCGAGGCGATGAACTTGCCTGCAGCGTAGGCGGCTTCGACAATCGCCTTCACATTGGCATCGGTGGGCAGGTCCCACATGGTGCCGTGTCCGCCGGGGAAGAACACCGCATCGAAACCCGCCACCTGCACCTCGGCCAGGGCTTGGGTATGGGCGATACGGTCCTGCAGGTCGGCATCGGCCAGCATGCGCTCGACGATGGCGTCGTTCTGGCCCACGGCCTTGATGCTGCCTGGGTCGATGGGCGCACGGCCGCCGGCGGTGGAGGCAATCACCACCGAGGCGCCGGCATCGAGCAGCGCGTAGTAAGGGGCCGCCAGCTCCTCGGCCCACAGGCCGGTGGGCTTGTCGGTGTTGCCCATGCGGCTGCTGGAGGTGACGATCATCAGGATGTTGGGGGTGGTCATGGTCAGTCCTTTCATTCATTTTTCAAAGTACAGGCAATACGGGCGGGACGACTCCCAACCCGATCAGCCGGCATGGATGACACTATATTCACGATGAAAACGGCGATAAACTGCCTTCGAATCAATTCATTCATTACAGCATTGAACAAATGAGAAGCTTCGACCCCGTCCAGCTAGGCAGTATCGAACTCTTTTGCAAGGCCGCCGAACTGGGCAGCTTCACCGCCGCCGCCGAGGCTCTGGGCCTGACGCCGGCCTCGGTGAGCCGCTCCATCAGCCGCCTGGAGTCGCGCCTGGGGGTACGCCTGTTCGTGCGCACCACCCGCCAGATCCGCCTCACCCCGGAGGGCAGCCTGTACCATCGGCAATGCCAGCAGGCACTGGAGCAGATCGCCGATGCCGAGCGTGCTCTCACCGGCCGCCAGAAGGCGCCGGCCGGCCCCTTGCGCATCAGCGTGGGCACGCCCTATGCCCATTTCCGGCTACTGCCCCTGTTGCCGCGCTTCCAGCAAGCCTATCCGCAGATCGAGCTGGAACTGAGCATCGCCAACCGGGTAGTGGATTTCGTGGAGGAAGGCTTCGACCTGGCCATCCGCCTGGGGGTACCGCCGGATTCCCGGCTCATCGCCGTGCCGCTGGAGGAGCCCACGCTGGGCGTCTTTGCCGCCCCGACCTACCTGCAAAGGCGCGGCTCGCCAATGACCGTGAGTGATCTGGAGCAGCACGACTGCATCCAGTTCATCCTGCCCAGCAGCGGGCGCGCCATGCCCTGGATCTTCAGGGATGCACAGGGCCGCGATCTCGACTTCCATTTCCAGAGCCGCCAGCGCATCCACGACGACGTGCTCGGCTGCGTGAACTGGGCCATTGCCGGGGGCGGGCTGTTCCAGATCTACCACTTCGTGGCCGAGGCCGCCGTGCGTCGGGGCGAGCTGGTCGAGGTCTTGCAGGCGGCCGGCCATCGCACCCGGCGCTTTTCGCTGCTCTACCCGCATAACCGCCATCTGTCGGCACGGGTGCGCGCCTTCGTCGACTTCCTCACCCAGGCCGTGCGCCGGCCCTGAAAAGCCATCGCCCCCACCGCCGGGCTGCAGGACAGCACGGGGATGGGGCCGATGAAAGCCTCCGGCAACAGCCAGGACTGGGCTTAGTGGTGCATCTTGGCCTCGGAACGATCCAGGATCGCTTCCGGCGCTTGGGCGTCTTCCACGGTCTCGTTGTTGAGCACCTTCTGCAGGCGCTCCATGTCGAGCTCGCCACTCCACTTGGCCACGACCAGGGTGGCCACGCCGTTACCGATGGTATTGGTCAGGGCGCGTGCTTCCGACATGAAGCGGTCGATACCCAGGATCAGCGCCAGGCCCGCGACCGGCACATGGCCCACCGCCGACAAGGTCGCGGCCAGCACGATGAAGCCGGAACCGGTGATGCCGGCTGCGCCCTTGGAGGTCAGCAGCAGCACGCCCAACAGCGTCAGTTCCTGGATGAAGGTCATGGGAGTGTTGGTCGCCTGGGCGATGAACACCGCAGCCATGGTCAGGTAGATGGCGGTGCCGTCCAGGTTGAACGAGTAGCCGGTGGGGATCACCAGACCGACCACGGTCTTCTTGGCGCCGGCGTTTTCCATCTTGGCCAGCATGCGCGGCAGCACCGATTCCGAGGAGGAGGTACCCAGCACGATCAGCAGTTCTTCCTTGATGTACTTGACGAACTTCCACACCGAGAAGCCATGCAGGCGGGTGATGATCCCCAGCACCACGAAGATGAACAGCAGGCAGGTCAGGTAGAAGGTACCCATCAGCTTGGCCAGGGAGAACAGCGAACCCACGCCGTACTTGCCGATGGTGAAGGACATGGCACCGAAGGCACCGATGGGAGCCACTTTCATGATCGCGCCCACCACCGAGAAGAGCACGTGGGAGATCTTCTCGATGAAATCGAACACCAGGGTGCCGCGACCGCCGAACTTGTGCAGCGCGAAGCCGAACAGCACCGCCACCAGCAGCACCTGCAGCACGTCACCCTTGGCAAACGCATCGAACATGCTCGATGGGATGATGCTCATGACGAAGTCGGTGACCGAACCCAGCTTGCCAGGCGCGGTGTAGGAGGCGATGCTCTTGGTATCAAGCGTGGTCGGGTCGACGTTCATGCCCACGCCCGGCTGCAGGAAGTTCACCAGCAACAGGCCGATGATGAGCGCAACGGTGCTCACCACTTCGAAGTACAGCAGCGCCAGGCCGCCGGTCTTGCCGACCTTCTTCATGTCTTCCATGCCGGCAATGCCGATGACAACGGTACAGAAGATCACCGGTGCGATGATCATCTTGATCAGCTTGACGAAGCCATCGCCCAGCGGCTTCATGGCTTCACCCGTGGATGGGTAGAAATGGCCCAGTGCGATGCCGATGACGATGGCAACCAGGACCTGGAAATACAGCGATTTGTAGATGGGCGGTTTTTGTGCCGTCATGTTGGTTTCTCCTTAAACATCAAATACCAGCTGGTCCAACTGCACCAGCCGCCTGCCTTGGCCGGATCGTCGTCCGTTAGGGCTTCTTGTTAGGGCTTTTTGTTAGTCCGGGAGAACTCCCCCTCCCCGGTTCGGGCGCAAGTATCTCTCAGGCACTTGCAGGCGGGTATTGTGGGTAACCACATTCATACAGTCTACACGGCTAGAATATGGTTTACTGTTCATACTGCACGGCAACAAAAAACCGCGATATAGTGGCCAGCTAGGGAAAGCAATGACAAGGAAAACATCGTGCAACGGAAATTGACGGTCACCGCCCGGCTGGGGATCCTGGTGGTGGTGCTGTGCGCCAGCGTGCTGCTGCTGGCCTGGCGCGACATGCTGGGCATGGCCTCCAGCAACGACAAGCTCAAGCATGTCTACGAAGACTGCACCATGGCCCTGATCGATCTCTCGCGTGTACGGGATGCGCTCTATCTCAATCGCGACGTGATGGGGCGGGCGCTGATGCTGGTCAATGTGCAGGCCGAGCCCGACAGCACCAGCAATGAAGCCCAGATCCGCCAGTGGCTGGGACGCCTCAAGGAACTGGACGAACGCTTCGAGCAAGGCTGGCAAGCCTACAAGAACACCGTGCTGTCGCCGGCCGAGCAGGCCGAAGCCAGCCGTTTCGAGCAAAGCTGGAAGTCCTACCAGAACCAGCGCACCCAGGTCATCGAATTCATCAGCACGGCCCAGGTCAGCCAGGCCAACCGCCTGTGGCCGCAGATCACGCCGCTGCTCTCCACCCTGGCCACGCAACTGGCTACCCTCAGCAAGCTTCAGGAAACCCAGACCCGCCAGGTCTACGATGAAGCCCTGGCCGAGTACGAGCAGCTGCGCACGCGCAACCTGGAGATCGCCGCCGCGGCGCTGGTGGTGGGCATGGCATTGGCGCTGTGGATCATCGTCGGCCTGCGCCGCGAGCTCGGGGGCGAGCCGGCCTACGCCGCCCACATCGTGCGCCAGATCGCCGACGGCAACCTGGGCATCGCGGTAAATCTGCGCCGCAACGACCGCAGCAGCCTGCTCTACGCCATGCATACCATGCGCGAGCGCCTCACCGAAATCATGCGCAGCGTCACGCTGTCGACCCAGTCGCTGGGCGACTCATCGCGTCAGCTCAACTCGACCGCCTATGCACTGGCTCAGGCCTCCAGCGAACAGGCTGCCGCCGTGGAAGAGGTCCACAGTGCCATCGCCAGCATGAGCCAGGCCATCCAGGAAACCGGCGAACACGCCCGCCGCACCGACCAGATCGCCCTGGCCGCCGCAGCCGATGCCGACAAGAGCGGCGCAGCCGTGCAGAGCACGGTCTCGGCCATGCGCGGCATCGCCCGCCAGGTCGGCGTGATCGATGACATCGCCTACCAGACCAACCTGCTGGCCCTGAATGCCGCCATCGAGGCGGCCCGCGCTGGCGAGCATGGCCGGGGCTTCTCGGTAGTGGCGGCGGAAATCCGCAAGCTGGCCGAGCGCAGCCAGGACAGCGCGCATGAGATCAGCGTGATTGCCCAGCAAAGCGTGGACACAGCCGAAGAGACCAGTCAGCGCCTGGTCGACGGTACCCTGCAGGGGATCCGCCAGGCCTCGCGCCAGATCAACCAGATCACGCAATCCTCGCGCATGCAGGAGGAAGGTGTGCAGGAAATCGGCTCGGCCATGGCGCAATTGAACGAGACCACCCAGCGCAACGCGGCGGCCTCGGAAGAACTGGCCACCACCTCGCTGGCCGTGGCCGAACGCGCGCGCGAACTGGGCACCCAGCTCTGCTACTTCCGCCTGGAAGAAGCACGCCCTGGCGGTCCGGCCCAGCCGGCCTGAGCCCGGAGCGCGACGTCAGGCCAGGCTGGCGCGCATGGTGATGTGGGGGATGCCGGCCTCCATGAATTCCTCGCCTTCCCGCGCGAAACCGTACCTGGCGTAGAAGGGAGCGGCATGGGTCTGGGCATTGAGGATGACTTCGCGGTCGCCACGCTGGCGGGCGGCATCGATCAAGGCCTGCAGGACCGCCCCACCGACACCCTGGCCGCGTCCCGCGCGGCGCACCGCCATGCGGCCGATATGGCCATCGGGCAGCAGGCGGCCGGTCGCCAGCGGCTGGCCGGCCTCGTCATAGGCCACGGCGTGGATGCTGAGGGCATCCATCTCGTCGAGTTCGATCTCGGCCGGCACCTTCTGTTCATCGACAAAGACTTCAAAGCGGATCGGTTGGGCGTGGGCGCGCAGGGTCTCCCAGTTGCCTACGGTGATGTTCATGTGCGTATTCCTGCTGAAAAAGTGAAACCAGGCCGCGACGGCCTCATTCGTGGTCGAGCTTCCGGGAGATATCGAGCCGGCGGATCAGCTTGAAAGTCCCCATGGCCTTGGCCACCAGGCGCTGGCCGTTCCAGAGTTCAGCCTGGCAGAAGCACATGGTGGTGGAGCGGTGATAGGTATGGCCGCGTGCCACGATGGTCTCGCCCGCGTGGCCAGCCGGCTGCAGGAAGCTGGTGCTCATCTCCACCGTCGCCGAGGACTTGGCATCGGGCACGCCGGCGCGGGCCGACAGGCCCATGGCCACATCGAGCATGGTCATCGAGATGCCGCCCTGCGCCACCTGCCAGCTGTTCATGAACTCGGGCTTGAGCAGCAGCGACATGACGGCGCGGTCATCGCCATACTCCAGCACTTCCACCCCCAGGGCCTGCAGGTAGGGATTCCCCTGCGGGAAGACTTCGGTCATCGCCAGGCTCATTGCGCGGGCCTCAGACTTCGTAGTCCATGCATTGGCGCGCTTCGCGCACGGCACCGATGAAGGGCTTGATGGCGACGTGGTCGGGATGGTCCTGGTAGGCATCCAGGGCCGCGCGCGAGGCGAATTCGGAGTACAGCACCACGTCGTAGGTGGCTTCCAGGCCGGGCTGGGCCAGCACCGCCTCGAACTTCAGGATGCCGGGCACGACATTGGCGCAGCTGTCGAGCAGCTGCTTCATCTTTTGCAGGTTGGTGGCCTTGTCGGCGCCTTCTGCATGGTCCTTCAACTTCCACATCACGATATGCTTGATCACGGTTGCTCTCCACTACCCCGAAAATGGGCAAACCGTAATGATAAGCCAAAGCCCCGTCCTCGGCCGGCCCCCACGCTCACAGACGCTGGGCGATCTTCATGAAGGAGCCCACCAGCCGCCCCTCGCGCCGCTCGGCCAGGCAATACACATAGGTATGGGTGCTCACCGGATCGCCCTCGATACGCACCATGCGGAAGCGCTCGTCGGGGATGAACTCGGCCTCCGACACCGTGCCCAACCCCAGGCCGCGCGCCACCGCCTCGCGCAACGCCTCGCGGCTGCCGATCTCCATCACCACGCGTGGCGTGATGCCGGCCTGCTGCATCACCTTCTCCAGCGCCAGCCGGGTGGTCGAGCCCTGCTCGCGCATGAGCATGGGCTGCTGGTCCAGTTCGGCCAGGGCCACCGAGTCGCGCTGGTAGAAGGGATGATCGCGATGCACGAAGAGCACCACCGCATGATCGGCATAGGGCACCGCATGGAAACGCGCATCGTCGTTGAAGCTGGCCAGCACGGCCACGTCGGTGACGTAGTTTTCCAGGTCGGCCAGTGACTGGGCCGAATTGCCCAGCTTGATCGACAGCTCTACCTTGGGATAGCGGGCGCGGTAGGCATCCACCATCTCGATCACGTGGAAAGGCCCGACCGCGCCGATGCGCAGGTGGCCGACGTGCAGGGCACCCGAGTTGACCAGCAGGTTCAGGGCGTCGAGCTCCAGCTCGGCGATGTTCTGGGCGATCGGCAAGAGGCGCTGCGCGGTCTCGGACAGGTCGACCCGCCGCCCGCGCCGGAAGAACAGCTCCACGTTATGTTCGCGCTCCAGCGACTGCACCTGGGTGGTCAGGGTAGGCTGGCTCACGCCCAGCGCCCGGGCAGCGGCCGAAAAGCCGCGATGGCGGGCAACGGCCAAGAAGGCACGTAGTTGTGATGGGGTCATCTATAGATCCTATCAATAGATAATTCTATTTTTTACGATTATATCGATAATAGGGCCGTCACAAAGTCTATTTAACCTGTGTCCTGTCAGTGCCTTGCGATATGCGCCCACTGACCCCGAGCGTTGTCGGCCCTGCCGGCAGCCGCCTATCGCGCCCCATCCCGGGACGCCACTTCGACAAGGAATGGACATGCAACGACGTAGACTGCTCGCCCTGTGCCTGGGCGCCCTCGCCTGCCTCCCGCTGAGCCAGACGGCCAGCGCCGCCCAGACGCTGACGGTGGGCCTGATCCCGGCCGAGGATTCGCAATCCATGCTGGAAAACAGCAAGGCCGTCATCGACACCCTGCAACAGCAGCTGGGCATGCCGGTCAAGCCCTTCATCGCCACCGACTACAACGGCATCATCGAAGCCCTGCGTGCGCGCAAGCTGGACGTGGCCTACCTCGGACCTTTCTCCTATGTACTGGCCAGCTCGGTGGCCAATGTCGAAGCCTTCGCCGTGGCCGAGACCAAGAAGAGCGGCCGCAGCTACTACAAGAGCCTCATCATCACCCGCCGCGACAGCGGACTGCAATCGCTGGAACAGCTCAAGGGCCGTACCATGGCCTTCGTCGATCCCTCCTCGGCCTCCGGCCACCTGTTCCCCAGCGCCGCCCTGCAAAAGCTCAACATCGACCCCAACAAATATTTTGCGCGGGTGATCTTCTCCGGTTCGCATGACGCCAGCATCCTGGCCGTGGCCAACAAGAAGGTCGATGCCGCTGCCGTGGCAGACCGCATCCTGGCTGCGGCCGTCGCCAGGGGCGTGGTGCAGCAGGCCGATCTGAACGTGGTCTGGACCTCGCCCGACATCCCCGAGTCACCCATGGTCTGGCGCCGCGACCTGGATCCGGCCCTGAAGCAGAAGATCGCTGCCGCCTTCGCCAGCATCAAGGATGTGCAATGGGGAGACCAGGGCGTGCTCAACGGTTTCGTCCCCACCACCGACGCCGCCTATGACGTCGTGCGCGACACCGCCAAGATCCTCAAGCTGGATCTGAAGGCCATGAAATGATCCATATCCGTGCCCTCTGCAAGCAGTACGGCAGCCAGGCCGTGCTGCGCGGCATCGACCTGGACGTCCCGGCCGGCCAGTTCCTGGTCGTGCTAGGCCCCTCCGGGGCGGGCAAGTCGACCCTGCTGCGCTGTATCAACGGCCTGGTGCAAGCCAGCTCGGGCCAGTTGCAGGTGGCCGGCTTCGATGCCACCGACAGCCGTGCCCGGCAGGTACGCCAGCTGCGCCGCGAGGTGGCGATGATCTTCCAGCATCACAATGTGGTGCCGCGCCTGTCGGTGCTCAAGAACACCCTGACCGGCCGCCTGGGCCATGTCTCCACGCTGGCCTCGATGCTGCAATTGTTCTCGCGCCGGGATGTGGCCCTGGCCATGGAGTGCCTGCGCCGGGTGGAACTCGATCACAAGGCCGACCAGCGTACCGATGCGCTCTCCGGCGGCCAGCGCCAGCGGGTCGGCATCGCCCGCGCCCTGGCCCAGCAGCCGCAGGTGATCCTGGCCGACGAACCGGTGGCCAGCCTCGACCCCAAGACTTCGCGCCTGGTCCTGCACTACCTGCGGGCGGCCTCGCGCGAGCTGGGCATCACCGTGATCTGCAACCTGCACCAGGTGGACTATGCCCGCGAATTCGGCGACCGCATCGTCGGCCTGGCCGGCGGCCAGCTGGTCTTCGACGGCAGCGGCGATGCGCTGGATGAGCACCACCTCAACCGCATCTATGGCGCCCCGGAGCAAGCCGCCACGCCAACGCCTGTCACCACCGCGTCGTCGACCCTGTCGCCATCCCTGCAAGGAGCCCTGCCGTGAATGCCCCCACCACCTCCCCGCAGGCGCCGCACGCCTATCTCTGGACCGGCCCGCGCCCGCTGACGCTGCGCGCCTGGCTGCAATGCGTCGGCCTGGTCGTGCTGCTGGCCTGGCTGCTGGCCTGGAGCGCAGACGGCACCCAGCTGTCCTGGCACGAGCTGGCCGGAGGGCTACCGCAGATCGGCGACTTCCTGGCGCGCTCCTTCCCGCCCAACTGGGCCCTCTTGGGCGACCTGGTCGCGCCGGCCATCGAAACCGTGCAGATTGCCCTGTGGGGGACCTTGCTGGGCGTACTCGGCGCCATCCCGGTGGCCCTGCTGGCCGCGCGCAACCTCAATGCCAACCGCTGGTTGTATGCCATGGTGCGCCAGGCCCTCAACGTCACGCGCAGCATCAATGAACTGATCCTGGCGCTGGTCTTCGTCTCGGCGGTCGGCCTGGGCCCCTTCCCCGGGGTGCTGGCGCTGGCCGTGCATGGGGTGGGCATGATCGGCAAGTTCTTCGCCGAAAGCATCGAGGAAATCGACCAGGGGCCACTGGAGGCGCTGCGCGCCACCGGTGCCCGGCCCGTGCAGGTGATCGTCTTCGGCGTGCTGCCGCAGGTCGCCACGGCCTGGATCGCCACCGTGCTCTACCGTTTCGAGGTCAACCTGCGCCAGGCCACCGTGCTGGGCATGGTCGGCGCAGGCGGGCTGGGATTCGAACTGGTCAATAGCCTCAAGCTTTTCAAGTACCAGGACACCGCCACCTGCATCGTCGTGGTGACCCTGATGGTGGTGGCCGCAGACGCCCTGTCCAGCCGCCTGCGCCATCGCATCCAGGATGGTCGCACGCACTGATAGCGAGAGTGATACCGCATCCCCTTGATCAACGAGAACAGAACCATGTGGAATTACCATAATCCGGTCGCCGTCCATGCCGGCGTGGGCAGCCTGGCCCGGCTTCCCGGCCTTTTGGCCGGCCGCCGCGCGCTGCTAATCACCTTCCCCGACGCCGCCGCGCTGGGGTTGGAACAGGCACTGTCCGGGCTGCTCGGCGCGCAACTGGCCGGCATCGAAAACGCCGTGCTCCCCAATCCCGACGTCGCCTGGCTGGAAGCCATGTACGAGCGCCTGTGGCAGCAGCATGCCGATGTGCCCTGCATCGTCGCCCTGGGCGGCGGCAGCGTCATCGATTGCGCCAAGGCCATGCTGGCACCCACCCCCACAGGCCGGTTCGCCCCCCTGCTCGGGCATCTGCGCGATGGCACGGCCTTCGCGCCCGAGCTCACCCGCCTGAAGTCGCTGATTGCGCTGCCGACCACCGCCGGCACGGGCAGCGAGGTCACCCCCTGGGCCACGATCTGGGATGCGGTCGCCGGCCGCAAGTATTCGCTGCATCAGCCCTGGACCTGGCCCGAAGCGGCCATCATCGATGCCACACTGATGCGCGATCTGCCGGTGGCGGCCACGCTGGCCAGCGGCCTGGATGCGCTCTCGCATGCCTTCGAATCGATCTGGAACGTGAACCGCAATCCGGTCTCCTTGACCCTGGCGGTGGCCGCCGCCCGCAGCATCCTCGCCACCCTGCCGCAACTGCTGCGCGCACCGCACGACATCGCCCTGCGCGAGCAGATGGCGTTGGCCGCGCTGCAGGCCGGACTGGCGTTTTCCAATACCCGTACGGCGCTGGCCCATTCGCTGTCCTATGACATCACGCTGCAGACCGGCCTGGCCCACGGCATCGCCTGCTCGTTCTCGCTGCCCCACGTGCTGCGCTTGGCCCTGGGCCGCGATGCCGAGGTCGATGCCTTGCTGCTGCGGATCCTCGATGCCACCGACGGCCAACAGGCCGCCGCCCGGCTCACCGCTTTCCTGGAAGCGCTGGGCGTGCCCACCGATCCATCCCACTACGGCCTGGCCGAGCGCTGGGAGACGTCCCTGCAAATGGCCCTGCAAGGCCCGCGAGGCCGCAATTTCATTGCCGCCGACGCGGCCGCTGATTGAACCCGTCAATACCTCACCCTAGGAGAACCGCCATGACCAACCCCACCGCCCCAGGCCGCCCGCTGCAAGCCGTCATCTTCGACTGGGCAGGCACCCTGGTCGATTTCGGCTCGCTGGCGCCGACCCAGATCTTCGTGGACGCCTTCGACAGCTTCGGCATCGAGATCAGCCTGCAACAGGCACGCGGCCCCATGGGACTGTCCAAGTGGCAGCATATCCGCGTGCTGCTGGACACCCCCGAGATCGCCGCCCAATGGCAACGCCACGCCGGGCGCGGCGCCAGCGATGCCGATGTCGATGCCATCTATGCGCGCTTCATGCCGATGCAGATTGCCAAGGTGGGCCAGTACTCGCAGCCCATCGAAGGCGCCGTCCAGGTATTGGCCTGGTTGCGCGAGCAAGGCCTGAAGATCGGTTCCTGCTCGGGCTATCCACGCCAGGTCCTCGACGTGCTGCTGCCCATGGCCGCGCAGGCCGGCATCGCTCCCGATCACGTAGTCGCCGGTGACGAACTGGCCGCCGGTGGCCGCCCCGGTCCCTACATGGCGCTGGCCAACGTGCTGGCCCTGAAGATCGACGACGTGGCCGGCTGCATCAAGGTCGACGATACCGTTCCCGGCATCGAGGAAGGCCTGCGGGCGGGCATGTGGAGCGTGGGGGTCTCGCTGTCTGGCAATGAGGTCGGCCATACCTGCGCCGCGCTGGATTGCCTGCCGGTCGCCGAAGTGGCGCAGCTCAAGGCCCAGGCCGAAGAGCGGCTGCGCGCCGCCGGCGCGCACTACGTCATCGACTCGGTGGCCGACCTGCCGCAGGTGGTGAACCAGATCCGCGCACGGCTGGCTGCCGGCGAGCGCCCCTGAGCAGGCTAGGCCTCTCCCGCCGGGCTGCGCCGCTTGCGAGGCGCGGCCGGCGCAACGGGCGCCTTTGCCACCGGGCGCTTGCGCGCCGCCGGCTTGGCAGCAGCCGGCTTGGCGGGCGCCGGCTTGACGCCTGCTTTCCTGGCGGCAGCCTTCTTGACCGCAACTGCCTTGGCCGGCTCCGCCGCCGCTGCCGGCACCCGCAGGTCATCGGACTGCTCGCCGATGGCGCGGGTGAGCTTGCGCGCCAGGGCGATCACCTTGTCGGGATCGACGTCCAGCGTACCGATCAGCAACTCGATGATTTCCGAACGCGGATTGGCCAGCGTCGGCTCGATCATCATCACCGCCGCCGACAAGGCCAGCGCGCGCTCGCGACTGGCCTGGTCGGGCAACATCGTCTCCAGGGCATTGAGTGCTTCCACCGGCGCCACGGCAGTGATGCGCGCCTGCTCCTTCAACAGTTGCACCCAGTTGGTCTGCGGCGAGACACTGGCATGCATGTTGGGCAATTGCGCCAGCAGACGCGCCAGGCGCAGGCTGCGACGTTCGAACACACCCACCGAGATCATGCCGGCGATGACGATACGGCACACCGCCTCGGCAAAACCGCCCTCGGCGATCCCGCCCAGCACGGACTCCCGGTAACGCCCCAGCTCCTGCTGCGCCCAGCGATGAGCGACGTCGGCGTCCGGTTCGCGCGGCGGCAGCCAGCTGCCCAGGCCGCTGGGGCCGAACACCTGGCGCGTCATGCGCACCGTGCGGGCATCACGCTGGTCGCGCCAGGCATTGAGTTCATCGGTGATCTTCTGCGCCATGCGGCGCTCGTACTGCTTCAGCGGATGCTCGGGGTCCAGCTGCACCCGCTCGGCGCGGGCGCGGGCGGCCTGCTGGCGGATGTAGGCAGCCGCCGGATGGGTATCGGAGAACATCTGCCGCTGCATGCGCATGGGATTCATGCGCATGAGCGTGTTGGCGCCCTCGCGGGTGGCGACCATGCGCACCCACGGACGCAGCCAGGTCTTGTAGAGCTGGGCATTGATCTGCGACCACTGGCTGATGGTGGAGAAGATCGCCTCTTCCTCGCGCCCCTCGGGATTGAGCCGGCGCAGATCGTCCATGGTGCGATGCTCGTAGTGGACGGTGTAGTCGCCCGGCTCCAGCTCGTCCCAGCGCAGCGACTGCTGGCCATCCTTGCGCTCCAGCTTCATCTCGTAGAGGCCCGGTGGCAGGCTTTCGATCACGTCCAGCGAACTGACCAGCTGGTCATGCTCCTTCAGCGCCACCGAACCACCCACGAAGATCCCCAGGTGGCCCACACTCTCATGCAGCACATAGATGATGGTGCGCCCGGCGGCGGCGATGGCGCGCTCGTCGCCCCAGGTGTCGATGATCCAGTTCAGCGCCTGCGGCGGCGGCGTGATGTTGTCGCCCCAGGAGGCGAAGACCACGATGGGCGCGCTGATGTCGCGCAGGTTCACCCGCTTGCCCTTGACCTCCAGCTCGCCCCGCGCCAGCTTGTTGCCCACGAACAGGTTCTCGGTGATGGCCTCGATCTCGGCCCCGGTCATGCGGAAGAAACCGCCCCACCAGCGCTCGAACTCCAGGAAGCGCGGCGCCTCCTGGTCGACCCCGGCCCACAGGTTGTAGTACTTGTTCCAGAAGGTATTGGCGGGGTTGAGTTTCTCGAAATTCTCGACCAGGTAGGCCCCATCGAAGCGGTCCGCCCCCAGGTCTGCGGCCAGCGAGGCCAGCCAGGTACCGCCCAGGGTGGCGCCGCTGTAGCGCATCGGATTCAGGGTCGAGCTGCCGGCCCAGTAGGACGCCGGCGCGCCCACCATCATCAACGGCCCGAACAGTTCCGGACGCACCGCGTCCAGCGTCATCATGGCCCAGCCGGCCTGGCAATTGCCGATCACCACCGGCTTGGCCTGGCATTGCGGATGACGGCGCATGACTTCCTCCAGGAAGCCGGCCTCGGCGTCCATCACCGTGGTGAGGGTCTGGCCATCCTCGGGTTCGGGGCGGAAGGTGACGAAATAGACGGTGTGGCCCGCCTTCATGGCCATGCCCACCTCGGAATCGAACTTGAAACCGCCGATGCCCGGCCCATGGCCGGCACGCGGATCGACCACCACCACCGGCCGCGCCGCCGGATCGACCGGCAGGCCGGGCGGCGGCTGCAGGCGCAGCAGCGCATAGTTGCAGGGTTCGGGCAGGTCATGGCCGTCCAGCACCACCTCATGCTCGAACTTGAGCAGGGGTGGCGTGCCCTGCTCCAGGTGTTCCAGGTAATCGTTGCCCCGCTCCAGCAGGGTATCGAGGAACAGGAAACTGCGTTGCACGCAATCCTGGAGATACAGGGGAAGGTCGCCCCAGGGCGGGTTCGGCGCGATGGTAGCGGCACCATCGGCGCCGGGTGGATTGTGGGTGACGCTTGCAGACTTGTGACGACTGACCATGAAGACGCTCCAGTGGCAAGGATGCTCCCATGATACGGAGAAAGAAGGCAGCAAATCGTCTGATCTCTGCGACAATGGAACCGCAATTCGCGGTATTGAATCTGAAGCCCGCCAAAAACCATTGCACGGAGGAATTTCCATGGAGCTCAAGAGCCTGGTCGACCAACCCGGCAAACTGCCTACCGTTCCCAAGGTGGTGCAGCAACTCATTGCCAGCTTCAACGTCGAGAATATTTCCACGCACGAGATCGCCCAGCAGATCGCCGCCGATCCGGCGTTGACCGCCAAGGTGCTGCGCCTGGCCAATTCGGCCTTCTTCCACGTCTCGCGCACCATCGGCACCGTCGACGACGCGCTGCGCATGCTGGGTTTCGTCATGGTGCGCAACCTGGTGCTGGGCAATGGCATGGTGGCTGCCTTCAAGAACACCCGTGGTATGGACCTGCACCAGTTCTGGCGACATACCCTCTACAGCGCCGTGGCGGCGCGCTGGCTGGCCATGCATGAGGGCAGCAGCGGCGAAGATAATGGCGATGCCGTCTTCACCGTCGGCATGATGCATGGCATCGGCCAGTTGCAACTGCACGCCGTGGCTGCGGCCACCGTGGCACCGCTGGACCGGCAGGTCAACGTGCTCGATGGCGACCGTGCCCGCCAGGAAAAGCAGGCCTGGGGCTTCCACTATGGCGACGTCTCGGCAGAGCTCGCCAGCATCTGGCACTTCCCCGATGCCCTCGTCAACGCCCTGCGCTCGGTGCCCGATCCGCTGGCCAGCGGCCGCCTGGAACGCGCCGCCGGCTGGGTGCACCTGGGGGCCTGGGCGGCCCGGGTCGAGGTGCTGGCACTGGATGACGAGGCTGCGCTGGCCAGCTACCCGACGGCACTGGCCAAGAAGCTGGGCGTGGACCCGGCCTGGTGCCCGCTGCTGGTCAAGCATGATCCGGACAAGGCTGATCGCGCCATGCCCCAGTTCGGCGAGCTGGCCGCCGGGCTGGATGCGATGCTGGAATAAGGAGGCGGCATCTTGGATACCCTGATCGGCCTCTCACTGGGCCTGTTGCGTTACCTCGCCTTCAACGCCTTCTTCTATGCCATTGGCGCCGGCCTGATCAAGCTTGTCACGCTGGGCCGCTATCCGAAGATCATGCCGCTGCGCGGCAGTCACTGGGGCAGGCAGATGCAGGACGCCGATCTGGTCGCCCTGCTCGGCCTGCTTGCCACGATAGCCCTGCTGGTGATCGCTGCCCGTCTGTTCGGCTGACACCCCTTTCAGGTCGCGCAGATACTGCAGCTATGTCCCTTGCAGTTGTGCAGCACGCTGCTGCGCCCTGCCCCTGCATGCGTACCGGGCCCGGTCGCACCTTGCCCGGCCAGTTGCTCGGCACCGTTACGCGGTTGCCAGCGGTGCCTGACCTGCAGGCCGACATGGCCACCGGTGGGCATGGGCGATGCTGCCGTCATGGCCTTGCAATAGGGACAGGCGGTCTCGCCGTGCAGGGCCTGCAGGGAAACCAGCCGTTCAAAGATACCGTCGCAATGACTGCAGCGAATGTCGTACAAGGGCATGTTCCCTCCTCAAGCCATCCTGATGAAAAGACCCGACCGGCATGACACCGGCCGGGAATCACAGCACATCACATCAAACCGCTAAGCCTTGCGCCCCCAGTAGGACTTGTCGTTCAACATGCCCTTGGGCGTGATGTCCTGATCGAAGATCGAGGTCGGCAAGGCCACCGTGCAGGCGCAGTTGGGGATATCGACGATGCCGCCGATGCGCCCTTCCACCGGCGCGGCCGTGAGCAGCATGTAGGCCTGGCTGCCGGTGTAGCCGAAGTGGGTCAGGTAGTCGATGGCCTTCAGGCAGGCCTGGCGATAGGCCACGGTGGCGTCGAGGTAGTAGTTCACGCCGTTTTCCACGCTGATGCCCTCGAAGGTCAGCCACTGCTCGTAATGCGGCTTGACGATGCTGGGCATGAAGATGGGCGAGGTGATGTTGTACTTGGCCATGCCGCCCTTGATGAGGTCGAAGCCAACATGGCTCACGCCATCCATCTCGATGGCGCCGCAGAAGCCGATCTCGCCATCGCCCTGCGAAAAGTGCAGGTCACCCATCGAGAAACCGGCGCCCTTCACGTACACCGGGAAGAAGATGCGCGTGCCCGCCGACAGGTCCTTGATGTCGGTATTACCGCCATGCTCGCGCGGCGGCACGGTGCGCGCGGCGACCTTGGCCATCTCGTCGAACTTGGCGCCGGTCAGTCCGCGCAGCACGGCGGTGGTCGGGTTGGGTGGCTGTGCCAGTCCCTTGGCGGCCAACGGCGCTTCGCGGCGATTCCATTCGGCCAGCAGATCGTGCGAGGGCAGGCAGCCCATCAGGCCCGGGTGGGTCAGGCCGGCGATGCGCACGCCCGGGATATGGCGCGAGGTGGCATACAGGCCCTTCAAGTCCCAGATGGCCTTGTCGGCCTCGGGGAAGTAATCGGCCAGGAAGCCGCCGCCATTCTCCTTGGCGAACACGCCCGAGAAGCCGACCGGCGTGACCGGCTTGATGTCCAGCAGGTCGATCACCAGCAGGTCGCCCGGCTCGGCGCCTTCAACGTGGAAAGGACCGGTCAGCGGGTGGGCGCGGGTCAGGTCGACGTTCTTGACGTCGGAGACGTCATCCGTGTCCTGGATCTGGGCGTCGAGGAAGTCCAGTGACTCGATCAGGATGGATTCACCCGGCTTGACCGAGGCCAGGAAAGGCAGGTCCGGGTGCCAGCGGTTGTGGCCCAGTTCGGCTTGCTCTGCCAGCGGGACGCCGGGCTTGATCTTGAAGTGTTGCATGCGATCTCCTTGGTGGTGGATAGGTTCGTGGCTTGCTGCCAGCCTGCATTGCTGCTGCCGTTCGTCCTGAGTAGCCGCAACGCGGCGTATCGAAGGCGCGCCAGCGGTTGGCGAGCTGCATGAGCGCTCCTTCGGCAAGCTCAGGACAGGCTTCGATACGACCCTTTGGGTCTACTCAGTCCGAACGGACATCAGCTTGCCAACCCGAATGGCTTATCAAGCTGCTGGTTCGGTCGGAATCCCCGGCATCGGACATTCAGGCGTGCCGGCGCTGTTACGGGTGAGCGCCTCGACCTGGGCGCGGGCGGCCTGCGGGTCATTGACCCAGGTGCGATAGAAATCGAAGGGACACTCGGCCACGCCGGCCGGTGATTCACCCGAATTGATCTTGCCGGTGTAGCCTCGGTGCAGCAGCTTGTAGAGGTGGTTCTGCGATTGCCAGTTGCGCCGCGCATCGCGGATGGCGCCGATGGACAGTTCGGCATACTGGATGCCCATCTCCTCGGTGCCGCATTCGCCCAGCGTGCGGCCATCGAAGCCGACGATGGCCGAGTGGCCGAAATAGGAATACACGCCGTCGAAGCCGGCCGCATTGGCCACCGCCACATAGACGTTGTTCATCCAGGCCATGGCCTTGGAGACCAGGATCTGCTGCTCCTTGGCCGGGTACATGTAGCCCTGGCAGCGCACCACCAGCTCCGCGCCCTTCATGGCGCAGTCGCGCCAGATTTCGGGATAGTTGCCGTCGTCGCAGATGATCAGGCTCACCTTCAAGCCCTTGGGGCCGTCGCAGACATAGGTGGTGTCGCCCGGATACCAGCCCTCGATGGGCGTCCACGGCATGATCTTGCGATACTTCTGCACGATCTCGCCCTGGTCGTTGATGAGGATGAGCGTGTTGTACGGCACCTTGCGCGGATGCTCTTCATGGCGTTCGCCGGTCAGCGAAAACACACCCCACACACCGGCGATGCGGCAGGCCTCCGAGAAGATGGCGGTTTCCTCGCCGGGGATGGTGGCGGCGGTCTCGAACATCTCTTCACGGTCATACATGATGCCGTGGGTCGAATACTCCGGGAACACCACCAGGTCCAGCCCCGGCAAGCCCTGCTTCATGCCCACCAGCATGGCGGCGATCTTCCTGGCGTTCTCCAGCACCTCGGCCCGCGTATGCAGGCGCGGCATCTTGTAGTTGACCACCGCCACGCCGACGGCGTCCTTGCTGCTTGAAATGTCTCCGTGTCTCATAAGCTTGCTCCTGGTTGCAGATCGGGGGAAATCAGACGGACAGGTACTTGCTGATGGTGGGCGCATCGACATTGGCCCGCGTGTCTTCATAGACGAAGCGGCCCTTGTCGATCACCAGGAAACGATCGGCGATCTCCAGCGTGAAGCTCAACACCTGCTCCGAAACCACGATGGTGAGCGCGCGGATCTTGCGGATTTCCTTGAGGCTCCTGGCGATGTCCTTGATGATGGAAGGCTGGATGCCCTCGGTGGGCTCATCCAGCAACAGCACGCGCGGATTGGTGGCCAGCGCGCGGGCAATGGCCAGTTGCTGCTGCTGGCCGCCGGAGAGGTTGCCGCCCTTGCGGGTACGCATGTCGTAGAGCACCGGGAAGAGCGAATAAAGCTCGTCCGGCACCTTGCCCTTGGCCGAAGCCGGCAAGCCGGTCTGGATGTTTTCCAGCACCGTCATGTGGGAAAAGATCATCCGCCCCTGCGGCACGTAGGCCACGCCGCGCTCCACGCGCTGGTGGCTTTCCAGGGCGCCCAGTTCGACACCGTCGATGCTGATGCTGCCGCCGCGCAGCGGCAGGATGCCCATCAGGGTCTTGAACAGCGTGGTCTTGCCCATGCCGTTGCGGCCCATGACGGCGACGATTTCTTCCTTGGCCACCGACAGGTCGACGTCGTGGATGACCTTGCTCTGGCCGTAGCCGGAGGCGAGTTGCGAGACTTTGAACATGGCGGGCTCCGGGTTGGATAGACGTTCAGTGACCGAGATAGACATCGATCACCTTGGGATCGGATTGCACCTTCTCCATGCTGCCTTCGGCCAGGATCTTGCCCTGGTGCAGCACGGTCACCTTGTGGGCGATGCTCTTGACGAAATCCATGTCGTGCTCGATCACCACCACCGAACGGCCCTGGCTGATACGGCCCAGCAGCTCGGCGGTCTTTTCGCGCTCGGACACGCTCATGCCGGCCACCGGCTCGTCCAGCATCAGCAGCTCGGGCTCCTGCATCAACAGCATGCCGATCTCCAGCCACTGCTTCTGCCCGTGCGAGAGCAGGTCGGCCTGGGTGTGCAGCTGCTGGTCGAGGAAGATCTCGGCGGCCACCGCCTCCACCCGCGCCACCACGTCCGGCGAACGCTGGAAGGTGAGCGCGCCGAACACCTTGCGGCCACGCGGGAAGGACATTTCCAGGTTCTCGAAGACGGACAGGTTTTCGTAGATGGACGGCGTCTGGAACTTGCGCCCCACCCCCGCCCGCACGATGGCGTGCTCGCTCATCTTGGTCAGCTCATGGCTATTGAACTTGATGCTGCCCGAGGTGGCGCGGGTCTTGCCGCAGATCAGGTCCAGCACGGTGGTCTTGCCGGCGCCGTTGGGGCCGATCACCACGCGCACCTCGTTGCGCTGCACGTAGAGATTGAGCTTGTCGACTGCCTTGAAACCATCGAAGGAGACGGTCAGGTCTTCGATGGCCAAGACCGGATGGGCATCCGATTCGAAACCGATGGGGTTCTCGCTCATTTGCTGGCCTCCAGGGTAGCGCCGGGCTCGATGCCGTCGCGGGTGGGTTCGGTGCTGGCAGCACGGGGGGCGGACTTGGCGGGGGCCGCCGGGGTTTCGGCGACAGCGGCCCGGGAGCTGCCGCGCAGCCGGCCCATGAGGCGCTTGCCCTGGGTCTGCCAGAGACCGGCCAAGCCATTGGGGAAATACATCACCACCGCGATGAAGAGGCCGCCCATCAGGAACAGCCACAGCTCGGGGAAGGTCTCGGAAAAATAGGTCTTGCCGAAGTTCACCAGCAAGGTGCCGTAGACCGCCCCCAGCAGCGACATGCGGCCACCCACGGCAGCGAAGATCACCATCTCGATGGACGGCACGATGCCCACGAACGATGGCGACATGAAGCCCACCTGCAGCGTGAACATGGCCCCGCCGATGGCCGAGAACATGGCCGCCACGCAGTACACGAAGACCTTGAAGCTGGCCACGTCATAGCCCGAGAAACGCACCCGCTCCTCCTTGTCGCGCATGGCCACCAGCAGGCGCCCCAGCTTGGAGCCCAGCACATAGCGGCCGAACAGGATGCAGCCGAACAGCAGACCCGCATTGACGAAGTACAGCACCAGCTTGGCATGGTCGGTACGGATGTCCCAGCCCATCAGGGTCTTCAGGTCGGTGATGCCGTTGACGCCGCCGGTCAGGCCTTGCTGGCCGATGATGAGGATGGAGAGGATGGCGGCGATGGCCTGGGTGACGATGGAAAAATACACGTCCCCCACCCGCCGCTTGAACATGGCCAGGCCGATCAGCATGGCCAGCAGCGTAGGCACCAACAGCACCGCCAGGACCGTGAAGGCAAAGCTGTGGAAGGGTTCCCACATCGCTGGCAAGGCGGTGATCTGGTTCCAGTCCATGAAGTCGGGAATGCCCGGCGTGGACTGGATCTTGGTGCTGATGGGGTCGGAGGCTTCGAGCTTGAGGAACATGGCCATGCAATAGCCACCCAGGCCGAAGAACACGCCCTGCCCCAGGCTGAGGATGCCGCCATAGCCCCAGCACAGCACCAGCCCGACCGCCACGAAGGCGTAGGACAGGTACTTGCCCACCAGGTTGAGACGGAACATGTCCAGCGTCAGCGGGAACACCACCAGCAACAGCGCCGCCATCACCAGCAGGCCCACCGCTCCGGAGCGCCCGCCCAACAGTTTTTCATAGGCTGCATGCATCATCGGACCTCGCACGGGTTATTGGAGAAAGAGAAGCCGGCCATCACTTGCGCACCTTGGCCGAGAACAGGCCCTGCGGACGCAGCATCAGGATTAGGATCACCGCCGAGAGCGTCAGCACCTTGGCCATGGACCCGGTCAGGAAGAACTCCGCCGTCGATTGCGTCTGGGCGATCGAGAAGGCCGAGGCGATGGTGCCGATCAGGCTTTGCGCACCGCCGAAGACCACCACCAGGAAGGTATCGACGATGTAGAGCGAACCGCTGGTGGGGCCGGTGGAACCGATGGTGGTAAAGGCCGCCCCCGCCACCCCGGCCACGCCGCAACCGAGCGCGAAGGTGGTGCGGTCGACCTTGCGGGTATTGATGCCGACTGCCCCGCTCATGACCCGGTTCTGCATCGTGGCGCGCACCTGCAGGCCCCAGCGCGAGCGGAACAGCAGCACGAAGATGGACCCCGTGAGCAAGACCGTGATGCCCATCATGAACAGGCCATTGATGGGAATATCGATGGCGTCGGTCGGCTTGAAGGAACCCATCAGCCAGTCCGGCAAGGTGGCGCTGACTTCCTTGGCACCGAAGATTGAACGGAAGGTCTGCTGCATCGCCAGCGACAGGCCCCAGGTGGCCAGGAGCGTGTCGAGCGGACGCTTGTAGAGGCGGCTGATCAACAGCAGCTCGGTCAGGTAACCCACGCCATAGGCCACCGCGAAGGACAGCACGATGGCCGCGAAGAAGTAGAACGGCTGCAAGGCCGGCGCATAGGTGGTGGTCAGGTGCGACAGCAGGTAGGTGATGTAGGCGCCGATGGTGAGAAATTCACCGTGGGCCATGTTGATCACGCCCATCTGCCCGAAGATGATGGCCAGGCCCAGCGCCATCAGCAGCAGGACGCAGAACACCGACAGGCCATTGAAGCCCTGCATGGCGAAGATGGCGCCGAATTCGGATAGAGAAACCATGTTGACTCCCGATGGGCAAGGATGAATTGACCGGTAAGGGGCGGCAGCGCCCGCATGTCACTACAGACGCCGCCGCTTTGCTGCACTGAAGGAGGAAGCACGCTCCGAAGCACCCTCCCACCGTTCGGACTGAGTAGCGGCGCAAGCCGCGTATCGAAGACCAGAGAACAAAGCACTCCTTCGACAGGCTCAGGAGAGCCTTCGATACGGCCCTGCGGGCCTGCTCAGGACGAACGGGGATGCGATGTATCAAGGCAGTTGCTGCAAGGTCTTACTGGTAACCCTTGGGGAAGGGATTGGGCTCGATCAGGTCGGACTCATAGACCACCTTGAACTGGCCGTCCTTCTGCGCTTCGCCGATACGGGTCTTGCTCCACAGGTGGTGGTTCTCGTGGACCTTGACGTAGCCTTCCGGGGCGGTCTTGAGTTCGATGCCCGGGGAGGCCGCCACCACCTTGTCGACGTCGAAGCTGCCGGCCTTTTCCACCGCCGCCTTCCACAGCCAGGGGCCGAGATAGGCGGCCTGGGTGACGTCGCCGATGACCGAATTGGCACCGAACTTGGCCTTGAACTCGGCCACGAATTTCTTGTTGTTGGCGTTGTCCAGGCTCTGGAAATACTTCATGGAAGCGAAGAAGCCCTCCACGTTCTCGCCGCCGATGCCCAGCATTTCATCCTCGGTCACCGAGATGGTCAGCAGGTTCTGGGTCTTGGCGGTGACGCCGGCGGCCTTCAACTGCTTGTAGAAGGCCACGTTGGAGCCGCCTACCACGTCGGCGAAGATGACGTCGGGTTTCTTCAGCTTGATCTTGTTGATCAGCGAGCCGAACTGGGTATTGCCCAGCGGATAGTATTCCTCGCCCACCACCGAGCCCTTGAGCACGTTCTCGATGTGCTTGCGGGCGATCTTGTTGGAGGTGCGCGGCCAGATGTAGTCGGAGCCGACCAGGAAGAAGGTCTTGGCCTTCTTTTCCTTGGCCACCCAGTTCAGGCCTGCCAGCACCTGTTGCGTCGCCTCCTGGCCGGTATAGAAGACGTTCTTGGATTGCTCCAGGCCTTCGTAGAAGGTCGGGTAGTAGAGCAAGCCGTTGTCCTTCTCGAACACCGGCAACACCGCCTTGCGCGAGGCCGAGGTCCAGCAGCCGAAGACGGCTGCCACGCGGTCGTTCTCCAGCAGCTTCTTGGCCTTTTCGGCGAAGGTGGGCCAGTCGCTGGCGCCGTCTTCCTGGATGATCTTGATCTTGCGACCGAGGATGCCGCCCATGGCATTGATCTGCTCGATGGCCAGGCGCTCGGCCTGGATCGACCCGGTCTCGCTGATGGCCATGGTGCCGGTGGCCGAGTGCAGCTGGCCCACGGTGACTTCGGTATCGGTGATGGCCAGCTTGGTGGTATTGACCTTGGCGGTCGGATACTGCTGGGCCGAGGCCATGCCCGGCAGGGCGGCCGCGGCAGCACCGGCGGCCAGGCCCATGAGGACCTTGCGACGGGGCAGCGAGGGCGGGTTGGAAGACGAGGAATGCGACATGCGGTACTCCTTTCGGGCGTTGTTGTTGGACTCGGTGAAGTGCATTCGTGGCTGCCTGCAGACGAAGGAACACAGGCACCGGCCGGATTGCCCGCCTGCGGACGCTGGCTGGCCTGTCGTTCTGGGACGGAGAATAGATTTCGCTGTGCGGCGCAACAATACGTTGTTTGACGTAAGGCCGGCCCTGCGCCCGGCCGACCTGCCTGCACGCTTTTTGAACGCGACCTGCCTGCTCTTGGTGCGGCCGGCGCGGCTTTCTCATCCCGGGCGGGAGGTGCCGCTGGCGACCGCTGCTGCTTCCTGGTGAATTCGCGCCGCATGAGAGGACCGACATACGTCATTTGACGTATGCCCAGCGCGCCGCAATGGTTTGAAAATTGCTTGCAACAAAACACGACAGGTTCCGCAGGACGACGCGCTGACACCGTGCTGACATGGAACCGCCCTATCCATCAACGCGAGCCACCGTGAGCCATCCCGCCACCCAACGCATCGTCAAGGTCCGCCGCGACTACAACACCTGGGTCGCCAACGAGACCCTGGAAGACTACGCGCTGCGCTATACGCCGCTGTCGTTCCGGCGCTGGTCCGAGTTCCGCCTGGCCAACACCGCGCTGGGCGCGACCTCCTTCCTGGCGCTGGAAGCCATCAGCGGCGCCATCACCCTGAGCTATGGCTTCACCAACGCCTTCTGGGCCATTGCCTGCGTGGTGCTGCTATTCTTCGCCACCGGCCTGCCCATCAGCTACTACGCCGCCCGCTACGGCGTGGACATGGACCTGCTCACGCGCGGCGCCGGCTTCGGCTATATCGGCTCGACCATCACCTCGCTGATCTATGCCAGCTTCACCTTCATCTTCTTCGCGCTGGAAGCGGCCATCATGGCCCAGGCCATCGAGATCTATTTCGGCCTGCCGCTGGTGTATGGCTACGTGCTCTGTTCGCTCATCATCATCCCCATGGTGGCCTACGGCATCACCCTCATCAACCGCCTGCAGATGTGGACCCAGCCGCTATGGCTGGTCCTGCTGGTGCTGCCCTATGCCTGCGTGCTCTACAAGGAACCCGATGCACTGTCCAACCTGATGAGTTTTGCCGGCCGCGCCGAGGAAGGCAGTTCCTTCAACCTGGCCCTGTTCGGCGCGGCGGCCACGGTGGCCTTTTCGCTGATCGCCCAGGTGGGCGAGCAGGTCGACTTCCTGCGCTTCCTGCCCGAGAAGACCGCCGCCAACCGGGGCCGCTGGTGGACCGCCCTGCTGCTGGCCGGCCCCGGCTGGATCCTGCTGGGCGCAGCCAAGATGCTGGGTGGGGCCTTGCTGGCCTTCCTGGCCATCCAGCATGAGGTGCCCATGGCGCGCGCGGTGGAGCCGACGCAGATGTACCTGGTCGGCTATCAGTATGTGTTCGGCAGCCCGGCCCTGGCGCTGGGGGCGGTGGTGCTGTTCGTGGTGGTGTCGCAGATCAAGATCAATGTCACCAATGCCTATGCCGGCTCGCTGGCCTGGTCCAATTTCTTTGCGCGCCTGACCCACAGCCATCCGGGCCGGGTGGTGTGGCTGGTGTTCAATGTGTTGATCGCGGTGCTGCTGATGGAGCTGGGCGTCTTCAATGCCCTGGAACATGTGCTGGCGCTCTACAGCCTGGTGGCGATCTCCTGGATCGGCGCGGTGGTGGCCGACCTGGTCATCAATAAGCCGCTGCGGCTGAGCCCGGCGCACATCGAGTTCAAGCGCGCCCACCTCTACGACGTCAACCCGGTGGGTGTGGGATCGATGGTGGTGGCCACCCTGCTCTCCACCATCGCCATGTCGGGCGTGCTGGGCAAGACGGTGGCGGCGCTGGCGCCCTTCATCGCCCTGGGCACGGCCCTGCTGTGCGCACCGCTGATCGCCGTGGCCACCGGCAGCCGCTACTACATCGCCCGGCGCGACACCCTCTCCGAGCAGGCCTACCGGCCGCATACCCCGGGCCAGGCACGCGGCCTGCTGGACTGCGTCATCTGCGGCAACGCCTTCGAGACGCCCGACATGGCCCATTGCCCGGCCTACCAGGGGGCGATCTGTTCGCTGTGCTGTTCGCTCGATGCGCGCTGCAAGGACCGCTGCAAGACGCCACGCGCACGGCTGCACAACCAGATCCTGCATACCCTGCGCCAGCTGGTGCCGGCGCGCTTCACGCTCAAGCTCAATACCCGCATCGGCCATTACCTGACGGTCTTCGGCCTGCTGGCCGGCGGCCTGGCGATCGTATTGTGGATGCTGTACTTCCAGCAGATGGCCGATCTCTCGGGCAGCCTGCCGGAGGCGCCGCAGTCGGTGCGCGCAATCTTCGTCAAGCTGTTCTGCCTGTTGCTGGTGGTGGTGGGCGTGGGCGCCTGGTGGCTGGTGCTGACCAATGAAAGCCGCGCCGTCGCCCAGGAAGAATCGGAGCGCCAGACCAACCTGCTGCTGGCCGAGATCGAGGCCCACAAGCGTACCGACGCCGAACTGCAACGCGCCAAGGAAGCAGCCGAGTCCGCCAACCTGGCCAAGAGCCGCTTCGTGGCCGGCATGAGCCATGAATTGCGCACGCCTCTGAACAGCATCCTCGGCTATGCCCAGATCCTGCAGGTGGATGCCACCATCCCGCCAGCCCGCAAGGATGCCATCGCCGTCATCCGCCGCAGTGGCGAACACCTCTTGAGCCTCATCGATGGCCTGCTCGACATCGCCAAGATCGAGGCCGGCAAGATGCGCCTGGCCTCCGACGAACTGGCCCTGCCGGAATTCCTGGAGCAGATCGTCGGCATGTTTGCGCCCCAGGCCGAACAGAAGGGCTTGCACTTCCATTTCGAACCCAGCGGTCGCCTGCCGGCCATCGTCCATGCCGACCAGAAGCGCCTGCGCCAGATCCTCATCAACCTGCTGGGCAATGCGGTCAAGTTCACCGACCGGGGCGGCGTCACGCTGAAGGTGCGCTACGCCCGCGAGATCGCCTGGTTCGACGTGATCGACACCGGCATCGGCATTGCCGACGAGGACCGGGAACGCATCTTCCTGCCCTTCGAGCGCAGCAGCGCCGCCAACCTGCGCGAAGACATCGGCACCGGACTGGGGTTGGCCATCAGCCGCATGCTGACCCACATCATGGGCGGCGAACTGGCGGTGCAAAGCGTGGTGGGCAGCGGCAGCAGCTTCCATCTCAAGATCTACCTGCCCGAGGTGCATGTGCCACGCCCGCGCCTGCCGCTGGAAGACCAGATGTCGGGCTACACCGGCCCCTCGCGCCGCATCCTGGTGGTGGACGACCAGGCCTCGCAGCGCCGCCTCCTGAAGGACATGCTCATGCCGCTGGGCTTCGTGGTCAGCGAGGCCGACAGCGGACTGGCCTGCATGGAGAGGCTCTCGCTGGAACGGCCCGACCTGGTCCTGCTGGACATCGCCATGCCGCAGATGGATGGCTGGTCGGTGGCCCGCGCCATCCGCGCGCGCGGGCTGGCGACGCTCCCCATCATCCTGGTCTCGGCCAATGCCTTCGAGAACCTGCACGAGCGCAACGAACCGCCGCTGGTCGACGACTTCATGGTCAAGCCGGTGGCCTACAACGAATTGCTCAACAAGATCCGCCTGCACCTGCAGCTGGACTGGGTGGCCGGCGGCGCGCCTGTTGCCCAGGCTGCGCCGGCAGCGCAGGCGCTCATGCTGGTGCCGGCCCAGAACAAACTGCGTGCCCTGCTGGAACTGGGGGCGATCGGCTATGCCAAGGAAATCCTGCGCCAGCTCGATGCCATGGAACGCCAGGACCCGGCCTACCTGCCCTTCACCACCGAACTGCGGCAACTGGTGAAGCAATTCCGTCTCAACGAATATGTCACCCGCATCAAGGAGCTGCTCCGCCATGATCTCAACGACGTTCGATAGGCATGTCGTGCTCATCGTCGATGACGTGCCCGACAACCTCGCCATGCTCTCCGACTCCCTCGACGAGAGCGGCCACATCGTGCTGGTGGCCACCGATGGCCTGGCGGCGCTGGAGCGGCTGGATCACGTCACGCCCGACCTGATCCTGCTGGACGCGATGATGCCCGGCATCGACGGCTTCGAGACCTGCCGGCGCATCAAGCTCAACAAGGACCTGAACCACGTGCCTGTGGTGTTCATGACCGGCTTGTCGGAGACCGAGCATGTGGTGCGCGGCTTCGAGGTCGGCGGCATCGACTACGTGACCAAGCCGATCCGCCCGCAGGAAGTGGTGGCGCGCATCGGCGCCCACATCCGCACGGCACGCATGATGTCGCAGACGCGCGGCATGCTGGAACAGGCAGCGCATGCGGTGATCGTACTGGGAGGCAATGGCCTGCCGCTGTGGCAGACCCGCAAGGCCTCGCTCTGGCTGGAAAAATACTTTGGCCCCGCCGCACCGACCAGCCACAAGCTGCCGGCCCCGCTGCATGACTGGCTCAAGGAACAACTGCTACGCCAGCGCCAGGGCGAGAGCCTGGACAACACGCCGCCCCTGGTGGTCAACGGCGACGCTGGACAATTGCGCATCAGCCTGGCCGGCCCGGGCCAGGGCCATGGCGTGAGCCTGTTGCTGGAAGAAAAAGCCACCGGCATGAGCGCTGGCGCAACGGCTGACGAGCTGGCCGGCGTGCCGGCATCGCTGGAGGGCTTCCGCCTCACCCCGCGCGAAAACGATGTGCTGCTGTGGCTGGGCAAGGGCAAGACCAACCGCGACATCGCCGACATCCTCGGCATGAGCCCGCGCACGGTCAACAAGCACCTGGAACATATCTTCGTGAAACTGGGGGTGGAGACGAGGTCAGCGGCGGCGGTGCTGGCCCGGGCCGCCCCGCCCTAGTTCGGCAATATCGGGAAACCGGCCAGCATCGGCGCAAGCGCACGACTCGCTCAAGCCAGCGCGGCCAGAGCTTCCGCCTCCGATTTCAGTCCACTGGCGAAGTATCTCTTGAGCAGCACGTCCGGCATGGTCCGCAACGCAAGATTACGCAGCGCGAAGCCCACCCGGGAGGACGGCACATACATCGGCGCGAGCTTGCGGCTGCGATGCTGCAAACGCAGGATGGTGGGCCGCAGGCGCTGATCATGACGCGCCAGGGCGCTCTCCAGTACTGATGAGGACGGCGCCACTCCGCCTGCGGCAGCACGCTCCAGTTCTTCCGCCAGTATCGCTGCCGAGGCCAGCGCCACCCCCGCACCCTGGCCGGAAATGAGCGACAGGCTGTGCGCCGCATCGCCCAGCAGCAGGATGCGGCCTTGCCGCCAGGAGGGCAATTCCACCAGCGCCAGGTCGTCGATGACGATCGCCTGCGGGTGCGCTACCGCTGCCAATGTGGCGCGCACGCCGGCGAAGCTCCTGGCGGTGCAAGTGCGCAGCAGCGACTGGCGTTGCGCCGGCGGGACGAAACCCGCCTCGCGGCTGCGCCAGACATGCAGCGCCGCCAGCCGGCCATGGCACAGGCCATAGTATTCGGTCTGGATACCGGGTTCGGCATAGGAAAGAAAGTCCTGCCCCAGCAACAGGTGGTCCTGCACCTCATAGCTGGCGTAGCGGTAGCCCAGGGGATGCAGACAGCTGGCGTCGGCAGCGAAGTGACGGCGACGCAGCGACGAATGGACCCCATCGGCGGCAATCAGCAGATCGGCTTCATGGTAAGAACCATCGCTCAAGGTCACGCGCACACCGCTGGCCTGGTTGCGCGCCTCTCGCACGGTCACACCGAAACGCCATGCCATGTCCCGCGTCGGTAGCGCGGCATGCAGCTCCTGCACCAGCACGCCGCGTCTTAGCGTGAGCCACTCGATACCAGCCAGCGCCTCGCGGTAGTTGATGCGCAAGATCTCGCGACCACGCCGGTCACGATAGATATGCTGGCCCATGTCGGGATAGGCGCGCTCAGCCAGGCGTGTCACCAGGTCCATGCGGCGCACCGTGGCCAGTCCCGGGCCGGAAAGTCCCATCATATGGCCGCCGTCGCGCAGTTCGTCAGCCTGTTCCACCACCAGCACGCGCCAGCCCGCACGCTGCATCCACCAGGCCGCGGCCAGGCCCGCTACGCCAGCGCCACAGATGATGACGAAACCCTGGCGGGATGGTTCTTCAAACGTTTGCATCACATTGTTTCTCCGAAAAAGGATCAGGTCCGATGTCACGACAGCAAACAGCCACGATGGCCATCACCAGCGCCAGCGCAGCCAGGCCGAGGACAGTGACATAGCCCAGCTGGTGCGCCAGCCACCCGCCCGCGATGCCCAGCACGACGGCCATGCAGGCATCGGCGCACTGGAACAAGGTGAAATCGACACCCGGCTGAGCGCTGTCTGCGCATCGCATCAGCAGCGTGTAGCTGGCCACGAAGGTGGCAGAGAGCGCCATCGAGAAGACCCATACAGTCGCTGCCTGCATGAGCAGTGAGGCTGCGCCGGCCAGGCACAGCAAGGCCAGCGCCTGCAAGGCCAACGCCGCCACCAGTGCTGCGCGCGCTTGCCAGCGCCGAACCAGCAGACCGCCCAGAAGCGCGCCCGTCAGGCCGGCCAATATGCCGCCCACGCCTTGCAGCCAGGCCAATTGCTCCAGCGGCATGCCGTGATCAAGCAGGATGGCGCCCGTCAATCCCATGACCAGCCGCGGGCCGATGGCCAGCAGGATCGTCAGCACGAGGCCTACCCGCACCGCTGGACGTCGCCACGCCTGGCGCAGCGACGCCGGCCTGACCGCCAAGCTGCTCCCCACCGCCGCCGGGCGCAGGAACCACCAGGGCAGGCCCAACAGGGCGATCAATGAGGCCATCAGCAAGCATCCCTGCGCCATCCCCCACCACTGCGCCACTAGCAGGAACAGCCCGCCGCCCAGCAGCAGACCGGCATAGCTCCCTGCCACTTGCACCACGTTGACCCATCCGCGCAGGGACGACTGCGACTGCTCTATGGCGAAACCATCGCAGGCCACATCAATGCTGGCAGCCAGCAGCGCGGCCAGCGACATCGCCGCCATGACCAGCCCGACGTGTCCACCGCCGGCTGCAGCCATCAATGCAAACAGCGCCGCCAGCATCAGCTGTCCACCCAACACCATCGGGCGTGAGCGCGCGGCGCGGCCAGTGGGCAAGCGCCAGCGTTCTATCCACGGCGCCCAGGCGAACTTGAGCGCCCAGGGCAGCATCAGCAAGGACAGCCACCCCAGTTGCTGCAATGAGGCAGCCTGGCTGCGCAGCAGCGCCGGCAAGGCTTGCGCGGCCACGCCCGTGACCAGGCTCTGGGCTACGTAGACACCGCCGATGGCAACCAGCAGTTGCCCACCGCGGCCATCGGCGCCGCTTGTCGTCTCTGGCGGACGCATCAGTAGGTGTAGCTGAGGGTGAGGCCCAGGGTGCGGCCGCTGGCTACCTGGGCAAAGTTGCCGAGTTGCGCGCCACCGGAGAAGGCATAGGTGCGGTAAGCGCGGTCGGTCAGGTTGTGGGCGTAGACGGCCAGTTCGGTATCGGGACGGACCTGCCAGGCCAGCGCTGCGTCGATGAGCGTATAGGCGCTCTGGCGCAGGGTATTGGCGGTATCGAAGTATTGCGCGCCGAGATAACGCGCATGGAGTTGCGGACGCCAGTTTCCGACTGGAGACGACAGGTCCCCCTGCAAGCCGACCTTGAGACCATGTCTTGGCGCGAACGGCACCTCGTTGCTGCCGCAGGCAGTACAGGCGCTAGAGGCGACGTAGCGGGTGAAGCGCGCGCGGTTGATGAAACCGGATGCGTTCAATGTCCACTGCCGGCTCAGGCTCCAGGCCAGATCGAATTCGAGCCCGGTGGAACGACTGTCGCCGACGTTGCGCAGCGATTGATAGCCCACGCTATCGCCCTGGTACAACTGGGCATCCTTGATGTCGATACGGTAAGCGGCGATGCTGCCCTGGACGTGCTGTCCGTTCCATCTCGCGCCGAGCTCATAGCTGGTGGCGCGCTCGCGCGAAAATGCGCCTGCGTCGGCCACGCTGCTGGGCGCGAGATTATAGCCACCGGGCTTGTAGCCCTGCGCCAGGCCGGTGTAGAGACGCCACACTGGGTCGAGCCGGAATCCGGCCGAAAGACGCCCCAGTACGCTGTCATCGCTGGTGTTGCTGGCGCCGCCGAAGGGCTGCTGGGTAAAGGTGGCGAAATTCAGAGCGGTCCCGCCGAAGGCAGTACGGGCGCGATCATGGGTGAAACGCAGGCCGCCCGAGAGGTCCAGCGCCTCGGTGGTGTGCCAGGTCAGGTCGCCATAGACCGCGGCCGATTCGGTCTCGTTGTGCGATCGCGTATCGAGCGCGTTGAGGCCAAACAATGGCAGGTCATTGCGATAGCGCCGGTTCTGGCCCGTCGCCTGTCGATACAGGCCGAACAGGCCATCCCAGGTGCGGTTCTGACCTTGGGACGCGAGCCGGATCTCTTGCATGTCCTGGCGCCAGAGTTCCGGTTGGGCGGTGTAATACGGGCCAAACGGATAGCTGCGGTCCGTCTCGGCCTGCTGCCACCCGGCCAGCGCCGAGAGCTTCCATGGCCCCCCATCGTAGGCGGCGGACAGCGATTGGCTATCACCGCAGCGGCGTTGCGAAAAATCCGTCAGCGCCTTCGGCATCCCGCTCTGCACGTAGATCTTGCGACTGTCGATGTCGTTGAAGGCGACATAGGCGTCCTGACTGGAACGCGCACACTCGCGCCCGGCCGCCAGGCTGGCCTGCCATGGGGCTCCCATGGGCGCCAGACGCAACCTGACCATCCCGCTCTTGCTGCGCACCCCGCCCTGGTGGTCGGCCCCGGTAGCAGGGTTGTGCAGGTCGCCAGGCACATCGTCGTGACGCAGCGCCACCGAGGCGTACAGCATGTCCTTCACCAGCGGCAGAGCCAACCTGCCCTCCAGCAGATTGCCGTCGCGGCTGGACCAACCGGCGCGCAAGCCTGCCCGTACAGTATTGTCGGGCTGGCGTGTGGTCACGTTGATCACGCCGCCCTCGGCGCTCTTGCCATATAAGGTTCCCTGGGGCCCTTTGAACAATTCGACGCGCTCCATGTCCAGCAGCGACTGGTTCACCAGGATGGGTATTTGCGGCACTCCATCCACATACAGCGTGAGCGCCGGATTGTAGAAGTCTTGCGCCGACGTGACGCCGCGCACGCTGATGAGCGGATAGTGCATCGAACCACTGGCGGCCATCTGCGCGCCCGGCAGGACGCGCCCCAGGTCCTGGGTATTGCGCACTTGCGCATCGTCGAGCTGGGGTTGTTCAAGCACCGCTACGCTGCCGTTGACGCTCTCCATGCTCTGTTCGCGCTTGTTGGCCGTGACGATGACGGGCGCCAAACGTGTACGCTCATCGGCAGCAGCAGTCACCGCCTGCTGCGCCAGGGCCGGGCTGGTCCAGGCGGCACACGCGGCGGCGATGGCCGTATGCAGGATGGGGGACGCAAAGCCATGCATTTTTTTTCTCATGTTCACTCTCGGTGTGTCATTATGTTAATGAGAATTATTATTATCTTTGACAGTTTCCCGTGAACGGTTTCACGACCGTCTTAGCGGTTTCGAGGATTTTTCATATGGATCAGCACACCGGCAACTGGAGCATGGCCGAGGATGGCAGTCTCAGCCTGGAACATCACCCGCTGTTGCCCAGCGTCGTCCTGCCCGCCGAATGGGCAGACATGGCGCGGGTGGATGAACTGGCGGGCGGCATCACCATCACCGGCTGGCGCGGCCATCCGCGTCAGGCGCTCGATGTCAGAGCGACAGGACCGGCCCTGTTCTGCGTGGCGCTGCTGCTGGAAGGCCGGGCCGCCATGGCACTCGATGGTGGTCCCCAGCTGGAGCTTGAGGCCGGCATGGCGGTCATCCAGACCGCCGACCGGCCAGTCGCAGGACGCTTCTGCGTGGAGGGTGGCGCAACCATCCGGCTGGTGGACATCCGCTTTACGCACCAGGCGCTGGCCGAAGTCGGTGGCCGACCCTTGTCGAGCCTGCAGCGCGACCTGCTACGTGATTGCAGCCTTCCCGAGGCTGGCGCGCTGATGGGCGGCTTGCACGCACCGCCGGTCATGCTGCGCATTGCCGCCGATATCTTGCGGTGCGATTTCAGCGGCGATCTGCGTTGCCTGTATCTGCGCGCCAAGGCGCTGGAAACGCTGGCGCAGCTGCTACAGCATCTGCGCTGCGGCAGTCGCGGCGAAGTCGGTACGCGAGAACAACGGCAACTGGTGCAGGCGCGCCAGCTACTGGAAAAGCGCTACGCCGAGTCATGGAGCATCGACAAGCTGGCGCAGGCAGTGGGACTGAACCAGAAGAAATTGCAGGCGGGTTTTCGGGCCATGGCCGGGCGCACTGTCCATGCCCACTTGCGCGAGCTGAGGCTGCATGCGGCGGCGGCCTTGTTGGCCGAGGGGATGGGAGTGGCCGATACGGCTTTGGCCGTGGGGTTTTCCAACCTGAGCCATTTCAGCAAGAGCTTTCGCCAGACCCACGGCGTGACGCCCAGTCAATGGAAGCAGCACGTCCCGACGCATGCGCGCCAGCTGTCCTAGAGGCAGCGCGATAAAGAATATCGTACGCGAACCGACACTTTGGCCTATCCTTGCACAGGGCACTCACGCCCATCATCACCGAAGCAAGGAGTCATCATGCCCAAGAAAGAGAAACTGGACCCGGAAACCGAAGCCCTGATCCAATGGTGTACCGAAGTCGAGCAATTCCTGGTCGCGGGCGGCGCCACGCTGGATCAGGCGCAGGAGCACATCGAGGAACAGGTGGAGTGGTTCACCGACCTGTACTACGATGGCCTGACCCCGGAAGAAGCCGCCAAGGAAGCCCTGGCCTGACACGCCGCCCTTCTCCCCTCCATCATCCCGGCCCGCAGGCCGGGATTTTCATTTCCGGCCTGCCTGGGTAAAGCGCGTCGACAATCCCTGCAAGGCCGCATACAGGGGCCGGGTGGCCTCGGCCAGTCGCTCCAGGCTGGCTTCGCGCAGGGCATCCAGGTCCACCGTCGCACCGCCCTGCAATCCCGCCCAGGCCAGCAGCGCACCGCAGGCTTGCGGGGTATCGAACATGCCGTGCAGGTAGCTGCCCAGGATCTGCCCATCGGCCGATTGTGCGCCCTCCCCGCGCCCTTCGATGACGAAGGCGGGCCGATCCAGCGCCGCGCCTGACGAGACGCCCATGTGGATCTCGTAGCCCCGCACGACGGGCCGCTCGGCGCTGAAGTTGCCATGGCCGCTGACCTGCAGCAGGCGCTTCTCTCTGGTGAGTTCGGTGCGCATGGCCAGCAGTCCCAAGCCGGCGCTGCTGCCGGGCCTGCCTTCCACGCCGTGCGGATCATCCACCGCCTCACCCAGCATCTGGAAACCACCGCAGATGCCGATGAGCTTGCCGCCATAGCGCAGGTGGCGGGCGATGGCGCTGTCCCAGCCGTGCTGGCGCAGCCAGTCGAGATCGCCACGCGTGTTCTTGCTGCCGGGCAGGATGATGAGGTCGGCCGGCGGCACCGGCTGGCCCGGTCCGACAAAACGCAGGTCCACGCCCGGATGGGCGCGCAAGGCGTCGAAGTCGGTGTGATTGCTGATGCGCGGGAACACCGGCACCACCACACGGAAGTCACCCTTGACGTCCTGCGTGGCGGCCACCGCATCCTCGGCGTCCAGGTGCAGTCCATGCAGATAGGGCAAGACCGCCAGCACCGGTTTGCCGGTGCGTTCTTCCAGCCAGTCCAGGCCGGGTTGCAGCAGGCTGATGTCGCCACGGAAGCGGTTGATGACGAAGCCGACCACGCGATCCCGCTCGCTCTGCGACAGACAGTCGAGCGTGCCGGTCAGGTGGGCGAACACGCCACCCCGGTCGATGTCGGCCACGATGATGACGGGGCAATCGACCGCCTCGGCAAAGCCCATGTTGGCGATGTCGCGCGCGCGCAGGTTGATCTCGGCCGGGCTGCCCGCGCCCTCCACCACCACGCAGGCGTACTGCGACCGCAAGCGCTGGTACGAGGCCAGCACGGCCTGCATGGCTTCGGTCTTGTAGCGGTGGTAGTCGCGCGCATTCATGTCGGCGCGCACCTTGCCATGCACGATCACTTGCGCGCCGGTGTCGCTGGAGGGCTTGAGCAGCACCGGGTTCATGTCGGTATGCGGGGCGATGCCGGCGGCCTGCGCCTGCAGGGCCTGGGCGCGACCGATCTCGCCACCGTCGGCGGTGACCGCGCTGTTCAGGGCCATGTTCTGCGGCTTGAAGGGCGCGACCGCGATGCCATCCTTCTTCAGCAACCGGCACAGGGCGGCGGCCAGCGTGCTCTTGCCGGCGTCCGAGGTGGTGCCCTGGATCATCAGGGTGTGGAAGGCGAACTCAGCCATGTGCCCTCCAACAGCTCAATGCGGCGTCCAGCCGCTGCCAGCCAGACTCACCGGGCGGCAGGCCGATACGGATGCCGCCCGCTCCGCGCGTGAACAGGCGCACCCACACACCTTGGCTGGCCAGGGCGGCATGGAACTCGGCGGCCCGTGGTTCGGGCCACCACTGGAACAGCGCAGTGCCCGACGCCGCAATACCGTGCCGCTGCAACAGCACATGCAGGCGCTCGCCATCGGCCAGCAGACGCGCCAGGGTGCGCTCCTGCCAGTGGCGGTCACGCAAGGCGGCCGTACCGATCTGCTGGGCCGGGCCGCTGATGGTCCAGGGGCCCAGCCAGTCGGCCAATTCATCCAGCAGCGTGGATGCCGTTGCCACGAAGCCCAGGCGCAGGCCCGCCAGGCCGAAGAACTTGCCCACCGAACGTAGCACGATCAGGCCGGGCTCGGCACTGTGGGCGGCCACGCTATGGGCGGCCACGGTGTCGCCAAAGGCCTCGTCGACCACCAGCCAGCCGCCGCGTGCGGCCAGCTGCCGGGCCCAGCGCAGCAATTGTTCCGGCGCCACCAGTGCACCGGTGGGATTGTTGGGATTGCACAGCACCAGCACCTCGCAGCGCTGGGCCTGGACCTCCTCGTCCAGCGCCGCATAAGGCACTTCGCGAACCAGGTGGCCGCTACGCTGCCAGCAATGGGCATGCTCGGCATAGATGGGCGCGGCCACGACCACGCGTGCGGGCCGGCCGTCCTGGCGCAGCCGCAACTGCGGCAAGGCCTGGATGGCCGCCTGCGTGCCAGCCACGGCCAGCATGCGCGGCGCACCGTAGTAATCGCAGGCTGCACCTTCCAGTGCAGCGCAGGGTTCGGGCAGGCGGTGCCAGGCGTCCATGGCCGGTGCCGGCGCCGGATAGGGCAGCGGATTGATGCCGGTCGACAGGTCCAGCCAGTCGCTGCGCGGCCGGCCGTAGTGACGTGCGGCGTCGTTGAGGTTGCCGCCATGTTCAAGCATGGAGGCCTCCCAGGCAGAGCAAGGCCACGGCGCATACCACCGCCATCCAGAGTGCGGTGGTCATCGCCACCAGCCGCCAGGCACGCACGATATCGGCGCCCTGTGGAGGATCGCCGCGCCCCAGTGGCGGGCGCTGTTCTACCTCGCCGTCATAGATAGCCGCGCCGCCCAGGGCCAGCCCCAGCGCACCGGCGCCGGCCGCCATCACCGGTCCGGCGTTGGGGCTGCTCCAGGCGGGGGCCTGTTCTTTCCAGCAGGCCAGGGCCAGTTGGCGCTGGCCCAGCCAGGCATAGGACAAGGCGGTCAGGCGTGCCGGGCACCAGTTCAGCGCATCATCGATGCGCGCTGCCGCCCAGCCGAAATAATAAAAACGCTCGTTGCGGTAGCCCCACATGGCGTCGAGCGTATTGGACAGGCGGAACAACAAGGCCCCCGGCCCACCGGCCACCAGGAACCAGAACAGGGTGCCGAAGACGGCATCGTTGCCGTTCTCCAGCAGCGACTCCACGCCGGCCTTGGCCAGTTCTTCCTCGCTGGACTGGCGGGTGTCGCGGCTGACGATATAGGAGGTCAGGCGGCGTGCCGTCGCCAGGTCGGCGACGGCCAGCGCACGGGCGATCGGCAGGGTATGCTCGCGCAGGCTGCGCAGGCCGATGCAGAAGTACAGCAGGCCCGCATGCAGCAAGGCGGCCAGCCACCAGGGGCACAATGCGATCAGCCAGGCCGCCGCCAGCACGGCCGGCACCACCGCCAGCGTCCAGGCCAGCACGCCGCGCAGGCGCAGGCCCGGCGCGCGATTGAGCGCCGCTTCGATGCGCTTGGCCAGGTTGCCGAAGCCGACCAGCGGATGCCATTGGCGCGCCTCGCCCAGCATCAGATCGTTGGCGATGCCCAGTGCCATCAATACGGCCAGCCAGGGCCAGGACAGGCCGCTCAGCATGCCGGCTCCTTGAAACTGAGCGGCAAGCCCGCCGCCACCCATTGCACGCGCTCGCAGATCGCAGCCACGGCCTGGTTGAGGCGTCCGGCCTCGTCGACGAACCAGCGCGAGATGGCCCCCTGCGGCACGATGCCCATGCCCACCTCATTGGAGACCAGGATCACCGTGCCCGGTGCGTCCCGCAAGGCATCCAGGAAGTCGGCCCGTTGCTGTACGAAGGCGGCCGGCGGATCGATCGGTCCCACCTCAGGAAAGTCGATGCCCTCGGCAAAGAGCAGGTTGGCCAGCCACACCGTGAGGCAATCGACCAGCACCACATTGCCGGCACTGCCATGAGTGCGCAGTGCCGCACCCAGCGCCAGCGGCGCCTCCACCGTGCGCCATGCGCCGCCCAGATCGAGACGACGCTGCTGGTGATGGGCGATGCGCTGCTGCATCTCGGCGTCGTCGCGCGCGGCGCTGCGACTGGCGGTGGCGATGTAGACGATCTCGCCGGCGCCTTCCTGCGCAGCCTGCAGGGCCAGTCGTTCGGCGTGCGCACTCTTGCCCGAACGCGCGCCGCCAAAGACCAGGCTACGTACTGTGACCGGTGTGCTCATGTGCTTGTGCCCTCTCCATCTGGCCAGTGATTTTCGAATACCAGTTCATCCAGTGCGCGGCGCGTGGCCCACTGCTGCTGCTCCAGCATCGGCTTGTCATAGAAGGCTGGCACATGGCCCAGGCACAGCACCGCCACCGGTTCGGCACCGATCGGCATGCCCAGCAACTGCGCCAGCGCCACCGGATCGAACAGCGACACCCAACCCATGCCCAGCCCTTCTGCGCGGGCGGCCAGCCACATGTTCTGCAAGGCACAGGCCAGCGAGGCCAGGTCCATCTGCGGCATGGTGCGACGGCCGAAGACGTGCGGCTCGCGCCGGTCCATCAAGGCGGCCACCAGCACCTCGCCGCAATCGAGGATGCCTTCGACCTTCAGGCGCATGAATTCGTCCTCACGCTGGCCCAGGGCCTCGGCCGTGGCGATGCGCTCCTGGTCAACCAGCGCATGGATGCGTTGCCGCAGTGCCCGGTCGCTGATGCGCAGGAAGCGCCAGGGCTGCATGAAGCCCACGCTGGGGGCGTGGTGCGCGGCCTGCAGCAGCCGTTCCAGCAGGGCCGGATCGACCGCGTCCGGCAGGAAGTGGCGCATGTCGCGACGCTCGCGGATGGCGCGATAGAGCGCATCGATCTGCGCCTGCGGATAACGGTGCGGCAGTTCCGGGCTCATGCCTGGCGCCCTCCGAACAGCGCTGCCACCGTGCGCGGCGCGGAGCGGAAATAGGCATGCAGGTAACTGGCCGTGACCTGGCCGCGACGATAGACCACCTCACCCTCGGACGAATCGAAGAGGCGCTCGCCCCGTCCCACGAAGGGCGCGCCGACCACCGCGCGCGAATAGTGGAAGGTGTGGCAGCGCAGGTGTTCGCCCACGGCGCCGGGCAGGTTCAGCGACAGGGTCTGGTAGCCCAGGCCCTGCAGCCGCTTCTGTACCGTGGCCTGGCCCGGCAGGATGCCGCACATCTGACCGCTCTCGCCATCCTGTCCGACGATGGTCTCCAGTAGGAACAGCATGCCGCCGCATTCCGCATAGAGCGCCCGGCCGGCCTCGGCGTGGGCACGCAGGTCGGACTGGATGCGTTGCGCCGCTTGCAACCGCGCCAGGTACAGCTCGGGGTAGCCGCCCGGCAGCCAGACGGCGTCACAGGCCGGCAAGGCCTCGTCGGCCAGGGGCGAGAAGAACACCACCTGCGCGCCCATCTGCTGCAACAGTTCGATATTGGCGGTGTAGATGAAGGAGAACGCCAGGTCGCGCGCCACGGCGATGGTCCGGCCCTCCAGCAGGCGCGGGAAGGCACGCTCAGGCGGCGGTACGCCAAACTCCACCGCTGCCGGCAGGTTGGCCAGCGCGGTACTGGCCATGCGCTCGGCCACGGCATCCAGGCGGGCATCGAGATCGGCGATCTCGGGCGCGGCCACCAGGCCCAGGTGACGCTCGGGCAGGGCAAACTGCATGTCGCGCTGCAGGCCGGACAACAGCGGCACGGCAGGACGGGCATTGGCCAGGCCCTGGCGCAGCATCTGCGCATGGCGGGGACTGGCCACGCCATTGGCCAGCACGCCGGCAAATTTCAGTTCGGGACGATAGGCCATCAGGCCCTGCGCCAGCGCCCCCACGGTCTGCCCCATGCCGCGCGCATTGATCACGGCGATCACGGGGATGCCCAGCAACTGCGCCAGGTCGGCGCTGCTGGGGTCGCCGTCGTAGAGGCCCATGACGCCCTCCACCAGCAGCACATCGGACTGGCTGGCCGCCAGGGCGACCTGGCGACGGCAATGGTCTTCGCCGCCCATCCACAGGTCCAGGTTGGTCACGGGCTGGCCGCTGGCCTGTTCCAGCACCAGCGGGTCGAGGAAGTCGGGACCGGTCTTGAAGACCCGCACCCGCTTGCCCTGACGCCGGAACATGCGCGCCAGCGCCGCAGTGATGGTGGTCTTGCCGTGGCCCGAGGCAGGCGCCGAGATGAACAGCGCCGGGCAGGCGTTACGGTTGGCGTCCATCAGAATTCCACGCCTTTCTGCGCCTTCACGCCCTGCTCCTTGTAGGGATGCTTGATGGGGCGCATCTCGCTGACCAGGTCGGCCTGTTCGATCAGCGCTTCCGGCGCATGGCGACCGGTGACGACGATGTGCAGCATCTCGCGGCGGCCGGCGAAGGTGCGCAGTACCTCCTCCAGGTCGAGGTACTGGTACTTCAGCACGATGTTGAGCTCATCCAGGATCACCATGTCGTAGGAGGGATCGTTGATCATCCGCACCGCCTCGGTCCAGCCGCGCGCGGCGGTGCGCATGTCGGCTTCGCGGTCCTGGGTATCCCAGGTATAGCCTTCGCCGACGACATGGAAGTCGCAGCGGTCGTGACCACCCAGGAAATCACGCTCGGCGCTGTAGAGCGCGCCCTTGATGAACTGCACCACGCCCAGCTTCATGCCGTGGCCGAGGATGCGCATGCCCATGCCGAAGGCGGCGCTGGACTTGCCCTTGCCGTTGCCGGTGTTGACGATCAGCAGACCCTTTTCCTGCTGGGCGGCGGCCTTCTTCTTTTCGAAGCCTTCCTTGTGACGCTGGGTCATGCGCTTGTGCGATTCGGGATCGGTTTTCACGGTTCGGTGTCTTTCTGGAGGATTACTTCCACTCGGTGGCAGTCAATTCGCTGAGCAGCCGGGCCACCCGGGCGCGGCTGGGATGGTAGCCGATGAAGACCAGCTCGGAACGCTCGCGGGCGCTCTGTGCGGCGTCACTGGCCTGGGCCATCACCACGCGGGCACGCACGCCCTGCAGCAGCCGTGCCGGCGCGCCCTCGGTAGCCACGAAGCCCTTGGCCCGCAGGATAGGTTCGGCCAACGCGACCGCAGCCACGGCAGCGCGCACCACCTCGGGCTGCTGGGGCGACTTGCAGCGCAAGGTGAACGATTGCCAGCCCGGATCCTGTTCGTGGAAATGCTTGTGCGTGGACAGGCCGTGGCTATGCGCACCCAGGCCAGAATGTGCATGGCCGTTGAAGCGCTGCTGATCGGCGGGCACCACGGCACGCTCGCCGGGCATGGTCACCGGGGTGTAATGGTGATGCACGGCGGCGCCCGCCTGATGCAGCCGCAAGCCCAGCGCCAGGCGGATATCCAGCCTGGCGCCATAGGCCAGCTCCAGGAAGCGCACATTGGGCGCCAGCGCCCGCACGGCTTCTTCGGCCTGTAGCAAGGCGGCCTCCTCCAGGCCATCGATCTTGTTCAGGACCACCACGTCGGCGCATGCGAGCTGCTGGCGGAACAGCCCTGCGGTGGCCGCCTGCGTCGCGTCGCCGCTGGCGAAGGCCTGCTCCAGCAGCAGCGGCGTATCGACCACGGCCAGGGTGGCGTCGAGCACGAAATGCGGCGCCAGCGCGTCCGACTGCAGCACTTCCATCACCGCGCTGGGCAAGGCCAGCCCGGAGGTTTCGATCAACACATGATCGATCTGCGCGCGCCGGGCCGCCAGCGCCAGCATGGCCGGCACGAACTGCTCGTCGTCGCCATAGGCGATCAGGCCATGGGCGAAATCCTGGATCTGCACCTGGCCTTGCGCATCGCCATCGGCGCGCAGCAGGTCGCCGTCGATGGCGACCTCGCCAAATTCATTGATCAGCAGCGCCAGGCGGCGCGACTGGCGACGTTGCACCAGGCCGCGCAGCAGCGTGGTCTTGCCGGCCCCCAGGAAACCGGTGACCACCGTCACCAGGATCGGCGGCAGTGATGGCGGCAGGCCGGCGGTAGTACTGGACATGCTCATGCCCCCAGCAGCCGCGCCAGACGCGCCTGCACGTCGTCGAAATCATGGGCCACCTGCGGGTAGTCCAGTGTCGGGCGGCGCACCGTCAACAGACGGATGCCCAGCGCGCGCGCGGCCTCCACCTTGGCGCGGTAGCCGCCGGCCTCGCCGGAATCCTTGGTGACCACGCAGTCGATGCCCCAGTCACGCCACAGGGCTTCGTTGAAGGCTTGCGAGAACGGCCCCTGCATCGCGCACAGGTGGGCGCGCGGCAGGCCCAGCTCCAGCGCACGGCGGATGAAGTCGGGATCGGCCGTGACACGGGCGAACCATTGGCGATCCGATGCGCCCGGCGCCTGCAGGAAGCTGCCCAGGTCCTTGGATCCGGTGGCGAGGAAGATGCGACTGCCGCCTTCCACCGCCTTGCGGGCCGCCTCGTCCATGTCGGCGCAGCTATCCGGATCATCGGCGGCCAGCTCACCAGGGCGCTCGTAGCGCAGGTAGGGAATACCCAGCTCCTGCGACAGCGTCATCAATTGCTGCGACATCTGGGCGGCATAGGGATGGGTGGCGTCCACCAGCACCTGGGCCTGGCTGTCGCGCAGGGCCTGGCGGCGGGCTTCCACGCCCTGGCGGCCGGCCCAGACGACGGCCCCGGGACAATCTTCGCGCGCCAGTTCGCCCCCATAGCCGGTGGCCGCCGAGACCACCACGCTGCGCCCCTGCCCCGCCAGCTGCGCTGCCAGTGCATTGCCGTCGCTGGTGCCGGAGAAGACCCACACCGCCTGCTGCGGCAGTTGCGCCACTTCCTGCGCCTGCGACTCTTCGCTCCAGTCGTTGTAGCCGCGCGGGGTAAAGATCCAGTCGCGCTTGCGCTGGGTGAAGCGGTTGCCGATGACGATCGAGGTCAGCATGTCGAACTGCAGGCCCGGCAATTCGTCCAGGCGATGGATGGAAACCTGCTGGCCTGGCCGATAGGCATTGCGCACCACGCCGCACAGGGTGTGCGGGGCCTTGTGTTGCAGCATCAGTTGCAGGATGCGGTAGACGCCTTCCTGGCGGCCGGCGCTTTGCACGTTGTAGAGCACGCAGGCCAGGTCGGCCTGGGCGATGTGGCTGGCGCGCTGCTCGATCCACGACCACGGGCACAGCAGGTTCGACAGCGACAGCGTGGCGAAGTCATGCGACAGCGGCGAGCCCAGCAAGGAGGCGCAGGCATTGGCCGAGGTGACGCCGGGGATGACGTTGACCTCATAGCTGTCGTCCTCGCGCATGTCGTCGAAGGCCAGCGCGGCCATGGCGTAGATGCCGATGTCACCGCTGGAGATCAGCGCCACGCGGCGCCCGGCGCGGGCGTGTTCGATGGCCAGCAAGGCGCGTTCACGCTCCTGCGTCAGCGGCGGCGTATGGATCTCCTTGCCTTCGATGTGCGGCGCGATCCAGCGCAGGTACAGCTCGTAGGCCACGATCACCTCGCTATCGCGCAAGGCGGCGATGGCGCGGGGGATGATCATCTCCTCGAAGCCGGGACCGACCGAGACCAGATTCAATACACCTTTGTTGTTGACTGCTTCCATCCTGTTTTCCTGCAAAAATTGAGCGACGACTACCAAAACTTCTCATGCCCGTTCGGACTGAGTAGCGGCGAAGCCGCGTATCGAAGGTGCGCCTTCGATACGGCCCTGCAGGGCCTACTCAGTCCGAACGGTATTGAATTCATCCCTAAGCTGGGTCAAGCAAATTCTCAATGAAACCACGCCAGCCCTCACCATCGTCCACGATGGCCACCGTCACGCCATCCAGCGCGGTCTTGCCCAGCAGCAGGCGTCCGCGCGGACTGGCAATCAGGGCTGCCGGTTCGCACACGCCCTCCACCCCCACGTTCTGGCGTACCCAGTCCGAAGGCTTGCCGACCCAGGCACGCTGGGCGATCTGCTCGCGGGCGATCACCCGCAACGGCAGGCCATGCATGGCGCAGAAGGCCAGCAGGCCCGGCTCACTGGCCTTGAGATCGATGGTGGCCACTTCGCGCACCTGGGCCAATGTGGCGCCTTCGCATTGCGCCAGCGCCTGTGTCACCGCCGTGGCAATCTGCTCGGCCGAGGCCAGCTTGCGGCAGCCGATGCCCAGGACCAGCGGCTTGACCGCCTCGGTGGCGGTGGTGACCACCGCTTGCGCACCGGTCAGTTGCGCCACCCGATAGGCCAGGCTGTTGGCGCCGCCCTCATGGCCGGCCAGCAAGGCGATGGCAAACCGCGCCGCTTCATCGACCACCACCACGGCGGGGTCGCTGTGCTTGTCCTGCGGCAGGCCATCGAGAAAGCGCACCGCGATGCCGGTGGCCCCCAGCATGATCCACTGCCGATGGCGGCGGTAGGCCAACGCGAACTGCTGGCGCTGCGACAGCGCCGCATCGGCCTGGAGCCAGGGTTGATACAGCTCACCGCCCAGCCTGTCCTGCAGGTGCATGGCCAGGGGCGCGGCTTCAGCGCGCACCGGCCAGATCCCCAGCTCGGCGTGGGCGGCGGGATTCATGCGGCATCCTTATGCTTCTTGACCACCCGGAAGAGGTGCGTGAAGTCCTTGGAGTAGAGGCTGGATTCGGCCACCTGCTGCTTGTCCAGCGCGGCGCCGACCAGCATCATGGTGGTCAGGTTCCATTCGCCGCGCTTGTTCTCTTCCAGCACCCGGTCCAGCTGGCCCTGGTAGACGCGTTGCTCCGGCCAGCTGGCGCGGTAGACCAGCGTGACCGGGGTCTCGGGCGGATAGTGCAGCAGCAGGTCGGTGACGATCTTCTTCAGGTGCGGGCCGGAGAGGAAGATGCACATCGTGGCGCGATGCGCGGCCAGCGAGGCGATCGACTCCGACTCCGGCACCGCCGAGGCGCGTCCGGAGACGCGGGTCAGGATCACGCTCTGCGAGACCTCCGGCTTGGTCAGCTCGGCCGATACAGCGGCGGCAGCAGCCGTAAAGGACGACACCCCCGGCACCACCTCATAGGCGATGCCCAGTGCATCCAGGCGGCGCATCTGCTCGGCGGTGGCGCCATAGATGGCAGGGTCGCCCGAGTGCAGGCGTACCACGTCCATGCCCTGCTCCTGGGCGCGCACGTAGCAGGCCTGCTGCTGCTCCAGGTCCAGGGCGGCGGTGTCGATCAGCTCGGCATCGGCACGGCAATGCTCCAGCATGGCGGTGGGCACCAGCGAACCGGCGTACAGCACCATGCGCACCTGACCCAGCAGGCGTGCGCCACGCAGGGTGATCAGGTCGGCGGCGCCGGGGCCGGCGCCGATGAAATAGACTTTCATGGATTTCCTTTCGATTCTTCTTGCGGGCGATGGCGCTGCTCCTGGGCGCTCTTGCGGATCAACAGCACAGCCAGGTAGCCACTGGCCTCGGCCGCATCCAGCGATGTCAGATCGCTGGCCAGCACCTCGCCGTCCAGGCCGATGCGGCGGGCAAAGCCGCAGTGGCGGGCGATGCCCATCTCGCGCAGCAGCGCCAGCACCCAGGGCAGGCGCGCGCCGACTTTCATCAGCACCACGATGTCATGGCTCTCGATCTCGGCGCGCAGCGTGGCGGCGTCTTCCGGACAGGGCAGGATCAGCGTGCGCTCCTTGCCCACGCCCAGCGGCCATTCCAGGGCGGCAGCGGCGGCCGCATAGCTGGTGATGCCGGGCAGGGTCACGCAATCACATTGCGGATACAGGTCGCGCACGGCAGCCAGCACGTAGCCATAGGTCGAATAGGTCAGCGCATCGCCGATGGTGAGGTAGACCACCTGCATGCCCTCGCGCAATTGCGCCGCCAGCTGCGCGCCCAGTTGCGCATAGTGGGCCTGCAGCACCTGGCGGTCGGGGTCCATGTTGAACTCGATCTCGCGCAAGCGGCTGCGGTCGAACTCCACGCCTTCCAGGCATTGCAATGCTACCGACAGCTCGGCGCCACGGGCGCGCGGGATGTAGATCAGGTCGGCGCTGCGCAAGGCGGCCAGCGCCGCCAGCGGCTGGTAGCCGGCCGGGCCGGGGCCGACGCCGATGCCGGTCAGGCGGCCGGTCTTGCGCTCAGTCATGCCAGTGCTCCCAGGTGACGACCATCGAGGTCGAACAGGCGCACTTCGATACGCGACACCGCTGGCACGCGGGCCTGCGCCAGTGCGGCGATGCGGGTTTCGATCTCGCTCCACAGGCGGCGCGACAGGACGACATCGCGTCCGCGCACCAGTTCAATGATTGCTTCCACCGTATTGGCTTCCTTCATCTGCTGCAACAGCGCCGGGTCGAACAGCTCGCCCTCGCCTGTCGCGTTCATTTCTTGCGCCACGCGGGCCACGCCCTGCATGGCCATGTTGCTCTTGCTGGAATGGGTATCCCAGACCCCATCCAGTACCTTGGCCAGCTTGCCCGGATGGCCGGCCAGCCACAGCAGCGCCAGCGTGTGCCCGCTCTCGGCCAGTGCCTGCTGGGTGAAATCGAGTGCATCGCCGAGGAAATTGGCGATCTGCACGCTGCATTTCTCCGGCAGGCCCAGCTCCTGCGCCACGAAGACGCGGCCGATCTTGCCCGGCAGGTAAGCCAGCGCCTCGCCCGGCTCACACGCCGCCAGCGCCACCCGGATATAGACCTCGATGGAGGCGATCCAGGATGCCATCGACATCGGCTCGACGATGCCGGATGTCCCCAGGATCGAGATACCGCCCACGATGCCCAGCTTGGGGTTGAAGGTCTTGGGCGCGATGGCCCGGCCCTCGCGGCAGCCAATGTGCAGGTCGAAGCCGGGGGCTTCGGTCTGACCGGGCTTGAGTTCGTCCAGCACCTCGACGACGGCGGCGCGCATCATGGCACGCGGCACCGGGTTGATGGCGGGTTCGCCGACGGCCACGCGCAGGCCGGGCATGGTGGCCGTTCCTACACCTTCGCCGGCGAAGAAGCGGACCTCGCCGACCTCGTTGCGCCGCACCTGGGCGACAATGGTGGCGCCATGGGTGTTGTCGGGATCGTCGCCACCGTCCTTCAGGACTTCGGCCTCGGCCATACCCTCCTCCACCATGCGCACCGCCTTGATCGGTACGCACAAGTAATGCCGTCCATCAGGCAGGCTGACTTCGGTGTGCTGCAGCGTCACGCCGGCCAGCAGGCGGTACAGCGCCGCCCGCACCGCCGCCGTGGCACAGCTGCCGGTACTGCGTCCGCGTCGCAGCCCATTGGGCGCGAGCACGGCCAGGTCATACTCGGCGCGCTGCAGCTCGGGCGCGGACATCAGCCGGCACCCTCGGCCTGCCGTTCCTGCTCGACCAACCAGGCGATGGCGTCGATCATCAGGGCATTGACCACCGTGGCCGCCCAGGGCGAGCCGCCACGGGTGCCGCTATTGGTGATGCGCGGCACCTGCAGGCAGCGGCGCAGTTCATCCTTGCTCTCGCGCGTGCCGACAAAGCCGACCGGCAAGCCGATCACCAGTTGCGGGCGCCAGCCATGCTCGCGGATCAGGCGCACGGCCTCGGTGATGGCGGTGGGCGCGTCACCGATGGCCAGCACCATGTCGTTGCCGAACTTTTGCCAGGCGCGGCGGATGCCGGCCGCCGAGCGGGTCATGCCCAGGTTCTGCGCCATCAGGTGCGTCTCCGGGTCGTGCACGCCGCACCAGGTCTGCACGCCCAGTTGCTCCAGCACGGCGCGCTTGAGGCCCGTCTGTACCATCGTCACATCGGTGACCACGCGCTTGCAGCGCAAGATCGCCTTCATGCCGGCCTGGACTGCCCCGGCCGAAAAATAGAGTTCATCGGCGGCGGCAAAGTCGCCGCTGGTATGCACCAGGCGCTGCAACACCGTCAGATGCTCTGGCGGGAAGACGCTCCAGTCGCGCCCGGCATCGATGATGCGCATGCTCTCGGCTTCGATGGGATGCGGCACGTAGGGCGCGGTCTGCAATGGCGCCGGCACGGCCTGCTCGCGCGCCGAAAGGTCGCGCACCTGCAGGTGATGGGCGCGCTGCGGCTCGCCCACCTGCTGCTCGAATCCGACGATCTGCACGCGGTACTTGCACAGGCTGCAGTTCATGGCGGCACGGCCTTCGATGGCTTCAGCAGCGCGTTCCAGCATGACGTCGGCGACGTGGGCATGCACGCCCAGGTAAGAGGCCTTGAGCACTTCCACGCCCGGTTCGCGCTGGGCCAGTTCGTCGGCGGCGGCATAGATGCGCTTGACCAGCACGCCATCGAAGAGGAAGAAAGGCAACACCACCAGGCGCTGCCAGCCCTGCCCGGCGGCCTGCGACAGGCCCTCGCGCACCAGCGGCGTAGCGGTGCCGGAAAAACAGACCTTCACGCCACCGAAGCCCATGCCTTCCTGCAGCATGCGCGCCAGCTTGGCGACTTCGCCATTGGCATCGGGATCGGTGGTGCCACGACCGACCAGCACCAGGCAAGCGTCCTGGCGGTGGATGATCTCTTCCGACTGTGCCTCGGCCTCGACCACGCGCTGCTGTGCCAGTTGCAGCAGCAGCGGATGCAGGTCCATGGGCGCGCCGAAATGGAAATCGACCTGCGGATAATCACGTGCCAGCGCCAGCAGTTCGGCGGGCATGTCGTTCTTGGCATGGCGCGCGCCCAGCAGCACGCCCGGCACCACGGCCACTTCGGTGGCCCCCTCGGCCACGCAGGCGGCGGCCGCATCGGCGATGGTGGGGGCGGCGAATTCCAGGTAGCCATGGCGCACGATGCGCGAGCCGGCACGCTCGCGCACCAGGTCCACCAGCGCCTCGAATTCACGCAGCGCATCGGGGTCGCGACTGCCGTGGCCGGCAATGACGACCGCCGAGCGGCCAGGCTTGCTCATGCCTGTCATGGCAGTCATGCCGGCACTCCGCTGGCGGCCTGCTCCGGCGGCGGTTCGATCTGGCTGGCCATGGGCGCGAGAGTGCGGATGAGCATGATGCTCATGTCGCTGAACTCGACATCGGCGCAGTCGGCCAGCTTGCCGTGCCATTCGGCGTCGCCCCGGGTGAGGTTTTCCCACACCTCGGTGGGATGGTCGGGGTTGACGCCCTGTTGCAGCAGATAGCTGGCGATGTGGCGCGGCATGAAGGAGCGCGCCGCATCCCAGGGACAGGGGATGACGATGGCATTGCGGCCATCCTTCAACACATTGACCAGGTGACGCTTGAAGGGCTCCAGGTCGCCACGGCGATGGAAGGTGATGAAGGTGGTCTCGTCGAAGCAGACGCGGGCGCGCGAGGCCAGGATCTGCGCCGAGGAAATCCCCGGCAGGGTTTCCACGCGGTGGCCGCAGGCGCGCTCCACGCGTTCCAGGTACTGGAAGCCGCTGAAGTGGATGTCGCCCATGAAGACCACCACGCAACGCTTGCCGGCATGGTGCAGGGCCGCCACCTCGTCGAGCTTGGCGACCTGGTCGCGGTAGCCCATGAGCACCACTTGCGCGGTCGTCGGGATCAGGTCCTTGACCACGTCGACCACGGCATTGAAGCCGGCCACGACGTCGGCGTTGCGGATCAGCTCGGCGCCGCGCAGGGTCAGGTAGGAATGGTCGCCGGGGCCGGCGCCTATGCAGATGATCATTGTCAGTCCTTTCAGCGCGCGCCCAGTTGCGCGCGCACGGTCAACGCCAGGGCGTCGCCGGTCAATTGTTCCAGGGTCAGGCAAGGCGCACCCAGCGCCTCGGCCAGTTGGGCCGCACGGCCCAGGCGCAGGTAGCCGGCTTCGGTGTCCAACACCAGCGCCGGCACGCCTTGCGCGGCCAGGACAGAAGCGCCCTCCAGGGTCTGTTTCCAGGGGTCGCCCTGGCTGCCGGGCAGGCCGACGTTGGCACGGCCATCCGAGAGGATGACCAGCAGCGGCGGTGCGTCCTGGGGGGCGGATTGTTGCAGCATCTGCGCGGCCAGTTGCAGTGCGTGCGGCAAGGGGGTGCGCCCGCCGGTGGGCAGTTCGCGCAGGCCTTGTTCGGCCAGGTCGGCGCTGCGGGTCGGGGCCAGCAGCAATTCGGCCTGCTCGCCCCGGAAGGCGATCACGGCCAGTTGGTCGCGGCGCTGGTAGGCGTCGGTCAGCAGGGCCAGTACCGCCCCCTTGACCGCTTCCATGCGGCGCTGTGCGGCCATCGAACCGGAGGCATCGACCACGAAGACGATCAGGTTGGCGCCGCGCCCGCTGCGCACCTGGCGATGCAGGTCGGCGCGGGTCACCGTCAGCTGGGCGCTGTCCTCGCCGGCCAGTGCGCCACGCAGGGCGGCGCTGCGCAGCGTGGCACCCACGGCCAGGCGATCGGGATTGGCGTCGGGCACGGCGCGCAAGGCGCTGCCCCGGCTGGCATCGGCCACGGCGCTGCGGCGACCGTTGACGCTGGCAGCCGATGTGTGGGGCGTGGCCGCCACGCTGATCTTGCGGGCCGCGCCGGTGGCGGCGACGGCGAAGGTCTGTTGGCCGCCCTCGCCTTGTTCGTCTTGCTGTTGCTCTTGCTGCTCTTGCTGCCCTCCTTGCGAGGATTCGGGCGGCGCGGATTGGCTGCCGTCATCGCTGTCGCCGCCCGCTTGCGGCGGTTGCGGGTGGCTTGCCTGGTCGACCAGGTCGTCCAGCTTGTCCTGGTCCATGCCGGCCTGCTCGAAGGGCTTGCGGCGGCGACGGTGCGGCAGCACCAGCATGGCGGCGGCACGCACGTCGTCGGGGGTCACGCGCGCGCGCGCCTCCAGGGCCGCCAGTGCACGCGCCGTCTTGTGCATGACGATGTCGGCGCGCAGGCTGGCGACTTCGAATTCGCAGCACAGGTGGCTGATCAGTTCCAGCATGGCGTCGTCCAGGGCCACCTCGGGCAGCAGGCGCTGCGCCTGCGCCACCTGGGTGCGCAAGGCCTCCTGGGCGCCCTGCCATTGCGTCGCGAAGGCCGAGGTATCCGCCTCATAGGCGATACGACGGCGTACCACCTCGGCGCGGACCGACCTGTCCGTGGGGGCGGTCACTTCCACCATCAGGCCGAAGCGGTCCAGCAGCTGCGGGCGCAGGTCGCCCTCTTCCAGGTTCATAGTGCCGATCAGGGTGAAGCGTGCCGGATGGCTGATCGACAGCCCTTCGCGCTGCACCGAGTTCACGCCCATGGCCGCCACATCCAGCAGCACGTCCACCAGGTGATCGGCCAGCAGGTTGACTTCATCGATATACAGGATGCCGCGATGGGCCGCCGCCAGCAGACCCGGCTGGAAGGCCCGCTGGCCGCCCTGCAGGGCTTGCTGCAGATCCAGCGCGCCCAGTACGCGATCTTCGGTGGCGCCCAGCGGCAGGGTGACGAATGGCACCTCGGCCTCGACGGGCGTAACGTCCTGCGCGGCCTGGCAGACCACACACGCCTCGGCCGGCTGTCCCGGGGCGCAGTTGAAGGCGCAGCCACGGACGCGGGCAATCGATGGCAGGACCTGGGTGAGTCCGCGCGCAGCGGTACTCTTGGCCGTGCCCTTGTCACCGCGTACCAGCACGCCGCCGATGCCAGGATCGACCGCACACAGGAGCAGCGCCTGCTTCAAGAGCGGCTGGCCGACGATGGCCGAAAACGGGTAGCCGGTCACGGCGTGGCTCATTGCAGGTCCTTGGTATGTTCGCTGCCGCGCACGGTCTCGCCACGGGCTTCCAGCAGGGTTTCGCTGTGCAGGTAAAGCTCACGCAGACGATCGAGCGTCTGCGCCTCGGGTTCTTGCCACATGCCACGGCTGGCGGCTTCCAGCAAGCGCTCGGCAATGGCGTTCTGGGCCCAGGGGTTGGACTCTTCCAGGAACTGGCGCATGGCCGGATCGAAGCCGTAGGTCTCGGCCAGTTGCTGGTACATCCAGTCATCCAGCACCTGGGCGGTGGCGTCGTAGCCGAACAGGTAATCGACCGTGGCAGTCAGTTCCAGCCCGCCCTTGTAGCCGTGCCGGCGGATGCTGGCCAGCCACTTGGGATTGACCACCCGCGAACGGAACACGCGCAGGGTCTCCTCCTTCAGGTCGCGCACGGCGGCGCGCTGGGGATCGTGGCTGTCGCCGAAATAATGGCGTGGCTGCTGGCCGGACAAGGCACGGATGGTGGCAATCATGCCGCCATGATATTGCAGGTAGTCGTCGCTATCGAAAATGTCGTGCTCGTGGTTATCCTGGTTGTGCAGGGCCACTTGCACACCGGCAAGCCGCTGGCGGAAGGCCGCGCGCTGGTCGGCGCCCTGCACCTTGCGGCCATAGGCGAAGCCACCCCAGTTGATATAGGCCTCGGCGAAGTCGGCCTGGTCTTGCCAGTTCTTTTCCTGGATCAGCGGCAGGATGCCGGCGCCGTAGCTGCCCGGCTTGGCGCCGAAGACCCGGTAAGACGCCTGGGCGGCCGCCTCGGCCTGGCCCAGGCCGGCTTGCAGGCCCTGCCCGATATCGCGCAGGTAGTGCTTGCGCACGAAGTTCATGGTCTCCGGCTCGTCGGCGGCAATCGCCAGTTGCACGGCGTCGTCGATCAGCTCGATCAGTTGCGGGAAGGCATCGCGGAAGAAGCCGCTGATGCGGGTGGTCACGTCGATGCGCGGGCGCTGCAGCTCGGCCAGCGGCACCAGCTCGACGCCGGCCACCTGGCGATTGCCCGCGCGCCAGACCGGGCGCGCGCCCATCAGCGAGAGGATCTGCGCGACGTCGTCGCCGTGCGTGCGCATGGCGCTGGTGCCCCAGATGCTGATGGCCACGCTCTCGGGATAGTCGCCGCTTTCGCGGTGATGGCGTTCCAGCACCTCGCGCGCCAGTTGCTGGCCGACGCGCCAGGCCGATTGCGAGGGCACGCTGCGCGGATCGACCGAGTAGAAATTGCGGCCCGTGGGCAGGATGTGCGCCATCCCGCGCGAGGGCGAGCCACTGGGGCCGGCCGGGATATAGCCGCCGCGCAGGCCGCGCAGCAGGTTGCCGATCTCGTCGCTGGTCTGCGCAAGGCGCGGCACCAGTTGCTGGCAGGCGAAGGCCAGCACGCGGCGCAAGGCGGTGAAGTCGATGGCCGGCGTGGCCTTGGGCGCGCTCGCCACGCGCTTGGTTGCCGACGACGCCAAGGCCGGACGCGCCGCCCCACGCAAACCACCCAGCACGCTGCCGGCGGCCTTGACGACAGCCGGTTGCAGGCGCGGGCGCTCGTCGGCGGGGGCCTGCACCAATGCGGCGAAGTGCTTGGCGACGACGCCATCGATGGCGGCCTCGGCATAGTCCTGTTCTTGCAGGGCCTGCATCAGCGACAGGCACAGGGCATCGATGGCTTCCAGCGCATCGGCGCGGGTGACGATGGCGCGGCCGGCGGTGCGGGCCAGGGCATCGTCGATGTTGAGACGACGGCCCTTGTGCTCCAGCAGCATGTCCAGCGACAGGCCGAAGAGCCGCGCCACCTCTTCCTGCAGGCCGGGCAGGTCCTGGTTGGGCAGGCGCGTCAGTGCCACCAGCATGTCGGGCAGCTGCTGCGCATCGGGCATGCGGCCCAGGATGTGCAGGCCGTCGCGGATCTGGGCCGCACCCAGTTCGCACAGGTAGCCGTCCAGGTCTTCGATCAGGTGGGCCACGCCGGCACCGTCCAGCTCGGCCAGCGCGTGCGGCAGTTCGCCTTCCTCGTGGGGGTGATCATGATCGTGGTCGTGATCATGGTCACCGTGATGGTGATGGCCGTGATGATGGTGATGATGATCGTGGCCATGTCCGTGGTCATGATCATGGTCGTGATCATGGTGCAGCAGCTTGTATTGCAGGTCGGTATCGAGGTTGGTCTGGCGCACCAGCTCCCAGATCTGCTGTTGCAGCAGCGGCAGCTTGGCGGGGTCCAGCACCTCGACCTGGTAGTACTCGTCCACCAGCTGCGTCAGCTGGGCCAGCGCGCCGTAGCTGTCGGCGGTGGTCATGGGCGGGGTCAGGTGGTCCACCACCACGGCGTGGGCGCGGCGCTTGGCCTGCGAACCCTCGCCCGGGTCGTTGATGATGAAGGGATAGAACAGCGGCACATCGCCCAGGAGCGCATCCGGGAAGCACTCCTCGGAGAGCCCCACGCCCTTGCCGGGCAGCCATTCCAGGGTACCGTGCTTGCCAACGTGGACGATGGCGTCCGCGCCCCACTCCTCGTCCAGCCAGCGGTACAGCGCGTAGTAATGATGCGTGGGCGGCAGGTCGGGCTGGTGGTAGATGGCGTCCGGGTCCATGCCATAGCCGCGTGGCGGTTGCAGGGCGACGAAGGCATTGCCCAGGTCAAGGCCGGCGATGACCAGGTGCTGGTCGTGCACATAGGCCTGGCCGGGCGCGTCGCCCCACTGGCGCTGCATCTTCGCCTGCAGGGCCGCTGGCAAGGCAGCGAACCATTGCGCGTAGCGCGCCGCCGGGATGCGCGCGGCAGCGCGGCGCAACTGGTCTTCGGTGAGCAGGATGTCGTCGTAGGAGCAGCGGTCCACCAGTTCGTGGATCAGCGCCGTGCCACTGTCGGGCAAGTCGCCGATAGCATAGCCGTCAGCCGACAGCGCCTGCAGCACGGCCATCAGCGAGGCCGGCGCATCCAGGCCGACGGCGTTGCCGATCTGCGAGGCCTTGCTGTTGGAGTTGGTGAAGATGAAGGCAATGCGCTTGCTGGCATTGGGTGTCTTGCGCAGCTTCACCAGGCGCTGCGCCAGGCCGGCGATGCGATGCACGCGATCCGGCAAGGCCTGGTAGCGCACTGCGCCGGACTCGGTGGCGGCCTTGAAGGACAGCGGCACGCCGATGATGCGGCCATCGAACTCGGGCAGCACCACGTTCATGGCGGCATCCAGCGGGTTCATGCCGCGCGTGGAGTGCTGCCACTGGGGCTGCGTCATGCCGCTGGTGATGGCTTGCAGGACCGGCAGGTCCAGCTGCTCCAGCACCGACACCGACCAGCCGGCCGGCGTGACGCCCCCGGCGGTGATCTCGCCCATGGCAAAGGAGGTGGTGTTGATCAGCAGATCGACGTGCGCGCCCCCCTGCGCCGCGCCACCGAAGTATTGCAGGGCCGGCGGCAGGCCATCGGCCGCACCGGCAGAGACCCGCAAGGACGAGGTGAAGACCGGCAGCACATCCATGCCGCGCGCCTCCAGTGCCGCCACCAGGGCATCGATGAAACCGGTATTGCCCGAGAGCCAGTGCGCGCGATAGAAGATGATGCCCACCGCCGGCTTGCCCGCTGGCGCCATGGCGCGCAGGGCCTGCCAGTCGGCCAGGGTGGCGTCCTGTTCCAGGTCGGGATGGTGGATGCCATGTTCCGGCAGGGCTTGCGCGGGTTCGTAGCCGTAGCCGCTCAAGAGCAGCCGATCCGACAGGCAGCGCAGCAGCTGCGCCAGGTTGACGCTACCGCCGCCATTGAAATAGGCCAGTGCCTGCTGCTGCACGTCGGCCGGGGCGGTCGAGGCGGCGGCCAGTTCGGCATCGGGTTCGCCCGCGCCCGACAGCACGATCAGCTGGCGCCCTTCCTGGCGCGCCATGCGCAGCAATTCGGGAAAGCCCGCCACCGCGCCCAGCCGGCCCAGCACGCGCAGGACGATCACATCGGCCCCCGCCAGCTCATGGCGCAGCATGGCCGCCAGCGTACGGCGCGGATGGCCCTGCTCATCGATATCGGCTTGCAGGCCTTGCAGGTCGTAACCGGCCACGGCCGGGAAGTCGGCCGGCAGTTGCGCCTGCGCGCTCTCCAGCATGGCCAGGTCGGTGGGGGCGTGCGTGAGCAGCACGATACGCGGGGGGTGTTGAGTATGCTCAGGCATCGCCGCTCTCCGCTTCGGGTTGGACATCGCCGCTGCCCAGGCGATGGAAGATCAGGTCGCTGACCTCGCGCCCGCCCTCCAGGTGTTCCACCACCACCCGCTCGATGGCGCTGGCATCCTCGCAGCGATACCAGACCCCCTCGGGATAGACCACCACCACCGGGGCCTGCGCCTTGCAGGCCACCATGCAATGGGTGCGGGTGCGCTTGACGCGCAGTTCGGGGCGGGCGTCGATCTGTTCGCCCAGGACGGCAAACATCGATTCGGCCAGGACGCCGTTCTCGGTGCAGCGCGGCCCCACGCACATCAGTACGTGGCGGTGATGAGTTCTCATTGCTTCACTTTCAAAGGCGCCGCGACGCCGGACATTCAGCCAAACCGGCGATAGAAGAAACCGGTCAGCCCGCCCAGGGCCAGCCAGAACACGGCATTGGCCAGGGCGGTGGCGTGGATGAAGGCCTGCGCCAGTTCTTCCGGGGCCACGCTGCCGTGGACCTCTGGCTGGGGCGCGCCGACCAGGTGCGGCACCACCAGCAGCGCCAGGCCCACCAGCTTCCACGGCCAGCCGCGTGTGAAGACGAACAGGCCCAGGCTGGCAGCCGTCATGGCGGCCGTCATCACCCACCACAGCTGGCGCGCATGCAGGGGTGCGGCCAGGGTGCCGGGAACTTCGGGCGGCAAGCCCAACGAAGGCGCCACGAAGAACACGCCATAGCCGGCCAGGCCCCACAGCAGGCCGGCGCGCCAGCTGATGCGCCGACCGCTCAGGGTCATGGCCGCCACCAGCATCAGGGCAAAGCCGACCGCCATGCTGACATTGGCCAGCACCGTGTAGCCGGTGCGCTCGGCGCCGTCGGCGGGCTCCCAGGCATCGGCGTCGTGGCTGTGCTCGTGGGCGGAGGCGGTCGCTGCGTGCTGATGCGCGTGCTCGTCCGCGTGGGCGGCGCTGGCTTGCGTCGCTGCGGCGGCCTCGCCAGCCTTTTCATACTCCTCGGCCTTGAGGATGATCTTCTCGACCTGGAATTGCTGCACGCCAGAGAGCAGCACGCCCGACAAGGCGCCGGCCACGACCACTGCCGACGCCATGCGCCGGAACACTGTCCAGTTCATCATCGCCCTTTCAGTGGCAAGGGAAGCCGGCCGAGTGACGGCCATCGTGGGCAGCGTTATGCAGCTCGACCTTGGAGGCGAAACCTGCACCGTAGATCAGCGCCGCCCCCAGGGCAAAGGCCAGCAGGGAGGGAGCAATGCGCTCGCGCCAGACACTGCTGCCGGCATGGGTGGAATCGGTGGCGCTACGGGCATCGAGGCCGGAAGTGGTGGACATGGGCTGCTCCTTGGCTAGTGGATGGATGGGAGAACGCCCATGCGCAAGCGCCCATGCCATATCCTGCCGCACGGGGACGGCGCTGGAACAAACCAACCGGAAATGATGGAAGCTGTCCGCATGATCGCCCTCCGCGAGTCATTCAAGAGCTTGCTCCTGGCCGGTCTCCGGGCTGGCGGGATGAAGCCTGGGCTAGTCCGGGCTTCAGGACAGGCGCCTTCCCATGCACGGGGCACAGTGGCGTTTGCGTGTCCATCCTCGCTTACCGTTGCGGGGGCAGCGCCGGCATTGGCCGTACTCTCCAAGGAGGGGCCGCACCGGCTTCCCGTTTCAACTGCCGGCGCGGCTGCGCAGGCAATACCAGAAGCAATGCTAAGTCCCGGAGTATAAAGGGGGCCGCCCCTGCGGGCAATACGAGAATGCGGCCCTGCTCAGCCCGGGTGCGCCGAACTGGCATAGAACAGCTGGAGGTCCGTGCCCATCCGCGACGGGATGCGGGCCACGAAGGCCGAGCGCCCCGGGGACCGGCCGGAACTGCCGCGCTGCTCCATCAGGCAGACATAGCGCCATCCGTCATGGCGCAATAGCGCAAACGAGGCATTGCGCAGGCTCTGCACGGTACGCGGCACCGGCGCGTCCAGGCTGACGGCTTGCGTCAGGTAGCCGCGATGCGAATTGACGAACAGATAGTCGGCGCCCTCGACGCCGGCACTGGCGTAGCCGACACGCCAGGTCTTGTTGTCGCCATCGGGGATGAACAGCCGGTAGGCCGGCTGGGCCCCGCTGTCCAGGTCCTGCAGCCGCCCCTTCAGTGGTGCGATCGCCACTGCGCTGCTCTCGGGCGGACCGAAGGCCAGGCAGGTGTCGATCACCACTCTCGGGGGCTGCTGCGCCACGCTGCACGACGCATTGCAGATCAGCAGCACCAGACTGGCGGTGCGCATCGCGTGTACCGCCAGACGGCGAAGAAGGGGGCAAACACACATGGAACAGGCACTTTCACGGACGACAACAGGGAGACGGGGCGGACCCCGATCAAGTCATCGTTACAGAAGCGGCTTGTGTGCGATATCAGAAAAATCTGATTGTTTAGTACAAATATTGCCGCTTCAAGGCCACTCGACCCGCCTCCCCGGCCTTCCTTGCCCGACCTCCAGCGCCACGAAATGCCATTGCGCCGCCTCGACATCGTAAAGCGCGAGCTGGTTGATACCCTCCCCGGCCGCCAAGGTAGCGGGAATGCGGGCGATGGCACGACTGGCGTGCGCATCGCGCTGGCGATCGCTGCAGGCGAGGATGGCTGCATGCGATTCAGCGTGGGCGAACAGGCCGGCGCTTTCCCGCAGCCGCTGATAGGACATCAACTCGGCTGGCCCCAGCACCAGCTGCACGGCCTCGATCCCCGGCCAGATGACCGCCTCCCGCGCTAGCGACACCCGCACCAGCGAGCCCTGCGGACGGACCGCCAGCGCGCCGTCACGAGCGCCCCAGGCCAGATGCAGGCAGTAGTGCAGCGGCCCCGCTCCCTTGCCGACCAGTGCCTGCGGCTCGAAACCGCTTGCCGGGACGACCTGATACTGCCCGACCGCCATGCCGCACCAGGCGGCATCCAGACAGGCATCAAAGGGCGACAGGTAGACCACCATCGACAACTGGGGATGGCCCCAGCGATCCGCCCGCTGCTCGCACAGGACCTGGCAATCCCCCGGCTGGCCGGGCGGGCCGCCCTCCCCCCTGGCACGTACCACCACGTAGAGAGATGCCGGCGCCTCGATCACATGCCGCCCTGGCGAACGCAGGCGATGGGGAAGTTGGGACAAGACCGGCTCTCCTTGCAAAGTGACGACGATGGCGAAGACCCTGGAGCAGGCTCCAGGCTGGTCCGCCATGTTTTCACAGGTGCAGGCGTGCTCCTATCAGAAAAATCTGAATGTGTCTGTCCACTTGCCGGAACCGGCTTGGTTTGGCAACGCGCCAAAAACAGGCGCGATCGGCACGATCATATGCGTATCGACATGCGTTAGTTACATGCGAAGCGGCTTGTCCGAGGGCCGTGGGTTCAGCGGTGGATCCTCGACCGGAACGGGATCATCATCGGGCAGCACCGGCGGCGGCAGATGGGGATCACGGGTGGGCGGCGTTTCCTGGGGGGTATGCAAGGCAAAGCTCAAGTAGGACTCCTCTTGTGCATCGGCGATAAAGCGGCACACGGGCTGACCGTGCGCTCACCCCTTTCCGATCACGGTGGTGGGGTTCTGGTGCGGAATGGGATCTTGCGGCGGTGTCGGGTCCAGCGGTGGGACTTCTACCGGCGGAATATCCTGAGGCTTGTGCATAGGTGTCTCCGATGAAGGTGGCTGCTGGCGCAGCGGCCGGTCGGCGGGACCGGGCAGGACGCCGTCGTCGGCATTGGCCCAGGGGTCTTCGGTGCCGTCCGGTTCCAGCCCCGGCGCTGGTTCGGCTGCGGGTTCGGCTGCGGGTTCGGCTGCGGGATCGGCTGCCGGCGCGGGCCGGGCCTTTGCCGCTGCGGGCTGCGATGGTACTGGTTCCATGATGTTCCTCCTTGAGCGGCGTGGTGGCATGGACTTGAGATCATCCTACGATGCCGCACGCCCCCCCTCAGCCGGACACCCGCCCATTCGCCTGTAGGAAGGATGGAAAAAACGCCGCCAGCCTCGCAGCCAGCGGCGTTGCGCTCTGCCCTCCAGGAGGGTGTCAGGCTGCCTTGAGCGCCCGGCTGACGATATCCTGCGCTTCAGCAAAGATCTTGTCCAGGTGGGCTTGGTCGCGGAAGCTCTCGCCGTAGATCTTGTAGATGCTTTCGGTGCCGGACGGGCGTGCAGCGAACCAGCCATTGTCGGTGACGATCTTCAGGCCACCGAAGGCCTTGCCATTGGCCGGTGCCGTCGTCAGGACCTCGCGGATGACGTCGCCGGCCAGCTCGGTGGAGCTGACGTCGTCCGGCGACAGCTTGGACAGGCGCGTTTTCTGCTCAGGCGTGGCAGCGGCTTCGATACGGCCATTGAGAGGCGCGCCCAGTTGCTGGGTCAGCTCCTGGTAGATGCAGCCGGGATCGTTGCCGGTACGCGCGGTCATCTCGGCGGCCAGCAGCGCGGCGGTGATGCCATCCTTGTCGGTGCTCCAGGGCTGGCCATCGAAACGCACGAAGGAGGCGCCGGCGCTCTCCTCGCAACCGAAGGCCAGGCTGCCGTCATACAGGCCGTCGACGAACCACTTGAAGCCCACCGGCATCTCCACCAGCTTGCGGCCCAGGTGTGCGGCCACCCGGTTGATCATCTGGCTCGACACCAGGGTCTTGCCCACGGCTGCATCAGCGCGCCAGGCCGGACGATGGCGGAACAGGTAGTACACCGCCACCGACAGGTAGTCATTGGCCGGCATCAGGCCGCTGCTGCTGGCGACGATGCCGTGGCGGTCGTGGTCGGTATCGCAGGCCATGGCCACGTCGAACCGGTCCTTCAGGGCGATGAGCTCGCTCATTGCGTAGGGCGAGGACGGATCCATGCGGATCTGCGCATCCCAATCCAGCGGCACGAAGCGGAAAGTGGCATCGACATCGGTGTTGACCACTTCCAGGTTCAGCTTGTAGCGATCGGCGATGGCCGACCAGTAATGCAGGCCGGCACCACCCAGCGGGTCCACACCGATGCGCACGTTGGCCCCGGCGATGGCGGCCAGGTCGATGATGTTGGGCAGGTCGCCGACGTAGTTGTCGAGGTAATCGTAGCGGCGCGTGGTATCGGCCTTGAGCGCCTTTTCGAAGCTGATCCGGCGCACGCCCTGCAACTGCTGCTCCAGATAGGCATTGGCGCGCTGCTCGATCCAGCCGGTGACGTTGGAATCCGACGGGCCGCCATTGGGCATGTTGTACTTGAAGCCGCCATTGTCGGGCGGATTGTGCGAGGGCGTGACCACGATGCCATCGGCCAGCTTGTCGCGATGGACGCGGTTGTGCGTGAGGATGGCATGCGACACGGCCGGGGTGGGCGCATACGGGCTGCCCTCGGCCAGCATGGTCACCACCTCGTTGGCGGCCAGCACTTCCAGTGCGCTGTGCCAGGCCGGCTCGGACAAGGCATGGGTATCGATACCCAGGAATAGCGGGCCCTTGAAGCCCTGCTCGCGGCGGTAATCGCAGATGGCCTGGGTGATGGCCAGGACGTGCCATTCGTTGAAACTGTGGGCGTTGGCGTTGCCGCGGTGGCCCGAGGTGCCGAAGGCCACGCGATGGCTGGCCTGGCCCACGTCGGGACGCAGGCTGTAATAGTTGGACAGCAGCACCGGCAGGTTGACCAGTGCCGAAGGGGCGGCGCGCTTGCCGGCCAGGGGATTGACGCTACTCATGGTGGCTTTTCTTGATAGATGGAAACAGGACCCGCATCCGGATCAGCCGTGCTGGCGCCACATGCTGCGCGGCAACAGCCGATCCTCATTCTCGCTATGTTGGCGGGCATTGTAACGGCAGTGCAGCATTTGCAGCGCTGTCGCGTGCATTCTCTCGTGGAAGGATTTGTCCTGGATCACTGTTGCCTGGCATGACCCACCGCCCTACCGTTCCAGATGACGTGGAAAAAGCGCCCGCGCACCAAGGCGCGGACGCATTCCAGCAGTGCTGCCAGTGACCGCGTGCTCAGGCCCGCCTGAAGGCGCGCACGATCACCAACAGCACCACCGCACCCAGCGTGGCCGTGATGATGGAGGCCAGGATGCCGCCCCCCACGGCGATGCCCAGCAGGCCCGCCAGCCAGCCACCGATGACCGCGCCGACGATGCCGATCAGGATATCGGCCAGCAGCCCGAAGCCGCCACCCTTGACCAGTACCCCGGCCAGCCAGCCGGCCACGGCACCGATGATCAGCCAAGCGATGAGTCCATGTTCCATGATGTTCCCTTTCCATATCGTTATCGGGTGTGTTTGCCCGTTGCGTCGCACCTCCTGCAACGGATGAGGTCATGTTAGGAAGGCGGCGCCGCGTCAGCTATCGGACAGCGGCCCATTTCCTTGTAGGACAAGTCCTGTACAGGCGCACTGCGTCCGCAAAGACGGGGTTGCCATGGCCAGCGCCCCGGCGTGTCCCGCAAAGGCGCAGCGCTTCCTGTTTTCCTACACATCAAAAGGCGGCATTCCTATAGTGCGGCGCGCGCAGTTTTCTTAATCTGACGTCCAATCGGAGCAATGCAGTGCAGCATCGCAAGCCAGCCATCCGAGCAGACCCGCATACAGACAGGCAACACCGAACGAAAGCCATCATCATGCCCACTACCGATTCCAGCCAGGAGCAAGCCACCGGGAGCGCCACCGCATCCTTCGCCGAACAGTATGCGCGCTACGCCCGTGAATCGGCCGAGCTGATGCAACAGATCTCGACGAAGGCTCCGCAACTGGCCACGGTACTGGAACAGCTCAATGAAGGATGCAACGGCCGTCGCATCGAGCTGGCCAGCCCTGTACAGGCGCCTGACCGGCGTCGTCTGCTGGCCGCACGCGGACCACGGAGCAGCCTGCTCGATACCACTGCCAGCCTGCTCAGCCATGCCTTTCCGGGGGTGGCACCGCTGTTCCATGGTTG
>NZ_JAELUH010000079.1 GCF_016429215.1 Herbaspirillum sp. ASV7 | reverse complement strand
GATCTGTCGGATCGGCGTGGCACAGATGCGGCAGGGTTCGCCGGTACGGTTGTAGACGAAGTAGCTCTGCTGGAAGTAACCCGACTGGCCGTTGACGGCGATGAAGTCGCGCAGGGTGCTGCCGCCCTGCTCGATGGCGGCGGCCAGCGTCTCGCGGATGGCTTCGGCCAGGCGTTCGTAGCGCGGCAGGCTGATCTTGCCGGCGGCGGTACGGGGATTGATGCGCGCCTTGAAGAGACTTTCAGAGGCATAGATGTTGCCCACGCCGACGACGATGTCGCCGGCCAGCAGCACCTGCTTGATCGGCGCCGAACGGCCGCGCGTCTGCTTGAACAGCTCGCGGGCGGTGAATTTTTCTTCCAGCGGCTCCAGCCCCAGGCTGCGCAGCAGCAGGTGTTCCTCGACCGCGCCATCGGCCAGGTCATGCCAGAGGATGGCACCGAAGCGGCGTGGATCGGTCATGCGCATGACCTGCGCGCCGACCAGCAGGTCGAAGTGATCATGCTTTTGCGGCGCGATGCCCGGCGGCAGGATGCGCAGGTGGCCGGACATCCCCAGGTGCACGATCAGCGTGCCATGGTCGAAATGGATCAGCAGATATTTGCCACGACGCCCGGTGCTGCGCACCACGCGGCCGGCCAGCAAGGCGTCCAGGCCGGCAGGAAAAGGCCAGCGCAGGCCGCTATGGCGCATGACCACGCCGCTGACGGTCTGCCCCTCCAGGTAGGGGGCGACACCGCGACGGGTGACTTCGACTTCTGGTAATTCTGGCATCTGGCTGCAACTAGGGAAGGTGTAGGCGACGGCGCCCGGGAAGGTCCATATGATAATGCAGTTGCCGAAAACAAGACCGGAAGCAAAGAGCGCAGCGCCGTCACGGCGGCCATGCAAAGATGGATTACACTGCACTGTCAGCCAAGCCACGAGTGTTGCGCGTAAAATCGTCATTTCCAGAATCGTCAGGATGAAATCTTGAAAAAAACCATCGCCCTCCTTACCAGTTCCCTGCTGCTGAGCGCCTGCGCAAGTTTCCAGCAGTCCGGCGACAAGGCGAACGCCCAGGCGGCACCGGATCAGAAGAGCGCGTCGGCCAAGGCGGCGAACAATCGCAAGAAATCGCCCAAGGCCAAGGTACAGCCGCAAGAGGATGCGCTGCCGGCAGTCGAGCTGAACGAAGACATTCTTTACAAAGTGCTGACAGCCGAAATCGCCTTCCAGCGCGGCCAATGGCAATCGGCCTATGTGACCATCCTGTCGGCCGCCCAGCAGACGCGTGATCCGCGCCTGGCCAAGCGCGCTGCCGAAATGGCGGTGATCGCGCGCCAGCCCAGCGAAGCACTGGTGGCGGTACGCCTGTGGACCGAGCTGGCGCCGCATTCGGATGAAGCCCTGCAGAACTACCTGGGCCTGATCATGCTCTCGGACAGCGTCGACGAGATCGAGCCGCTGCTGACCCAGCGCCTGGCCGATGCCGCGCCCCAGGCGCGCGGCCCGATGCTCCTGCAGATCCAGCGCCTGCTGGTGCGGGCCAAGGACAAGCAGGCCAGCTTCGCCATCCTGCAGAAGATCGCCCAGCCCTACGGCGACCTGATGGAAACCCACCTGGCCCTGGCCCAGGGTGCCTTCAGCGTGGGCGACAGCGAATACGCCCAGCGCGAGGCCCGCGCCGCGCTCAAGATCAAGCCCGACTCCGAACTGGCGGTGCTGACCGCTGCCCAGGTGGCCTCGGACAACAAGGAAGCCACCAAGCTGGTCTCGGACTTCCTGCGCAAGTATCCGGACTCGCGCGAGGTACGTATTGCCTACGCGCGCAGCCTGGTGGAACAGAAGAACTACAAGGACGCCCGTACCCAGTTCGAGGCCCTGCTCAAGGAAGATGGCGACGATGCCACCACCCTCTTCGCCCTAGGCGTGCTGTCGGCCCAGACCAACCAGCTGAAGGACGCCGAGAACTACCTGCAACGCTACCTGAAGGTACTGGCGGCCCAACCCGAGGATGACCGTGACCCCAGCCAGGCGCTGCTGCTGCTCTCGCGCATCGCCGAAGAGCGCAAGGACATGGACGCGGCCCTGCGCTATCTCGACCAGGCCGAACCGGGCAGCGACGGCTACGTCAACGTGCAGGTCCGCCGCGCCCAGCTGCTGGCGCGCAAGGGTGACATCGATGGCGCCCGCAAGGCGCTGGAAGACGCCCAGTCCGAGTCGAGCAACGACGGTGAGCAATTGCAGCTAATCCAGGCCGAATCGATGCTGCTGCGTGACGCCAATCGCCACCAGGAAGCTGCCGATGTGCTCAAGGATGCCCTGGAACGCTTCCCCAACAATACCGACCTGCTCTACGACTATGCGATGGTATTGGACAAGCTGGGCAAGTACGACCAGATGGAAACATCGCTACGCCGCGTGATGAAGCTGGCTCCGGGCAACCAGCAGGCCTATAACGCGCTGGGTTATTCGCTGGCCGATCGCAACGTGCGCCTGCCCGAAGCCCTGGAGCTGATCCAGAAGGCCGCCGACATGGCACCCGATGATGCCTTCATCGCCGACAGCCTGGGCTGGGTGCAATTCCGCATGGGCCAGGTGGAGCAAGCCGAGAAGCAGCTGCGTCGCGCCTATGCCTTGCGCGACGACGTCGAGATCGGCGTGCACCTGGGCGAAGTGCTGTGGACCCGGGGCAAGCAGGATGAAGCGCGCGCGGTATGGCGCGAAGTCACCCAGAAGGATCCCGCGAACGAACTCCTGAAAAGCACGCTGACGCGGCTCGATGTGAAGCTATGAGCCGTTTCCGCCTTGGCGCCGGCACGCTGGTCGTCGGCCTGGCCAGCCTGCTGGCCGGTTGCGCCAGCCTGTCGCCACAGGACCGCGTACCGGCGACCGCCAGCGCACCGGCCTACCAGTCCAGCATCGAAATCGATGGACGCATCTCGGTGCAATACCAGGACGGCGACCGTCCGCAGTCACTGCATGGCAGCTTCATCTGGACCCAGACCCCGCGTGAACTGAACCTGGAGATGTTCTCGCCGCTGGGCCAGACGGTGGCCACCATCAACGTCAAACCCGGTATCGCCACGCTGGTGCAGTCCGGTCGCGCCCCGCAGGTGGCCGCCGATGTGGATGAACTGGCCGCGCAATCGCTGGGCTGGCCGCTGCCGGTGTCAGGCATGCGCCAATGGCTGCAAGGCAGCGGCACCGACGCCGCCGGCAAAGCCTTCCGCGCCCGCCCCGGCCAGGCCGATGACGGCTACACCACCAGCGATGGCTGGCGCGTGGTCTATGCCAACTGGGAGACCGATGCCGCCAGCGGCCAGAGCCGTCCCAAGCGCATCGACATGAGCCGCGCCACCGCGCAAGCCGGCCAGGTCTCCATCCGCGTGGCCATCGACGGCTGGAAGCAGCCCTGAGCACCGCCCTCCTCTATCCGAAGCTGCACGACGCATGACCACCACCCTCACCGCCTGCCCTGCCCCCGCCAAGCTCAACCTGTTCCTGCATGTGACCGGCCGGCGGGCGGACGGCTACCATCTGCTGCAATCGGCCTTCCAGTTGATCGACCGCTGCGACACGCTGGATTTCGCGCTACGCGAGGATGGCCAGATCCGGCGCACCAATGAGGTAACGGGCGTGCCGGCCGAGTCCGACCTGGTCATCCGTGCCGCGCGCCTGCTGCGTGAGGCCAGCGGCAACGAAAAGCTCGGCGCCGACATCACCGTGCACAAGGTCCTACCCATGGGCGGCGGGGTCGGTGGCGGCTCTTCCGATGCGGCCACCACGCTGATGGTCTTGAATCATCTGTGGGATTGCGGCTACAATCGCGCCCAGCTCATGGAAATGGGCCTGAAGCTGGGTGCCGATGTGCCCTTCTTCCTGTTCGGTCGCAATGCCTTCGCCGAGGGTGTTGGTGAGGATCTGTCGGTGCTGGTGACTGCGGATTGCTGGTTCGTGGTGATTGAACCGGGCGTATCAGTTCCAACTTCAATAATTTTTTCATCAAAGTTGTTGACAAGGGATACCGAAGCCGTCAGAATAACGGACTTTCCTGATGCGACGAAACAAATCGCTTCCAGCTTCGGGAAAAACGATCTGGAAATGGTGGCAACAGCGCATTTTCCCGAAATCGCAGCAGCCGTCGAGTGGCTGGGCCAGTTCGGAAATGCCAGGATGACCGGATCTGGCGCCTGTGTGTTTTGTGCATTCGAACACGAACATCAGGCAGACGAAGTGCTCAAGCAGTTGCCTTCGCGCTGGATCGGCTGGAAAGCCAAAGCGATGCAGGAACACCCTCTCGCCCATTTAGTGCAGTCGTAAGAGAATTGGTTTGACGCGAAAGCAGCGCCTGACATAGAGCGCGCCGACACGGAAAACAGCAAGTTGCGTAGGGGAATCGCCAAGCTGGTTAAGGCACCGGATTTTGATTCCGGCATTCCAAGGTTCGAATCCTTGTTCCCCTGCCATTTAATTCGGACAGGCCGCAGTTCAGGCCCGGGTCCAGTCAGAAAAATAAGCCGTCAATGTGAGACCGATCAAGTCCAGCATTGTCGGCTTTTCGACTTTTTAACGATTGCATTCACGGATACCCACATGGCACTTGAGAACCTGATGGTTTTTACGGGCAACGCCAACCCCGAACTGGCGCGCGGCGTCGCTGAGAAACTCGGTATCCCGCTGGGCAAGGCCAATGTTTCCAAGTTCTCCGACGGCGAAGTCATGGTCGAGATCAATGAAAACGTTCGCGGCAAGGACGTCTTCGTGCTGCAGTCCACCTGCGCACCGACCAATGACAACCTGATGGAAATCATGATCATGGTCGACGCCCTGAAGCGCGCATCGGCCGGTCGCATCACTGCAGCCATCCCCTACTACGGCTATGCCCGCCAGGATCGTCGTCCGCGTTCGGCACGTGTAGCCATCTCGGCCAAGGTCGTGGCCAACATGCTGCAGGAAGCCGGCGTCGAACGCGTCCTGATCATGGATCTGCACGCGGACCAGATCCAGGGCTTCTTCGATATTCCGGTGGACAACATCTACGCCTCGCCCATCCTGCTGGGCGACCTGGTCAACAAGAGCTACGAAGACCTGCTGGTGGTCTCGCCCGACGTCGGCGGCGTGGTGCGCGCCCGCGCGCTGGCCAAGCGCCTGAACTGCGACCTGGCCATCATCGACAAGCGTCGCCCCAAGGCCAACGTCTCCGAAGTGATGAACATCATCGGTGAAGTCGAAGGCCGTAACTGCGTGATCATGGATGACATGGTCGACACCGCCGGCACTCTGACCAAGGCCGCCGAAGTGCTCAAGGAACGTGGCGCCAAGAAGGTCGTGGCCTACTGTACCCACCCGGTGCTGTCGGGTCCGGCCATCGACCGTATCGCCAATTCGCCCCTGGATGAACTGGTGGTGACCGACACCATCCCGCTGTCGCCGGCTGCGCGTGGCTGCCCGAAGATCCGCCAACTGACCTGCGCGGACCTGCTGGCCGAGACCTTCAAGCGCATCACGAAGGGCGACTCGGTGATGTCGCTGTTCGCCGAATAAGATTTTGCATTCGCCTCGCTGCGGTTTTCCGTGGCGAGGTTTTTTCATATTCCCTGGTCGCGGGGAATATTTAACACGCGGGACAACCGTCGCTTGAATGATTCAACGACGAGTCCTGCCAACATTGGAGCTTTAACATGAAAGTGATCGCCTTTCCGCGTAATGAACAGGGCACCGGAGCGAGCCGCCGCCTGCGTCGCGCGGGTCAAACCCCGGGTATCGTCTACGGTGGCACCGCTGCCCCGCTGAACATCGCCGTTGACCACAACGCCCTGTACCACGCGCTGAAGAAGGAAACCTTCCACTCGTCCATCCTGGATCTGGAAATCGACGGCAAGGTCGAGCAGGTTCTGCTGCGTGACTTCCAAGTCCACGCCTACAAGCAACTGGTCCTGCACGTGGACTTCCAGCGCGTCGACGCTTCCCAGAAGCTGCACACCAAGGTGCCCCTGCACTTCGTGAACGCTGAAGTGTCGCCGGCCGTCAAGCTGCACGCTGGCATCATCAGCCACGTGGCTGCTGAACTGGACGTGACCTGCCTGCCGAAGAACCTGCCCGAGTTCATCGAAGTCGACCTGTCCAAGCTGGACGTCGGTCAATCGATCCACCTGGCTGACCTGAAGCTGCCCAACGGCGTGACCGCCGTGACCCAGGAAAACGTGACCATCGCCACCGCCACCGTGCCGGCTGGCCAAGTGTCCGCTGAAGGCGCTGCTGAAGGCGCAGAAGAAACCAAGTAATCCGGCGTCTTCCGCTATAAAAAAACCCGCCTGCTGGCGGGTTTTTTTTCGTCCGTAGAATCCGGGCATATCGAAGGCGCACAGGCGCCTCGCCTCAGCGCCCCTTGGATCGCAACCAGGCCTCGCGTTGGCGCACCACGGCCACCGGCTTGCCCATGGCCTTCAGGCTGACCTGCGGTGCCGTATCGGCCTTGAGCTTGACGCTGAACTCCATGAGCTCGTCACGGCGAAAGGCGTGGATGCGTATGGTGTCATTGATCCGATAGCGGGCCAGCAAGCCCTCGGGGCCGGATGCCGGCACGCGCAAGCCATCCAGCGCCACCAGCTTGTCGCCGGCGGACAGCCCGGCCTGCATGGCCGGACCGCCTTCGTAGACGGTGGCTAGCTTGGCGTCGCTGCCCTCCTTGGTGATGCGCGCGCCCAACCAGGGACGAGCGTCCTTGGGCAGCTCGGCTTCATAGGCTACGCCATAGGCCGGCAGCAGCGCTTCCAGCGGCACATCCTCGGTGCCACGGATATGGCGATCGTAGTAGCCCTTGAGATCGGCATCGCTCCATTGCTCCATCAGTGCCAGGATCTCGTCCTCGCCGACACCACGCCCGACACCGTCGTAGAAGTCGCGACCATAGCGCGCCCACAATCCGCGCATCACGTCGTCCAGCGACCGGCGGCCACGGGTCTGCTGGCGGATGGTCAGGTCCAACCCCAGCGCCACCAGCGAACCCTTGGTGTAGTAGCTGACGATGGCATTGGCGGCGTTCTCATCCTGGCGGTAGTACTTCACCCAGGCATCGAAGCTGGATTCGGCCACGCTCTGCTTCTTGCGGCCGCTGCCGCGCAGCACGCCGGTGACGGTCTTGGCGACCAGCTTGAGGTAGGCGTCGGTATCGATGACGCCGGTGCGCACCAGGAAGAGATCGTCGTAGTAACTGGTGAATCCCTCGAAGAGCCACAGCAGCGAGGTGTAGTTTTCCTGGCGCAGGTCATAGGGGGCGAACACCGCCGGCTTGATGCGCTTGACGTTCCAGGTGTGGAAATATTCGTGGCTGCACAGGCCGAGATAGGTGCGATAGCCATCGGTCTGCTCCGCCTTGCCCTTGACCGGCAGGTCGGCGCGCGAGCAGATCAGGGCCGTGGAAGCACGGTGCTCCAGCCCACCGTAGCCGTCGCCCACGGCCAGCGTCATGAAGACGTAGCGCTCCATCGGCGCGCGCTTGCTGCGCGGCTCGAAGAAGGCGATCTGGGCTTCGCAGATTTTCTTGAGATCGTCGCACAGGCGTGCCATGTCTAGGTTGGGCACACGGCCGGTGATGACCACGTCATGTGGCACGCCATGAGCCTGGAAGCTGGCCAGGGTGAAATCGCCGATTTCCACCGGATGATCGATCAGCTCATCGTAGTTCTGCGCCACATAGGTGCCGAAGCCATAGCGCTTGGCCTTGAGTTCAGCCATGGCCGTGGCGACGCGCCAGCGCTTGAACTGGTCGCCCTCGGGGCGACGGATCTCCACCACCTGCTGGCCCTGCTCGAAGCCATGCGCGGCCAGAAACACGCTGGTGCCATTGAAGAAGCCGTGGGTTTCATCCAGATGAGCGGTACGCACCGACAAATCCCAGGCGTAGACCTGGTAATGCAGGGTAAGCGCGCCCTTGCAGGGAGCGGCTTGCCAGGTGTGCTTGTCGAGCTTTCTGACCTGCACCTTGCGACCGGCTGATTCACCGCGCAAGGCCACGATGTTCTTGCCGAACTCGCGGATCATGTAGCTGCCCGGAATCCAGGCCGGCAGCGAGAACACCTGGCCCTCCGGGGCCGGCGAGTCCACGGTGACGCTGACGTCATAGACGTGGGAGGCAGGGTCGAGGGAAGTGATGCTATAGCGGATCGGGGTGGCCATTGCTGTGTGGAGATGATGCCGGCGGGCGGCGATGGCCCATTTTACACGCGGCAAAAATAAAAAAACCGGACCGACTTGCGTCGGCCCGGGTCCAGGGTCAAATGAAGCTAACCGTTAAAACTATTTAAATCATATAAATCGTTTGACGCAGTCCGCCATGCCGGATCAGCGCGGCAGCAGCGAGGAACCCATCAGGAACTCGTCCACCGCACGGGCGCACTGGCGACCTTCGCGGATCGCCCACACCACCAGCGACTGGCCGCGACGCATGTCGCCTGCGGCGAAGACCTTGTCCACCGAGGTCTTGTAGCAGCCTTCGCCATCAGTGGTGGCCTTGGCGTTGCCGCGGGCATCCTTGTCCACGCCAAAGGCATCCAGCACCTGCTGCACCGGCGAGACGAAGCCCATGGCCAGCAGCACCAGGTCAGCCTTGATCTCGAATTCCGAATCCGGGACTTCGACCATCTTGCCGTCCTTGAACTCGACGCGCGCGGCGATGAGTTTCTCGACCTTGCCGCCCTTGCCTTCGAGGCGCTTGGTGGTGACCGCGAAATCGCGCTCGCAACCTTCTTCGTGGGAGGATGAGGTGCGCAGCTTGATCGGCCAGTAGGGCCAGACCAGCGGCTTGTTTTCGGATTCCGGCGGTTGCGGCATCAGTTCGAACTGGGTCACGGAGGCAGCGCCGTGACGATTGGAGGTACCCACGCAGTCGGAGCCGGTGTCACCACCGCCGATGACGACCACGTTCTTGCCGGTGGCCATGATCTGGTTCTTCAGCTTGTCGCCGGCATTGACCTTGTTCTGCAGCGGCAGGAAGTCCATGGCGAAATGCACGCCCTTCAGTTCGCGACCCGGCACCGGCAGGTCACGCGGGGACTCGGCGCCACCGGCGATGATGACGGCGTCGAATTCCTTCTTCAGTTCGTCGGGGGAGACGGTTTCCTTGGACCAGTTGTTGACGGTCTCGGGGAAATCCTTGCCCACGAAGACGCTGGTGCGGAACGTCACGCCTTCGGCCTTCATCTGTTCCACGCGCAGGTCGATGTGCGACTTTTCCATCTTGAAGTCGGGGATGCCGTAACGCAGCAGACCACCCACGCGATCGCTCTTCTCGAACACGGTCACATCGTGACCGGCGCGCGCCAGCTGCTGGGCAGCGGCCAGGCCGGCAGGACCGGAGCCGACCACGGCGACCTTCTTGCCGGTCTTGATGGCGGCCGGTTGCGGCACCACCCAGCCGTTTTCCCAGCCCTTGTCGATGATGAAGTGCTCGATCGACTTGATGCCCACGGCGTCGTTGTTGATGCCCAGGGTGCAGGCGGCTTCGCAAGGTGCCGGGCAGATGCGGCCGGTGAACTCGGGGAAGTTGTTGGTCTGGTGCAGGGTGTCCAGGGCTTCCTTGTAGTTGCCGCGATAGACCAGGTCATTCCAGTCGGGAATGATGTTGTTGACCGGGCAGCCGTTGTTGCAGAAGGGGATGCCGCAGTCCATGCAACGCGCGCCCTGGATCTTGGCGTCGGCGTCACTCAGGTGCAGGACGAATTCCTTGTAGTGCTTGGTACGCGCTGCTGGCGCTTCGCTGGCCTCTTTCAGGCGCTGGTATTCCATGAAACCGGTTGCTTTTCCCATTTTCCTCTCACATTCTCGCTAAGGATGCGGCGGGCGGCGCTCTTCATTTCTGGCGCCACGCCCGCCGGCGTGCTTGATTGACTCGAAAGTTACGCTGGCTGATGACAATCAGGCAGCGACCTTCTCCTTCTTCGATTGGGCAGCGGCAGCCAGCTCGGCCAGCGCGCGCTTGTACTCCGTCGGGAACACCTTGACGAACTTGGCGCGCGAGGCTGCCCAGTTATCCAGCAGGTAGCGCGCACGCGTGCTGCCGGTGTACTTGAAGTGACGCTCAATCAAGCCGCGCAGGATGGCTTCGTCGGTCTGGCGATCGCCACCACGCAACAGGCTGTGCCAGATGTCGCGGTTGACGGTCTGTTCCTGTTCGGTATCCGACAGGACCTTTTCCAGGCTGACCATGGCGGTGTTGCACTTGCCGGCGAAATCACCGTCCGGGTCGTACACATAGGCGATACCACCCGACATGCCGGCTGCGAAGTTGCGGCCGGTATTGCCCAGCACCACCACGGTGCCGCCGGTCATGTATTCGCAACCGTGGTCGCCGGTGCCTTCCACCACGGCGGTGGCGCCCGAGTTACGCACTGCGAAGCGTTCGCCGGCCACGCCGTTGATGAAGGCTTCGCCATTGATGGCGCCATACAGCACGGTGTTACCCGAGATCATGTTGTCCACGGCGCGGCCACGGAACTCGGTGTTGGGACGCACGATGATGCGGCCACCCGAGAGACCCTTGCCGACGTAGTCGTTGCCTTCGCCGACCAGGTCCAGGGTCACGCCCTTGGCCAGGAAGGCGCCGGCCGACTGGCCTGCGGTGCCTTGCAGCTGGATGTGGATGGTGTCATCCGGCAGGCCTTCGTCGCCGTAACGCTTGGCGACTTCACCCGAGAGCATGGCACCGACGGTACGGTTCAGGTTCTTGATCGGGGAGATGAAGGAAACCTTCTCGCCCTTTTCCAGCGCGATCTTGGCTTGCGCGATCAGCTTGTGGTCCAGTGCCTTGTCCAGGCCGTGATCCTGGAAGTCGGTGTGATACACCGGCAGCTTCGATTCCGGCTGATGGAAGATGCGGCTGAAGTCCAGGCCCTTGGCCTTCCAGTGGGCGATGGCCTTGGAGCGGTCCAGCAGGTCGGCGCGCCCGATCAGCTCGTCGAACTTGCGGATACCCAGTTGGGCCATGATCTGGCGCGCTTCTTCGGCGATGAAGAAGAAGAAGTTGACCACGTGTTCCGGCTTGCCGGAGAACTTGGCGCGCAGCACCGGATCTTGCGTGGCCACGCCCACCGGGCAGGTGTTCAGGTGGCACTTGCGCATCATGATGCAGCCCTCGACCACCAGCGGTGCGGTGGCGAAACCGAATTCGTCCGCGCCCAGCATGGCGCCGATGACGACGTCACGCCCGGTCTTCATCTGGCCGTCGGCCTGCACGCGGATGCGGTTACGCAGGCCGTTCAGGACCAGGGTCTGTTGGGTTTCGGCCAGGCCCAGTTCCCATGGCGAGCCGGCATGCTTGATCGAAGACAGCGGCGAAGCGCCGGTGCCGCCATCATGGCCCGCGATGACCACGTGGTCGGACTTGGCCTTGGCCACACCGGCGGCCACGGTACCCACGCCCACTTCGGAGACCAGCTTGACCGAGATCGAGGCACGCGGATTGACGTTCTTCAGGTCGTGGATCAGCTGTGCCAGATCCTCGATGGAGTAGATGTCGTGGTGCGGCGGCGGCGAGATCAGGCCCACGCCCGGCACCGACACGCGCAGCTTGGCGATGTATTCGGAGACCTTGTGGCCCGGCAGCTGACCGCCTTCACCCGGCTTGGCACCCTGCGCCATCTTGATCTGGATCTGGTCGGCAGAGATCAGGTATTCGGCGGAGACGCCGAAACGGCCCGAGGCCACCTGCTTGATGCGCGAGCGCAGCGAATCGCCTTCCTGCAGCGGAATATCGACTTCGATGTGTTCGCGGCCGATTTCCGAAGCCAGGGTGGCGCCCTGCTTGATGGGGATGCCCTTCAACTCGTTGCGGTAACGGTTGACGTCTTCACCACCTTCGCCGGTGTTGGACTTGCCGCCAATACGGTTCATGGCGATAGCCAGGGTGGCGTGGGCTTCGGTCGAGATCGAGCCCAGCGACATGGCACCGGTGGCGAAGCGCTTGACGATTTCCTTGGCCGGTTCCACCTCATCGATGGAGATGGCACGCGACGGATCGATCTTGAACTCGAACAGGCCGCGCAGCGTCATGTGGCGCTTGGACTGGTCGTTGATGATCTGGGCGTATTCCTTGTAGGTGTTGTAGCTGTTCGAACGGGTCGAGTGCTGCAGCTTGGCGATCGCGTCCGGGGTCCACATGTGCTCTTCGCCACGGATGCGGAAGGCGTATTCGCCACCGGCGTCCAGTGCATTGGCCAGCACCGGGTCGGTGCTGAAGGCGGCGGTGTGCAGGCGCAGCGCTTCCTCGGCGACTTCGAACACGCCGATACCTTCGACGTTGGAGGCGGTGCCCTTGAAGTACTTGTCCACCAGCGCCTTGGACAGGCCGATGGCTTCGAAGATCTGCGCGCCGCAGTAGGACATGTAGGTCGAGATGCCCATCTTGGACATGACCTTCAGCAGGCCCTTGCCGACTGCTTTCTGGAAGTTGTAGATGGCCTTTTCCGGCGACAGGTCGCCCGACAGACCCTTGGCCATGTCGGACAGGGTGTCCATGGCCAGGTAGGGGTGGATGGCTTCGGCGCCATAACCTGCCAGCAGGGCGAAGTGGTGCGTTTCGCGGGCCGAGCCGGTTTCCACCACCAGGCCGGTGGAGGTGCGCAGGCCCTTGCTGACCAGGTGCTGGTGGATGGCCGAAGTGGCCAGCAGTGCCGGGATCGGCAGCTGGTCGGCATCGACCTTGCGGTCCGAGATGATCAGGATGTTGTGACCCGACTTGACCGCATCCACGGCCTTGGCGCACAGCGAGGCCAGGCGGGCTTCGATGCCCTCCTTGCCCCAGGCAACGGGGTAGCAGATGTTCAGTTCGTAGGACTTGAACTTGCCGCCGCTATGGGCGCTGATGTTGCGCAGCTTGGCGATGTCGTCATAGTCCAGCACCGGCTGCGACACTTCCAGGCGCATCGGCGGGTTGATGTTGTTGGTGTCCAGCAGGTTGGGCTTGGGGCCGATGAAGGACACCAGCGACATGACCAGGGCTTCGCGGATCGGGTCGATCGGCGGGTTGGTCACCTGGGCGAACAGCTGGCGGAAGTAGTTGTAGAGCGTCTTGTTCTTGTTGGACATGACGGCCAGCGGCGAGTCATTGCCCATGGAACCGATGGCTTCCTCGCCACCCGTGGCCATGGGGGCCATCAGGAACTTGATGTCTTCCTGGGTGTAGCCGAAGACCTGCTGCAGGTCCAGCAGCTTCAGGGACGACGACGGTTGGCGCGGCTCTTCCTTCAGTTCGTCCAGCTTCACGCGCACCGAGTTGATCCACTGCTTGTAGGGCTTGGCGTTGGCGTAGGTGTCCTTCAGTTCCTTGTCGTCGATGATGCGGCCGGCGTCCAGGTCGATGAGGAACATCTTGCCCGGCTGCAGGCGCCACTTCTGGATGATCTTGGATTCGGGAATGGGCAGCACGCCCGATTCGGACGCCATCACCACCAGGTCGTCATCGGTGACGATGTAGCGTGCCGGGCGCAGACCGTTACGGTCCAGCGTGCCGCCGATATGGCGGCCATCGGTGAAGGCCAGCGCGGCCGGGCCGTCCCACGGCTCCATCATGGCGGCGTGGTATTCGTAGAAGGCGCGACGGTTGTCGTCCATCGAGGTGTGGTTTTCCCACGCTTCGGGCACCATCATCATCATCGCCTGCGGCAGCGGATAACCGGCCATGACCAGCAGTTCCAGCGCGTTGTCGAAGCTGGCGGTGTCGGACTGGCCTTCATAGATCAGCGGGAACAGCTTCTTCAGGTCCGAACCCAGCACGGCCGACTGCATCACGCCTTCACGGGCGCGCATCCAGTTGAAGTTGCCCTTGACGGTGTTGATTTCACCGTTGTGGGCGATCAGGCGGTACGGGTGGGCCAGCGGCCATTCCGGGAAGGTGTTGGTGGAGAAGCGCTGGTGCACCAGGGCCAGGGCCGAGACGCAGCGCTCGTCCTGCAGGTCCTTGTAGTACACGCCGACCTGGTCGGCCAGCAGCAAGCCCTTGTAGACCACGGTGCGGGCCGACATCGAGGGCACGAAGAATTCCTTGCCGTGCAGCAGGTTCAGCGCCTGGATGGCGTGACCGGAAGACTTGCGGATCACGTAGAGCTTGCGTTCCAGCGCGTCGGTGACCATCACGTCGGGGCCGCGGCCGATGAAGATCTGGCGGATCACCGGCTCTTTTTCGCGCACGGTCGGGGACATCGGCATGTCGCGGTCCACCGGCACATCGCGCCAGCCCAGCACGATCTGGCCTTCAGCCAGCACCGAGCGCTCGATTTCCTGTTCACAGGCGATGCGCGAGGCGTTTTCCTTGGGCAGGAACACCATGCCCACGCCGTATTCGCCAGGCGGCGGCAGGTCCACGCCCTGCTTGGCCATCTCTTCGCGGTAATACTGGTCGGGAATCTGGATCAGGATACCGGCGCCATCGCCCATCAGCGGGTCGGCACCGACGGCGCCCCGGTGATCCAGGTTCTTCAGAATGAGCAAACCCTGGTCAACGATGGAATGGGATTTCTTGCCCTTGATATGGGCGATGAAACCGACGCCACAGGCGTCATGTTCATTTGCTGGGTCGTAAAGGCCTTGCGCGTGCATAACGGAACTCCACCACATTGACAGTAAGGAATTGAAGAATAGTGCACTGCACCCAATAGTTCAATGAAAATAAATGGGGTCTGAGTGGAATTAAAATCCCCACGATTTTCCTGATTTTTTAAATAGGGACACAGTAAATGGAATCATTTATAAGCCATTGATATCAAAGGCTTATTTTTGAATCGACTTCAGTCTTGCTGTACGGATACGGACGACTCGTCCGTCACCGGACGGGAAATCACTGGCCGGCCACGCTTGGCGGGACTGACGCGACGATGGGTCTGGCGTTCGAGTCCCTGCTTGAAATTGTCTGAACCCAGCGCCCAACCCTTGAGCGTGGCATCAGTGATGCGCTCCACTTCGGCCTGCGCCAGCCCCTCTTCGGTGAGCTGGCGGTAGGCGATCTCCCGGTCGAAGGGCGTGTTGCCAATTGACCAATAGGCGGGGTGATCGGTGATCAGCCCATCCTGCTTGGCGCCGATGTGATGCATGTAGCTGGACCAGGGATACTCGCCCGGCCCGCCTGCCAGGCCGTTGCGCACCGGATTGAGCTCGATGTAGCGGCAGATGGCCAGCAGGTACAGATCGGCATCGATGACGGTGGCGCGGTAGCGCCCCTGCCACAGGGTGCCGGAACGTCCATGCTTCTGGTTGAAATACGGGACGTAGTGGCGCCCTATCCATTGCATCATCCGTGCCAGCCCCTGGTCATCGACCGGGGTGGCCAGCAGGTGCAGGTGGTCCGGCATCAGCACATAGGCGTGGATGGCCACCTTGAATTGCCGTGCAGCATCCTTGAGCCAGCCGAGGAAGGCCAGATGGTCTTCGGCATCCCGGAAGATGACCAGACCATCATGTCCGCGCTGGATGATGTGATGAGGCTGGTTGGGTACCACGAGACGAGGAAGGCGGGCCATAAGGATTCGCTGCAAACCGTAAGAATGGATCGCACATTCTAATGCACTCCGTCCCCAATAAAACCATCCCTGTGCTGACATGCCGAAAAGGCATCATCATATTCGAATGACAACGACGTAAAAAAACCGGCTGGTGTGCGCCAGCCGGTCAAGCCCCACGGTTGAATCTGTGACCGAGACGATCAGGCGGCGTGCTTGCCCTCGTCCTTGGCCTTGCCCAGCATCAGGCTCAGCACGATGGACACCATCAGGATCGCACCGACCACGCCCAGCGACAGCAGCACTGGCACATGGAACCAGTACGACGCCAGCATCTTGAAGCCCACGAACAACAGCACCAGCGCCAGGCCATACTTGAGCAGGTGGAAGCGCTCGGCGGAATCGGCCAGCAGGAAGTACAAGGCACGCAAGCCCATGATGGCGAACATGTTGGAGGTGAAGACGATGAACGGATCCTTGGTGATGGCAAAGATCGCCGGGATGCTGTCCACCGCGAAGATCACGTCCGACAGTTCGATCAGCAGCAGCACCAGCATCAGCGGGGTGAAGTAGCGCACGCCATTGATGCGGGTGGAAAACTTCTCGCCGTCGTAGTCGTTGCTGATCTTCAGGTGACCGCGCAGCCAGCGCAGCAGCGGGTTGTCACCGAGGTCGGCCTCCTTGTCGGCAAAGACCAGCATCTTCACGCCGGTGAACACCAGGAAGGCGCCGAACACGTACAGGATCCAGCTGAACTGGGCGATCATCCAGGCGCCCAGCAGGATCATCACGGCACGCATGACGATGGCACCGATCACGCCGTAGAGCAGCACGCGGCGCTGCATCTCGGGCGGCACCGCGAAGTAGCTGAAGATCATCAGGAATACGAAGATGTTGTCCACCGACAGCGCCTTCTCGATCAGATAGCCGGAGAGGAATTCGGCGCCCTTCTGGTTGGCGAATTCGCGGCCGACGTTGGCATCCAGATACCACCACATCAGACCCGCAAACAAGAGCGCCAGCGAGACCCAGGCCAGCGACCAGCCCAGCGCCTCACGCGGCGTGACCCGGTGTGCATGGCGGCCGCCGAGGGCGAACATGTCCACGGCCAGCATGCCCAGCACGAATATGATGAACCCGCCCCACATGAGCGGACTTGCAAAACTTTCTACGCCATTCACGATGACTTCCTCCAAGGTGACGAAACCGACCGCCGCAAGCAATGGCGACCGGACAATGGCGCTACTCTAGGCGAAACTGCTATGAATGAAAATTCGAATATTCTGAGATAATCCATCGAAATTTCCGAAGTATTTCATTTTCACGGAAACATCATGCCCAGCCTCAACTACAAGCACCTGCACTATTTCTGGACGGTCGCCAAGACCGGCGGCGTGGCGCGCGCCAGCGAGCGGCTGCACCTGACCGCGCAGACCATCAGCGGCCAGATCAGCCTGTTCGAGGAAAGCCTGGGCTACAAGCTGTTCCGCCGCGTAGGCCGGCGCCTGGAGCTCAACGATGAAGGACGCATGGTGTTCGACTATGCGGAACGAATCTTCAGCATCGGTGAAGAACTGGAGGAGGCCCTGCGCCTGCGTTCGGGTGGACGCACGCTGCAGTTGCGCGTGGGCGTGGCCGATGCGGTACCCAAGGCGATCGCCTACCTGCTGCTGGAAAGCGCGCTGGCCATGCCCGACCCGATCCGTATCATCTGCCGCGAGGGCAAGCTCGATGCCCTGCTGGCCGACCTGGCCATCCACAAGCTGGACATCATCATCGCCGACAGCCCCATGCCAGCTCGCGTCGAAGTGCGCGGCTACCACCATCTGCTGGGCGAGTGCGACACCAGCTTCTTTGCCACCCCTGAACTGGCGCGCCGCTACCGCAAGCATTTCCCACAGAGCCTGGAGGGCGCGCCCTTCCTCATGCCCGGCGAGGACGCGGCGGTACGGCCGCGCCTGCTGCGCTGGTTCGAGAAGGAAAAGATCCACCCACGCATCACCGGTGAATTCGACGATGGCGCCCTGCTGCTCGCCTTCGGCGACGCCGGTGCCGGCATCTTCGCCGCGCCCGCCGCCATTGCTGCGCAGATCGGCAAGCAGTATGGGCTGGTGGAAATTGGCAAGACTTCCGCCGTGCGCGAGCAGTTCTATGCCATCTCGGTCGAGCGGCGCCTGACCCATCCTGCCGTGCTGGCGATCCAGTCGGCAGCACGGGGCAACCTGGTGGTCGGAAGTTCGCGCGCACATGCGAAATGATGCGCTGGCTTGTCACACATCGCTGGTGTCAACAGATGATCAGGAGGCAAGAGATCCTGTCTGCAGACCACTGCCATCACACATCGGGAATGCTTTCCCGGGTGACGGGATCATGCATCGCAACATCGCGTCGATGACTTGCACAGCAGGCCGGAAAGCCAGTGCCGTAGCGGCTTTACGGGATGCGCGCTTGATGTTGGGACAAAAGAAAAACCCCACGTCCATTGCTGTCCGTGGGGTAAATCCCATTCTCGGGGGGGAGAATGGAGGGGGAACTTGACTATAAAAAAATCACCGCCGCGTCGCAGTGCATTTTACAAATTGTTACCAGCTCTTTAAGACCTGCAACATCCTTCAGCTTCGCAGCAAAACCTCTGAATCAAATATATCAAACGCTCGCCATAAGTAAAGAACGCAAGGCCAGAAAAGACGCCGAGTGCCGCTCGCGCCGACTGAGCAGGTAGGTGGTGATGCGGCCCTCCTTGCCAAGCGAATGGGTCGCGAAACCATGCGGCTCCATCTGCATCACAATCACCGAGCGCGGCACCACGGCCACACCGGCGCCGGCAGCCACGCAGGCCAGGATGGCATGGTAGGAGGCCAGCTCCAGCGTGCGCGCCGGTACCCTGCTTTTGCCATGGCTGGCGAACCAGGCTTCGGCATGGCGCCGATAGGCGCAGCCCTGCTCGAAAACGATCAGGGTGTCGAGCATCACATCCTCAGCCGTGCGCACGCGCCGATGGCTGCGTGGCGTCACCAGCAACAGTTCTTCCTTGAACAGGGGCGTGGCATCGAAGGCTGGATCATCGACTGGTCCGGCCACCAGCGCGGCATCGAGCTTGCAGGCCCGCACCTGGCTGATGAGCACGTCGGTGGGGGCGGTCGAGAGCTCCAGCCGCACCTCCGGCCAGCGCTGGTGGAATTCGGCCAGCGGCGCCGGCAGGCGACTGGCCGCCGCGCTTTCCATCGAGCCGATACGCAGCCGCCCGCGCGGGCTTTGCGGTGCCACCACCTGGCGCGCCTCCTGCACCAGGTCGAGGATGCGATCGGCGTAATCCAGCAAGGCTTCGCCGGCAGACGTGAGCACCATGCGCCGGCGGTCGCGCACGAAGAGCGGCACGCCTATCGATTCTTCCAGCTGCTTGATGCGTGTGGTCACATTGGACTGGACCCGGTTGAGCCGCTCGGCGGCACGCGTCACCCCGCCCTCGGCGACCACGGTGCGGAATATTTCCAGTTCGGCCAGTTCCATAACGTTCTCCAATCAAGATGAACTCATTCTTATTATTCATTTTTTCGAATGGTTGAAACACGATAGCATAGCTTTCCATCTACCTCACCACACTGTCCGCCATGACCGAGCCACTCCGCCAGGGGCCGGGGGCATCCGCCACCACCGCCGCCACCTCAACCGCTGCGTCGTCACGCCACAAGGGCATGGCCTGGAAGGTATGCCTGTCCGGCATGGTGGCGCTGTCGGTGGCCATGGGCATCGGCCGCTTCGCCTTCACGCCCTTGCTCCCCATGATGCTGCACGAAGGCAGCCTGAACCTGCAGATGGGTGGCTGGCTGGCCACGGCCAACTACCTGGGCTACTTCGTCGGCGCCATGCTGTGTGCCTTCCACCGCAGCAAGCGCGGCGTGCCGCTGTTGCGTATCGGCCTGGTGGCGACCATCCTGCTCACGCTCGGCATGGGTGTGCTGCACCAGGACCTGGCCTGGTTGCTGATGCGTTTTCTCTCCGGGGTCGCCAGCGCCTATGTGTTCGTCTACACCGCCGGCTGGTGCCTGCAGCAGCTGACGCAGCTGCATCGCCCCGAGCTGGGCGGCGTGATCTTCTGTGGCCCCGGCCTGGGCATCGCCCTCACCGGCCTGTTGACCGGCCCCATGATCTCGGCCGGGTGGCTGGCCGCCGGCGGCTGGATCGCCTTCGGCGTGATCTCGCTGGCGCTCACGGCGCTGGTGTGGAAGACCTTCAGCTTCGACGCCGGTCATGGCGCCGCACAGACCAGCGCCAGCACAAGCGACACCCAGCAGACTGAAACACCACAACAGCGGCGCGAGGTAATGGTGCAGGTGATCGCCTATGGCATCGCCGGTTTCGGCTACATCATCACCGCCACCTTCCTGCCGGTGATTGCCCGCCAGGCCTTGCCGGGATCGGCCTGGCCCGATTTCTTCTGGCCCATCTTCGGTTTCTCGGTGGCGCTGGGCGCCTTCGGCGCGACCCGCCTGTCGGTGCATGGCGACCAGCGCCTGCTGCTGACGACTGCCTACCTGATGCAGGCGGCGGGTGTGGCGCTGTCGATCTTCTTCCCCAACGCGGTCGGCTTCGCCTTGAGCTGCCTGCTGCTGGGCCTGCCCTTCACTGCCATCACCCTGTTTGGCATGCGTGAGGCACGCCGCCTGCGCAAGGAACACGCCAGCAGCCTGATGGCCCTGATGACGGCGGCCTATGGCATCGGCCAGATCGCCGGCCCGCCGCTGGCCACGGCACTAGTGCATGCCAGCGGCTCCTTCACGCCTTCGCTGTGCGTGGCTGCGGTGACGCTGCTGGTGGGCGCCGCCCTCTATTACCGGCTCACGCTCTCCCACAGACTGCATCCGCACCAGGCCTGATGCGGCAATCCGTACCACACAGAAAAACGCCCGCGACATCGATGTCGCGGGCGTTTCTGCTTATGCTTCCTGTACCAGCGCAGGGTGGCGAAATCAGCGGAATGCCGGCTCCGCGAAACTGCGCAGCTTGCGGCTGTGGACCTGCTCGATGCCATTGTTGCGCAGCAGTTCCAGCGCACGGATACCGATCTGCAGATGCTGCGCCACGCGCTGCTCGTAGAAGGTATTGGCCATGCCCGGCAGCTTGATCTCGCCGTGCAGCGGCTTGTCGGAGACACACAGCAGCGTGCCGTAAGGCACCCGGAAGCGGAAACCGTTGGCGGCCACGGTGGCGCTCTCCATGTCCAGTGCGATGGCACGGCTTTGCGAGAAGCGTAACAGTGGAGTCCGATGATCACGTAACTCCCAGTTACGGTCATCGACCGAGGCCACGGTGCCGGTACGCATGATGCGCTTCAGTTCATAGCCTTCCAGCTGGGTGATGCTGGCCACCGCATCCTGCAGGGCCAGTTGCACCTCGGCCAGGGCCGGGATCGGCACCCACAGCGGCAGGTCGTCGTCCAGCACGTGGTCGTCACGCACATAGGCATGCGCCAGCACGTAGTCACCCATGCGCTGCGAAGCCGACAGCCCGGCGCAATGGCCCAGCATCAGCCAGCCATGCGGACGCAATACCGCGACGTGGTCGGTGACGGTCTTGGCATTGGAAGGACCCACGCCGATGTTGACCAGGGTGATGCCACTGCCATCGGCGCGTTGCAGGTGATAGGCCGGCATCTGCGGCTGGCGTGCCGGCACCACGCCCGAGGGGGCCGGCGCGGTTCGCCCCTCCTGGTTGGCGCTCCAGGTGGTGACGTTGCCCGGTTCGACGAAGGCAGTGTACTGGCGCCGATAAGCCAGCTCGTCGGGGTCGTCGGTCGGCTCCATGAGACGGCGTCCCAGGCGCACGAATTCGTCGACATAGAAAGCGTAGTTGGTGAACAGCACATAGCGCTGGAACTGGTCGGGCGAGGTCGCCGTGTAGTGGCGCAACCGATGCAGCGAATAGTCGATGCGCGGCCCCGTGAACAGCGCCAGCGGATGCACGCCCTCGCGCCAGGCGCCGTTGTCGACTTCGTAGCTGCCGTTGGCGATGCGGTCATCCATGGTCGCCAGGTCGGGTAGATCGAAGTAGTCGGGCAGCGAACGCAGGTGTTCGGGGTCCAGGCTGCCCTCCACGTGTATGCCCTCGGGGAAGGCGAAATGGACCGGAATGGGCATGTCGCTCACGCCGATCTCCAGCGGCACCTGGTGGTTCTGCAGCACCAGGCGGAACTGGCTCAGCAGGTACTGGTGGAACAGCCTGGGCCGCGTGAGCGTGGTCTGGTAGCAACCAGGACCGGCCACGAACCCGAAGGACTGGCGGGTATCTGCGTGGGTAGCCTTCTCGGTGGTGATGCGCACGAAGGGATAGCAGGCGCGCACGCGCTGCGTCATCGGCTGGCCGCCGGAGAACTGGCGGAAGGCATCCCGCAGGATGGAGGTATTGTGCTCGTAGATCTCCAGCACGCGCGCATACGCGGCTTCGGGATCGGTGAATTTTTCTGTGGCAAACATCGTGGTTCTCCCTCATTGCCGCGCGCCGTGCCGCAGTGGCCTATGCGCTGGCACGGCGCGACCGGACATTCATCGAAAATGCTTGTGCGCAGCATCATCTTACCTGAGACGATGCCACGGCATGATCGGTCAAGCAGGGGGATCAAGACCGCGCTTCACCGGCTTTGCGCAGCTCCGATTCGATGCTATCGTACGAGTTCCTTCCGGCTTTGTTTCTTCCGCTCGCCGCGCGCCTGTCAGCGCCCTGTCAGTTGCGAGCCTATCCCCCGCGTGATGCACCGCAATGCGGCTTTTGGTAGTCATCAAGGTGCAGGCAATCCCGCTACTGGTGCAGCTTTCTCATGCCTTAAAAAAACCTTTGATCGGCACGCGAGCCAGTGCTATCTTGTCGGCGCTGTGCAATTGTCGATGACACCTGTCACGGTGCCCTGACAACTGTACACACATAACAATATCTAATCACACGTCCACACGTACGAGGCACACATGCTCATCAGAAAATTCTTCCAGCAGTTCCTGGTCCTGCTCTGCCTGGCGGCCGCCGCCGCCGCGCAAGCGCAAACCCTGCCCAATGTGGTGATCCTGGCCACCGGCGGCACCATCGCCGGTACCGGCGCCACCAGCACCACCACCGTCGGCTACACCGCTGCCAAGGTTGGCGTGGATGCGCTGATCGCCGCGGTGCCTGAACTGAAGAAGGTCGCCAACGTGCGCGGCGAGCAGGTCATGCAGATCGCCAGCGAGAACATGAACAACGACGCCTGGCTGAAGCTGGCCAAGCGCGTCAACACGCTGCTGGCACAGAGCGACGTTGACGGCATCGTCATCACCCACGGTACCGACACCATCGAAGAAACCGCCTACTTCCTGGACCTGGTGGTCAAGAGCAAGAAGCCGGTGGTGATCGTGGGCGCGATGCGTCCGTCCACCGCCATCAGCGCCGACGGCCCGATCAACCTGTACAACGCGGTCCTGCTGGCCGGCTCCAAGGAAGCCATCGGCAAGGGCGTGCTGGTGACCCTGAACGACCAGATCAACGCCGGTCGCGAAGTCACCAAGACCAACACCTCCACGCTGGACACCTTCAAGACGCCTGAACTGGGCTTCCTGGGCTACATCCAGGGCAGCAAGCCGTTCTTCTATCGCCAGTCGACCCGCAAGAACACCGCTGACACCCCGTTCGACATCATGAACCTGGACAAGCTGCCGCAAGTGGACATCGTCTACGGCTATGCCAACATGAACCCGATCGCCCTGAACGCCTTCGTGGCCGCCGGCGCGCAAGGCATCGTCCACGCTGGCGTGGGTGATGGCAGCCTGAACAACACCGTGGTCCCCTCGCTGACCG
>NZ_JAELUH010000078.1 GCF_016429215.1 Herbaspirillum sp. ASV7 | reverse complement strand
CCCCCCCCCCCCCCCCCCCCCCCCCCTCTACAAGCCTCCGGCGACCCCCGAGATCTACACTTGTAGTGTATCGTCGGCAGCGTCAGATGTGTATAAGAGACAGGTTTCTGATGATGACGCCCCCACCCCTCGGCAAGCAGTACGACCTTCCCTCCCTTGCCCCCTCCCCCGTTCGGACTGAGTAGCCGCGCAGCGGCGTATCGAAGGCGCTCCCGCCTGTGCGCCTTCGATACGCGGCCAAGCCGCTACTCAGTCCGGACGGTTTCTGATGATGACGCGCCCCACACCCCGGCAAGCAGGTATCATGTCGCCAACCAGAAACCGCCCTCTTCCCATGACCCAGCGCGCAGCACCCAAGTCCAAGCCCAAGTCCGTCCCCGCCACCCGAGGCAGCCGCGCCACCGGCCGGGTGACCATCATCGACGTGGCCGCCGAGGCCGGGGTGAGCCCGATGACGGTGTCGCGCGCCTTGAAGACACCGGCGCTGGTGCAGGAAGTGTCGCGCCATCGCATCTTCGCCGCCATCGACAAGCTGGGCTACGTGCCCAACCAGGCCGCCGCCACCCTGGCCTCGGCGCGTTCGCTGGTGGTGGCCGTGCTGGTGCCCTCGCTGACCAATACGGTCTTCATCGAAACCCTCTCGGGCATCCGCGACTACCTGGCCGGGGCCGGTTACCAGTTCCTGATCGGCGAGACCGGCTACGACCGCGCCAAGGAAGAGCAGCTCATCGCCACCTACCTGGCCCATGCGCCGGCCGGGTTCCTGCTCTCCAGCAGCGAGCAGTACGAGATCCTGCAGAGCCGTCCCTCCAGCCGCGCCATCCCGGCCGTGCGCATGTTCGACCTGGGACGCAGCCACCACGAGCTCTCGGTGGGCTTCTCCCAGATCCGCGCCGGCTACGCGGTGGCGCGCCACCTGGTGGAGCGCGGCTATCGCCGCCCGGCCTTCCTGGCCGCCCAGCTCGACCCACGCATGATGAAGCGCCGCGAAGGCTTCCGCAAAGGCTTGCAGGAAGCCGGTATCGATCCCGACGTGGAAGTGCTGCTGCCGCTGCCGACCACCGTGGACATGGGCGCGCAACTGCTGCGCCGGGTGCTGGAACAACACCCGAGCTGCGATTCGGTCTTCTGCTGCAACGACGACCTGGCCCTGGGTGCGCTGTTCGAATGCCAGCGCCAGGGCATCAGCGTGCCGCGCGAGATGGCCATCGCCGGCTTCAACGACCTCTCCTGGGCGGCCTGTGCCACGCCTTCCATCACCACCGTGGTCACGCCACGCTATGACATCGGCTACAAGTCGGCCGAGATGCTGGTGCAGCAGCTCAAGGGCGAAGAGATCGCCCGCGGCAGGCTGGATCTGGGCTTTGAACTGGCTGTGCGCGAAAGCACCTGAGCCCCGGCACAAACCCGCAAGATTGCAGTGGTCACAAGGCCCACGGCCGCGCTTGCCGCGTCGCGATCCCCCTCATCCGTGGACGAAAGTGCGTCCAATAATCCACCCTCCACCGGCTTCTGGCTCTGGACAGAAATCTGCCAATCTCTACAATCTGCGGGTGTCGTCATTCACCTCTGCACGGGCCGCAAAGCCTTGTGCAACGGGCGCCTGGCGATGCCTATATAAATAATATTCACATTCACAACAAGTCCAGATTTCCAGGAGCAAGCTTCATGCAGACATTCACCGGTCTTTGCAAACCGGCCGCCATGGCCTTACTGCCCTTGTGCGGCGCGCTGGCCTTCCTGCCGGCCACCGCCCAGACGAGCGCCCCCGCCGCTCCGGTCGTCAAGTACGACCTGACCTATGACATCATCAGCCCGGTGCACACCACCCACGGCATGGTCGCCACCGAGCAGGAACTGGCCACCAAGGTCGGCGTGGACATCCTCAAGAAGGGCGGCAACGCCGTCGATGCAGGCGTGGCCGTGGGCTTCGCGCTGGCCGTGGTGCTGCCTAACGCGGGCAACATCGGCGGTGGCGGTTTCATGATGATCCACGATGCCAAGACCGGCAAGAACGTGGCCCTGGACTTCCGCGAGATGGCGCCGCAACGCGCTACCCGCAACATGTACCTGGATGACAAGGGCAACGTCGTCCCCGGCCGTTCGCTCTATACCCACCTGGCCGTAGGTGTACCGGGCACGGTGGCAGGCCTGTCCCATGCGCTGTCCAAGTACGGCACCATGAGCCTGGCCCAGGTGATCCAGCCGGCCATCGCACTGGCCGAGAAGGGTTACCCGGTCAGCCGCAGCCTGGCGCAGATCCTGGCCGCCGAGCGCGACCACCTGGGCCAGTGGGATTCGTCCAAGGCGATCTTCTTCAAGGATGGCCGCCCCCTGCAGGAAGGCGAGATGCTGGTCCAGAAGGACCTGGCCAAGTCCATGCGCCTGATCGCCAAGGAAGGCCCCAAGGCCTTCTATGAGGGCGCCATCAGCAAGAAGATCGTGGCCGAGATGGACAAGCACGGTGGCTTGATCACCGCCGCCGACCTGAAGAACTACAAGGTCGTCGAACGCGTGCCGGTGTCGGGCAACTATCGTGGCTACGAAGTGATGTCGATGCCGCCGCCGAGCTCCGGTGGCGTGCACATCATCCAGATGATGAACATCCTGGAACGCTATCCGCTCAAGCAATACGGTGCCGACAGCGCCCAGACCATCCACCTGATGGCCGAGACCATGAAGCTGGCCTATGCCGACCGTTCCGAGTACCTGGGCGACCCCGACTTCACCAAGGTCCCGGTCAAGGGTCTGACCTCGCGCGCCTACGCCGACGAACTGGCCAAGAAGATCAACCCGGACCGCGCCACCCCGGCCTCCGAGATCAAGCCGGGCCAGCCGCAGCCGTATGAGAGCGACCAGACCACCCACTTCTCGGTGGCCGACAAGGACGGCAACCTGGTGGCGACCACCTACACGCTGAACCTGAACTTCGGCAGCGGCATCGTGGCCACCGGCACCGGCATCACCTTGAACAACGAGATGGATGACTTCGCCGCCAAGCCGGGCGTACCCAACGCGTTTGGCCTCATCGGTGGCGACGCCAATGCGGTCGGCCCCTACAAGCGCCCGCTGTCATCGATGTCGCCCACCTTCGTGCTCAAGGATGGCAAGCCCTTCCTGGTCACCGGCAGCCCCGGTGGCAGCCGCATCATCACCACCACCCTGCAGACCATCCTCAACGTGATCGACCACGACATGAACGTGGCCGAAGCGACCATCACCCCGCGTATCCACCATCAGTGGGCACCGGACCAGCTGCGCGTGGAAAAGGGCTTGTCGGCCGACACCATCAAGCTGCTGCAGGACAAGGGCCAGAAGATCAGCGTGCAACCCTCTATGGGCCGCACCCAGACCATCCAGATCCGCCAGGACGGTTTCGATGGCTTCTCCGATCCGCGTAACCCGGATGGACGGACCCTGGGCTTCTGAGGTTGATCTGATGCGCTTTGCGCTACCAGCCTAAGCTCGTGTAGCCAGCTTGCGCGGAATTGAAAAACCGGACTGTGTGTCAACGCAGTCCGGTTTTTTCATTTTCCGGGATCCGATCCCGGCGCTACAAAACATCCCTATCTGCACTTCCCCCCCCAACAAATCCCCCGCCCTCAAGACCAGCCGCGACCCAGCCCTTCTCCATCCGCTGCACTTCAGAACAATTACAAATCCTTGAATCAAAAATCATTCGATCAAATTCCAGAAATTCGTAGATGAGAAGTTAGTGATTCTTTTTGTTTTCCGCTGAATTTCCAGCGAGCTATTTACCCGCCCAAGGACCGGCCATCACTATCGCAGACGCGTGTATTTTGCGGCTGCTTCGTTCGCATCCCCTTCGCTGATGGCGAATCGATGAGCGCGCACAGCCACCTCCGCGAGCTCGTGCGTGCGCATGGGCAGACGGCAGGACCGGCGCAGTCCACGCACCCATTTCGATCGAAGCGACCGCGCTGCCGTTACGACAGCCAGTCGCCTTCGCTCATTTGAACAACCTGACGACTTCCGCTCCTCTCTTCCAAAGGATCCATCATGAATACCACCGTCCTGAAACTGTCTGAATCCGACGCCTTCCTGCGCAATATCTCCATCCGCACCATCAAGGATGTGCGCGCACTGGACGTGGACCTGCTGCTGATCCTGACCAACGGCGACCGCATCGTCATCAGCGGCGGCGCCATGCAGGCGCTCAATGCGCCCGACATGACGCTGCAGTTCTCCGACGGCCAGCTGCCGCTGGCGCGGGTGTTCCAGCAGATCGACCACATCGATGTCTCACCCGAGGCCAACCTGACGGTGACCTCCAAGGAAATCACCCGCTACAACCAGAACAACGCCCGCGTCAACAAGAGCAAGAAGGAGGACGACGAAGGCAGCCGCCCTATCGTCCAGGAAGCCGGCGACAAGGACCCGGCCGCCGCCACTGCCAGCCAGGGGACCGGGGGCAACGCCTACCAGAGCAGTTTTTCACCCGTCAAGGCCGCCGACAACAAGGAGCAGCTGGCCGATACCGAAGTCAACTCCGACAAGGAGAAGGACAAGAGCTGGGGCGTGCAATGGCCCATCGCGACCGGCGCACTGGCCCTGCTGGCCGCAGCCGGCGGTGGCGGTGGCGGCGGCGGTAGTGGTGGCGGCGGTAGCGGCGGCGGCAACAATGGCAACGGTGGTGGCGGCAGCGCGGGTACTGCCAGCGCTAGTGGCAGTGGTGCCGGCCTGGGCGCCGGCGCCAGCTCGGTCGAACCGCCGCGCGCCGACATTACCGGCGCGGCGGCGCTGGGCCCCATCCGGAATGCCAACATCACCGCATACGACGACCAGGGCAATGCCCTCAGCGCCACCACGCAGGTGGTCGACGGCAAGTACGCGCTGGTACTGAACAAGCCCTTCTACAAGGGGCCGATGCTGCTGGTCATCCGGGACAACACCCCTGGCGTGGCCGACAACTATGTCGACGAGGCATCGCTGAGGACCTTCGACCTCGGTCACACGCCCCTGCGCGCCCTGGTCACGGCCAGTGGCGTGAACCAGAAGATCAACGTCACGGCCTTCACCGAACTGGCCGCGATCAAAGCCGGCCTGGCAGCAGGCGTCACCAGCCTGGCCGGTACACCGCAGGTGACCGCAGCCCGTATCGACGCCGCCAACAATGCCGTCAATGCCTTCTTCAAGATCGATGCCATCGCCGGCGACGTGGTCCCCACCGCCATTGCCAACGCCCGTGGTGAAGGCGTAGCCAACCCGGCCTACAACGCCGGTCTGAGCACCGCAGCGCAGAACTATGGTGCCGCCCTCAAGGCCGTCTCCAACCTGGTGCAGTTCGATCCCACGGCCTATTCCAACCAGGGCGTGGCCCTGCAGAAGCTGGCCGACGCTCTGGAGTTCGTCGATACCGCCGGCAGCGCCCTGCGCTGGGCCACCGATACCCGAGGCGAATCCAAGCCGGCCTCCAGCGCGTTGCAGTCAGCGCTGTTCTCGGAATCCCTGCACGGCATCATCAACGGCTCCAACAGCTCCCCGAATGCCATCGCCGCTGCCCAGAGCAAGCTGAACCAGTTGCAGAATCTGCCCAATGGCAGCACCGTGGCCGATTACCTCGTGAAGAACCACGTCGCCATCGCCACCCCGAACATCGTCATCAAACAGGCGCAGGTCACCAATCCCAAGGAGTGGCAGCTGGCCCCCTTGCTCAGCACCCTGAAACTGGACCAGGGCGACTTCCTCGAAGGCAATCTGCGGGTCGACACCCCGCCCAACGCCAAGATCGACGTCACCCTCATAGGGCGGGACGTGCAAGGGGGTGAATTGCGCGTGAAGCTGCCCGAGAGCCTGGCCGATGCCAACGGCCACGCCATCCTGCGTGCCGATGACGCCAGCGTGAACAGCCTGCTGCGCTTCGATCCCAACCAGTCGGTGACCGCCCAGGTGAGGGTGACGGACGGCTACAACAGTCGTACCAACTTCGCGCTGTGGAAAAACGACGCCGATGTGCGGGTGGACCTCAATACCCCGGACTCCATGACCCGCTTCGCCGATGACGCGCCGATGAGCCTGGCCAACGACACCTACTATGCCGGTGTCGACGGCGACACCAACGCCGTCCCCCCGGCCAACCAAGGCGCCCAGGACAGCATCACCAAAACGGGCGACCTCAAGGTCAGGCTCAACCAGGCGCTGCGCGACGGCGAACGTCTGGAGTTCGCCGTCGCCACCGGCGTCGACCAGAATGGCGATCCCATCTACGGCCCCTGGAAGGAATCCGCCGGACGCACCGGTCCGGTCAACGTGACCGGCAGCGGCGGCGGCGTGGTCTACACCGCCACACGCGTGAGTGAGGTCAACGGCGCGAACTGGGTCAAGGCACGCATCGTCCAGATCGGCAACGAATTCACCGGCGGCGTAGGCAATGCCAATCACAGCGTCAGGCCGCTCAATTTCACCCTCGATACCCTGAGCCCGGCGCCGTTGCACCTGCAACTGGCCTCCGGTCGGGACGACGGCATCAGCACCAGCGACGGCATCACCTCGCAGCTGAACACGGCACTGGTCCTGTCGCAACCACGCGAAACAGGTGCCGAGCTGCACATCCGCCTGGAAAACGGCTCGGGTGCCAACATCTTGCGCCTGTCCCCCGCCGGCGGTGAACCCGGCTTCGTTACCGCCAACAACTGGAGGGTCCTCAAGCCGACCGACACCCTCACCCTGGTAGGCAATGGCAAGACCCGCCTGCTGATACGCCAGATCGACAGCGCCGGCAATTACACCGACGTCACCCAGAGCTTTGTCGTCGACAGCACCGGCGTGATCGAGCAGACCGTGAAGCTGGCCACGCACCGCAAGGCCCTCAACGATGCGCAAGCGAAGGTCGAGGCCGCCGATAGAGCCTTCGAGCAGGCCGACCCCAGCGCCAAGCCGATCCGGCAGCAAGAACAGATCGTAGCCCTGGCCCGGCGCGACGCCGAGCGCCTTGCCGATGACAAGGCCATGGCTGAAGTCCGTCAGGCCTTGTTGAAGAGCGATGGCAGCAGTCTGCTGGATCAGCTGCTATCCATGACAGTCGCCGCAGACTACCTGCCAGCGATCGTCAACCGCATCAGTGCCAAGGCCAATGTGGAAAGCGTCAACGATGTCGCCGGTTTGCGTGCTGTCGTTCAGGAGGCTATTGCCGCTGCCGACGCGGCCGTGACCAAGGCCTCGGTCTATGGCGACAACACCACCAACCCGGCGCTCACCAAGGAAGACTTCAGCGACATGGGCATCCTCGGTCTGAGCCGCGATGCAACGACCTTGACGGCCCAACTGGCCGCCATCAACGATGCCCTGCGCACGCTGCCGCAGGAAAAGTCCAACAGCATCACCGAGATCCAGGCCACCACCAACGCCTATCTGAAGTTGCTGGCCCTGGCCAACCGCAGGGAAGACACCGACCAGTCCAAGCTGCCCAGCCCGGACGACTATGCCGCCCTGGGCGTGAGCACGCCGCTGAGCCAGGCCGGTGCCAATATCCTGGGCGCCGTCATCGACGGCCTGGCTGCGGACAAGATCAGCACGGTCGCAGAGATCAACCCCCTCGCCGAAGCCGCACAACGCATCGCCAGCCGGGCGGCATCGGCAGCCGGCAGCAGCGCAAGTCCGAGACCGACCCTGGAGAACTTCGCAAAGCTTGGCATCACCGGTGTGAACGAGGGCAACCTCGACGACATCGTCAATACCCTCAACAACGGATCAGCCCCCGCACGCACGAACGGCAGGGTCGTCGGCCAGGTGGATACCCTGGCCGAAGTGAAGGCGGTGGTCGCGGCCGTCATCGGCGACCTCGTTGTGCTGATCAACTACGCCAAAGGCGAGCCGCACATTGACCCCAATGATCACAGCATAGATGTCCCGATCAAGCGCCACTTCGCGCAGATCAATAGCGCGGGCATCGTCAACGATGACAACCTGGCCGCCATCAACAGCGCCATCAGGGCGATCGGTCGAGCCGATGCGGAACGGATCAATTCGTGGCATAAGGTCACCGGCCTGGTGAACGCCTACAACAGCATCCTCGCCCTGGCCGACGGCATCCCCGGCAACGCGCCCCCGGTGCAGCCGACAGCGGCGGACTACCTCGGCGTCAGCGTGAAGAACCTCGCCGTCACCGCCTCATTCACGGCCGAGCAGCAAGGTCGTGCCGTGACATTGCTCAACAGCGCTCTCGACAGCGAAGGCAGCAACCGCGCCCAGGCCAGCACCGTGGAGGCACTGGACAAGCTGGCCGGCATCGCCGCGCGCGTGATCAAACTCAGTGCCGACCACAACGTCGCGCTCACCGCCGCCGAGCTGGAGCAACTGCACCCCAGGCTGGACACTTCGGCCAGCCTGCTGAGCGAACTGAAGATGAAGATCGTCCGCTATGGCATCGCTGGCCGCAACGATACCGGCAGCGATGTCGATACCGTGGCCAAGCTGAGCAATGTCATCAAGCTGGCCTTCCAGGCCGCCGACAAGATCAGCGCCCTCAATTCGGCACTGGCCAGCGCCAAGATCAGCGGCAGCACCGTGGCCGATCCTGAGGCGCTGCAAGGCATTGCCACGTCCTACCTGAATATCCTCAAGGAAGCTGGCGACAGCGTCGGCACCCATACCAACCCGAGCATCGCCGACTACACCGTCATCGGTACCGACACCACCTTGAACGGCAACAATGCGCTGGACCTGCTCAACTCGGTGGTGGCACGCAAGCACGGCACCGACCTGGCCACGATCACCCAGCTCAATCAGCTCATCGCCGCCACCCACGCAGTGCTGGCACTGGCCCAGGGCAATACCGCACAGCTGCCCGGCCAGGACCAGCCGGACTGGGCCGGCAAGCTCAAGGCCCAATTGCAACTGCTGGGCGTGACCAACCTGTCCGAGACCACACTGGCTGCGGTACTGGGTGCCATCCAGCTCACCGCCGCCAGCGGCGACGAAGTCAATACCTTGAACAAGCTGCAAAACCTGAGCGACAAGGCCAACCTGGCGCAACTGAAGATCAATGCCTACGCCGACGACACCAACAATCCCAACAATCCCGCCCCCACCGCTACCGACTATCACGCCATGGGCGTAGACAAGGTCGACGCCAGCAACCTCGACGCCATCAACAGCGCCCTGGCCAGCGTGCCAGTCACCAGCGCCCAGACGGCAGCACCCCGACTGGTGCAGGGCATCGTCGACGCCTACCAGCGCATCCTCAACGCCGCCGACGGCACCGCCGGCAACGCCAGCGCGCCAGCGCTGGCGGAGGACTATCGCAAGATCGGTCTGACGACGCCGCCCGCCGCCGATAGCGCCGAACTGGGGCTGCTCAACAACCTCGTGGATGTCGCCCCGGCAGCGAAGGTCAACAACGTCGCAGCAGTGCAAAGGCTTGCCACCCTTGCCAACAAGATCATGGAGCAGGTCAAGGGCAGCATGGCCGACGAGAAGGTCAGCCTGGCCGAACTCCAGGAAGCCGGCATCAAACGTCTGGACCCGCACTACTTCGCCGCCGTACTCTCAGCCCTGGCCGCCAGCGCCGACACCGGCAACGGCATCATCGGCCTCAGCCCTGACCACACGCAGCTAAAACTGCAAGAACTGGCCGATCAGGCCAAGAGCGCACAGCAGCAGATCGAGGACTTTGCCGATAACAAACCCAGCGCCTCGGCCCCCACCATTACCACCTACCGCAACGTCGGCATCAACCTCGCTACGCTCATGCCCAAAGCCGGCTCCGAGAGCGATGCCGTAGCCGCCCTCAACACCGCCCTGCGTACGCAGCTGGTCCGCAAAGAGCAGGTCAACCCGCCCACCAAACTGGCCGCCATCGCCACGGCCTACAACACCGTACTGGCAGCCGCCGATGGCAGCCTACCGAACGACGGCAACCTCAGTACCGAGGCCACCCAGGTCGATGTCAGCACCTTGAAGACACTGGGGGTGGACCAGCTTGGCGACGCCCCGCCAGCCTTGCTGCTGCACAACGTAAAAGCCGCGCTGGACGCCATGCCCAAAGCACGTGCGCTGAACGTGGCCAATCTGCAGGACACGGTCAAGGTGCTGACCAAGATCAGCCACCTGGCCGACGGCATCGGCGGTAACGCAGCGCAGCCCGACAAGATCACCAACGCGCTCGATGAGCTCAAGGCCGCCGGCATCGACATCGCCGACCCCACCCTCGCAGGCGCCGTCACCACCGCCATCGATGCGGTGACCTATGCCAGCATCAACACGCCGGCCAAGCTGCGAGAGCTCGTCAACGCCTATGCCAGCATCCTGAGCGAGGCCAACGAAGCCGAACCAACCCCCGGTGTGACCAACCCCAACGCGGATAGCGTAGCCGACAGCACCCCCGCCAGTGATCCGAGCGTGGCCGACTTCCAGGCCATCGGCGCGCATATCCCCGGCGTGACCGAGGGTGTCACCAACGACGCCGACAAGGCCAACCGCCTCTCGCTGCTGGATGACGCCCTCAAGTACAAGGCACGCAGCCAGGTCGATGACGTCAGCGAGATCAACGCCATCGGCCAGGCCGTGGCGCGCTTCATCGGTGCTGCGGGTCAACCCGCCAACCCGGCGGCGCTGAACGAGGAGAGCCGGAATCTCTGGCAGAGCAGCGCACATGAACTTGGCATTACCAACGTGGATGGCAACCCGCAGGATGGCAATCTGGAGCAGGTTATCCTCGCGCTCAGCAGCAGGGCCCCCGAGCAGATCAACACAGTCAAGAAGATCCAGGCGTTAGTCAACGAAATCGACGCTGCCCTCCTGGTCATCGGCGACTACGCCAAGGACAACAGCAACCCAGCTCCCACAGTCGCCCACTACGCTAATGCTGGCATCTTAGCCCCCGGCGGCGGCGTGCCGCTGGTCACCGAAGACAATCTCGCCTTCATCAACGCCGCCATCGACAAGCTCAGCCGCGGCGACGTCGATACCCGCAGCAAGATCAGGGCCGTGGTCAACGCCTACAACGCCATCCTCGCCGCCGCCGATGGCGAATCGAACAATACCTTCGGCTCGGCCCTGACCGTGCAGCAGTACCTGACCATCGGCGTGCCGCTGCATGTCGCCGACATCAACATGGCCAAGTTCATCGCTGGCCCCAACAACACCCAAATTGCGACCAGCACGGACCAGGCGAAACTGAGCCTATTGAACAGCGTAGTGGGCAGCCGCAGCAAGGCCGACGTCGGCACCCCCGACAAGATCGCCGCACTGGCCTTCACCGTCTCCGACCTGATCCGCACCGCCAAGGAAGACAACGCCGACCCCGTCGTCAATGCCTCCGTCTCACTGAGCCGGGACAGCCTGAACAAGCTGGGCCTGAACATCACCAGCGACGCGTTGCAGACCGCCTTCCTGGATGCCGTCAAGCACAAGGGCAATGAGGTCATTGCGGCGACCGGGGCGCCGAACTCCGATGCAGGCCTTCCCGCCACCCACAACACGGAAGCGGTCAATAGCATCAACAAGCTGGTCGCCATCGCCACCAGCTACGGCAAGCTGCTGGGCTACGTCAACAACGGCACGGGCGAGGCGCCGACCTTGTCGGACTACACCAACGTGGGCGCCAAGCCCCCTGCAACCGGCGGCGCCAATGCGCTGAAGCTGCTCAACAGCGCCCTGCATGCGCAGCCCGACGCTACCCGCATCGACAGCCTGGCCAAGATCAACAAGCTGGCCATCACGGTCAGCGAGCTGATGCGGGTGGCGGCAGTCCCGCAGGCTAATGGCTATCCACCGAGCCATCCTGAGGTCACCAGCACGCTGAGCCAGGATGACTTGACCGGCCTGGGGCTCACCATCGCCAACCGGCAGAGCCTGACCGCCCTGCTCAACAAATTGCAGGCCACGGCCAACGACGGCCGTGACATCACCAGCATCGCCGCCCTGCAAGACCTGGCTGACAAGGCGAAAACCGCGATGGACGTCATCGTCGCCTATGCCAAAGACAACACCGGCACCAAGCCCACCGAGGCCGACTTCACTGCCATCGGCCTGATCTTGCCCAAGAATGGGGACAGCAGCAGCGCCTACCTGGACGCCATCAACGACGCCCTCGCCTCCATCAGCATCACCAAAGAGAAGGCCGACACGCCGGCCAAGCTGCAAGGCATCATCACAGCCGCAACCCACGTCGTCGACGCGGCCGATGGCTTCGGGGGCAATATCGATACGAAACCTGGCGAGGAGGATTTCAAGGCCCTGGGCCTGGATGCCACCAAGCTGAATCAAGCCGGTACAAGAGGCATCACCATGCTGGGCGAGATCATCGATGGCACCTCATTGGCCGAGCTGAAGAAGGATGACCACGGTAACCCGATCGCCCTGCCCGACAAGCTGGCCGACCTGCTCAACGCCATCGAGGCGCTGATGAAAACCGTCGCCGATCAGTCGGCCCAGTCCGAACTGACCCCGGCCCTGCTGCGCAAGCTGGCGGTGAAATTCGAGAACGTGGCGACCGGTTCCGATCCTACCCCCACCAACTGGCCGGCCATCCGCGCCGCCATCGCCGGCGGAAAAGCCGATGGCAGCGATGTAGACAGCGTCAGCAAGCTGCAAGCCGTCGTCGACAAGGCCCATGCTGCGCAAGAGAAGATCCGCACCTACGCCAACGAGGTCACCACCCCCGAGCTTCAGAACACCACACCCACCGTGGATGACTACAAGAACATTGGCCTGGTGATATTCCCCAACGACAAGAACTCGCCGCGTACACCGTTGGTAACCAGCGACAACCTGACCGCCATCAACGCGGCCCTGCGCACTCCTGCCGTGACCGAATCGCAGGCCAACACGCCCGATAACCTCAGGACGATAGTCGACGCCTACAACGCCATCCTGGCCCGCGCCAACGGCGGCGGCAATGCGCTGACCCCGGCGCAGTTCAGCGCCATTGGCGTGGTCGTTCTCGGCGTCACCAGCGACACCATCCAGGGCACAGACGTCGCTACCCGCGCCCTGCTGGATTCGGTGATCGCCACCAGGCAACGCACCGACGTCGACACCCCCACCAAGATCAACAATCTGGGCACCCTGGTCAACAAGGTCATTGCCCAGGCACATCTGAGCGCAGACGACAACCAGGCTGACAAGATCACCGCAGCCGAGTTGAAGACGCTGGGCATCACCGCTGGCCAGAACGGCGATCTCGCCACGACCAGCAACGCGGCCGTCCAGGCGGCGCTCTACCGCCTGCGCGCAAGCCGCGATGATGGCAGCGAGGTCGACAGCCATGCCAAGCTGCAGGAGCTGGTCAGCAAAGCCATCACCGCCTACCAGAAGATCCAGAACTATGCCGAGCGCACCGATGTTCCGGCCGGCTTCCCCAACGACAGCACCCGCCCCACCGCCGACGACTTCAAGGCCGTCGGCCTGGAGGTGACCGGTGGCGTGCTGGCCGACAACGCCCTCGCCGTAGCCGCCAGCCTGCTCACGTCCACCATCAATGCCGCGCAGATCAACACCCCGGTCAAGCTGCAAACCCTGTTGGACAACTGGAACAAACTCTTCGCACTGGCCAATGGCGCGGCCGATACACCAAGCCTTACCGACACGCCCCGCCCCGACTTCAAGACCTTGCTCCAGAATGTCGGGGTAAGCCTCCCGGCCGACCAAGGCAATGCCGCCCTTGATCTGCTGCATTCCTCGCTGAACCAGCAATCCGGTCATGAGAAATTCAACGGCCCAGCCAAGCTGCTGGAGCTGCTCAATACCGCCCAAGCCATCCTCACCCTGGCTAACCATCCGCAAGCCTACGCCGGCAATGCCTTACCCGCCGGGCTGACGGTCCAGAAGCTGGTTGACCTTGGCGTCATCGCCGGCGACAGCAACAATGGCCAGGCAGCGGCGCTGGCAAGTGCCCTGGCCATGCAAACCAATACCAACAACATGGACAGCCTGATCGAGATCAAGCCCCTGGCCCAGGCCGCCCGTGCCGCCCATGACAAGCTGCAAGCCTATGCCAACGACCCCAGCAAGCCGGCCCCCATCGCAGCGGACTACCTGGCCGTCGGCCTGGTCCAGCCCAATGCCGACCGCACGCCGCTGGTGAGCACCGACAACCTGGGCGCCATCAACACTGCCCTCGCCAGCGCCTCCGTCACGGGCGACAAGGCCAGCGACCCGGCCCTGCTCAAGGGCATCATCGATGCCTACCAGCACGTCATCGACTGGAAACTGCGCGCAGACGCCACCGCTCCCACGCTGGACGACTACAGCAAGATCGGCCTCGATGAGGTCACCGCGCAGAGCAAGACCCTGCTCGATAGCGCCGTGAAGGCGCTTCCGGAGGCCACCATCAAGGACGCCGCTCATCTGCTAAAGGCCGCCAGCGTCGCCAAGACGCTGTCCCAGATGGCTGACGGCAACGCCACCCCCAACATCACCGATACAGCCCTGCCGACTGCCGAGCTATACGCCGCCCTCGGCGTAGACATGGGCAACTCGGCCAAGGCCCGCGATGCGGATGGTTCCGGCGCAGCCCTGCTGGGCAGCGTGATCGATCGCAAGAACTGGGCCGAGGTCAACAGCGTCGACAAGCTGCAGGCCTTGACCGACCTGGTCAACAAGTTCATGGACAACGCCGCCCGCCCGGCGAATACGCCTCCCCCCACCGAGGCCGATTTTGGGCAGTTGGGCGTGAACATCAGTACATACACTGACGCCCAGAAGGGCGCCATCATCGCCGCCATCGGCACCAGCGGCAAGGACGGCCAAGGCATCAAGTCCGTCGCCGCCGTCGCGGAGCGTGTGACCAAGGCCGTCGCCGCACTGGCCAAGATCAGCACCTATGCCGAGGACAATACCGGCACTACGCTGGGCGAACCCCGCGCAGAGGATTACCTGGCCATGGGCGTGACCGGCGTCAGCGCCGACAACCTGGCCTCGGTCAACGCCGCCCTGGCCACTAGCCTGGTCGGCAGGGCGCAAACCGGTACCCAGCCTGAAGTCCAGGCCATCGTCACTGCCTACCTCAAGGTCTTGCAACTCGCCGACGGCACCCGCCTGAGCCCCGATCCCGTGGGTACGCAGACCCTGCCCAGCCAAGTCGAACTGACAAGCATCGGCGTCCAGATCGGTGACAACATCAGCGAAAACCAATTGCGCCTGTTCACCAGCGCCATCGACGCCGTCAGCCGCGACAAGGTCGCCACCCCGGGCGAGATCGAGAAGATCAACGCCTCCGCAGCCAAGATCATCGATGCAGCCAAGCAGGCTGCGGGGGCCGCCGCCGCCGCTGTCGCCGCGATCGAACTAGCCGATCTGCACAGGCTGGGCATCACCGGCGTCGCTGACGACACCCTCGGGCAGGTGCGCCAGCTGATCGGCGAAACCCCCATCGGACAAATCAACAGCAGCGCCCGCCTGCAAACTCTCATCAATGGTCTGCTGCGCGATATCAAGCTCATCAGCGACTATGTGGATAACAACGTGAACACCGACCCAACCAGGGGCGCTATCAACGTGGTGCTTCCCCCCGATGAGGGCAACTACCAGCGCGCCGGTGTCACCGACGTCACCGCCGCGAACCTGGAATCCATCAACTCCGCCGTCAAGACCCTGAGCAGCGGCAACCAGGTCAACAAGAGCACGCTGCAAGCGATCACCAACGCCTACAACCACGTCTTGGAAGCTGCCGATGGCACGCCCGGCAACCTGCAGGAGGCCCTCACCCGTGCCGAACTGCTCCGCATCGGTGTGAGCGTGGAGACGTTGCCCGACCCGGCGCAAGCCGGGCTGACCGCTCACGAGATCGCCATGGCCCACGCCAAGGTGGGGCTGCTGGTCACCGCGCTGGATGCACAGCCAGCCGACAAGAAAACCGTCAAGACCATCACCGCGATTAGAAAGCTGGTCGATGTCGTGAACGAGGTCGTCGACTACGCCGGTGCCATCAACAATACCGCCCCCAGCCAAGACGACCTGGAACGGCTAGGCGTCAAGCACTTCCTGCCACAGCAAGACGGCAACACCCCGGCCACGATAACGCTGGTGCAGAGCGCCCTTCGCGGGATGAGCGATATGGCTCTGACGAAGCTGAACCTGTCCCAGGTGCAGACCATGAGCACCGCCGCCTACAAGCTGCGCAAGCTCACCGCCAACAGCGACGTGACGCCAGACGGGGCGCGCCCGCAACCCAATGACCTCGACGCCGATAATCTTCCCAAGTCCGGCGCGCCGCTGACGCTTGATGAACTGCACGCCCTGCGCATGGCCGTCGACAACCAACCCGCCAACATCAAGCTGCTCAACGAGGCGCTGGACAGCCTGAACGGCTTTGGCCGGGTCAACTCGATCGACGAGCTCAATGGTCAGAATCTGAGCGATATCGTCAATCGGGTCATGAAACTGGCCAAACCGGAACCAGGCGTGGTGGCCAATGCTGCCGCCCCAGCGGTAGTCGTCACTGCGGACGAGTGGGCCAAGCTGGGCATCACCACCGCGGGCACGAATCCGGTACTGGACAACACCTCGCTCTCCGCCTTCGTGGCCGCCCTCAAGCTGCGCCAACCGGGCTCCATGGACACCCTGGCCGAACTGAACGAGATTGCGGTGGCCGCCCGCACGGCCTTGACCAACATCAAGACCTACGCAGAAAGCGTCACCGATAGCATCGTCGCGCCCATCGGCACGGAGGGCCTGCCCACCCTGGCGGATTTCAACGCCATCGGTGTGGATCAGTTCAACGGCGCCACCCCGGACGGTGCCAATAACATGCCCGCAGGGCTCTCCGCCACTCTCTCGGCCCTGGCCACGCAGTCCGTCACTGGCGCGCAAGCGACCACCTATGAACAGATCAAGGGTATCGTCGACAGCTACAACAAGATCCTGGGCCAGACCGGCGGCAACACCGCCAACGCGCCCGATGCGAACGACTATGCCCGCATCGGCAGCAGCCAGATCGACACGAACCATCTGCTCAAACTGACCAACTCGGTCATCCAGGCCAAGTCCATCACTGCGGTGGACACGCCCGCTGAAATCAACGCCCTGATCCAGGCCGCAAAAACGCTGCTGGAGGCCGTCAACAACGGCAACGGCAACGCCACCGCCACCGCGCTCACCGTGGAGGTACTCACGACACTGGGTGTCACCACCACCACCCTGGAAAGAACGCCAGACGGCCAACTCATCAACCAGGAAGCCATCCTCTCCGGCATCGTCGGCACCAAACGTGACGGCAGCCAGGTCGATACCCTGGGCAACCTGCAACAGATCGCCAACAAAGCCGACGTCTCGCAAAAGACTCTCCGCCTCTACGCTGAGGCCAACGAAGGCGTAGTAGCCACCGTCCCCGTCGCCGCCGATTACCGCAACATCGGCCTGGTCATGGCCGCCGATGCCAACGGCGCGCGTGCCCCCTTGCTTAATGCGGATCGCGTCGCCGCCATCAACGCCGCCCTGCGCACCGAGGATATCAATGGCGCCAAGGCAGCGACGCCGGCGGCGCTCAGGATCATCGTCCAAGCCTACAATGCCCTGCTCGACAGCGCCGACGGCACCGCCGCCAACACCGTCATCGCCCTGACTGCCCAGCAGTACAAGGACATTGGCACGCGCATCGCCGGCATCAGCACCGGCACGCCCGATGCCACCACGCTGGAGCTGCTCGATTCGGTGATCGACGGTAAGCAGACGACCGATATCGACACCCCGGCCAAGATCAACGCGCTGGGCGCGATCGTCAACGACCTGATGGCGCAGGCCCAGTCCGCTGACTACAGCGCGAACAAGATCAGCCTGGTCAACCTACAGAAGCTGGGCATCAACGTCAGCAGCATCGCCACGGCCGACCAGCCCCAGGCCTTCAAGGCCGCGCTCTACGCCATCGCCAAGACAGATGACGGCGGCAGCGACGTCAACGCCGTGAACAAGCTGCAATCGCTGGTCGTCGATTCGATGAAGGCCTTCGTCAAGATCCGTGACTACGCCGCTCTGGAGGCGCGCCCCGACGACTTCGCCAATGACGCCAACCGCCCCACGGTGGCCGATCTGCATGCGTTGAAGCTGGACATCCCCGCCACCATCAGCACCGACAACGCCATTGCAGTCGCCGCCAGCCTGGCCTCCGCCAACGTCACAGCCGCCAACGTAGACAGCTCGGCCAAGCTGCAAGGCCTGCTCAGCAGCTGGGACCGCCTGCTCACCCTGGCCAACGGCGCAGCCGACACTCCGGCCCTGGATGCCACCAATCGCGGGCAGTTCAACGACGACCTGCTACGCGTCGGCGCGCGCACGGCTGTAGTCATGCCGACCGATGCTGCCCTGGACCTGCTGCAATCGTCCCTGGATCGCAAATCGGCCGGCGCCATCAACGGCCCTGACAAGTTGAGTCCGCTGCTCTCCAGCGCCATGGCTCTGGTTGCCTTGGCCGGCCTCCAGCAAGCTTTTGCCGCCGACGTGCCGCCCCCCCATCTGGGCGTGGCCGACCTGGCCGCGCTGGGCGTTGGCGTGGTCGCTTCCGACAGCACCAGCACCGCTGCGGCTGTACTCAGTGCCCTCTCCATCCAAGCCCGCAGCAACATCGACAGCGTGCTTAAAGTGAGCGCCATCGCCACCGCCGCCAAGGCGGCCCAAGCCAAGATCGCCGCCTATGCCGGCGCCGCCGACCTGCCCACTCCCGAGCGCGCCGATTATTTGGCCATCGGCCTCAGTGTGCCGCCCAACATGCTGGGCGCGCTCAACTCGGCCCTGGCCAGCACTCCCATCGACGCCGTCAAGGCCGGCGATCCTGCCAAGGTCAAGGCCATCCTCGATGCCTACACCCGCGTGATCGACAGTCACACCGCTGGCAATCCTGCCGCCGAAAAGGTCGATCTGGAGGCCATTGGCCTCACCGACGTGCGCTTTGACAGCAGGGCCCTGCTCGACAGCGCCATCAAGGCCCTGACGCTGGAGCAGGTCAAGAACCAGGCCCAACTGCAATCAGCCAACACGGCCGTGGAAAAGGTCGCGACCCTCTCCGCCCTCCATGGTCGCACCGGCAGCCCCGACCTGGGCAACGACGACCTCCGCGCCCTGGGGCTGGATATGACCGGCAAGCATGGCGCCAGCGCCCGCTTGCTGGGCAGCGTCATGGCCAAGCTGCACAATTTCGAGCTGGTTGATACCGTGACCGAACTGAACGCGCGGCTCACACCGGCCGACAAGGTCTTGAAGTACGCCGCCAATCCGACCCTGGCCCCGCGCCCCGCCATCGCCGACCTGCAGGCCCTGGGCGTGACGGTTCTCAGCACCTACGGCCCTGAGGAAAGAGCCGCCATCCTGGCCGCCATCGGCACCGTGGGCAGTGGTGTCGACGATGTCAGCAAGGTCGACACCGTCACCGAACTCGACACCCTGGTCACCGACGCCGTCGCTGCCCTGACCAAGATCAGTACCTACGCCGGTACCAACAGCGTAGACCCACTGCAAGTACCCACGGTGGACGACTACCGCAAGATGGGTGTCGCCAAGGTCAGCGCCGATAATCTGGGCGCCATCAATGCCGCCCTGGCCACCACCATCGTCACCAAGGAAAAAGCCGACTCCACCGCCAAGGTGCAAGGCATCGTCGACGCCTATGTCAAGGTCTTGAGCGCGGCCGACGGCAACATCGCCGTGACCGACGAGGCCCGGAACAAGCTGCCGACTGCGAACGAGCTAGGACTCTTGGGCGTGAACGTGAGCCAACTGGGCGACGCCAATCAGCACAACCTGGTCATCAGTGCGATCGACGCGCTTGGCAATGACAGGGTCAATACGCCCACCAAGATCGATGGCATCAATACCTCCGCCGCCAAGATCCTGGCGGCGGTCGGCAATGCCACCGCCGCCGGGCAGCTGGATGCTGACGACTTCATCAAGGTCGGTATCACAGGCCTGGAGGGCGTGGACAATGCTATGCTCGGCAGCCTGCTCGAGCGGGTGGTCAGCGCCACCACCAAGGGGGAAATCGACACCAACGCCAAACTGCAAGCCCTGGCCGATGGCCTGCTCATCGACCTCAAGGCGATCCGCGACTACGCCACCGACACCACCGACAGCAAAGCCGCACCAACGCTGCTCAACTACAACAAGGCCCGCATCAACGACGTGACAGCGGACAACCTGGATAGCATCAACGCCGCCATCCGCGCCCTGGGCCAGGATGTCAGCAAGGTCAACAACCCCACCAGCCTGCAAAAGGTGGTGAAGGCCTACAACCGCGTGCTGAGCGCGGCAGACGGTGGCATCAACACTACCAATCCTGCCCTGACGCGCGATGATCTTCTGGCCATCGGCGTCAAGCCCGATTACCTACCCGCGTCGGCCTCGGACCGCAACACCGCTGCGGTCCAGCTACTGCTGGGCGCACTGGAGGTGCAGCCGGCTAATAAGAACACGGTCAAGACTCCGGTTCACATCGACGCGCTGGCCCAAATGGCCGGCCAGGTCGCCGACTATGCCGACGGCATCGCCAGTGCCAGCGCCCCCGACACGGCTTCGCTGACCATGTTGGGCGTCAAGTCCGCCCTCTCCGCCACCGAGGGCCTGATCAACGACATGATCAAGTCCGTCAAAGGCAGCGGTGAGCACGCCCTGGCCACGCTCGATCTGGCAACCCTGCAAAGCATGGCCTACGCCGCCTACAAGCTGCGCAAGCTCAGCGACACACCGAGCGTCTTCCTCGACAACACCCGACCCGCCGATACCGCGCGCGATGGCGACGGCAATCCCCTGCCGGGCGCACACCTGACCTCAGCCGAACTCAAACTGCTGGGTCTGGACGTGAGCAACGCCAGCGCCGCGCGCATCAAGCTGCTCAATGATGCCCTCGATGTCCAGAGCAGTTTTAACGGCGTCAACACCCTCGCCAAGCTGCAAGCACTGGGACTGGACAACATCGCCAAACGCGTCATGCAACAGGCCGAGTCCGACGTGACGGCGCCGGCCGCGCCCATCGCCATCAGCTGGGTGCACTGGGCCACCATCGGCCTGGACACCACCCCGCCCGCTGACGGCAAGGTAGCGTTCGACGAGGGCACCCTCGCCAGCTTCATGCAGGTCATCCGCAACCAGACCAGCGAACAGGTCAACACGGTGGCCAAACTGCAAACGCTGCTCAACAAGTTGGTGACAGCCCAGACGAAGATCATCGACTACGCCAACGACGGCCTCTCGCCACCCACCGCGCAAGACTATGCGGACATGGGTGTCGCCCTGCCCACCGAGGCGGCCATCCTCGGCGCCACCAATGCCGCCCTCGCCTCCACGCCAGTGAACGGAGACAAGGTCAAGGGTCTGGAAAACGTGCAGAACATCGTCAACAGTTACGCCAAGCTACTGGCCCTGGCCAACGGCATCAGCGATACCACCGGCGCCAACCTGCCCACGGTGGGCGACTACACCCTTATCGGCCTGGACACGGTATCCATCGGCAAGCTCGCCAACGCCAACCATCTGCGTCTGCTCAACGACCTGGTCGACCGTGCCGCCAACCCGCAGGCGGTAGCCACCATCGAGAACATCACCAAGCTGGTCGCCACCGCCGACAGAGTGCTCCACATCGTCGGGATGGCCCGCTTCTCTGCCGTCAGCGACAGCGATAATTTCACCCCCGACGATCTCAATAAACTGGGCGTGGGCGCGTTGACATCCGTCCAATTGGCGGCGGCCAACAACGCCCTGCAATCCAGGGCGGAAACTGACGTTGACCAGGTATCGAAGATCAAAGATCTGATGACTAACGCCAAGGATGCCATCAACAGAATCGTCACCTACGCCGACACCAACAGCGGCACTGCCCCCACCGCGGCGGACTATACGGCCATCGGCATGAGCGGCGTGACGGCGACCAGCCTCAACGCCGTCAATGCCGCCCTGGCCTCCACCCCGGTGACCGGCGAAAAAGTCGCGGATCTGCAAAACATGCAAGACATCGTCAACAGCTACGCCAAGCTGTTGACCATGGCTAACGGGTCCAGTGACACCGTCGGCGACAACTTGCCCACCGTAACCGACTACACCAACGTCGGTCTGGACACGACCCTGGCGGGCAGGCTCACCAACGCCGCCCATCTGCGCCTGTTCAACGACATGGTCGACCGTGCTGCCAACCCGGCTGCTGTGGACACCCCGGCCAAGTTGAACGCACTGGCAACGCTGGCCGGCAAGGTCGTCGCCATCGCAGCACAAAACCCCGGTGACACTGTCGCCAGCGCTGACCAACTGGCCGCCGCTGACTACACCGCCCTGGGCATAGGTTCGCCCACCGACACGCAACGCGCCACCATCATCAGTGCTCTGCAAGCCAAAGTCCCGGCAGACGTCGATACCCTCACCAAGCTAGTGGACATGGTCGATACCATCTTCCTGACGCCCAGGGTCAACAGCGTCACCGCCGACAACATCGTCAACAAGGCCGAACTCGATCGCGTCGGTGCTGACGCCGTGCAGATCACCGGCAGTGCCGGAGAAAACAGCGTCATCACCCTCACCCTGGCCGATGGCAACGTGCTGGCCAGCGGCATCAATGCCGTGCGCCCCGCCGACGACGGCCGGGTCTGGAACTGGAGCTACACCCCGAGCGCCGCCGACTGGGCCAGGCTGGAGGTGGGCGGCGTCAACGACGTCGCCAAGAACCTCAAAGCCGTCGCCCGCGCCAAGGACATCGATTCTGTCGCGACCGACTTCAGCTTCACGCTGGACACCTTCGCCATCACCCCCTCGCTGACTCTCAATAAAACCAGCGTTAACGGCACAGCGGCCACCCCCACCACAGCCGCCGTACCTGCCTTGACCAACGACGGCACCGTCAACGTCACTGGCCTGGAGGCAGGCGCCACCTGGCAGTACAAGATCGGCACCGACCAATGGAAGGACGGCTCCGGTACCAGCTTCGTCGTCCCGGGCAAAAAGAGCGGCATCCCAGGCGTGGATGACGGCCTGAAAAAGATCAAGGTCAAGCAGACCGACAAGGCGGGCAATACCAGCGCCGAGGCTGAACTCAGCTTTGCGCTCGACACCACCGGCCCTATCGCCCCCACGCTGGCGCTGGATACCGTCAGTGTTGCCGCCACCGCCACTACGCTGGCATTGACCAACAGCGGCAAGGTCAGCATCAAGACGCTGGAAGCAAGCACCAACGAAAAATGGCAATATCGTATCGACAGTGACAGCGATAGCGACTGGCAACCCAAGACCGCCGACAAACGTATCTCGGTGACCAATGCCGCCAACGCCGACAAGGGCGGCGTGGTCAGGAAGGTCCAGGTCCGTGAGATCGACAGCGCCGGTAATAACGGCAGCGTCGCTACGCTGGAATTCACGCTCGATAGCAAAGTCGAAAAGCCTGTGTTGACGCTCAATAAAACCAGCGTTAACGGCACAGCGGCCACCCCCACCACAGCCGCCGTACCTGCCTTGACCAACGACGGCACCGTCAACGTCACTGGCCTGGAGGCAGGCGCCACCTGGCAGTACAAGATCG
>NZ_JAELUH010000077.1 GCF_016429215.1 Herbaspirillum sp. ASV7 | reverse complement strand
AAGTTGACCCATGTTTAGACCACAATCCTGCTCATGACAGCGAGCGGGAGAACGGAGTGATAAACGTGGCCCTACTTGGAATTATTCGACGCTGGTACATCAGAGACCATATCTCAATCCGGGAAATCGCTCGCCGCCTGGACATCTCCCGCAATACGGTTCGCCGTTATGTTCGGTCAGACGCGATCGAACCAGCATACCCAGCAAGGCATTCGCCTAGTTCTCTTGATGAGTTTGCTCCCAGGCTCTCCGCTTGGCTGAGCGCTGAATCCGTTAAATCTCGCAAGCAACGAAGAACCCTGAAACAGATGTTCCTGGATCTTAAAGAGCTGGGATATGAAGGGTCGTACGACCGTGTGGCCGCCTTTGGTAGGCGGTGGAAGGTGGGTCAAATGGAGAGGGTCAAATCCGCCAACAAATCAACAATAGAGAGCCCATGTTTTCGAATATGGGCTCATTTTCGGCCCATGAGAGACTTCAAACACTCGCTCGTAAAATAGGGCTTCCCCCGGTAGAAATGCCTTCTGAGTGCGTCAAAACGCGTCAGATTTGATACCCGTCCTTCGGTGTGCAAGACCAAGCTGGGCCGGGCTTTGGACCCTAACGCAAATTGAGTCAAAACCGACCTATGTAGCGGGCAGGCGCGGGGTGGGGGCAACCGCGCGCGCCGAGCCCCATATGCCTTTGAATATTATATTTTTGACAATAATTTGGATGCCCTCCTCCCATTCAAATCCTGTCTCAAAGCTCAGTGGAGCATTGACGAGTTTCTCGCAACCGGAAGACTGATACGATGCTCTTCAGAGCCGAAAAATATGGGACGACCGAAGGGGTCGAAGAATAAGCCGAAGCCGTGTCTGCTTCAGCGTCGAGTTCAGCGGGACAAGCCTACTTTCACAATGTAGCCACCAGCCGATGCTCACCTGGTGTGATTGGCACTCGCAATGCACCACCATCGCAGGCTAGAGTCATTCCGTCCAGTTTAGCCGCAGAGATACCGGCGCACCGTCTCCCCGGTGACTCGACCTGGATGGTGTAACGCGCCGCGCCCAGGACGATCTCTGCCTCGAAGCCAGGCCACTCTGCCGGAATGCATGGATCGAGGACTAAAACCTCGCCTTCGCGACGAATGCCTAGAATTCCCTCCATGCCAGCGCGATACATCCAGCCGGCGGCACCTGTGTACCACGTCCAGCCACCTCGTCCTTCGTGCGGTGGTACCGAATACACGTCGGCTGCGATCACATACGGTTCTACACGGTAGCGCGCCGTTTGAACTGGCGTGCGAGCATGGTTGATCGGGTTGACCAGAGCGAACAGAGCATGAGCATGCTCGCCCGCCTGCGGGTCGGTGCGTAACTGCGTGAGCGCTAGGATGGCCCACATAGCCGCGTGGCTGTACTGACCGCCGTTCTCGCGCAGGCCCGGCGGGTAGCCTAAGATGTAGCCGGGGTTTCTCTGCGTGCGATCAAATGGCGGGGTGAAGAGCAGTGCCAGCCCCGCTGCGGGTAACAGCAGGTGCAAGCGCAGTGAATCCATCGCCACCTGTGCGCGAAGAGGATCTGCGACGCCAGACAGGATGGCCCAGGATTGGGCGATCGAATCGATGCGGCATTCGTCGCAGTCGCTTGCGCCCAGCCAGGTGCCATCGTCAAATGTGGCGCGCCGATACCAGGCACCGTCCCAGGCCTCGCGCTCCAGAGCGGCAGTCACAGACTGGGCATGAGTCCGCCAGCGCGCCGCCCGGGCGGGGTCGCGTGCCGCTATTAGCGGTGCGAATAGAATCAGCGTGCGTACCTGCAGCCAGCCGAGCCAAACACTCTGGCCCCGGCCTTCCTGGCCCACACGATTCATGCCGTCGTTCCAATCGCCGGTCCCCATCAGCGGCAGGCCCAATTCGCCGGTAAGCTCGATGCTCTGGTCCAACGCTCGCACACAGTGTTCGAACAGCGTCGCTGAGGTACTCGAAGGCATCGGCTGAAAGAATGCTTCATGTTCGCCCCCCTGCAGCGCCGGGCCTTCCAGGAAAGCGATAGATTCGTCAAGTACCGCTGTATCGCCCGAGACACTCACATAGTTGGCCGCGGCAAAGGCCAGCCAGATCCGGTCGTCCGAGATTCGGGTGCGCACGCCTTGCCCCGAATGCGGCAGCCACCAGTGCTGCACGTCGCCCTCGATGAACTGACGGCCTGCGGCGCGCAGCAAGTGTTGACGCGTTTCTTGAGGTCGCGCGAATGTGAGCGCCATGCCGTCCTGCAACTGGTCGCGAAAGCCGTAGGCACCACTGGCCTGGTAGAACGCCGAGCGGGCCCAGATCCGGCAGGCCAGCGTTTGGTAGAGCAACCAGCCGTTGAGCAGGATGTCCATCGCTCTGTCGGGCGTGCGTACTTGCACGGCACCGAGCACGTCGTTCCAATGGTCGCGGACACGCTGCAGTTCGGCGTCTAGGTCGGCCTGACGCCAGCGGGCTGCCAGCGCTAGGCTTTCCTGCGGGCTGCCGCCTTGCCCTAGCAAGGAGATCACGTCTACCGACTCGCCGGGCCGGAGCATCAGGCTGCACTGCAGCACGGCACATGGGTCCAGGCCCGCCCCCACCGCTCCAGACAGAGACGCCTCGCACTGTAATGCCGCCGGTGCCGCTAGGCTGCCTCGGCGGCCGAGGAATTCCGTGCGATCGGCGGTCCAAGCAGTCTGTCGGCCCGCGAGGTCAGCGAAAGCGATTCTGCCCGGAAAGGCGGTGCTCCAAGGGTTGCGTGCCAGCAGCACGCCGCTAGCAGCATCGATCTCAGTCAGAATGAAGGGGGCGCAAGCTGCACGCGAGGTGCCCAGCACCCATTCTGTATAGGCTGTGACAGATAGGCGTCGCGTCTGCGGGCTGATATTGTGTAGGGTCAGGCGAGAGACCTTTATTGGGTCGTCCAGCGGCACGAACTGCAGCAGTTCCAGCGCGATACCGTGCGCCTCGTGCGTGAAGCGGCTGTAGCCATGACCGTGGCGCGCGACGTAGGTACCGCCGTCGCGAATCGGTTGCGCGGTAGGACTCCAGACCTCGCCGCTCGCTTCGTCACGCACGAAGAACGCCTCGCCCGTCGGATCGGTCACCGGATCGTTGGACCATGGAGTGAGTTGATTCTCACGACTGTTACCAGCCCAAGTGCTGCTACTACCATCAGCCGACACATGGAAGCCGAATCCCGGGTTAGCGATGACGTTGATCCAGGGTGCGGGGGTAGTCTGTTCGTCGGCGAGTACGGTCACGTATTCGCAACCGCCCTGATCGAAGCCGCCAAGTCCGTTGAAAAACTCCAGCTGCGCCGTATCAGCGCGCTTCGCCTGCCTCGACAAGGCGGACGATGGAGACACTGCAGCTGGTTTGAGCGCAGGACTTGCAGTGAACATCATCTCGGGGAGGCAGGCAATTTGTCGAGCGATAGCGCCACGACTCGCTAGTAGTAACACGCGGGCTGCTGACTGTAGTAGGGCCCGGGCCGACACATCCATAAGGTCTGCACGTAGCGTATGGACCACCCCTTTGGCCATCGCCACGCCGTCCAGTTGAGGGGGTGACTGGCTGCGGCGGACGGCCGTCTCAATGGCGGTCTGCAGATCCTGTACATAGGAGGAGGCACGCTCATTGATGATCACCAGGTCGACGCTGAGCCCCTTCATGCGCCAGTACTCGTGTGCGCGCAGAAGTTGGCGTACTTGGGCGATATCCTCAATGTCATCGATGCGTAGTAATACGATGGGCAGGTCGCCGGAGACAGAGTGCCGCCACAAGCCTGACTGTAGACCGGCACCGCGAGCGATATCCTCGGCCGACGCGCGAAAGCGTGCATCTGCATAGAGGATCGGTGCCGCCAGCCGCTGAAAGTCCGCGGCTTCATCGGCTTCTACGCCGATGTGTCGTAACTGTACCTGTGCCTGAGTCCACGCGAGCGTGCGTGCGCGCTCAAAGGCGCTACGGTCATGGTGCTGGTCCACCAGTTCAAGCAGCACTTCGCGAGTAGGTGCCACTAGCGTCCAGAAGGCCAAGCGTGCCATCCGTCCGGGAGCGATACGCACGCGGTGCCGCACCGAAAAGACCGGATCGAGCACCGTACCTGCCGTATCTGACAGCGCGGTACCGTCGGCCATACACTGTGCTTTGGCAGACGTACGTCCTCGACCGAGAAAGCGAGCCCTGTCAGATTCAAACTGTACCGGTGCCGTGGCGACGCCTTCGACAACGGCGAAATGCGCGGCCCAGACCATCGGTTCGTGCGGCGTGCGCGGACGGCGCGTGGCGATCAGTGCACCGAACTCGGGTAGATATTCAGTCTGTACAAACATCTTAGAGAAGGCCTGATGGGCATCATCGGCTGCGGGCGACGCGAGCACTACTTCGGAGTAGGAGGTGAGCTCGACTTCGCGAGTCTTACGGCTTGTGTTGGCGACCGTGACGCGGCGTACCTCGCCGTCCGCTTCTGCGGACACTAGAACTTCCATCGTGGTCGTCAGGTTGCCGTCGTGTCGCGTGAAGGTTGCATGGTCCTCAGCGAACACCACCTCGTAGCTATCGGGCTCCACGCCCAGAGGTTGGGCCGTAGCGGACCAGACCTGACCGGTTTCCGTGTCGCGGAGATAGACGTAGGTACCCCAGTCGTCAAGGGTCGCGTCCTCGTGCCAGCGGGTCACCGCCAGGTCGCGCCAACGGCTATAGCCGGAGCCAGCCGCGGTCAGCATGACGGCGTAACGCCCATTGGACAGCAGGTGCGTGGCGGGCGCTGCTGTAGCAGACGGATCTATGCGCCGCACTGCGTGTAAGTCGCCATGTGGATTGGCTACGTTGGCTCGTACCTCTTCCGCGCGCGGACGCGCCACGGCCACAAGGCGCGGCATACGCTCATGCAGCAGCAGCTCGCAGGCCTGGATCATCGGCTCACGATGGAAACGTTCGCGCATGCGCGCGTCCTGCAGAGTATTAGCGATTGCGACAAGTGTCATACCCTGATGGTGCGCCATGAAGTTGCGCACAATAGCCACCTTCGACCCGGCGGGCACCCGCGCACGCGTGAAGTCCAGCGCCTCGTAGAAGCCATAGCGCCCGAGCGCGCCCAGCGCTTTCAGACGCTCGAAGTTACGCTGTGCGAGCGGCGCGTCGATCATGGCGGCGAGGCCGGTGGCGTAAGGCGCGATTACCAGATCATGAGCCAGCCCACGCTTGAGACCCAGGCCCGGTACGCCGAAGTTGGAGTACTGGTAGGTGAACTCCAGGTCGCGAGCGTTGTACGCCGATTCGGAAATGCCCCATGGCACCCCCATTTGCCGGCCGTAGGCCATCTGACGCTCCACGACCAGGCGATTGGTCTGCTCCAGCAGACTGCCGGCCGGCGCGCGCATAACCAGCGAGGGCATCAGATACTCAAACATCGACCCAGACCAAGATACAAGGGCCGATCCACGGCCTACAGGGATGGCCGTTCGATCCAGACGGAACCAATGACGGGTGGGCACGTCGCCCTTGGCGATCGCAAACAGACTGGCAAGCCGCGCCTCAGACGCTAACAAGTCGTAGCAGTTGTCGTCGAGCACGTTCTCTGCTGCGGCATAACCGATGGACAGCAGTTTCCGCTCGGGATCCATTAGGAAGGCGAAGTCCATTCCAAGTGCAAGGGTGCGCGCTTTTTGCGCCAACGCCCGCCAGCGAGCGTCGATGTCATGCGCCGCTGCGGCGAATGACTTAGTGTCACGTGCCTGCTGCTCGATCCGTCCGCGCAGCGCATTGATCCAGAACAGTAGGTCGTCACCGTCCGCTTGTGCTGCCGAGACCAACGCTTGCGCTTCTTCTGAGGCCTTGTCGGCCAAGCGCTGAAGTACCGGAACTGACATGCTTGCAGTGCCATGGAACCCCGCATCAATCTCGTCGAGGATGTTCAGTAGCCGTTGCCCCTGCGGCCCTTGAGCCGAAGGCTTGGCCGACGCCGACTCCCGGGCCAGCGCGAGTGCATCGCTAGCGCCCTCGGCCCAATCCCCTGGCTGAGGTGCACCCATCCATTCTTCGCAGGCATTAGCTAGCGCGATCAAGTGACCAGCAAGGTTGCCGCTATCTACCGAGGACACGTAGGCCGGAGCCAGCACCTGGGTCGTGCGCGTGTCGTACCAGTTGTAAAAATGGCCTCGGAACCGTTCCAATGTCTGCAAGCTGACGAAAGCCGCTTCCAGGCGCTCGCAAGTCTGTAGGGCACCAGCCCAGCCAAAATCGCGGGCAGCAACCGTCGACAGCAAATACAGACCTATGTTGGTCGGTGAGGTGCGGTGCGCGATCACTGGCTTCGGGTCTTCCTGGAAGTTGTCCGGTGGCAGCATATGTTCGGCCGACGTTACGAAGGTTTCGAAAAAGCGCCAAGTGCGTCGCGCGGTGCGCCGTAGGGCCAGGGCATCGGTGAGTTGAGTCACACTGGATCGTAAGAGCCGCGGGCGGCGGCTGGCACGCCAGGCCAAGAATGGTGCCGCGAGCCAGAGTGCGGGCAGCAGCAATGCGGTGACGCATGCCACGGGCGAGAACACGCCGACGATCACCGCCAATCCCAAGGCCAGCAGAACACCTCCGGCCATCTGGCCATAGAAGCCAGTTATGCCGGGCCGCGGGCGAGCAGCGGACTGGGCAGCTGTTGTCCATTCCAGCAAATGCCGATGAGTCGCATAGAGCCTGGTCAGAGTGCGCGTGATGGCGTCCAAGATGCGCCACGTCTGGTCCGGAAGGAGGGCTAGAGTCCAGGTTGCCTGCAGTGCAGCTAACCGAAGATCGCTGGCCAGTCGCCGTAGGCGACTACCTAGCCCAATTCCTGAGCGCGGTGGCACAAGACCGGAGATGTTGGGCAGGAAGAACGGCAGTGCCAGCGCCAGCATCAGCAGCCCCATGGCTTGTAGTGATTGAGGCCAGGGCAGCCACCCGCACAGCACGATAGTCAGCAGGCTCGTGGGTGCCAACAGGGAACGACGCAAATTGTCGATCATTTTCCAGCGGCCCACCGGCGGTACGGTCGCGCCAGCGTAACGTCGTCCGAGTACCCAAGGTAGGAGTTGCCAGTCGCCGCGCGTCCAGCGGTGTTGACGCCGCGCAGCCACGTCGTAGCGGGCCGGAAAATCTTCGACCACCTCGACGTCCGAGGCAAGCCCCGCACGCGCGAACACACCCTCGAACAGGTCGTGGCTGAGCATCGTGTTCTCAGGAATGCGGCCCGCAAGCGCGGTCTCGAAGGCATCGACGTCGTAGATGCCTTTACCGGTATAGGATCCCTCACCGAAAAGGTCCTGGTAGACGTCAGACACCGTAGACGCGTAAGGGTCCATACCACCTGAACCGGCCGAGAGGCGCTGATAGAGCGAGCCCTCGCGGCCCAACGGCAGTGCTGGTGTCACGCGTGGCTGCAAGATAGCGTAACCGCCTACTACACGCTGTTCGGAAACGCTCCAGCGCACGTGGTTCAAGGGGTGGGCCATCTTGCCGATCAGACGTAGGGCGGCGTCACGCGGCAGCCGAGTGTCTGCGTCCAGCGTTATAACGTAGCGCACACCTGCCAGGATGGCAGGCTGCTGCGCATCGTAAGTATCGTCACCACCCAGTGTTATGAAGCTGGTGTCGGTTGCGCCGCGCAATAACCGGTTGAGTTCATGAAGTTTGCCTCGCTTACGCTCCCATCCCATCCAGCGGTTCTCGGTGGCGTTGAACCGGCGTTGTCGATGCAAAAGGTAAAAGCGTTTACCACCTGGGGCCGGGCCATGCCGCTGGTTCAGTGTGGCGATGGCCTCCTGCGCGATACGGATCAGGTAGGAATCCCCGTCGAGTACTTCCGAATCTGCATCGAGGCCATCCGTTAGTAGCGCAAAGGACAGGTCACCACCTGCGCCAGACAGATGGTGAACTTCGAGGCTCTCGATGTGCCTGCGCAGTTCCTCTTCGCTGGATAGCAGCGTAGGTACGACGACTAGTGTGCGCAGATGCGGGGGAACCCCATCGGCCAGCGCCAAGGCTGGGAGAGCCGCGGCACCAGAGCAGGAGGTAATTGCTCGCTGGATCAGGGATGTGGCCAACTCGGTGACAGGGAGAAATGAGGCCAGCGCGAGCGCTACCAATAGCGCTGTGGGAGTTGCAGCCAAGCCACCAATACCAAAGACAGCAGAGAACCCTATGCACAGCAGAATGACCGCCAGCGCAAGGATGGCGGTCAAGTACCCTCTAAGCCCGAGGCGGACGTTGAAACGGTCGATGCGAAGCGCCAGCGATGGTCGGAATCCGATGGTCTGCTCCAGTTCGGAGCGTCCTTCAGCGATTAGGTAATGACCAGGATCTATTCTAGTGGCGTTCTGATCGAGACGCTCGGGCGACTGTGGTGCAGCCGCTAGCGCCAAAGCACGCTCAACGATAGCGAGTTCGGACAATGACGAACCTCGTGCTAGTTGCTCGATCGCCGTACGGTAGCGGTTGCGTGTGGCGAAATCCATCTCCGCGAAAGCGCTGTTGGCGCGCAGGGAGACATCTACTAGGCTGGTGCTCTCGAACAGATCTGCCCAGTCGATGTCGGACATCAGACGCATGCTGGTGATGACGTTTCGTACTGAGACGTTGGACGCACCCTGACGCTGCTGTGCATGCAGGATCGCCTGGTCGGCATCCGTACCCTGCTCGCGCAGCCGCTCGTCGAGCCATTGCAGGGCGGGTGTAATGCGGGGATCCTGGTCGCGCAGGCGCTTGGCGAGCTGTGCCGCGAATAGTTCGGACACCGGACCTATTGGCCGCGTCGCGATGTCCTGGTTCAGCGCGGAATAGGCAGCACCCGGCGCCAGCAGCCGGTCGGCAAGCCTTTGCGCATCGGCGCGTGCAGCACGCCCGACAGTGATCTGGTCGGCCAGGCGACGCAGGTTCTCCACGAGTACGATGCGTAGGGTGATCGCCACAGCCCATAGTTCGCTGATATCCAGCGGTTGAACCTCCTGGTAGGCTGCAATGAAGCGGCGTAGGACAAAAGGGTCGAAGTGGCTGTCGGTATGGGCGACGAATGCCCATGCAATTCCGAAGACGCGTGGATAGCCCGCCAACGGCCCATATGCCAGCTTGGGCAACTGCCGATAATAGCCAGGCGGCAGGTCGGTGCGAATTTCTCGGATCTGCGCTTCGACAACGTGGTAATTATCCAGTAACCATTCAGCGGCTGGGACGACGCGGTGTCCTGCAGCCACTTCCGCAGCGCCCGCGCGGTAGGCTACTAGCAGATCAGCGGCGTTGTCGCGTAACCGACTGTGTAACGACGGCACCCGGGGCGGATGAAGGCTGATCGTCTGAGCCGCGGCGAGACTACGCGCATGCTGCTCTAAGCGCTCGATGCCGAATAGTTCCTCACGTACAGGTGCGGTATCGGCCCACGGATCTGGGGCGGAGCGTTGGAACGCAAATTGAATAAATCGGCGCATGTTTGCCTTTCAGGGCACCGCGGGCAGGCAGGCCCCGCGATAAACCCGCCGAAAAGAAGTTAGGCTCTAAAGCCCTAAGGAGGAACGGCCAGGTGATGTGGCCCTGCGCTTTTCAGGATTTTTCGGATTCCTTACCGATGCCATTACAGTCCCGGCCGAGACCGCTGAGCCGGAACTGCCGGCACTGGTTTCTTCTTAGGTTTCTTTGGTTCTCGGTTACCGCGCTTTTGCTCTTTTTCTGCCATGGGATGCTCCTACTCTTCGATGTTGGCCCGTTATAAAGGGCGAGGTACTCAACCGCTCGACAAAAATGGTCGGCATGTACATTAGGAATGGACCTTGATCAGCGATTCATGAAACGCTGAGACGATCATCCAGCGGAGTTACCGCAAATAATTTTCCTTTCCACGGATCAATCGAATCATCGAAAATTGAAATCGACATTTCCTTTGATCCGGTAGCTTCACGAATAAATTGAGCTATCGCTTTTCGACAGACGATCATCTGACCTTCTATAGTTGTCGGTGCATTTCTAATTTGAAACTCGGTTCTGGTACGAACACTTCCTAAACCACTCGTCACTTCAATAACCTCAAGCCTCCCAATTCGAAGCCATACAAAACCGGCCTCATGGTCCTCGTCTTCGAAATAAAATCGCATGACAATCCCCTTAGTTAAAAAAAGGCCGCAACTGCGGCCTCTTAACTAAATTGAACTGATTGCCCATATACCCCATTACCGCGAGCGATCAGATTTCTCATCCTCTCTCATGTAGTTCTTTCGATAAATGTCACCACCTTCATAGCGGCGCGGACCTGCATCACTTTGCTGATCAGCCTGTTCTTGCTTTTTCTTCTCGCCCTCTCGTGAAGAGTATCGGCCATCGCTGGATCTCGAAGTTTTCTCCTTGTGGGAGATAAATCCTTGCTGCTCCAAGCGATGGGAGCCTTGGGCTTTATTGAAATTTGACACGATCGTTCCTTCGCATCGCGGTCAGGTTAGGGAGTCAATGGAACAGGCCGCGATGTCCGTTGTCGCGATATTCAGATCGCGAAAATCATTCAACCAAAGAAATGCTGAATATCCATATTAGCTAACGAAAAATTCCGTTAAAGCTAAAAAAAATCGCTGTTGATCCACGCCTGACCGATAACCTAGCAGGTCTAGTTCCTCTTAATCGGCAGTCCTTCAGACTCAGCTGCTAAGATTGCTTGTTCATCTTTAAGAACATCGGATCCAAAGATTTTCTCAGCAGCCAATTGCCCAGCAGTTCTCGTCGACAATTCTGCTTCAATACCTTTTTCTGATGCGGCAACAGTCTTTGTGACGGAAGACTCACGCCACCGGTTTACTTTGCTCATAATTTCTCCAACTCGTGGGCATATCGCACTGGGCTGCAGCGATACCATCAAAGGTTTGCAGAGGTGCGTACCGCTGCTACGAATACGAAGCCGACTTCAGTTTAAAACGTGCGATTGGCGCTTCACGCATATTGACGCTCTGCTCAAGCAACACTAATTCAGCGCGGCAAATTCCTACGAGATTTTTCTTTGAAAAAAATCTGATGATCGCGTCATTCAAGCGAAAATCATTTCACTTCCACCCATCTGAGGGACGCGAATATCTAAGCTCGCAGGAAAATTTTACGGATCTGTTGTCCGAAGTTTGAAAAGTGGACTTGGGAATCTTTAGTTAGGATTGCATTGCTGGCAGTTTTGCTGGCGACTTGGAAAGGTATTTTTATTTGAATTCGACTAAGTACTTCGCAGCCTTCTATTCAGCATCGATCAAATCCTCTCTATGCCAAACCTATAACTAGTCCAAGGATTCTTTACAGCGAGACCTTGCAATATCAGTTTTCGGAGACCTACTTTTTCACCAATTCAAGGTGGTCTTTAGTACGATTTTTATATGGTTCTCTAGCGTCTTCTTGCTGCTGAGATTGATTCCGCTTACCTTCGGTATCGTTTGCCGTTTGACGTCCTCGCCACTCCTCGCTCCCTACTTGCTCTTGGTTCGGTCTATGCCCTTGATGTTGCTGCGGATGTCCTCTCGTTGGGACATGTTCTTGGTTTTCATTTTTTTGATCTACCGGTGATTTGGTATCTGACATATATATTCGTCCTTTGCGTAGTTTATATGTGTGGGCTTTTCAGATCTTTTGACATCCTCATCTTAGATAGTTGTTCCTTCCGGATGCACCAAAAGTAGCCGCCCACATTTGGCTACCAAGTTCTACTTCTCATCTGCTTTTTTGACCTTCGCAGATGTGACTCGTCGATAGCTGTTCGGACTCATCGGCCATCCCAACTTCTTTTCACGAAAGCTCTGCGTCTTTACATTAATTGTTGTGGAATTTTTGATCTCGTTATTTTCAAAGCAACAGTCACCGTGTTCTCGTCGATGCTTATCTATCGCTTTTTCAATTTCGTCACTATTAAAGCGGATGTTGGGATGAATTCGCATTTCTGCCTCCAGGCAGGAAGGGATAAATCATTAAGCCAATCGATACACGATCTCACCTATTTTCGTGCCCAGTTCAACTTGAAGAAAGTATTTAGCGAAAGTACGAATGTTGACATCAAGCGCAGAGAATCAACAGGTTCCAAAATTCCAAATCCGGTTTTTCGGGCGGTGTATAAGCACGCTCTTTCTCTTTAATCCTCTGACAAAATGAGACGCTTTGGATCGCAAAGATCGTTTGTCTTTCCTCGACTAAGTGCGAGGTCCGCAAGAAATTGATAAATACTCTCGATATCCGCAAGCTGCAGTGAATAGTCTAGATAGAAAGCATTTCCCGAAAGCGGAAATTGATAGTCGAGAACCGTTTCCACTAATCGAAGGCGATTGGTCTTGTCCATATGATTCTCCAATGAGAAAGACACAAAAGCATCTCAACGGAGGGACTCAAAAATTGGAGAGACAGCAGAGTCGGGATGGAGAAGCCAATCAAGAGGGGAGCTTTTTTCCAGAGCATTGAATCGCGAAGGGCTATACAGACCTTACTCCTATTCCTTCTTCAGAACGTGAATAGATACTATTTATTTTTCTATTGGCATGATCAACCCTATAGCGCCACCATCGATGAAATGCGTACGTGGCTAAAAATGACGATTTTTTGTCCGCTTTATCCTTGTCGAGAGATACCAACGAAATTCGCTCTTCGAATAAGATGTGCGCATCCACTCAAACCTAATCGCTATACATAGGATAAAAAATGCTCGATTTACGACCCAACTGTGAATGTTGCAATAAGGACCTGCCTCCAGATTCGACGGACGCGAAGATTTGCTCCTTCGAGTGCACCTTCTGTAATGATTGTGCGACGGACATCTTGAAAGGTAGGTGCGCTAATTGTGGCGGGGAACTGGTCGCACGCCCCCGAAGATCCAGGGAAAAGCTCGCGAACAACCCTGCAATGACAGAGCGAGTGTTCAAGCAAAACGGTTGCAAACCACCTGCATAGAGCTACCGAACTAACTCCTCTGAGTAGATTCCAAATGGTCAGCCGCTTCGTGACTTCTCTAGCGTGGAGACCTACTCTACTAACTTGAGAGACGACCCTGAAACAAATATTCTTTGACCTAAGAGATCTGAGATATGAAGAGACGTATGATCACGCGGGAGCCTGTAGCAGACGTGGGAAGGTGATTCAAATGACCAGGGTCAAATTCGCGAGAAAATCAACAGAGTGAAAAATTTCTTAAAAAAAATCTCTTGCGCGCATGTAATCGCCAGCCCTTTGGAAGCGTGATTCTTGGGGATCGATTTCTGACTATAGATTTTCTAAGTTACAGAAAGCCGATCAATAACATTGCATACCCCAGGCGTTCCCCAAACCGCATTAGTGACCATGTCCCGTTCCGCCAAATTATGGACAGATCCTGATAACGTCACCTCCGCTCCAACGACATCGATGGAAATAGCTTTTGCTTCATTATGAGCACGTCGTTTTAGAGTGGCTTCTATTTCATACTTGAGAGATGCTACCGATACCGCTTCCCTAATTCGGATGTGACTAATGACACCTACAACTCCCATAAGATCACGTACTGCGGCAACTGCTCCGCGCCGTTCAAAATCCCATCTGACCTCTCCGGTTAGCGTAATCCAACCGTGCTCAACCAATACCTGAAGGTTGTCATAAGGCACATGGGTGGACCACGAAAGCACATTAGAGGCAGTACGTGCAATATCGGCATCTTCACGCTGACTGGAAAGCGGTAGCTTTACTAATATCGCAATGGCGACTCCCTTAACACCTATAACCCTCTGGGCAGCACGCTCTGCTGCCACCTTTTCAGAGTGGCTCCCAACATGACCGAAAAGAGTCACGATGCCAGCTGAAACCTCAACTCCTATATCAGTTGCGATAACGGAGGGCTCCCACTTCAGCTCTTCGTACACGGCCTCCTGAATTTGCGCATCGGATTTCATAAGATCTCCTTTTGAAAATATGAACTCCTATTCTGGTCTCTGGCCTTAAAGATTTCTGTTCGTTATCGAACAGACTCTAAGTGCGTAGGAATTTAAATTGAAAGGATGTAGATTTTCTTGAAGATTACACCAAACCGTCGTCACGGATTTCTCAGAGATAGCGGAGGAAAAGCGGATTCATGCTTTAGACGAATGGGCTTGTATACCTGCTCTGCGGCGACGAAAAAAAGCACGGCCACCGAAACAGGGAGGCGCGGCAAACATTTTTATTATTAGTAGTATCGCTGTCGGAGCTAAAGCTAATGACGTACACGATCAGTACCGGCGGCGGCGCTCAAGGAAATTCAGCATCAGCTGGCTCGCGTCCGGTCCTTGAGCGTTAAAGGACATCGCGTCATCTCCTCCGCTCCACACGTGGCCCGGACCTTCGATTATTACCGAACGGATCATCACTTTACGCCCGATGGTGTAATCGTTGATTGTGAAGCTGCGCCGCATCGGCGTATTCCTCGCGACCCGGCCGAACCTTCTTTCCTTGGTCGGCATTGCAGTTAGAGCTAATGCCTGATTAAGACTCACGAACTGCTCCGCTAGTTGACTGGCTGAAGCCGATACCGGGGATAAGATGGGCAGTACAACAGGCCGTTTTTTGTTTCTCTGCGAAGAAGTTATCAGGGTTTTGGTTGAGTACCATACGGCTCTGGCGTCTTAATGACAACCTTCGATCGATTGTCCTCTGAAGTCTTTCTTGCTGTCAGTTCGTAGCGATTTTCTAGCCCTTCCGACCCGTTGATTTACCGGTCATTAATGGCCTCGTATGTTCGTTAAAGGACGGTGACAAATATACAAAAGGCTCATACTGCATTCATTAAAACGGTATTACGACATTCGACATGCCTACTTTTTTGGCCACATTACCTGAGAGATGAATTGGAAAATGACCAGAACCATATTATCGCGTCACTGTCCCAAGCCGACCGGGCACACCTGTTAAAGCAATGTACTTTGATTGACCTGCACGCCGGGCGGATCTTGTCGTCGCCCCGTGCTAACGTGATTTACTTCCCAATCAATGGTCTGATCTCAATCCTTTCGCTGGGAGATGCGACACCTAACTTCGAGGTCAGCATGGTTGGTCGAGAAGGCATGTATGGGATTCCCTACGCGCTGGGCTTGAAGTCCACAGATTTCCACGCCTCGGTACTCTATCCGGGCCGAGCATGGAGTATTTCCGCCGCGACTTTCCGGACAGAATTGAACCAAAACAAGGGACTACAACTGGCGCTGAATCGATACATCAACATCGTCATCGAGCAACTCTATTGCACGTGCCGCTGCATCAAATTCCATACTCTCTACGAGCGCCTCGCAAAGTGGCTACTAATGAGTCAGGATCGCTCCAACGCGCAAGAATTCTCAATCACGCAGGAAACACTGGCATCGTTGCTGGGGGTGCGACGTGTTGGTATCACTGCCGCGGCCACCCAATTGCGGAGTCAAGGAATTATCGAATACAGTCGCGGTCACATGACCATTCTTAACCGCAAGCACCTTGAAAAGCAGGCATGTTCTTGCTACATCGACGAAACTAAACTCTATACAAAAACGCTTTAACAAGCTTACGCTACGTCCCCCGCGCGGCTATGTTTGTGCTGCTTCCTGCACGCACTGGCACGCTAACCTGCGGTGACGGGACTATCTGGAACTTTCGCTCAGGCATAAACTCATGGTTGCAGCTCAGGCGCTGCCATGAGCTGACCAAGATGAACAGATCCGACTGCGAACCCACTCTGATGAATCCATAAAGATGCCCGTTCTGGTTGTCCATTGCAATCGCCAGATCCTTCTGCTGCATGGCTGAAAACTTGACGATACGCAGTTCAAGTTGATCCATCGCATTGCCGTCGAAATCGCGGCTGATACCGCCAACTGTCCCGATCCGGCTCTGGCGGACCTTAAGAAAGTACTATGCCATTACCCGCATTTTATTGCCTTAGTGGTCGCTTCTCTGTTCGTTACCTCACTTAGCTGAGGCTAGATCGAAGACACTTCTGAACCGTGCGTAGGCATCTGCCGTCTAAGTGCCTGTGAGCTCGCCCTGCACTTCACGCTTCTCTATTTCGGAGTGTGCGCGTACGAACGCGCACTGAAAGGCTGTGGCGAAGGAGCTCGCCCGCCGATCCATCCAATGCGCAAAAATGACATCGGCACCCGCCGCGGAAATCCTGGCGAATCGCCGTATTCTGATAAAGATACAACAATCATTACCATAACGAGTTACCGTGACCTCGATCTGAAATCCCTTGAAGAACTTGATGCGGCTGGTGTGCATGCTTGAACTCCTGTAATCGGCTCCCTGCTCAAGATGAGCTCTATCTAGCCGCTAGGGGCGCGCCGATAAGCTTGATATCCCTCTTAAATCTGATCGTAATCATGACCTCGCGTACGGTCGTTGCACTACGTGACCAAAGCGGCTTGACCAAGCTGCCAAGTTCCAACCATTCGACAAGCTACGCGCAGGCGCTAGATCAACGTGACAGACTCATCAACTTTCGAAGCGAGTCGGCGGCAACAAACGTTGAGTTTCCTTTCTGACCACCGCGTAGCATTCGCAGCACAGCTCTTCCAGTCTGGGTCTGTTCAGCACCGTTAGCCGTCCCCTGCTGTATTCGATCACCCCCTGCCGTTGCAGCTTGCCAGCTGCCTCGGTGACGCCCTCGCGCCGGACGCCCAGCATGTTGGCGATGAGCTCCTGCGTCATCGTCAGCTGGTTGCCGGACAGTCGATCCAAAGATAACAATAACCACCGGCACAACTGTTGGTCGATGGAATGGTGTCGATTACACACGGCGGTCTGCGCCATCTGCGTCAGCAGCGCCTGGCTGTAACGCAACATCAGATGAAGCGTACCTGTATCGCGATGGAATTCCTCTTTGAAGCGGCTGGCAGAAAGACGATAAGCGCTACCGCCACTCTGTACGATCGCTCTGCTGGGAGTACTTTCTCCTCCCATCAAAATGGCGATGCCAATAAAACCGTCGTTACCCACTACGGAAATTTCTGCCGACGCACCGTCTTCCATGACATACAGTAGCGACACGATGGAGTCGGTCGGAAAATATACATGCTGCAGCGTATCGCCCGATTCGTAGAGCACCATCCCCAAGGGGAGGGAAACCCATTCCAGCTGGGGAAGCAGGCGATGCTGCACCTCCGGTGCCAAGGCGGCCAGAAGGTGATTCATTAATGGAAGATCTGAATTAGACATGCATTAATCCAATTGGGGCGAGCGAGACTGAATACCGACCGGCAAATATCGGTGGACTTCGGATCCATAGATTTTCGATACCAGAGACATGGAAGCGTTCAGCATAAAAAAACTGCCCGCATGGGCAGTTTCAAAGTTCTTCCGCTTTGCCTTTTACACCGGCACGAGGCCGGTCGAATCTGTCCCATGCATGGTCGATTTGCGACGACGGCGCAGGGCAGCGAAACCTACCAGGCCAAGCCCCGCCAGCATCATTGCCACAGTGGAATTCTCCGGAACCGCTGCAACGCTGATGTTGCCTCCGAAGCTCCCGCCGTTAGTGCCCGTGACGTTGCCGATCGCTGACAGGGTGTACAGCCCGGAAGTAAGATTGGATGCGTGCAGAGTCCATGTCTGCAAGCCTGAGCTGGAAGTCAAATGGCCAGTCGCGGTCACCCCGTTTCCGCTCAGAGTGAAACTACTGATGTTGAGCCCTGACATGGAGTCCAGTGCGATCGAGATCACCGCGGACGAAACGTTGAAGACGCTACCCTGTCCGAAAGTGAAATTCTCAGTGAATGTCTTGCCGCTGGTGCCGGCACCGTATGAGGCACCAATCGACGAGCTGGGGCCGTTGAAGGTGATAGTGGAAGTGTTATTGATGTCGGTCGAAGCATGGACAGCTGCGCTGGACAGCATCAAGGAAACGGATAGGAATACCCCTGAAATGACGTTTTTCATTGAGTGACCTCTAGGTTGAATGTGGCAAAGATAGGGGAAAGCAAACTGCTGCGATTTGATTCTTCTTGGCGCCTTGGGAAGCTCCTGGCACGACGCGCTTATTTGAATTAACAGTGTTGACGCCATGGCAAGCCATCTGCCATTCACCTTTACTCCAGGACGAAGCATCGCCTAAGCGGACATCCTCTATCTGTTCGTCACCGAACATTACGAAACAATTTTTAATATTTTTTCGAAGAGTATCTTTTTTCATTCTTTGAGTTCACTTATGCGAGCTAACGTACGGGCTGCGACGTTTTATCGATAGACGAAAAAAGTGTCGCGGCGACGAGGGTTATAGAGATAGCGAACTTCTTAGAAGAGAGACGAGCGTTTCTGCGGCCATTATCCTGCCTAGTATCAACATTTACGATAATCCAGAAGAAGCTTTTGGTATGTGCGCTGATAACCATAGAGGATGCAGTTCCACATCCCTTAAGAACCAACGGCGTAAATGAATTTGCGTATAGACGTTGTCATTCATCGTGATTGGATGAGCTTCTGCTGTTCGCCGCGATGATACAGTTCCTGCATGCGTCCCTTGATCGGGTTTCTCCAGAATGTTCGGACGGGCAGCAAAGCCATGAGCCATTTGTTGTCGCGACACAGGCTCAGTTGATCAGGACGGGATGTTTTTCAGCATGGCGGCGGGTAACTAGTCACCGTTGATAGCCACAGCGTCCACGGTCGAAATGAGAAGTGCGAGCGAGCACGGTTTAAGAAGAACTGTCGAAAACAACGTCTGGGTTTCAGATGAGTTCCATACGGGCGTAGCACTGAGAAGCACTATGGGAATCCTGGCATAGCGAGTATCAGATCTGATTTTGCTCGCAAATTCCAGACCATCCATCCCAGGCATACGCAAGTCGGTGAGAATCACATCCACTTGGAAGTTTGACCTCTTCAGAACTTGAAAGGCCTCTTCGCCATCTCCAGCAGCTAAGACGCGATAACCCGCAGCTTGAAAGGCTTCCACAAAAATACTTCTCGCCTCACTGTTATCTTCGACAATCAAAAGGTACCGAGGATCGGAGGGGGCTTCTTTTTTCATGGGGACGTCCTCCGAATGGATGGGCTGCGTCCCAATGATCAAATGAACAGTCCTTGTTAAGATACATTGCGGCGGGAGCTAGAAGAATCAGACATTCGGCAAAATCAGCGAACATTTCTCTTAGAAATCTTTTCGGCGCTGAGAAATGGCTGCAGGCCTAGCTAATCGTATGCCAGTGTCTAGCGTAATCACCCGAATGACCATTGACAGAGACAATGCCAGCAGTCCGATGGCATATATGATCTATATTTCACCAACAAGATGTCTGCATCCGGCCAGAAGCGGACCTTAGTCGCTAGACTTGCTTTTGGGTAATAAGTCTGTTTTTCAGCTTAGTCTGAAGGGTAGATAACGGACAACTCCTGCCCCTTCTCCCCGTCTACCCGCAGGCATCGCTTGTTGGTAAAAAGTCGGGCAGTCACATAGCAAATGGGGCATTGTGGGGATACTCCCTGGATTGCCCATAACGGCTTTGCATCGGAAGCTATGGCTTATCGCGCAGAAGCGGGAAATGTGACGAGGATATTAGATGAGCACGAAATACATCAAACAAGAAATGGAGAGACAACTTGAGTCTGCGCGAGATGCTGTGGTGGATGAAGTGAGTTTCATTAATTTTCTGAATGTACTCTCGGCAGATTGGTTCGCAGAAACCGAATTACACGCAGCTTCACCTCAATCACCATATTCTGCAGGTGCACTGGGCTGGGAGAACGGCTGTATCGGCACATTTCTACAAGCCTCCGCTCGTTGGGTGGAGAATTCAAGAAATGATCTCCAATTCTATGAGGTTCCCGCAAATCCTTGGCGTAGGGTTGCCGATATCATGTTCATGGGGAAGATTTACGACTAGGTCGGGATCTCAGCTCCCGGCCAGAAGCGGACTTCCACTATCAAGACAAACGCCCGCTTTGTGCGGGCGTTGGTATATTCAAATCGCAGGCCGGATTTGTTATTCAGAAACAGAGAGAGTGAAGCTGACATAACCCCTGCCCTACTGATTACGAATCTGTGGGGAAAATTATAAAAATCAATAGGCTAAGGCGGTTTTTGCTCCGCAATTCACAAAAGTGGCAGCTCGCAAAGCCAAATAGAACGCGGTTCGATTTGGAATTGCGGAGCGGAATTTTCGCTGCTGAATGCGAACGTCGTGGCCGAAACTGATACAGTTTGCGATGTCCACAATCGGCCAGATGCGGACTTCTGTATGGATGACTGATGACGAATGATGAAATCAATGTGATGGTCCAAGAGCTGAATTTCATCATCGGTGTACTTAGAAAAGTACCTGATGCCTCTAGCTTGGCGAATCACTCTCAAGAGTTGCTTTCTGTTGAAATCCAAAGAAAGCCTCGCGAGACGATGAGCCCAAAAGGTTGGGGAAGGCTCAAAGCGCTCTTCTCCTTAGACGAGTTGTTCGGCGAAGCGTACTTACAGAAAATTTCTGCGAATGGCGTAATTCGAAACGAGGATGAGTACCGGAAAACGCTCATCGAATTGGACATTCTTATGCAGTCCGCAGGAGACAGTGGGCGCCAGTCAGAAATGGAGAGCTTGATCATCCATGTGAATGAGGTATTGGCGCAGTCGTTATTTGCTTCCCCTCGTTAAGTGCGTTGTGGCTGCAATCGGCCAGATACGGACAACATAAAAAATCGGAAATCGCCCAATGAAAAAATTTCACTTTCTAGTTCCATTGCTCACATCTGGACCGTTCATGGTTGCCCCCTCGGCTGGCGGTAGCACCACCCAGCATGCTGTAACCATTCATTTTCAGTATGGATCAACGAATTTGTCTGAGCTGTATGCTTTGGAGGATCGCCTTGAGCAGATTATTAGCGCTACGGGCACAGGCGAATTGGATGGGCACGAAATTGCTACGGATGGCAGTAATGGTTTTCTCTATCTTTACGGACCAAATGCTGATGCGCTCGTCGAGGCTATCCGACCAATCCTTGAAGGATGCCAATTCATGGGCGGCGCCGAAGCTGGTTATCCGGCACACCGGGCTAATACGACTGCTATCAAACCATATGCGTGGTCTCAAGCATCAGGGTGATGAATCCGCTCCACGTCATCTGGTACCTATTCTGCATATAGGATTGCTACCGGAAGACCATGTCACGGCCAAGCCTTTACGGGCAGTGCGCGACGTGGCACGCAAACGCATCCAGCTGGTTCAGCAACGGACCAATTCACCACTACCTTGATATCTGGCGGCTTGGGATACAGCTGTAGCAGCATGCCTTGGTACTGACTTATTCGCTTATTGAGTTTCAGTAAGCGCAACCGATCGTCTTTTGATTTGAACAAACGTCGGATCCCACAGTTCGAATGGCTCATAGCCGACCGCGTGTGATAACCGAATCACAAGATTGATCGAAATGTTCTGATCTCCGCGCTCGATCACACTAACAACTGGCCTGTGAATACCGGCCCGCTTGGCCAGCTGTGCCTGCGTCAGGCCCAGCAGCGTCCTAGCAATCCGTAAGTTCCCCCCGAACGTCACCCGACTTGCTCGCTCCTCATCAGACGCGACTTCTCCTTGCGCATTCTGCAATGTGTTACTATTCATTTCGATGTACCTTTATTAGTACCAATGTGAAATTAATTGATACGCAAAATGGCATAAATCAGTAATTATTGTACTACAAAAAATACAAATTGTATGACTTTCATACAAATGGAGTTGTACTGCCTTAAGAAAGCGAACGCAGACTGTCCACAACTGTTTTCTGATTCCGAAACTTGACTATGTGAGCGCAACGGAGATCGTCAGATGGCACGGATTGAATATCTTCCATATAAATTCTACGAGCACTCATTGAACAACGCCGGTGCACTTGAATATACGGAAGAAAATAAAGAGCCAATAGAAGCGCTACCACAGATTTTTTGGAAAAACGGCGAGAGCTGGAGCGAGGCAAATCTATATGCAATCCACCGGGCAGCACCGCGGATGATCGACAGCGAAACTGTAAAGCGGAAAATGAAACACCTTCTTTACTACGCTTGCTACCTGGAAGATCAAGGGAAAGACTGGAGACATTTTCCTGCCAGAACAGAAGACAAAGTACTAATCCCGTTTCGAAAACATCTCTTGGATAATTCCAGGCTAGGACTCATTGCAACAAGTACTGCATCCAACTGCATCAACGCAGTCGTCGAGTTTTATCGATTTGCTCTCGACAACAACCTAATCAACCCCAAAAACAAGATGTGGAATGAGAGACTTGCGTCAGTTCCGTTCTATGACAGCGTAGGTTTTCGGAGCGTATTAACTACCAGTACTACTGATCTACGAATACCGAACAAAAAGAGAGAGGGTACTACGCTTGAGGATGGCCTTACCCCACTTTCAGCAGCTCATACCAGTGCCCTTCTTGAGTACACAGCGAAACTCGCGACTCCCGAACTTCATCTCATGCTGTGTAAGGGTTTTTTTTCTGGCGCCAGGAATGAGACTGTCGGCACGCTAACCGTATCAGGCCTATACATCGCCAGCCCTGACCCCAATACGGAAGGAATTTTCCGTTTGCCCGCTGGACCTGGCACGTCGATAAAAACGAAAGGATCTGTGTCTGGATCGCTTTGGGTTCCCGAGGCCTTATTGAATGACCTGAAAAAATATGGAACGTCTACTAGACGACTTCTTCGGGAAGCAAAAGCAAAGCCTGAACATAAGGACCTCCTTTTCCTGACTAGATCGGGCAAGCCATATGAGGTCGGAACTCTAGACAGATTAATCGAAGAACTTCGAGAAAAATGCTGCTCCATTGGAATGCGTTTCATGCGCAATTTCATTTTCCACGAATGTAGAGCCACCTTTGGTACGTGGCTAGCACGGGAACTCATCATGACCGGACTTGATACATCAACAGTGATGTTGGAACTGAAAAGTGCAATGTTTCATGCGGACGAGCGCACTACATGGCGCTATATCAAGTTCCTAGAGGTTACCAAAGCCAAGATTGAGATAGCAGACAAGTTTAACGAACTATTTACGGGCATCAAAAAGCGAGACTGGAGTACCAAAGATGTCTAAAAAAATTGTAGTCCCGGACCTACTTGTGAAGCACGTCAGCTTTGAGGGGAGAGAGGTGCCATGGGACCTGAAAATATTCATGTACCAAGGTGGTTCGGCCAAACATGCGAGGTTTTTTGAACGTGCGATACAAGCTGGAGAGTTGGGCCAACCTCTACTCGAACGATTGGATCTGGTAGTCAAAATCCACGAGTTTATTTGCGACAGGACTGCCGCCGGTGAACCACGTTTATCTACAGCAGGACTACTCAGAAGCTTACGGTTATTTTTTAAGTTTGCAGACGAAGAATGCCCTCTACTTACGCTTGAGACCTTGGAGGATTGCTATCTCCAATGGACAGCTTCGTTGCGATATAGAGTTCGAATAAAAGGAGCAGCCAGCTTCAAGAGGGACAGAAAATCTCAAAGACTCACAATCAGATCCGCCAACTATTACGCATCCAATGTCGGACAAATCGTGGACGCTGTTCTTGGACGCGCAACCGGCATCATGCAACATGCCGGACTGGCAGTACGAAATCAGAGAAAGTCTGTTTCAGGTGTTCAGAGTGAAAAGCAAAGCCTTTCGGACACATTTACGTTTGGTCATATGCTCCAAGACATTTGCGATGCGTTAACCATCGACGTCATTAACAATTCTGCACTACCTCTTGAAATCAATCTGAGAAATGGAAAACGCATCACGCTGAGCAACAAGCGACACGACTGCGCCAACAGCACATTTCCTGTCTCTTATACACATCTGACGCTGCCGACGATACACTACAAGTGTAGATCTCGGTGGTCGCCGGATCATTAAAAAAAGGGGGGGGGGGGGGGGGGGGGGGGGGGGGGGGGGGGGGGGGGGGGGGGGGGGGGGGGGGGGGGGGGGGGGGGGGGGGGGGGGGGGGGGGGGGGGGGGGGGGGGGGGGGGGGGGG
>NZ_JAELUH010000076.1 GCF_016429215.1 Herbaspirillum sp. ASV7 | reverse complement strand
ATCTCTGTTTTGTGCCATTTCTGGCTACCCCGAAGGGCATCGCTCTCTCAAAATACTGACAGGTAATTTCTTGCGAACTTACCTATATTTCTTGTGAGCATTTAATATTTAAAGTTTCCAGAACCGAGGTTCTGTCGCACTTCATTAAACGCCCACGCTTATCGGCTGTTAATTTTTAAAGATCATCTGCATCAACCGCGCTTGGCGCTATTTGCATCGCTGCGAATCGTTGTGTTCGTCAGCAGCAGAGAAACGAGATTATGTAGCAGCTTGTTTATCGCGTCAACTACTTTTTTGCGATTCGTTTTAAATTTCTTCGTCTTCGCTTAACTGCCGCTTTGACTACTTCCATTTAAAACGCCCTACAAACTGCTTCACTACTCTTTGCTTCGCCGACCTCCGTCGCTCTGTTTTTCAACTTCGCTTCGTGTGTCGCGTCAGCAGGGGGCGGACTATAGCAACCCTCACCCGCCCTGCGCAAGCACTTTCTGAAAAATAGCTGAAAATAATTTAGAGGAAAATCGACAAGCTCATCCCGAACCAGGCGGAAAGCCAATACAGGAAAGCCTCTCGGTCATTCCAGCAAAAAGCCTGCACCCCAAAAAACAGGGCCCCTCCCTGGCGGGAGCGGCCCTGTTTCCTTTCATACGCTCACATCATTTCCGCGAATCATCCTGCTGGCAGGGTGGCCGGAAAGGCAAGCCCCCCTCTAACCAGCCTTGACTGTCAGGTCACTCTTCACGTCCCGCACGCCCTCCACGCCGGCGGCAATCTGCAAGGCGTGCTGCCCCAGTTCGGCGCTGAGTACCGATCCGCTCAAGGTCACGACGCCGCCCCGGGTGACAACCTTGATCTTCATGGCCGCAACCTGCTTGTCCTCGACCAGGGCAGCCTTCACCTTGGCCGTGATCACCGAGTCATCTATATAGGCAGCAGCCTTGTGTGCGGTCTCCGGGGCGGCATTGCCGGTCTCGGCGGCCTGCACGGCGGGGACGGCGGCGAAGACGACACCGGCAGCCAGCAGGTACTTGGCAAGAATGGTCTTTTTCATGGCTTTCTCCTTATCGATCAGTCATCTGACGAGGCTCCATATAGACAAGCTATGGAGCATCCCTTGCCCCTGTCTTCGCAAGGCTCGTGCCACCCAGCGATTTCTCCCGATAAATCAATGACTTGCTTCCCAACACCAGCGCAGCAGGTGGCAAATGCTGCACAAGAACCCGCGTTTCCGTCGCCTTGCCACGACGACCATCAGCGCGGCTGTGTCGTAAGTGCTTGATTTCAAACGGTTCCATCCCGTCGCTCCAGTGCGACAGCTTCATCGCCACCCCGGAACCGGCGCGGATCCAGCCCATTCTTCTGCAACAGACGATAGAACTCGGTACGGTTGCGATCCGCCAGCCGCGCGGCGTCCGAGACGTTGCCATCGGTCAACTTCAACAGACGGACCAGATAGTCCCGCTCGAACTTCTGCTTGGCCTGTGCATAGCGCAGCAGGTCCAGCGTCGGCGTGCGCAGCGCCCGCTGCACCAGCGACGCCGGGATCAATGGCGTCGTCGACAAGGCACACACCTGCTCCACCACGTTATAGAGCTGGCGTACATTGCCCGGCCATTGCGCCAGGCTCAGCAATTCCAGCGCGTCGGCAGCAAAACCGGTGAGACGCTTGGGATACTTGGCCGCGATGGTCTTGAGGAAATGATTGGCCAGCAGCGCAATATCCTCGCGTCGCTCTTCCAGCGCCGGCAGGTGCAGGGTCACCACATTGAGGCGGTAGTACAGGTCCTCGCGGAACAAGCCCTCCCCCATGGCCGCCTCCAGGTCGCGATGGGTGGCGGAGATGATGCGCACATCCACTTCCACGGCCTGGGTGGCCCCCACCTGGCGCACCGTCTTCTCCTGCAGGACACGCAGGAGCTTGACCTGCAGCGGCAACGGCATGTCCCCGATCTCATCGAGGAAGAGCGTGCCGCCATGCGCTGCCTGGAACAGCCCCTCACGATGCTCGACCGCACCGGTGAAGGCGCCCTTGACATGGCCGAACAGCTCCGACTCCAGCAAGGCCTCGGGAATGGCGCCACAGTTGACCGCAATAAAGGGCAGCCCGGCACGCGGGCTGGCGCGATGGATGGCGCGGGCCAGCACCTCCTTGCCAGTGCCGCTATCGCCACGGATGAGGATGCTGGCATCGGAGGCCGCCACCAGTTGCGCCTCGGCCAGCAACTCAGCCACCCGCTGGCTGCGACTGATGATGTCGGCGCGCCAGGCCTGGTCCGGGCTGTCCTGGGCCGGTGCCGACAGGCTCAGGGCCTGGGCGACCTTGTCCAGCAGCACGGCGCCGTCGAAGGGCTTGGTGAGATAGGCGAAGGCGCCTTGGGTGGTGGCATCGACCGCATCGGGGATGGTCCCGTGCGCGGTCAACAGGATCACCGGCAGACTGGGATAGCGGCTGCGGATCTCGCCAAACAGGGCCAGTCCATCCATGCCGGGCAGGCGTACATCGGTGATGACCAGGGCCGGTAGTGAGATGGCCAGTTGGGCCAGCGCGGCTTCGGCGCTTTCCACGGCCTGGATGCGATAACCGCTGGCATTGAGGCGCAGGGTCAGCAGGCGCAGCAGGTCGGGGTCATCGTCGACCAGCATCAGGGGGGAAGTCTTTCCCATCGGGACTCCAGTTCCATGAAAGGAACGGGCTCCGACGGGGATGGCACCAGGCGTTACCTGGCGCCGGCCGGCAGGGTCCGTTCGATGTTCTTGAGCGCCTCCAGCTTGTCGTTCAACTGATCGACCTTGCGCTGGGCTTCCTTGAGCTGCACCGCGGACTTCTCGGCGCTGTCGGCCAGCCGTCGCAGGTCGGCGCATTGTCCGACCAGCAACTGCACCAGAGGCTTGAGTTTCTCTGCTTCGACGCTGTTATCGGCCATGACGTTCCATAGTTGGGCTTCGGCCTTGGCCAGATCGATGGCATCCCGTGTCAGGGACAACACCATGGCGCGGCGTACCGTGTTGGATGGGCTAGCCGGATATCCATTGACGCGCGACAGTTCGCGCCCCAGCTCGGCCGGACTCATCTTGCGCAATTGCGCGTTGTAGGCCAGCAGCTCATCGATGTTGCTGGCCGCATGGATAAGCTTGATGGTGGCGGTGGGCGCCGGTGGCTGCGTGGTGCAAGCCGCCAGCAGCGCGCAACATGCCAGTAGCAGGATCTTATTTTTCATCAGGCAACTCGATTCGGAAATGCGCCCCGCCCTCGCGCGGCACCAGATAGACCTTGCCGCTATGCGCCTGCACGTACTCGCGCACCACCGACAGCCCGATGCCATTGCCGCGCCGCGCGCCGGGCGGCTGGTGCAGGCCCTGGTAGAAGGGTTCGAAGATACGTGCTGCATCGGTGGGCGCCACGCCCGGCCCCTGGTCGATACATTCCACGCGGACCAGGCCCGGTGCATCGGTGAGCAGGAAGCGGACAAACCCGCCCTGAGGGCTGAAGCGCACAGCATTGGACAAGAGATTGGCCAGCACGATGGCCATCTTTTCCGGGTCCACCACCACCGTGCGCGCTACCCCCTCGATCTCCACCTTGAGCTCACGCGCCAGCCATTGCAGGCGCTGGTCGTCGATCACCTTGTGCAGCAGGGCGCGCAGGTCCACCGGGACCGGATGGATGCGCTGGGCGTCGAAGGATACCTCGTTGTAGCGCAGCAGGTCCTCGATCTGGGTCTGCAGGGACTGGGTGTTCTGGCGCAGGATGCGGGCGATCTCGCGCTGGTTCTCGCTGAGCTGGCCGGCCACGCCGTCATCGAGCAGGGCCGCGCCTTCGCACAGGGCCGATAGCGGCGTCTTCAATTCATGCGAGACATGGCGCAGGAAGCGCGACTTCTCGGCCTCCAGGTCGGCCAGGCGCTTGCGCAGCCAATCCAGCTGCTGGCCCAGGCGGCGGATGTCGGCCGGGCCGCGCACGTCGATGGGCTGGTCGAAACGATTGTCGCCGAGACGGCTGATGGCCTGCTCCAGGCGCGCCAGCGGACGCGACAGCCACAGGCCGAAACCGAAGGCCAGCACCACCGCCAGCACGATGGCACCCACCACCTGAGCGCTGAGCATCTGGCGCTGCTGCTCCAGTGCGGCCGACAAGGCATTGTTGCGGCGGTCCACCTCGCGCCGGCTCTCCAGGGCAATACGCTCGTTCAGGGGGGGCAGGCGGGCAAAATCCTGGAACAGCTTGAATTGCTCGCCCTTGTCCTTGCGCGAATCCGCCTCCAGCACGGCGCCAGCCTCATCGACATAGACGCCCCACTGGCTGAACAGCTCACGCGGGGCCAGCGGCAGGGAGTCCGACAGCTCCCCCAGGGCCTGGCGCGCCTGCTCGCGCGCCTCGTTGAAACGGTTACGGAAGACCGCATCGTCCAGCACCAGGTACTGGCGAGCGCTACGCTCCATGGCCACGGTGCGCTCGGACAGGCGTTGCGCAGCCTCGGTGAGCTGCACTGCCTGCCGCGCCGTCTCGCGGCTGTTGGCCGACATGCGGTCCAGCGTGAACAGGGCGTGGATGGACGTGCCGCTGAGCAAGGCGGCAATCAGCAGGAAGGCCGCCAGCAACAGCTGACGGAAGGACAAACCCAGGTAACCAGGTCTGGGCGCCGGCTGCGGGCTCGATGGATGGGTCTGCTCGATGGCGTTGAACATGCGATTGATCTCGGTCCCTGAAGACTTGATTCTCTACCCGGACAGCCAGGATCGGCCACCCGGCCCGCAAGATGCCTGCAGGAAACATCAGGCGGCAGCTCGTGGGCACACATTGTAATCAACTTGTTCCCGGCGGAAAAACTAACAAATTTCCCACCCGGCCCCTCGGCGTCCTCAGTCCTGTGCGCCGAGGAAGTCCAGCAGCATCAGCGCAACCACCTTGGTCGCCTTTTTCAGGTCATCCAGGGCCAGGTTTTCATCGGCCTGCTTGGCATTGGACTCCATCAGGGTGCGCGGACCGGCGCCGAACAACACCACCGGGATCCCCGCCTCACCATACAGACGCGCATCGGTGTAGAGCGCCGAACCGTTGGTGGTGGGCGTCTCGCCCATCACGGCCTGGGCGTTGCGCAACAGGCTCTCGACCAGCTTTTCGTGGCCCGGCAGCGGGCGCAGCGCGCGCGCCAGCAACAGGCGGCGGATCTCCACGCGGATGCCCGGCAGGCTGGCCACCGCGTCCTCGATGAGCTTGCGTACGCCGGCCTCGACCTGTGCCGGATCTTCCTCGGGGATCATGCGGCGGTCCATCTTCAGCACCACCTTGCCCGGCACCACGTTGGTATTGGTGCCGCCATCGATGCGGCCGACGATCATGGTCGGATGGCTGATGCCGGGAATGGACGAACGGATTTCCTTCAAGCCCGGCAAGGCGCCATAGATCGCATTGAGCACGGCATTGGCCGCCTGCAGTGCATCGTGGCCGGTTTCTGGCATGGAGCCATGGGTGGCGCGACCATGCACGGTCACCTCCAGCTGCAGGCAGGCATTGTGGGCGGTCACCACGTTGTAGCTGAAACCGGCCGCCAGCACGTAGTCCGGACGGGTCAGCTTGTGCTCCAGCAACCAGCCCGGGCCGAGCAGGCCGCCGAACTCCTCGTCATAGGTGAAATGCAGTTCCAGCGCCCCGCGCAGCGGCGCACCCAGCGCCTCCAGGGCGCGCGCGGCGAACAGGTAGCTGGCGAAGTCGCTCTTGGAGACGGCGGCAGCGCGGCCATAGATGCGGCCATCGGCGATCTCGCCGCCATAGGGATCATGCGTCCAGCCCTCGCCCGGCGGCACCACGTCGCCATGGGCATTGAGCGCCACCGTCGGCCCACCGTCCGCATAAGGGCGACGCACGATCAGGTTGGTGATGCTCTGCATGCCATAGTCGATGACCTGCTGCTGGGGTACTGCATGCTTCTCGGCGTTCCATCCCCAGGTACGGACCAGGTCGGCCACCGCATCGGCATGGGGTGCGTTGTTGCCCGGCGGCGTATCGGTGGGAATGCGGATCAACTGCTGCAGGACCCCGACCTCTTCGTCGAAATGCTGATCGATCCAGGCGCACAGGCGCTGCGACAACTGCTCTTTGGACATGCTTGCGACTCCGTCATCAAGACGCGCCAGCCCCGCCGGCGCAAACCACCATCATAGCTCAGCGCGCGCCGGTGGTGACCCGCGCCTGCGCGGCAACGCGTTCCCCGCTATCATTGGATCGCGCGACGCCTTCAGAGGCAGCGCCTGTTTTTCGTGGACGGGCGCGCTTCTATTGGTTCTCCGATAGCACTTTCCCACCATCAACAATACAACTGCGGCCCCTGCCGAGCCCGCACGGCACGTGTGACCGCTCTCGCCAAGAACCTCATGTCAACGCTGCCCTCCCCCACCAGCACTACAGAAACCAAACACCACATCGTCATCGCCGGCGAGGGCTTGCCGCCCGAACAACGCGGTCGCGCCATCCTCACCCTGCTCATCGCCGTCGGCCTGGCCACGCTCGATACCGCTATCGCCAATACCGCCCTGCCGGCCATGGCGACGGATCTGCACACCACGCCGGCCGGCTCGGTGTGGATCGTCACCGCCTACCAGCTGGCCATGATGGTGTCGTTGCTGCCGCTGGCGGCACTGGGCGAGATCATCGGCTACCGCCGCATCTACATCTGGGGGCTGGTGCTGTTTACCGCTGCCTCGCTGCTGTGCGCGGTGGCGTGGTCACTCCCCACACTGGTAGTTGCACGCTTCCTGCAGGGCTTGGGCGGAGCCGGCATCATGAGCGTGAACACGGCGCTGATCCGTTTCATCTATCCGACCCGTTCGTTAGGACGAGGGGTGGGCCTGAACACGCTCATCGTGGCCATCGCCTTCACCGTCGGCCCCAGCGTGGCCTCCGGCATCCTCGCCATCGCGCCCTGGCCGTGGCTGTTTGCAGTCAACGTGCCGCTGGGCCTGCTGGCCATCATGCTGGCCCTGCCGTCGCTGCCCCATACGGCGCTGTCTGCGCATGCCTTCGATACCCGTAGCGCCTTGCTCAATGCCGCCGCGTTCGGGCTGCTGATCCTGGCCATCGGCGAAGGCGCGCACCAGGCCCAGGCCAGCGTGGTCGCCCTGGAGCTGGGCGCGGCCATCATCTGTGGCTTGCTGCTGCTGCGACGCGAACTGTCACACCCGGCGCCGATGCTGCCGGTGGACCTGTTCCGCCATCCCATGTTCTCGCTCTCGGCGGTAACGGCGGTGTGCTCCTTCGCCGCGCAAGGCCTGGCGTTTGTCTCGCTGCCCTTCTTCTTCCATCACGACCTGGGCCGCAGCCAGGTCGACATCGGCCTGCTGATGACACCCTGGCCGGTGGCCGTGGCCATCATGGCGCCCATCGCCGGACGTCTGTCGGACCACTACCCGGTGGGCATCCTGGGCGGTGTCGGCCTGGCGCTGTTGTGCACCGGACTGCTGACGATGACCTTCATGCCCGCCGCACCCAGTGTCTGGGAGATCAGCTGGCGCATGTTGCTCTGTGGCATGGGCTTCGGTTTCTTCCAGTCACCCAACCTGAAGGCCCTGATGACCAGCGCGCCACCACATCGCAGCGGCGGTGCCTCCGGCATCGTGGCCACCGCGCGCCTGCTGGGCCAGAGCGTCGGCGCGGCACTGGTGGCGCTGTGCTTCAACCTCTCGGAAACGCACGGCTCGCGCTTCGCCCTGGGGTTCGGTGCGGCCTTCGCCGGCGTGGCCTGCATCGCCAGCTTCCTGCGCCTGCTGACCACCAATCCTTATGCCCCACCGGCAAGGAAATGAGCTGACGGCCGACGTCAGACTTTGTCGGCATATTTTTCACCGCACGGTCACTAAGACAAGGTAAATTCCGCAAGCAGAAATTCTGCACAAGGCAATCAATAAATTTACCGGTACGAGATCCATGCACGCGCTAAAACAAAACACACTCTGATACCATCAATCCGGACAGGACGCCCAGATCGGTGTCCTGTGACCAAGGAGTTAGTGCACGACAACACGGGCGTCCATTTCATCTGGGGAAATCGAACCGTATCCAGTACGGTCACCAGCGACAGGCACCAGACCTGAATTCGATATGTTGAAATCCATCGCCATAGAACAGTTGCGCCTGGGCATGTATATCCACTCCATTCCGGGAGGCTGGATCAATCATCCCTTCTGGCGCAAATCCTTCAAGGTGGAAACCCTTGAAGATCTGCAGTCCCTGCGGGAGAGCCTCGTGGAAGCCGTCACCATCGACACTTCCAAGGGCCGCGACGTTGCGCCCACCGAGGAACTCGTGCAGGACGACGAAGACGAGTCCGACACGGCCGCCACCGGGCCTGATGTGATGGTCCCGTCGGCCCCGGCCAGGACGGCGCCCCGCACCGAAACGGCGGTGGAGCGCGAACGTGCCGTCCGCATCATCTCGGCCTCCAAGACCACGGTGCTGCACATGTTCACGGAAGCGCGCATGGGCCGCACGGTCGACGTCAAGGAAGCCGCCGACCTGGTCACCGAAATCACCGCCTCGGTCTCGCGCAATGCCGACGCCATCATCAGCCTGGCCCGCCTGAAGACCACCGACGACTATACCTACATGCACTCGGTGGCGGTATGCGCCATGATGATCTCGCTGGCCAACCAGCTCGGGCTGAACCCGGATCAGGTCAAGCAGGCCGGCATGGCCGGACTGTTGCACGACGTGGGCAAGATGGCCGTGCCGCTGGATCTGCTCAACAAGCCCGCCAAGCTGACCGAGGAAGAATTCGCCTCGGTGCGTTCGCATACGGTCAAGGGTCACAATATCCTGCGGCAGATCGAAGGCATCGGCGACGCGGCCCTCGATGTGTCGCTGCACCACCACGAGAAGATCGACGGCAGCGGTTATCCCTACAATCTGAAAGCCAGCGATATTTCCATCATGGCCAAGATGGGTGCGGTGTGCGATGTCTATGACGCCATCACCTCCAATCGCCCCTACAAGGCCGGCTGGGACCCGGCGCGCTCGATCCGTCACATGGCCGGCAGCGCCGGGCATTTCGATCCGGTCACCATGGAAGCCTTCGTCAAGGCCATTGGCATCTACCCCACCGGCTCCTGCGTGATCCTGCAATCGGGCCGGCTCGGCCTGGTAGTGGACCAGCGGCCGGATCGCCTGCTCCATCCGCGCGTGAAGGTGTTCTATTCCACCACCAACCGCATGCCGCTCAAGACCGAGATCATCGACCTGGCACGCGGCAGCGACAAGATCGTGGCCTATGCCGATCCGGCCAAATGGGGCATCCGCAGCCTGCCCACCCTGGACCTGCACTGACATGACCACCGGGAATGCGAAAAAAACGGCGCCGTAGGGCGCCGTTATCACATCCTCTGCTGCCTGCGGGAAGAGTCCTCAGTCACGCTGCGCGAATGCAGCCGTCGAGGCCAGCTCGTTCAACAGGGCGACCGTCGAGCAACAGGAGACCTGGTAGGGATTGAGTTCGCCACATTCCGAATACTTCAGCAACAGCGAACGGTTGATCTTGTCCAGGCGGATCTTGCCCATGGTCCAGGACGAATACTGGCGTTCGTCGATGGACTCATAGGCCAGCAGGATCACGTCGTAGTGGCGCTCGTCGCGCAGCAGGCTGGCATACAGACGGTTGACCTGGTCGCGACCACCTTCGAGCACCTGCACGAAGATGGTATCGCTATAGCACAACACCCCCGTGATGCCCTGTTGCGGATTGCGCTGGCGCGCGCTGGAGAGGATGGACTCGATCAGCTCGTGGGTGGCCGGCGTCTTGGCGCGACTTGCATAGATCAGGCGAACCAGCATGATTAACCTCGTTGGCGGTGGGAAATCAGCGCCAGGAATTCGCGGCGCAGGTTGGCGTCACGCAGGAAGGAGCCGCGCATGACGCTGTTGATCATCTTGGAATCCATATCCTTGACGCCGCGCCAGTGCATGCAGAAGTGGTCCGCCTCCATGACGATGGCCAGGCCATCGGGCTGCAGCTTTTGCATCAGCAGGTCGGCCGCTTGCGAGACCGCCTCTTCCTGGATCTGCGGACGACTCATCACCCACTCCAGCAGGCGCGCATATTTCGACAGACCGATCAGGTTGGAGTGCTCGTTGGGCATCACCCCCACCCAGACCTTGCCCACGATCGGACACAGATGATGCGAACAGGCGCTGCGCACCGTGATCGGGCCGACGATCATCAACTCGTTGAGGCGCTCGATATTGGGGAACTCGGTCACCGGCGGTGCCGCCTGGTAGCGGCCGCGGAACACCTCGTTGATGTACATCTTGGCCACGCGCTTGGCGGTGTCCTGGGTATTGTGGTCACTCTGGACGTCGATCACCAGGCTCTCCAGCACGGCGGCCAGCTTGCCCTGCACCTCGGCCTGCAATTGGGCCAGCTCACCTTCTTCGATGAAGGCGGAGATGTTATCGTTGGCATGGAAGCGCACACCGGCAGCCTGGATGCGCTGGCGGATCCGGGCCGAGACCAGTTGCTCGTGCACGCTGGGCGCCGCCGATCCGGTAACCACCGGAGCCAGATTCTTTTCAGTTGCCATGTTGGAATGCGGGCCGACGGGCAGACCGCAAAGTTAGGGAAATTGGCGCCATTATGCCCCGAAACGATGGATCGCATGGCAGCCGGAGCTGCGTCATTGGCGCGTCATTGTGGCGTCATCCCCACCTGCCCCCCCGCCCCATCGGGGTGGCGCCTCACGAGAGCGACTTAACCACCATTAAAGATAGTTTTCCGCTCTTTACATGGGCCTAACCGCTGCTTACATGGAACGCGACCATCATCCATGCACGCGCCGCCGCGCGCAGCAACACGCGTCGGCCAGCCGCGCCGGGCATCCAGCCCGGACGCCATTCGGGGGAAGCGCCATGAAATTCCAGTATCGTCTTGCCAGTGCCTGCGCGCTGGCCGTTTCGCTGTCGGCCTGCAACAGCCCGGCACCGATGGTCACCGGCCCCACCAGCGTGCGGCCCGCCTACCAGGTGGCCAATGTGGAAAACAATGGCGCCATCTTCCGCGTCTCCAGCGCCCAGCTGTTCGAGGAGCCGACCACCTACAACGTCGGCGACATCATCAAGATCGACATCTCCGAATCGATCAGCAGCAGCAACAAGGCCGCCACCAGCAACAGCCGCGCCACCACCCTGTCACAACAGGGACCGGGCTCGGGCGCACCGCTGGGCGGCCTGTTCACCCAGCTCTACGACGCCAACTATTCGGCCTCGGGCAGCAATACCTTCAAGGGCTCGGGTGACAGCAGCAACACCAACACCATGACCAGTACCCTGATGGTCTCCATCACCGAAGTGCTGCCCAACCGCAACCTGGTGGTGGCCGGCGAAAAGCGTATCGGCGTCAACGGCAACATCAATACCCTGCGCTTCTCGGGCGTGGTACGCACCCGCGATATCCGCGGCGGCATCGTGGCCTCCTCCAATGTGGCCGACGCCCGCCTGGAACAGGTCGGTGGCGGCTCCGTCGCCGACGCCAGCACCGACAGCAACTTCTTCCGTCGCCTGCTGACGATCTGGTAATGCACTCGCCGGTGGGTGGCCGGCGCACGGTCCACCGGCATCAGAAACGAAAACGGCAAGCATCACGCTTGCCGTTTTTCATTGCAGCCGTGCCGCGCTATCGGTAGCTCAGAATCCGTTGCCGCCGCCGCGCAGGTTGTCCGGAGAATTGTCGGCCACCACCGGGTTGCCAGGGAAGAGCGCATCGATCAGCGGCGCCAGCTTGTCACCCGGCGAGGCCCACTTGTCCTGACCGAAGGAACCCAGGCGGTACTGCGCCGTGCCTAGCACCCGGCCATCGCGACGCAGCGTCAGGGCGGCATAGGTCAGGTAGGGGGTATAGGCATCCGAGAACACCTTGGTATCCCATTTGACATAGCCGACATAGGTCAGCGTCACCGGACAGGCCAGCGCCTGGGTCCCGGCGTCATAGACGCGGCTTTGCACGCCGTGCTTCTGCAGTTCGCCCTGCAGACCCGGGACGAAATCGCTCAAGGCGACCGAACCGTTCCACTCGATGCAGACATCGCGGATGGCATCCTTGTTGTAGACGATGGGATTCTGGGTGGTATTGGGCGAGAAGGATTTCACGCCCGAGGCCGCTGTGCCGACCAGGCTCACGGCATCGACCAGGGTATTGCTGGACGTGACGATGCAACCCGAAAGCGACGTCGCCAGCAAGGTGGCGGTGATGATGGTGCGCATGATGCTCTCCCCCCGAGACAGAACCCGCCTTGTCCAGTCACGGGTTACAGGCTGCCCATCATATCTGCGCCGCTGCGGCCGCAAGCCGCGTTTTACCCTGATTTACGCTGCACGCCGATGCGCTTTACACGGCGTCAAGGCGAGATAAGCAGGCAGGTACACACAGTGCTGGCACAATAGCGGCATCCGTTTTTACCAGGAGACCCTGATATGCCACGCCTGACTCCCTCTGCCCTGCTCGCCACCCTCGCCGCCCTCGCACTGGGCAGCGCCCTGCAGGTCGCCCATGCCGACACGCTCAAGTCCGAAGCCGAGGTCCGCACCCTGGCCGACAAGGTCATGGCCCAGGCCGGTGCCGGCCGTACCGACGACGCCTATGGCTTGCTCTCGCCCTATGCCCTGGTGGATATCCGCGCCATGGAAAACGCCCGCACCCATGCCCGCAGTTCGCGCATGGCCATCGAAGCGCTGGTGGGCAATTCGGTCGGTTATGAATTCATCCGCTCCGAGAAAGTGGGCGAGTCACTCATCAAGCTGACCTACATCGAGAAGACCGAGCGCCAGGCCATTCCCTGGCAGTTCATCTTCTACAAGGCGCCCACCGGCTGGGCGGTGAGCACCTTCAGCAATGGTGCCGATGTCGATACGCTGTTCGACCACTGAACCCGATCAGATCACCCGTTGCGGCTCCAGGTCCGCGCTCTCGATCTCGCTGGCCATGCCGCTGATCTTGTCGGCGATGATGCGCGAGGAGCCGCAAGCGGTGGTCCAGCCATTGGAACCATGGCCGGCATTGAGCCACAGCTTGCCGTAGCGGGTGGCACCGATGAGCGGTGCGCCATCCGGCGTCATCGGACGCAGGCCGGCCCAGTATTCCACCCGGGCCAGGTCGGCACCCTGTGGATAAAGATTCTTCAGTGACTTCAGGGCGGTGGCGCAATCGCGCGGCGTCACGCGCGTGTCCCAGCTGCCGATCTCGGCGGTACCGGCCGCGCGGATGTGCTGGCCCATGCGGGTGATGGCGACCTTGTAGTACTCGTCCATCACGCCGCTGCGGGGCGCACCGGCCGGGTCGGCCACCGGCACCGTGATCGCATAGCCCTTGACCGGATAGATCGGCAGATCCAGGCCCAGCGGTTTCAACATCGGTACCGAGGCACTGGCACAGGCCACCACATAGGCATCGGCGCGCAAGGTCGCATCCCGGGTGCGCAAGCCGCTGACCTGGCCGCCGGCCACCTCGATGGCCTGGACCTCGGTGGACAAGTGGAACTCCACCCCCTGCGCCTGCAGCCAGCCCGCCAGCGCGCGCGCAAACAGGGGGCAATTGCCGGTCTCGTCCATGGGCAGCAGCAGGCCGCCCTTCAATTCATGGCGCGCCGCATGCAGGCCCGGATCGAAGGCCACACATCCATCCGCATCGAGCAACTCGAAGGGCACACCGGCCTCGGCCAGTACCTGGGTCGAGAGGCCGGCATTGTCCACACCTTCCTGGGTACGGAACAATTGCAGGTTGCCGCCGGTGGTCTCTTCATAACGGATATCCAGGCGCTCGCGGATCTGCTTCAACTGGCCATGGCTGTAACGCGCCAGGCGTCCCATGCGGGCCTTGTTGACGGCGTAGCGCTCGGGCGTGCATTGCGCCAGGAAGGTCTTGAGCCACTTCCACTGGTGCGCATCCAGGCGCGGCGTGAAACGCAATGCGGCTTCGATGCCCAGCCAGCTCTGCAGCGACCACTTCAGCGACTTGGCCGGCATGCCCGGCGCCGCCCAGGGCGTGGCGTAGGAGGGACAGACGTGGCCGGCGTTGCCCACGCTGGTCTCGGCAGCGACCTCGGCGCGACGCTCGACGACGACGACCTCATGACCGCGCTCGCGGAGGAAATAGGCAGTGGTGACGCCGACGATGCCGGCACCCAGCACGATGATGCGCATGATGTTGTTCCAGGTTCTCTAAATCTAAATACAAATCCAAAAGATGGGTATATCGATATAAATCGTTTATATGATTTATGGCATTACAAGGTCAGTCCGCCATCCACGTGCCACACCTGCCCGGTGACATAGGAAGCCGCCGGACTGAGCAGGAAACCGATCACATTGGCGATCTCCTGCGGCTGCCCCAAGCGCTGCAGCGGGATGCGCGCCAGCGCCGCCTGCCACGCCGCCGGATCGATGGCGGACTTGGCCGGGTCGCTCTTCTGGACATAGCCGGGGGCCACCGCGTTGACGGTCACGCCAGCCGGTGCCAATTGCACCGCCAGCGACTTGACCAATGCCTCGATGCCCGCCTTGGCCGCCGCCGATGCCGGGAAGCCCGATTCGCCCAGACGGTAGACATGCGCCACGAAGGAGCTCACCGCCACCACCCGCCCCTGGCCACTGTTTTGCAGCGCCTCGCGGCACGCCGTGGTAAGCCGGAAGAAGCCGGTCAACAGAGCATCCAGCGAACGCGACCAGTCCGCATCGCTCAATTCACCAATGCGCTTGCGATCGGCGAAGCCGGCGTTGGCGACCACGGCGTCAAGTCGTCCGGCATGCGAGAGCGCCGCGTCGCGCAGTCGTGCGGCAGTATCGGGTTCGGCCATGTCACCCAGCGCCAGCACGCAATCTGCACCCTGGGCACGGCAACGCTGCGCCACCGCCTGCAGCTCCGGCGAATCGCTGCGCGCATGCAGCACCAACGACACCTGTGGAGCCGCCACGGTCGTGGCGACGGCCGCACCGATGCCGCGTGCAGCGCCGGTGATGAGAATGCAACGGCGAGAAGCTAAGGAGTGGCCGCCCTCGGCGGTGGAAGTTGAGCTCATGGTCCTGGATGAAGTGAGGCGCTTTCCCGAACGCCGGGAATTGACGCATCGACGCAAAACGCGCAATCCGCCATTCTAGCCAAAGCCTGCTGCGGCGTGGGCTGCCGGGCCGTTCTCCATTACAATGGCCGGGTTCGCGGATTGCCCCTGCGGCAATTTCTCTAAACGATATACCGCACGCTTCCCATGCTCTCCCCTGTTGCCATCGCACGCTCGCCAGCCCGCCGGGCGCGCACGGCATGGTTCATGCATGCGACGCGCGCACAGTGCTTACGCGGCGTCGGCGGCAGCGCCGCGCCCTCACCCCGAGAATCGTAACCAAGGAAAACGACAGATGTATCAATGGGACTTCGGCTCGCTCTGGCAATTCAGGAGCATCATAGGAATCGGCTTCGTCTACACGCTGGGCTACACCATCGCCTGTATCGCGCTGGGCCTCCTGGTGGGGCTGGTGGTGGGCCTGGGCCGCTTGTCGACCAACCCGTTCATCTCCGGTCCCCTGCGCGCCTTCGTGGAAGTCTTCCGCTGCACGCCGGTGCTGGTGCAGCTGGTGTGGTTCTACTATGCGCTGCCGGTGCTGCTGGGCATCGAGATGTCGCCCGGCATGGCGGCCATGCTGTCGCTGGCCCTGTATGGCGGCGCCTTTTATTCCGAGATCATCCGTGGCGGCATCGTCTCCATCGACCTGGGCCAGTCCGAGGCCGGCTGGGCGCTGGGCATGACACGCTTCCAGCTGATGAAGCGCGTGATCCTGCCGCAAGCCTTCAAGCGCATGACGCCGCCGCTGGTGAACCAGTCCATCATGCAGTTGAAGAACACCTCGCTGCTGTCGGTGCTGGCCGTGCCCGACCTGCTCTACCAGGGCCAGATCATCGCCCACGAGACCTATCGCCCGCTGGAGATCTACACGCTGGTGGCGATCATCTACTTCCTGATCCTGCTGCCGGCCACCATCTGGGCCAAGCGCCTGGAAAACCGCCTGTCGGCCCAGCATGGTTGAGGAGAACACGATGAACAACGTTGCAAGCAATGCGATGATCCAGATCAGCAATCTCAAGAAGGCCTTCGGCGACCATGTGGTGCTCAAGGACATTTCCATCCAGATCGAACGGGGCAGCGTGGTCGCCATGATCGGCCCCTCGGGCTCGGGCAAGTCCACGCTGCTGCGCTGCCTGAACCTGCTGACCGTACCCGACCAGGGGTCGGTGCGCATCGGCCAGCGCCACTTCGAATTCGACGGCAAGAAATCGCGCCTGCCGGGCGACCGCGAGCTGGCCGGCTTCCGTGCCCGCACCGGCATGGTGTTCCAGCACTTCAACCTGTTCCCGCACATGACGGCGCTGGAAAACGTCATGGAAGGCATGGTCACGGTGCTGCGCACGCCCAAGGCCGAGGCCCGCGCCAAGGCCATGGAACTGCTGCAGAAGGTGGGCCTGGCCGAACGCGCCGACATGTATCCGCAAAAGCTCTCGGGTGGCCAGAAGCAGCGCATCGCCATCGCCCGCGCCCTGGCCATGCAACCGGACGTGATGCTCTTCGACGAGGCCACCTCGGCGCTGGACCCCGAACTGGTGGGCGAAGTCCTCAACGTCATCCGGGGACTCGCCGCTGATGGCATGACCATGATCCTGGTGACCCACGAGATCGCCTTCGCGCGCGAAGTGGCCGACCAGGTGGTGTTCATGCGTGATGGCGTGGTGGTCGAGGCCGGCCCGCCATCACAGGTGATCGACAATCCCCAGCAGGCGGCCACGCAGGCTTTCCTGTCACGCTTCAATGCGTGATATCGGCGTGATATCGGCGTGATGAAAAGTCACTGATCGTTACGCTGCTCGTGACATCAGGAAAAATGGCGCGCAGGCACTGAGCCTGCGCGCCATTTTCATTGGGGCATCCGCATTGCCATCAGCCCAGGTGATGCACCTCCTGCAAGCCATAGACCGGCGTGGCAATACCCTCCATGCGCGCCTTCAGTTGCAGCGCCAGGTAGAGCGAGTAGTGGCGCGACTGGTGCAGGTTGCCGCCATGGAACCACAACGCCTCTTGCTGCGTGGGCTTCCACATGTTGCGCTGCTCACCTTCCCACGGCCCCGGGTCCTTGGTGGTGGCCGAGCCCAGGCCCCAGCACTTACCCACCTTGTCGGCCACCTCGCGCGAGATCAGGTCGGCGGCCCAGCCATTCATCGAACCGTAGCCGGTGGCGTAGACGATGACGTCGGCAGGCAATTCGCTGCCGTCGCTGAGGGCAATGCCATGCGGGAGGATCTCCTTGACGTCGACGTTGCTCTTCAAGCGGATCTTGCCGTCGGCAATCAGCTCGGAGGCGCCCACGTCGATGTAGTAGCCAGAACCGCGCCGCAGGTATTTCATGAAGAGGCCCGAATCATCGTCACCGAAGTCGAGCATGAAGCCGGCTTCTTCCAGGCGCCGGTAGAAGTCGGCATCACGCTCGCGGATCTTGTCGAAGACCTGCTTCTGCATCGCCGGCAAGACCTTGTAGGGAATCGAGGCGAACAGCAGGTCGGCCTTGCCGGTGGTGAGACCGCCGGCCACCGCGCGCTCCGAGTAGAGGTCGCCCAGGGCCAGTTCCATGAGTGAATCGGACTTGACGATATGGGTGGAGGAACGCTGCAGCATGGTCACGTCCACGCCGTTTTCCCACAGGGCCGCGCAGATGTCATGGGCCGAATTGTTGGAGCCCACCACCACCACCTTCTTGCCACGATAACCGTCCGGCCCCGGATGGCGCGAGGAGTGATGCTGCTCGCCCAGGAAGCGCTCGGCACCAGGGAAGCGGGGGATATTGGCCTTGCCCGACATGCCCGTGGCCAGCACCAGCTGCGTCGGTTGCAGCACCACTTCGCGGCCCTCGCGCTCGACCACGACGGTCCAGCGCTGCGCCTGTTCATCGTAGTGCGCCGACTTGCAGACGGTGGAGCCCCAATAGTTCAGCTCCATCACCTTGGCATACATCTCCAGCCAGTCGCCGATCTTGTCCTTGGGTGCGAACACCGGCCAGTTCTCGGGGAAGGGAATGTAGGGCAGATGGTCGTACCACACCGGGTCATGCAGGCAGAGCGACTTGTAGCGCTTGCGCCAGCTGTCGCCGGCGCGCTCGTTGCGCTCGATGATGATGGTGGGCACACCCAGCTGGCGCAGCCGTGCACCGAGGGCAATACCGCCCTGACCGCCGCCGATGATGAGGCAATACGGCTGCTGCTGGTAGCCCAGCTCGCGCGCCTCGGCCTCGCGTTCTTCCTTCCAGGTGCGGCGGTCGGTGTGCACGCCATGCACCGCGCCGCGTGGACGATGCTCGCCCCTGGGTTCTTCATGGCCCTTGAGTTCATAGGCAGTGGTGAGCAACGTCCAGATCTTGCCGTCGCGCAGGCGCAGATAGCCCTTGCCCCGTGCGATGGCGGTCTCCAGCAGGATCCAGCCCTGCGTGACGCCGTCGGCATGGCTGGCGGTCTCGGCCGGATCGGCGCGGAACTGGATATCACGCAGCTGCGGCAACTGCGCCTGCAGCATGGCGGTGATCTGGGCACGGCCTTCCAGGGTCTTGATGTTCCAGGTGAAGGCGATCAGGTCGCGCCAGTAGCCCTCCTCCTCGAACAGGGCAGCGGCGCGCGCGGCATCGCCGTTGCGCAGGGCGGCTTGCAGGTTTTCCAGCGTGTGGGCGATCTGCTGGCTGGCGGTTTCTTCAGGCATGACAAGTCTCCTCTATCGTGAAATAGATCATGGTGGTGGAACGGTGATGGCGGCTCTGGGTCCGCCTGGGGAAGGCTGCCGCTAGCGTCGGTGCGGCGGCAGGATCTGGTAGCGCGCCATGCGCCGGTACAACGTGGCGCGCGACATGCCCAGCAGTTGCGAGGCGGCTCGCGCCCGCCACTTGCATTCGGTCAGCGCGGCCACGATCTGGTCACGCTCCTGGCGCGCCGAGGCATCGACGGGTGCGATGCTGGTGCCGATGGCATCGGTCTGCGCAGCCGGCCGCGCGGGCCGTACTGCCCGCTGCACCGGTGCGCGCACGCGACCATACAGGGTGGCGCCGCCATGCAGGCGCAAGAGGTGCAGATCCTGCAGGGCACGGGCATCGAGCAGGCGTTCGAAACGCAGGTCGAAGACTTCATCCATGGAGCGCGGCAACTGCGTGAGCGCTGGGATGCATTCGCGCGCGCGGCGGTTGGCGGCGATGATCTGGCCCAGGGCATCGAAGGCGATGAGGATCTCCGGCTGGGCTTCGACATAGTGACGGCTCCGATGGATCAGCAGCACCCAGGCACAGGCCATGGCGTTGAGGAAATAGCCATCCTCGATCAGCGTGGCGCTCTGCTGCACGATGCGGTTGACCAGGCTCTGGCTGTCGCGCTCGTCGGGCGAGCGGATGGCCGAGGCATCGAGCACGCCGATGAGCTCGCCCGAGGGCGCGAAGATGGGCGCGGCGCTGCAGGTCAGCGTGGTGAAGGCAGCGCGGAAATGGTCGGTCTTGTGCACCGTGATCGGCAACGCATCCTGCAGCACCGAGGCCACGCCGCACGTCCCTTCCTCGCTCTCGGACCAGCAGGAGCCGAGATAGAGCCCGGCGCGCTTGAAGTCGTGGCGGCGCTCGCGGTCCACGCGATAGTCGATGGTGGTGCCGGCGGCATTGGTGAGCATGACGCAATAGTCGGCCTCGCGCACGGTCTGGTGCAGCATCGACAGGCATTGCCCGGAGGCACGCAGGAAATCCTCCTCGCCCTGCTGCACCTCGCGCAGCTCGCCCGAGCTCAGCACGCGCGGCCCGCTCATGTCACCCGGATCGAGATGATGTTGGTCCAGCGAGCGCTGGTAGGACAAGCTCAGCCGTTGCAGATAGGGGCTGTCGGCGGCAGGCACGCGGCCGTCCAGCAGGCGGCGCACGCGATCAAGATGACTGACTTTGGCAACGTAGGGCATGGCGGCTCCTGAAGCTCGCAACAGGCGAGACCAACTCCGGGGGACAGACGACAGGCGATGCAATGGGTGACGTTGTAGCACAGCGCGCGGCGCGGGTTACCCTGCGGCGCAGCATGGGGGGATGATGAGACGCTTGTCTCAAGGCCTATTGGAGAGGCTGGCGCGAGACAAGCCGAGACCCGCAATGACAAAAGCCCAGCGAACGCTGGGCTTTTGCGGATCCCCAGAAGGGGAAATTTACTACGGCGCCTCAAAGGGCAGTGCGGTGATTATTTCAAACGCCCGCCACACCTGTCAATCATCACCGTGCTGTTCCCGATGGTCTTTCCGCATCTTGTCCCGGACAAGCAACGCACCGCCACCAATAGCCCGCATTACCGCGCACTGAATTTCAGCGACCAGATCCCGCGGTAGATGCTGCTTCGGACCTGCGGCCAGCCTGGCAAGGCGGAATTTGCTAGCTACCTGTACCTGTTCGGCGGTAGCGAATCTGACTGTGCGAGTAAAATGCCCACATGGAGCGATCAGCTCCTCAACGATCTCCACATGCCAGCGCCTGCTCAGGCGATCAGGATCGCGAGTTTTGGAAAGGGGAACTACTATGCATCCACCACCAATCCTGTTATTCAGGACCACGACCAGCCGGTTCTTCACCATTTCTGGCGGCAAGCGCGTCTCCATCGACCGGCTTTGCATCTCGATGCGTCCATCGCTGCGTCGTACATACGCTTTCCCGAAATGACATTGCAGTATCTCCCCCACCACGGGATCGTAGTTCAACATCAGATGTCCTCTTGATGCGTTGGTTGTCCCTCCCATTTGGAGATCGATGCATTCGACGACGATTTGAATGCTCAGTCCTGATCCTGTCGATCTCGACAGACTAAAGTGAAGCGGTTCATTAGCCCATCGGCATATTGTTGAATATCGATGATATTGCTCGATCGCCGTCCCAGAAACACCCAGCCTCCCAATAAAAAACCCGCACCGTCACCGATGCGGGTTCTTCATCGACAGCGCCTCAGGCGCAAGCCATTACAGCGGAATCTGCGGCGGCACGTCTTCCGGCTTCACGCCGGAGAGCTTCTGCAGGTTGCCCAGCACGGTCGGCTTGATCTTGCCGGCGGCGCGCTCGGCGACGATCCACTTGTTGATGGTCTCGACCCAGGCCTTGTCCTCTTCCTTGGGTACGCCGATGTTGGTGGAGGTGGCCTCCAGCGGCATGGGCACGTACATCTTGCCCAGCGAGGGATTCTTCTTGAGGATGTTCAGCGCCAGCAGCCATACCAGCACCTGCGCATCGACGCGGCCGGTCTGCAGGGCCAGGGTGGCGTCGTCGGCCTTTTCCAGGCGCACGATGGTGGCGTTGGGACAGACGCGGCTGATCATCTGGTCGTGCGAGGAGCCGATGTCCACGGCGATCTTCACCTCGGGCTTGTTGAGGTCGGCCCAGCTCTTGAATTCCTTCTTGGCGACCACGGTGAAGGCGTTCAGGAACAGCGGTTCGGTGAAGCCGATCACTTCGCGCCGTGCCGGGGTCGGGTTCATGCCGAAGAAGAGGTCGATCTTGTGCGTCTGCAGGTCCAGCACCGAGTTGCCCCAGGTGGTCTCGTTGATTTCCAGCTTGACGTTCAGGCTGGCCGCCAGGCTCTTGGCGAAATCGATCATGAAGCCGTTCCACTCACCGCTGGCCAGGTCCTTGTTGTAGTAAGGCGCCGCACCCCGTACCGCGCCGATGCGCAGGGTCTTGGTACGCTGCACGCGCGCCAGGGTCGGTTCGGTCGAGCCGGTCGCAGCGGCGGCCTGGGCAAAGACATTGGGCAAGGCGGACGCGGCGGCGATGCCGGCCACGCTGGTGATGAAACTGCGACGGTTGGTCATTCTTGGTTCTCCCTGATTGGCGGATGGCGCCACCGGCCCCGGGTGCCGGCGTGCGCAAACTGGATGCCAGCCCGGTATCGCCCGGGCAGCGCCGTCGATTTTAGCCCAGCCCTGCAGCGCCCGCGCAGCCAAATACCAGCAGCAGGGACAGCCTGCGTGCAAGCTCTCAACAGACAGGAAAATCCGGGGTCATCTGCCCGCTGCGCACCACTGAACGCAAATGCACAGCCAGGGCCAGCGTCCTTGCACAACTGAAGATTTTTTTACAGCCACGCCATCCGGGTAAAACCGGGTAAGCCAGACCCACTGCCCCCCATGGCGGGCGTAGGCTGTCGTTGCGGCATTCGTGCCGGAGGGCAACATCGCCGTTCCAGCGCGCCGCATCATGAGCAATACAGGGGGGTCTCATGCGCACACAACACTGCCGCCGGCGCACACGTGCCGGCAGCCTGGTCGCCGCTTGCGTGGGCGCCGCCAGCCTGGCCGGCTGCGCCAATTTCACCGACGTCACGGCGGAGAACCAGGACATGTTCATGGTCTCGGCCACCGGCGTGAGCTACACCATGTCGATCCCGGCGCTGACCGCCGCGGCCAAGGAAAAGGCCTACGACTTCTGCGGCAAGCAAAAGATGAAGGCCGATCTGCGCCAGCTGGTGCGCGGCTGGCGGCCGATGCAGGTGGAGCTGTATTTCCGCTGTCAGCCCGAGGGTGTGAGCCTGCAAGCCCTGCTCGATTAGGGTCTGGTCCCTAGGCAGCCGGGAAGTCACACTCGCGCACAGGCAGGCCCGCCGCATCGAAGCCATCGGCCAGCCTGAGCGCCGCCACACCCAATGACGCCACCGCATCGGCCAGCTCGAACAGGCTCTCCTGCACCTCCTCGTCGATGACCTGCGCGGACCGCGCCACGACACGCTGATCCTGGCGCAGGACCACCTGCAGCAAGGTCTCGCCCTCGTCTTCCCCGACCGCCAGGATGGCCGTGGTCTGCGCCGCATCGACGCCGGATTCGGCCAGTCCTTGCTCCAGTTCGGACAGGCTCTGCAGGGTGCGGTATTCGCTGTTGCCGGTACGCTTGGCACCGTGGAACAGGTCCTGGTAGAGGAAGTGCAACTGGCACTGCGCCGCCTCGCCGGACTGGCCGACCAGGCATTGCTGCATCAGCGGCGTGACCTGTTCGCTCCATTGGCGGAAGCGCTCCGCACGCTGCTCGAAGTAGGCATCGGCGGCGGCTTCATCAGCGGGAATCGCATAGAAGGCATCGTCCAGGTCCTTGAGCGCAAAGCCCAGCAGGAAGCGCAGTTCCAGCACCTCGTCGTCGGCATTGAAAGTACTGGCCGGCCAGCCGCGCATGCTGCGCTCGATGGCGGGCACGCTCATGATCTTCTTGTCGGTCAGCGAGGCGAAGGCGTCACGGTTCATGGCCTCGACTTCGCCATAGCTGAGGGCATTGATTTCTTCGGGGTGATAGAGATGGTGCACCAGCACCACGCGGGCGCGCTTGCTCTCCAGTCCTGCGTCCTGCAGGCTGGCGCGCAGGGCATCGAAGGCATCGCCATCGGCCAGTGCCTGCTCCTCGCGCAGACCACCGCGCGTGCGCACCAGCAGCGGGATCAGGAAGGCATTGATCTCCAGCTCCTTCTCGCCCCTCCGCAGCACGATGATGTCAGCGCCCTCCTCGGCCACCTCGCGCAGCAGCGCATGACCGCGCCGGTCGTCGTAGTGCAGCTGCTCCAGTGCTTCGTAGAGGGTGTCGTCGTCACGCTGGCGCAGGGTATTGCGGACCATGCGTTCCAGCTCTTCCTGACCGGTGCGGCGACCACTGGCATTGGGCGTACCGGCCGCCACGGCGCTGGCCAGGGCGACCATCTGCTGGACCCGTTGCTCGTCCTCGTCCAGGTCCTGGGAGGGCGCGTGGGCATTGAACTGGCGGCGGCGCGAAGCCTCGGTGGCAACGTGGGTCCTGGGCTTGTCACGCGCCGGGCCCTGGGGCTGGGCGGCCGGCTTTGCAGCGGACTTGGCGCCAGCGGATTTCTTCGACGCAGAGACCTGCGGCTTGCCCTGTGGGCGCTTGGGTTGGTTCATGGCTTCCTCGCTCAATGCAGTGGTAGTGAATCGGTATTGCGACCGGGCAGGGTCGCCAGCAACATGCCGGCCAATGCCACGGCGAAGGCGCTGGCCTGCAGCGCCGAGAGGCTCTCACCCAGGGCGGCCACGCCCACCAGCGCCGCCGACACCGGCAGCATCACGGTGAACACACCGGCGCGGGCGGCCGGCACCACCTTCAGGCCGGTCATCCACAGCCACACCGTCCAGACGCTGGCGGCCAAGCCGTAGAACAGCAGC
>NZ_JAELUH010000075.1 GCF_016429215.1 Herbaspirillum sp. ASV7 | reverse complement strand
CCCCCCCCCCCCCCCCCCCCCCCCCCCCCCCCCCCCCCCCCCCCCCCCCCCCCCCTTTTAACGGAGTCTCGTGGGCTCGGAGATGTGTATAAGAGACAGTACCAAGACGGGGAAAATAGATTCGCTTCGCTCAAACTATTTTCCTGATCCGTCTTGGTACGCACCGACGCGGCGGGTCAGAAGCGGACAGGCAACCGGCTCGCCTTCGGCTTCGCCCCGTCTCCGACTCGCCTGCGGCTTTGGGTGGGCTCGCCTGCGGCATCGATTCTTTAACTTTTTTCTGCCCAAGTTATCTTCAGTCCGTTCGGACTGAGTAGTCGCGCAGCGACGTATCGAAGGCGAAGAACCCAACGCAAAGCCGCAGGCGAGTCGGAGACTGGGCGATGCCGAAGGCGAGCCGTCCGGGGTCCCCCTTGGGGCCAGCCGACGGAGTGGGGTGACAAGTGGATCAGAAAAATAGTTTGAGCGAAGCGAATCTATTTTTCCCACTTGTTACCCCACTCCGTCGGGGACCCTCCGCAGGAGGGCTGGCTCTTGGGGGCCGTTTTCTTTGCTTACTTTCTTTGGCGGGCCAAAGAAAGTGAGCGGCTGCCGGGCCGCCCCCGGCGCTCCGTCCTGACCGGAGAAAGATCAGAATTAAGCTAGAGCGTACATAGACATTCCGTGCAGACTACCCAGAACGCACAATCCAGCACCAGCAAGCCAAAAAGCCAAAAAGCCAAAAAGCCAAAAAGCCAAAAAGCCAAAAAGCCAAAAAGCCGAAAAGCCTCAGAGCCCGTCAATAAATCCAGACACCAGTTCAGCAAACGCCCCAGGCTGCTCCACAGCACTGATATGTGAAGCCCCCGCAATAACGGCCAACCGAGCCCCCGCAATCCCGTCCACCAGATCCTGCGCCATGGAAACCGGCGTCCCCTGATCCAGTTCCCCCGCGATCACCAGCGCAGGCACCTTGATCTCAGGCAATCGCGCAGCGGTATCGACGGTACCGACCGCATGGCAGCACCCCACATAGCCGACAGCGTCGGTAGTGAGCAGTCGCTGCCGATAGCGCGCCACGGTAGCTGCCTGCGCAGAGCGGAAGCCCTCGTGGAAATAGCGCCCCATCACGGCATCGGCGATAGCACCGATACCCTCGGCGCGCACGGTGGCGATGCGTTGCTGCCAGGCCTCGCGCGCAGCCTCTGGATAGGCTGAGGTGGTATTGGCCAGCACCAGCGCGCGCACCAGTCCTGGATGACGCAAGGCCAGCTCCTGCCCCACCATGCCGCCCATGGACAAGCCCACCCACACCACCGGCCCGGTATCGAGCTCACGCAACAGGCGTGCCGCATCATCAGCCAGGTCGGCCATGCTGTAGAGACCGTCGGTCTTCTCGGAACTGCCATGACCGCGATGGTCGTACACAATCACGCGGCAATCGGCCGCCAGCAGGTTGGCCAGACCGTCCCACATCATCAGGTCGGTGCCCAGCGCGTGCGAGAGCACCACGGTATGTCGCGGCGCCTTGCCGTTGCGTGGCTCGCGCAGACTGTAGTGCAGCACCGGGGACGAGACGGTGCGGCCCTCCCGCCCCACGCCTGGATGCACGCTGCCAGCCGGGTCTTGCGGGAGGACCACATAGCCGATCTGCTCACCCACTTCGCGCAGGATCTTCTGGGCATGCGTGAAGGCGGTGTTGCCCGCCGGTACGCCCGCATAGACGGCCGCCTGGATCATGACTTCCTTCATCTCGTCAGGGGTGAGACGGGTCGCCGGGTCGCCGGTGAGTCCGGCACGCACGTGCAGTTCGAATTCTTCCCAGCGCCCCAGTGCGATGGTGATGGCCAGCACGATGATGCGGCGGGTCTTGTGATCCAGCCCAGGCCGACCCCAGATCTCGTTCCAGGCAAAACGCGTGATCAGGTTCTGGAAGTCGGCATTGAAGTTGGTGGCATTGGCCACCGACCGGTCCACCCACTGGTCTCCCAGCACACTGCGGCGATTGCGCATGCCGCGCTCGAAATCATGGTCCAGCGGATCGTAGCTCATGGTGGTCTCTCTCTGTGTTTTGTGGTGTGTTGATGTTTTTTGATGTTGGCAGGCAGATTCAATCAGCCAGTGCTGCGCGCAGTCTTTCCAGCTGCGGTTCGGCCAGGCGTCGTGCCGGGCGGGTGGCGGCGATGGGGGCGAAGAGGGCGCGCAGCATGCCGATGTCGAGCTGCTGCGCCAGTTGCGCATCGGCCTGCACTGCCGTGACCAATACATCGGCCAGCTGCGCGCCATCGCTGACGGTCTGGCGTGTCAGTTGCTCCAGCAGGGCATGCGCACGCGGGCGGCCGATCACGCGGGCCAGGGCGATGGAGGCCGATTCGGCAAACACCAGTCCTTGCAGGGCGTGGATGTTGCGCAGCATGCGCGTCGTGTCGATTCCCAGGCCGGCAAAGGCGTCGTTGAGCGCGCGCAGGGCACCATGCACGCCCAGGAACAGGGCCGGCCATTCGGCCAGTTCGGCTTGCCAGTTGCCCAGCCCGCGTTCGTGCTGCTGCGCCATGCTCGCCAGCAGGGCGGCCGCCTGTTGCGGGGCACGTTGGGCGGCTGCCAGGGCGATCATCGAGGACACCGGATTGCGCTTGTGCGGCATGGCCGAGGAACCGCCGCGGCCATTGCCCGAGGGTTCGGCCAGCTCGGCGATTTCGCCCTGTGCCATCAGTGACAGGTCTGTTGCGATCTTGCCCAGGCTGCCGGCCAGCACGGCCATCTCGCTGCCCAGCCGTATCCATTCGTCGCGTTGAGTGTGCCAGGCGGCATCGGCTTGCTTCAGGCCCAGCGCTTCGGCCATGCGGGCGGCGACGGCAGGCCCCTTGTCATCCAGGACGGCCAGTGTGCCGACCGCTCCGCCCAGTTGCAGTTGCAATGCGCGTTCGGCCAGTGTGTGCAGCTGCGCGCGCGAGCGCACCAGCGGCGCGGCCCAGCCGCAGAACTTGAAGCCCAGGCTGGTGACCTGCGCGGGTTGCATCAGGGTGCGTGCCAGTACTGGGGTGTCCAGGTGCTCCCCGGCCAGCGCGAGCAGCCGTTGCGCCAGCGCCAGCAGCTCGGCATCGATCAGCTTGAGCGCCTCGCGGGTGAGCAGCACCAGCGCGGTGTCCAGCACGTCCTGGCTGGTGCTGCCCCAGTGCACGTGGGTGGCGGCTTCTTCGCTGTAGAGGGCGACGGTGCGTTGCAATTCCTTGACCAGGGGGATGGCCAGCGCACCGGCGCGGCGGCCGGCCACGATCAGGGCCGGGATGTCGTAGAGCGGTGCCCGGCAGACGCTGGCGATGGCCCGCGCGGCGGCGTCGGGGATCACGCCCTCGGCGGCTTCGGCTTCGGCCAGGGCCTGTTCGAAGCGCAGCATGGCTTGTACTACGGCCTGGTCATCGAAGATGGCAATCATCTCGGATGTGGTGAGGAAGCTGTCGAATATCGAAACGCTCATGAGGTCTCCAGGTGGTGCCGGCGCGGTGCAGCTGTAACGCAAACGGGATCCGGCAGGCCTGGGCCTGCGGATCCCCCGTTGCGTCCGCTGCACTCGTGCTGCGCGGTCGTCAGGTGTAGTCGAAGAATACCGTCTCTTGCTCGCCTTGCATGTGGATGTTCCACAGGTAGCTGCCATCGGCCTGCTTGCGCGCGATCAGGGTTGCACGACGGTTCGGCGGCACCTGTTCCAGCAGGGTCGATTGCGCCAGCGCGGGATCGTCTTCCAGGAATACGGCGGTGAACTGGTGCTTGACCAGGCCGCGTGCAAACACGGTCACGTAGGCCACCGGCTTGCCGGCGGGGGCCTGCGGCTGCGAGATCGATAAGGCGAAGCCGCCTGCTTCATTGGTCGGCACGCGGCGATAGCCGGGAATGGCGTGCGCGCTTTCGACCGCGGCGCTGCCGGGCAGCCAGGCCTCGGCCCAGGCGTCGTTGATGGGCTGGCCGTCGCCGTCGAAGATGGCGCCTTGCACGCGCACCTGCGGCGCGCTGCTCTCTACGCCGGCGGTCAGCTGGACAGCCCAGTCCCAGGCTTCGTGCGGGAAGGGGCCGATGGTTTGCGAGGTGGTGATGTTGCTCATGTTCTCTCCTGCTCAGTCAATGCGTCAGATACCCATGGGCGTGGCGTTGCGGCCGCGCAGGACGATGTCGAATTCGTAGCCGAGCATCTTGTCGTCCACCGTTTCGTCCAGCGAGAAGCGCGAGATCAGGCGCTGACGGGCGGCCTTGTCGGGGATGCTCTGGAAGATCGGGTCGTAGTCGAACAGCGGGTCGTTGGGGAAGTACATCTGCGTGACCAGGCGCTGCGCATAGACGTTGCCGAACAGCGAGAAGTGGATGTGCGCCGGACGCCAGGCCTTGTGGTGGTTGCCCCAGGGATAGGGACCGGGCTTGATGCTGACGAAGCGGTAGCGGCCATTGTCGTCGGTGAGCATCTTGCCGAAGCCGGTGAAGTTGGGGTCCAGCGGCGCATCGTGCTGGTCCTTCTTGTGGAAGTAGCGGCCGGCGGCATTGCATTGCCAGACTTCCAGCAGCGAATTGCGCACCGGCTTGCCGTCCTCGTCCAGCACGCGGCCGGTGACCACGATCTTTTCGCCCAGCGGTTCGCCCTTGCCTTGCGCGGTCAGGTCCATGTCGTGCGGCAGGATCAGCTTGGGCGAGGCAAACAGGTTGGTGCCGGTGGCGACGTCGTCGCGCACGCGCAGCGGCGCTTGCGTGGGACCGCGCTTGACGGTCGATTTGTAGGGCGGATAGATCAGTTCCGGATAGACACCGGGTTCGATGGCATCGAATTGCATGAGGTCTCCTCAGGTCGGCTTTTAGGGCGGCGGCTGCATCGCGGGTACTGCCTCACCTTGCGCTCTGTATTGGATATACCGGGTGTGCCGCTTGTGCGATGTGCGCGCCGTGCGTTGGTGTAGGCAGATAGTAGGCAAGCCCATGCCGGCTCTCAAGGTCGGAGCAGCGCAGCATATTCGCCATTCGCCCGCTTTGTGCGAAAATCGCACAAATGGCCCCTTATCTGTAGCGACCCTGATTTATCCACAGCGCGAGGCAAGCATGGCAGCAGCTAACAGTGCCGATTCACCCCGGGAAGACGCACGGGATCATGGCGAGGGCGGCGAGCCGCTCAAGCGCGACCTGGTGGCCGGGCTGGAAAAGGGGCTGCAGGTCATCGAAGCCTTCGACCAGGAGCGCTCGCGCCTGACCATCGCCGAGGTCGCCCAACTGACCGGCCTGACGCGGGCAGCGGCGCGTCGCTACCTGATCACGCTGACCCACCTGGGCTACATGCGTCACGACAACAAGACCTTTTCGCTCACGCCCATGGTGTTGCGGCTGGGGCAGTCCTACCTGCATTCGGCGCGCCTGCCGCGCATCGTCCAGCCCTTGTTGTACCGGCTGGCGTATTCGCTGGGCGAGGCGGCCTCCTGCGGGGTGCTCGATCACGACCAACTGGTCTGCGTGGCTGCGGTCAGCGCCGGGCAACTGGTCTCGACCACGCTGCAACCGGGCACGCGGGTGCCGGCCTATTGCACCGCCAATGGCCGCATCCTGCTGGCCAACCTGGCGCCGGACGAGCTGCAGCAGATCCTGGCGCGGGCCCGGCCCGAGGCCATCACGGCCAATACCATCACCGATGTCGAGCGCCTGGCACTGGAGATCGCGCGCGCCCGTGCGCAAGGCTATGCACTGGTGGACCAGGAGCTGGAACTGGGCCTGCGCACCATGGCCGTGCCGGTGCGCAACTTCCGTGGCGAGGTGGTGGCGGCGATGAATATCAGCGTCCATGCCGGCCGCATGAAACTGGAAGACATGGTCGAGCGCTGCCTGCCGGCCATGCTCAAGATCCAGGTGGAGCTGGGGGCGTTGTTGTGATTCTGGAAAACGCTTGACCGGTCGCACCGCGTAGACCGCGACGGCGTGGCCTCGGCGCGTCTTCGATACGCGGCGATGCCGCTACTCAGTCCGAACGGTAAGGTGGTGCGCTGCCAGTTTTATTGCTCCACGTGCGTGCGGCGGTACTCCTTGGGCGTGACGCCCACGTGGCGCTTGAAGAGGCGGCTGAAGTAGGCCGGATCCTGGAATCCCAGTTCGTAGGCGATGGTGGAGATGCCCGAGGGTACGTAGGTCAGCTTGCGGCAGGCTTCCAGGATCAGCCGCTGCTGGGCCAGGTCGAAGGCCGAATGGCCGGCCAGCTTCAGGCACAGGCGGTTCAGGCGGCTGGGGGTGATGCGCAGTTTGGCGGCATACACGGCGACCTGCCATTGCTCCCGGAAATGCTGCTCCACCAGGGTACGGAAGCGGGTAAACAATTCGAAGTCGCCGCGTCCGGACAGCTCGGCCGAGCGGTGGTCGGCTTCCAGCCGCACCAGCAGCAGCATGACGCTGCGAGCCAGCCATTCCAGCATCAGGGCATGGCCGCTGCGGGGTGCGGCCGACTCGGCGATCAACAGGCGCAGCAGGGTTTCCATGCGCTCGCGCAGGTCCGGCACGCGTGCCAGGTCGATGGCCATGGGCCGCAGGAAGAGCGGGGAGAACAGCTCGCCATGGGCGTGACCGTCTCCGGCCGAGAAGACGATGTGCGGATCGACCGTCAGCACGAAGCCCACCGCCTGCTCGGAGAAATCGAAGCCATGCACCAGCGAGGGATGGATGGTGATGACCACCGGTCCATCGTATTCCCACACCTCGTTTTCCATCAGCGCGCTGACGTGACCCGACATTAAAAAAAGTACCTGAAACAGGCCGGCATGGGTGTGCGGTGCAATATGCCAGTCGTGGACCCGGCTGCGCGTCTCGATGAGCTCGATGTGTACCGATTCCGCATCATCGGGGCGGGAAGCCTCGCCATACAAGGAAAATTGCGGAACGTCGCTGGTCCTGGACTGGTGGCGCGGCATGGGGAAGAGGTCTCCAATGTGGGATGGGGCACATTCTTGTGGTTTTTTTGTTTGTAAAAATAGTACAAGCAATTGGCGGGATCATCCATTTTTTAATCGCCGCGCGGCGACTAAGATTCGACCATACCAAGCAGCAAGAACAATAACCACAACCATCACAGGAGCCTGCATTGCCATGCGTCATGGGAATGCGAACGATCCTGGAATTCGGAGACCCCACCATGCGTACCCAAGTCGCCATCATCGGCGCCGGCCCGGCCGGACTATTGTTATCCCACCTGCTGCATCTCAAGGGCATCGAATCGGTCGTGCTGGAAACACGCAGCCGCGAAGAGATCGAAGCCACCATCCGTGCCGGCGTACTGGAGCAGGGCACCATGGACATCCTCAACGAGACCGGCGTGGGCGAACGCATGCGGCGCGAAGGCGCCTTGCACCACGGCATCGAACTGGCCTTCGGCGGTCGTCGTCATCGCATCGACTTGACCGAGCTGACCGGCCAGGCCATCACCGTCTACGCCCAGCATGAGGTGATCAAGGACCTGGTGGCCGCGCGCCTTGCGGCACAGGGACAGTTGCTGTTCGGCGTGAGCGGCACGGCCATTGAAGATATCGAGAGCGACAGGCCGCTGGTGCGCTTCCAGCACGGTGGCGAGCAGCACACGCTGCAGGCTGATTTCATTGCCGGTTGCGACGGCTTCCATGGCGTGTCGCGGCCGGCCATTCCCGAGCGTCGTCGCCAGGATTACCAGCGCATCTATCCCTTCGGCTGGTTCGGCGTGCTGGTGGAAGCGCCGCCCTCCTCGGACGAACTGATCTATGCCCAGCATGAGCGCGGCTTCGTGCTGGTCAGCACGCGCTCGCCGACGGTGCAGCGCCTGTACTTCCAGTGCGATCCCAAGGACAGCGTGGATAACTGGTCGGACGATCGCATCTGGAACGAATTCCACACCCGCCTGGAAAACGGCGACGGCTGGCGTCTCAAGGAGGGCAAGATCTTCCAGAAGGGCATCATCGGCATGCGCAGTTTCGTCTCCACGCCGATGCAGCATGGTCGCCTGTTCCTGGCCGGCGACGCTGCGCACATCGTGCCGCCGACCGGTGCCAAGGGCTTGAACCTGGCCGTAGGCGACGTCAAACGGCTGGCGCAGGGGCTTGAGGAGTTCTATCGCCGGGGCAGCGGGGAGACGCTGGCCGGCTATACCGAGGCGGCCTTGAAGCGAATCTGGCGCGCCGAGTATTTCTCCTGGTGGATGACCAGCCTGCTGCACACCTTCGAGGATGCCTCGCCCTTCCAGCAGCAGATCCAGCGCGCCGAGCTGGAGAACGTGGTCAGTTCGCGGGCCCTGTCGACGGCGCTGGCGGAGAACTACGTCGGGGCGTTCTAGGGCTCCTCTCCCGGATCTGTCTGCCTGCTGCAAGCTTGCGCCCGCTGATGCGGGCGCTTCATTTTTCGCGTGGATCCTTGGCCCATGACAGGTCGGACTACAATGGCGTCTGCCGATTTTTCGCATGCGCCACCATCATGGATCTGTCTGACGCTCTCTCCACACTCTGGGCCGCCCTGCACCTGGGCGCCAGTCCGGCCCGCTCTCCCTTCACCATCTGGCAATGCGCGACGCTGGGTCTGGATGGCGCGCCGCAGTTGCGTTCCATCGTGTTGCGTGGTGCCGATGAAATGGCACGCACGCTCTCTTTCCATACCGACCTTCGTTCTCCCAAGATTGCCGAGATCGCCGCTGATGATCGCGTCGCGCTGGTTGCCGTCGATCTCGACAGCTACCGCCAGTTGCGCCTCAGCGGGCGGGCCCGGGTGGTCGGCGATGCCGGGCGCCGGCAGGCCATGTGGTCTGCGGCCCGACCGCATACGCTGATCCTGTACCAGACGCCGCATGCCCCCGGTACATCCATCGCCGCGCCGGAGGACGGACATGTGCCGCCCGGGGAAGCGGCCGGCGGATTCGGGAATTTCGCGCTCATCGATGTCGAACTCCAGCAGCTGGAACTGCTGGACCTGAGCCCGGGCCATCATCGCCGTGCGCTCTTCCGGTGGGAGCAGGGCAGGTGGTGTGGGCAATGGATCGCCCCCTGACCTGCCGATTGTTCAGGCCAAGGCCGGATAGCTGAAGAACAGGAAGTGCACCGCGTTGAGTGCGAAGTGGACCGCTATGGCGCCCTCTATCCTGCCGCTGCGATGGAAGACCAGCGCATAGCCCAGCCCGGCCACGGTCGCCAGCATCGCGTAGCGCAGGCCACCGCCCAGGTGGGCGGCGCCGAACAGCAGGGCCGAGACCAGGATGGAGAGCAGCGCGCCCACCCGCTGGTGTGCCAGAAGCCGGGCCAGTTGATGCTGGATCACGCCACGGAAGAAGGCCTCTTCGGCCACCACCGTCAGCAGCAGGTTGATCACCAGGAAGGCCGGCGTGAAGGGCGGCCATTTCCATTCCGGCCGCACCATCCCGAGCAGCCAGGCCAGGCTCATGACCACGGCGATGGTGGCCAGGCCGGGCAGCAGGGCCTGCTTGAGCGTGCGTTCGCATTCCCGCCACGCATGCGAACGCGGTACCAGCAGCATCAACAGCAGCAGGCCGGCCGCTCCCTTGTCGAGATTGGCGTAGAGCACGAAGGGCAGGGCGTCGGTGCTGATGACCTGGCGCGGCACGACCACGGGATTGACGAAGCCTGGCCAGCGATGCAGGGCCAGCAACAGCGCCATCACGATGGCCAGCAGGAGCAGGATGGCGCGCTGCCACCGGGCAGGCGCATGCCGGTGCGCCCATGCGACCCCGCCCAGCACGCCCAGACCGGCGATACCGATGAGGCTGACCTGTGCCGCCACGAAGGCGGCGGCCAATGCCAGCAGCAGCAAGGCCAGCCAGGGCGCCAGGCGCAGTCCGCGTGCCAGCGGCAAGGCGGGTATCCAGGCTGCGCAGAGCGCCAGCAGCAGGAGGGAGGTGCTCATCGTCATGGGGATCTTTTGCAAGCGTGTGAGTGCGGTGTTTTAACATAGGTCCGCTCCGGGGTGCCTGGCAGCGGTGAAACCAATGCGCAATTTTGGTCAGGATTTGGTCCGGCCTTTGCGGCACAGTACGTCCCGTGAACCGAGGACAAGATGAGTGAAGCACGCAAAAAAGCCTATATAGCCCGATTCGAAAGAGTGCTCGACCATATCGAGCGCCATCTGCACGAGCCGCTCGATGCCGAGCAGTTGGCCGGGCTTGCTCATTTTTCGCGGTTCCATTTCCAGCGGCAGTTCGCCGACTTCGTCGGTGTCGGGGTGGCGCGCTACATCCTCCTGATGCGCTTGAAGCATGCCAGTTACCAGCTGGCCTTCCAGCCCGCCAGGCGGATCATCGACATCGCCCTCGAAGCCGCTTTTGAAAATCCGGAATCCTTTACCCGCGCCTTCAGGAGCGCCTTCGGCCAGTCGCCTTCGCAGTTCCGGCGTGCGCCGGACTGGCCTGCCTGGCACGAGCGTTATGTATTCCGCATCCCCGAAAGGAAAATGGACGTGAAAGTCGAGATCGTTACCGTCGAACCCATCCGCATCGCCGTGCTGGAGCATCGCGGTCCCGTCACTACCCTCAATGCCTCGGTGGCGCGTTTCATCGAATGGCGCAAGGCCTCACTGCTGTCACCGGTGGATCGCTGTCGTACCTTTGGCCTGGCCTGGGACAACCCCGATACCACGCCGCCGGAGCAATTCCGTTTCGATATCTGTGGCGAGATCGAGGGTGAGCTGCCCGTCAATACGCAGGGCGTGATCGAGAAGCTGATTCCTGGTGGGCGTTGTGCGCGGGTGCGGCACGTCGGTGCGCATGATCGCATGGGCGACAGCATCTATCCGCTGTATCGCCAGTGGCTGCCGGGCAGTGGTGAGGAGCTGCGGGATTTCCCGCTGTATTTCCACTACCTCAACCTGTTGCCGGATACCCCGGCCGGTGAGTTGCTCACCGACATCTACTTGCCGTTGCGCTAAGGCAGGATCAGGCCACCAGGGCCTGGGAGAAGTGCGCCATCTGGTGCGTGGGGACCAGCAAGGGGACAAAGGAGGCGTCGTTCATGGCCAGCCAGTAGGGCAGGTGGTGGGCGGCATCGAAGCCGTAGTCCGAGCCTCCCAGTTGCCAGAAGCGCGGTACTGCCAGTGGTGGCCGAACCTCGCGCTTGAGCTGGTCCAGGCTGGCCAGGCGATGGGCGCAGGGCGCGAAGCGGGCCAGCGCCTCGCGCCGGCCGCTGGCGGCGAAGCCGGCCGTGGCAAACCATTCCAGGACCTTCTTGGGGCTGGCATGCAGGCTGGTCCAGTCACTGCCGACGTCGCTGCCATGGAAAGTCGCGTGGCTGCCGCGGCTGACGTACATCTCGACGCTGCCGCAGGCGGCACTGGGGACGGGAACGCGGACTTTGGAGAAAAGGATCATCTGAGGGAATCGGAGGAAAGTCAGGATGGAAGAGATCGTGTCATATCGACAAGGTGCAGGCGCAGTGTAGCCCTGCCCCACGGTATCGGCGATCAGGCGATTCCTGACGCGGGCATGACGGTGTCGGGCAGGGACTGCTCAGGAAATTCCCGATGTTGCCGCGATCATGCTTGCTGTAAAACGAGGGTTGGCCGGTACGCCTTCGTTTTTCGAGGATTCACAGGAAGCAGCACAGATGAGTTTTCCCAGCATAGTCATGATCGATCCCAGTCCGGAAGCGGCTGAGATGGTCCGTTTCGCTTTGTGGAGGAGCAATCTGCGCTGCAGCTTCCAGACTTGTCCTGACCTGGGCAGTGCCCGTAGCTGCCTGCTGCAGCGCCGGCGTAGTGGCGATGGTGTCGCGCCCAGCCTGATCCTGCTGGAACCCGAGCTCGACGGCAGCGACGGCCTGGACCTGTTGCGCGAATTGCGTACCTTGTCCCATCTGGCGCAGGTGCCGGTGGTGGTTTTTCCCTCCCACGATATGGAGGGCGAACGTGAGGCTCTGGCGGCCGGCGCCAGCGCCTACCTGCCCAAGCCCGTCGATGGTGAAATGTATGCGCGCAGCGTGATCGACCTGGTCCAGCACTGGTGCCACGAAGAGGTGACATCGCAGGAAGAAGCGCTCACGCGGGAGGCGATCAATCTCTTCCCGGCCCGTCGGCGCGAGGATGCCGCCAGGAAAAACTAAAGGGCCGTGAGGCCCTTTGTCTTGTGTGGCGCATTGCCTGCGTTGGCGATCCCGGCGATCCCAGCGATCGTCTTATCGACGTGTCTTGATCTTGGGTGTGGGCAGGGCCGTCTTGTACTTGATCTGCTTGAGCGCGAAACTGGAGCGGATGTTCTTGATGCCGGGAATCTTGGTCAGGTGGTCGACGATGAAATGCTCCAGTGTCAGCAGGTCCGGCACCACGATACGCAGGAGGTAATCCTCGTCGCCGGTCATGAGGTAGACTTCCATGACTTCGTCGAAGGCGCTTACCGCCGTCTCGAACTGGGCCAGCGCTTCGGCGCCCTGGCGCTCCAGGATCACCTTGACGAAGACGTTGACCTTCAGGCCCAGCAGGTGCGGATCGGCCAGCGCCACGTAGCGCGAGATGATGCCTTCCGATTCCAGCCGCTTCACGCGCGCCAGCGTGGGCGAGGGCGAGAGATTGATGCGGCTGGCCAATTCCAGATTGCTGATCGAACTGTTCTCCTGGAGGATGTTCAGGATGCGCAAATCGGTGGTATCTAGTTCCATTATCGAAATTTAATTCCGTCAGTTTCAATTTTTCAGCAGCGGATGCTGATTATTGTACGGCAACTTCCTATTTTAAGTGACTCATGCCGGGCCATCCGGCGTATCGTAGTCCGATCACCCGCAAGGATTGTCACAACAAGACCGCAGAGGCGAGGCGCGTGAGGAGACCGATGGCGCGGCCAGTGTTTTACCGGCTTTTTGTCTCTTTGCATAGCAGCGATTGCAGATGGTGCATTTTTTGTGCCGGCTCGACCCTTTGCCACAACAGGAGATCAGGAAGTGGATATGTCCTCAGCCAATGGTATTGCCCGCGATATCGATATCGACGCCCAGGAAACCCAGGAGTGGCTGCAAGCGCTGCAAAGCGTATTGGCCGAAGGTGGACCGGAGCGTGCCCGCTTCCTGCTCTCGCGCTTGTCGGCGGCTGCCCAGCAATGGGGCGTGAACTGGCGCGATGCGCGCAATACGCCCTACGTCAATACCATCCGCCCCGAACAGGAGCCGCCTTTCCCGGGTGGTTCGGACGCCCAGGCCATCGAGGAGCGCATCGCCAGCATCATGCGCTGGAATGCGCTGGCCATGGTGGTGCGTGCCAATCGCGCCTATGGTGAGCTGGGTGGGCATATCGCCAGCTTTGCCTCGGCGGCTGACTTGTTTGAAGTCGGCTTCAACCACTTCTTCCGCGCCCGCGACGAGCAGTTCGCCGGCGATGTGGTGTATTTCCAGCCGCATTCGGCGCCGGGCATCTATGCCCGTGCCTTCCTGGAGGGTGCGCTTTCTGAAGAGGACCTGGCCTATTACCGTCGCGAGATCGAGGCCAAGCGGGTCGGACGGCAGGGGCTGTCATCCTATCCGCATCCCTGGCTGATGCCCAATTTCTGGCAGTTCCCCACCGGTTCCATGGGCATCGGCCCGATCAATGCCATCTACCAGGCGCGCTTCCTGCGCTACATGGAGCATCGCGGCCTGTTGCAGGACCAGGGACGCAAGGTGTGGGGCGTGTTCGGCGATGGCGAAATGGATGAGCCCGAATCGCTGGCCGCGCTGTCGCTGGCCTCGCGCGAGAAGCTGGACAACCTGATCTTCGTGGTCAACTGCAACCTGCAGCGCCTGGATGGCCCGGTGCGCGGCAACGGCCATATCGTCGATGAGCTGGAGACGCTCTTTGCCGGCGCCGGCTGGAATGTCATCAAGCTGCTGTGGGGTTCGGACTGGGATGCGCTGTTCGCCCGTGACAAGGATGGCGAACTGGTCGATGCCCTGAACCGCACCGTGGACGGCCAGCTGCAGACCTTTGCCGCCAACGACGGCGCCTTCAATCGCCAGCACTTCTTCGGCCAGACGCCGGGAACGCGCGCCATCGGCGCCACCCTCACCGACGAGGAGATCAACCGCCTGCGTCGTGGCGGCCATGACATGAAGAAGATCTTCTCGGCCTACCAGGCGGCCGCGGCCCATCGCGGCCAGCCCACGGTGATCCTGGCGCAGACCAAGAAGGGCTATGGCATGGGCGCCGCTGGCGAGGGCAAGATGACCACGCACCAGCAGAAGAAGCTCGATGAAGACAGCCTGCTGCAGTTCCGCGACCGCTTCAAGCTGCCGCTGAGCGACCAGCAGTGCCGCGACCTGGCCTTCTACAAGCCTGCGGCCGACAGCGCCGAGATGAAGCACCTGCACGCGCGCCGCGCGGCACTGGGCGGTTACCTGCCGCGTCGCCATGCCGGCCAGGCGCGCCGCATCGTGCCGGCGCTGGAAGCGCACAGCAAGTTCGCGCTGGAGGCTGAGGGCAAGGAGATGTCGTCCACCATGGCGCTGGTACGCCAGCTGGGCAACCTGCTGAAGGATCCCGAATTCGGTCGCTATGTGGTGCCCATCGTCGCCGACGAGGCGCGTACCTTCGGCATGGCCAACCTGTTCCGCCAGGTCGGCATCTATTCCTCGCAGGGGCAGCTCTATGAGCCGGAGGATATCGGTTCCATCCTCTACTATCGCGAGGCCAAGGATGGCCAGATCCTGGAGGAGGGCATCACCGAGGCCGGTGCGATCTCCTCGTGGACGGCGGCGGCCACCGCCTATTCGGTCCACGGCACGCCGATGCTGCCGTTCTACATCTACTACTCGATGTTCGGTTTCCAGCGTATCGGCGACCTCATCTGGGCCGCTGCCGACCAGCGTGCGCGGGGCTTCCTGATCGGTGCCACGTCCGGGCGCACTACGCTGGGCGGCGAGGGCCTGCAGCACCAGGATGGCAACAGCCTGGTGACGGCAGCGTCGATTCCCAACTGTATCTCCTACGATCCGGCCTACGCCTATGAACTGGCGGTGATCATCGACGATGGCATGCGCCGCATGATGGAGCGTGGCGAGGACGTGTTCTACTACGTCACCGTCACCAACGAGAATGAAGCCCAGCCCAGCATGCCGGCAGGCGTGCAGGACGGCATCCTGCGCGGCCTGTATTGCCTGGATGCGAAGCCACAGGCGCAGGCGCGCCTGCTGGCCTCGGGGCCGATCCTGAAGGAAGCCGTGGCCGCTGCTGCGTTGCTGCAGCAGCACTGGCAGATCGAAGCCGAGGTATGGAGCGTGACCAGCTACACCGAGCTGGCGCGCGATGGCGTGGCGGCGCAGCGCGCACAACGCCTGGAGGGCAGCGCTGCGCTGCCATACGTGACGCAGCAGCTGCAGGCCAGCAGCGCGCCGGTGATTGCCGTGAGCGACTATATCCGCAGCTTGCCCGAGAGCATTCGCGCCTTCGTGCCGGCCACTTACGTCACGCTGGGTACCGACGGGTTTGGTCGCAGCGATACCCGGGTGAACCTGCGCGACTTCTTCGAGATCGATGCGCGCTGGATCGCCTACACGGCTCTGTGCGAAGTGTGGGGGGAGGATCGCGCGCGGCTGGCAGAGGCGGCGCGCACGCTGGGCATCGATACGGCCAAGCCGCTGTCGAGCACGGTGTAGGCATGGCGTGAGGACGACGGGCCGGGTATGCATGAATGCCGTCCCGGCGGATTGAAAATCTCTCATCTGGCCCGACGCCGTGTTTGCTATAGTGAAAACCGCCTGTGCATCACAGGCGGTTTTTTTATCCCCAGGTGATGCACGTTCCCGCCCATAAAATCAATTGAGGAGTCAATACGATGGCAGCACCGAAACGAATTGCGCTGGTGACCGGCGCCGGCTCCGGCATCGGCCGGCAGATCACCCTGGCGCTGCTGCGCGAAGGCTATGGCGTGGCCCTGGCCGGGCGTCGCCAGGATGCGCTGGAAGAGACCGTCAGGCTGGCCGGCGACAATGGCGCCAATGCGCTGGTGGTGGCCACCGACGTGACCGACGCGGCCTCGGTGAAGCAGCTGTTTGCAAAAACGAAGGAGCGCTTCGGCCGCCTGGACATGCTCTTCAACAATGCCGGCGTCTTCACCCCGCCGGTGTCGCTGGAAGAGATGAGCGTGGAGCAGTGGAAGTCGGCCGTGGATATCAATCTCACCGGCGTCTTCCTGTGTACGCAGGAAGCCTTCCGCATCATGAAGGAGCAGTCGCCGCGCGGTGGGCGCATCATCAACAACGGCTCGATCTCGGCCCATGCGCCGCGCCCGTATTCGGCCGCCTATACGTCCACCAAGCACGCCATCACGGGCCTGACCAAGGCCACCTCGCTGGATGGTCGTGCCTATGACATCGCCTGCGGGCAGATCGACATCGGCAATGCGTCCACCGACATGACCACGCTGATGAAGAAGGGCACCCTGCAGGCCGACGGCAGCACCAAGGTCGAGCCGACCATGGATGCCGAACATGTGGCCAAGGCCATCCTCTACATGGATAGCCTGCCGCTGGAGGCCAATGTGCAGTTCATGACGGTGATGGCGACCAAGATGCCTTATATCGGGCGTGGTTGATTTCATTTCGTCAAAAAAAACGCGCCGCAGGAGGATACCTGCGGCGCGTTTTTTCTTTGCAATCGGTCTGATCAATTCTGGTTGCTTTTCATGCCTTGCCACTCCGGCGTCAACTGCGAGCTGATGCCAAAGAGGTCCAGCACCCGTCCGAGGGTGTGATCGACCATCTCTTCGAGCGAGGCCGGGCGTTGGTAGAAGCCCGGCAGCGGCGGGAAGATCACGCCGCCCATTTCGGTGACAGCAGTCATGTTGCGCAGGTGCGCCAGGTTGAACGGGGTTTCGCGCACCATCAGCACCAGGCGGCGGCGTTCCTTCAAGACCACGTCGGCGGCGCGCGTGATGAGGTTGTCCGAAAGACCATGGGCCACGGAGGCCAGGGTCTTCATCGAACAGGGGGCCACCACCATGCCGGCGGACGCGAAGGAGCCGCTGGCGACGCAGGCGCCGATGTCGCGCACGTTGTGCACCACGTCGGCCAGCGCTTCGACGTCCTTGCGCCGCATGTCCAGCTCCTGGTGGACATTGAGCACGCCGGCGTCGGAAATCATCAGGTGGGTCTCGACCTGCCCCTGCTTGCGCAGGTGCTCCAGCAAGCGCACGCCATAGATCGCACCGGTCGCGCCGGTGATGGCGATGACGAGGCGCTGGCGCGGCGTGCTGGAGGTGGCGTTCACGATCGCCAGGCCTGTCTGGAGGGGATCAGCCCTTGATCAGGGTCTGCAGTTCACCCGAGGCGTACATCTCGCTCATGATGTCGGAGCCGCCGACGAATTCACCCTTGACGTACAGCTGGGGAATGGTCGGCCAGTTCGAGTATTCCTTGATGCCCTGGCGCACGTCCGGGCTTTCCAGCACGTTGACGGTGACGATGTTCTCGGCGCCGCTGGCCTTGAGCAGCTGGATGGCCTTGCCGGAGAAGCCACATTGCGGGAATTGGGCGGTACCCTTCATGAACAGCACGACAGGGTTTTGGGTCACGGTTTCTTTGATCCAGGATTGGACGTCGCTCATGGCTATGCCTTTGAAAATGGGATTGCCGACATTATAGGGAAAAGCCGGCGCGCGCGTTGGAACGACCGCGCTGGTGTGCTTGCTGCGCGCAACATATCGTTTCTTTTGGGAAATGATTTATATGATATGTGCGGATGGCCTGTGGATAAATCAATGGTCATCCATGCGGGCCAGGCCATGAATGCCAAAGGGCGCTTGCGCGCCCTTTGCTCATGTCAGGTGTTCAGGCTGTCAGCCCATCATGCCGCGCCGGCCACCAGATCGTCGGCGGCTTCATCGGTGAGGCGCTTGGCGGCGGAGTGATGCTCCTGCAGCCGGTCCTTGTGCTTGATGACCTGGCGATCGAGCTTGTCGATCAGGGCATCGATAGCGGCATAGAGGTCGTGTGCGATGCTTTCCGCATGTAGATCCTTCCCCTTGATGTGGACGTTGATTTCCGCTTTTTGGCGCTTTTCCTTTTCTGTGAGTTTATCTACGCTCAGGATCACGCTGACGTCGATCACGTTGTCGAAATGGCGCTTGATACGTGTGAGCTTGCTTTGCACGTATTCCCGCAGGGCGGGGGTCAGTTCGAGGTGGTGTCCACTGATGGTCAGATTCATACAACACTCCTATCGTGAAGTCACTGGAGGTTCGTGCAATCCATCACTACTGCTGCACTGCCAAAAGGCACGTCTGACGTGTCGGTTGGCATCGGATGCTTGCCAGAACACAGCAACGGCTACTGCAGAGAAACTGAGAAAGTAATGCGAAACACTCAGAGGGACTTGCGGAGATTGACCGGCGGAATCTTCAACACTTCGCGGTATTTGGCGACTGTGCGTCGCGCGACCACCATGCCTTGTTCTGCCAGCATATCCGCAATCTTGCTATCGGATAATGGGGTCTGCGGGTTTTCGGCTCCTATCAACTGTTTGATCAGCGCCCGTATCGCGGTGGAGGAGGCTTCGCCTCCGGTTTCAGTCGCGACGTGGCTACCGAAGAAGTACTTCAACTCGAACATGCCGTGCGGCGTGAGCATGTATTTCTGAGTTGTCACGCGAGAGATTGTGCTCTCGTGTAGACCCAGTGTATCAGCAATTTCACGCAGCACAAGGGGGCGCATGGCCACTGCCCCATGTGAAAAGAAGTTTCTTTGACGTTCGACAATAGCCTGTGCAACTCGCAAAATCGTATCGAAGCGCTGGCGCATGTTCTTGATGAGCCACTTCGCCTCCTGCAGCTGGGAAGACAGCGATCCTTCGCCCTTGGCCTGCTTCAGCGCACTCGCATACATGGCATTGACGCGCAGCTTGGGCATGACCTCATGGTTGAGCATGACCTGCCAACCGGTCTTTGTCTGTTTGACAATCACGTCCGGCACCACATAGTCGGAGGAATCGCGCGCGAATTCTGCGCCCGGATGGGGGCGGCACTGGCGGATCACCGCTTGGGCTTCCCGCAGGTCTTCGTCGTCGCAGTCGAGCGCTTTCTTGATCTTGTTGAAGTCGCGCTGGGCGAACAGCGGCAGGTAATCCTCAACGATCCTCAGTGCCAGCTTGCGGGTGACGAACGGCACCTTGGGCAGACGCCGGATCTGCAGGGCCAGGCATTCGCCGGCGCTGCGCGCACCGACCCCGGCCGGGTCCAGGCTCTGCAGCAATTTCAGCGCAATGCCCAGCTCTTCCAGATCGATGCCCAGCTCTTCGGGCAGGCGCGCCAGGATATCTTCCAGCGGTTCTTCCAGATAGCCGCTGTCGTCCAGTGCGTCGGTGAGCAGCTCCAGCAGGGCGCGGTCGCGCAGGGTGCGGGCGGTGACGCGGATCTGCTCCAGCAGGTGTTCGCGCAGGGTGATTTCGTGGGCTTCCAGTTGCGGACGGGCATCCTCGTCGTCGGAGGATTTGCCGTTGCGGGCCACGTCGTCGAAGCTCCAGTCGGACTCGCCGCTGACGCCGCCCTCGGGGGCGTTGTCCTGGTACTCGAAGCTGGATTCGCCATCGCTGCTGGCCGGGGCCGCTTCGCCGCTGCTCTCGCTGCCGCCTTCGGCCACGCCCGAGGAAGGGGCGGTACTGACGGCGCCATCGGCCAGCAGCCGCACCGAGTTGTCCAGCGCATCGTCGAGGCGTTCCAGCAGCGGGTTATCGGAGAGGATCTGCTCCAGCTCCTGGTGCAGTTCCAGCGTCGACAATTGCAGCAACCTGATCGACTGCTGCAATTGCGGCGTCAACGCGAGGTGCTGCGAGGTTCGTAACTGGAGCGATTGTTTCATCTGTTTTCGTGTGGCGGCGTGGTCCGCTGTTTGCTATGCCTAGCATCTCCGCAGGCAGGTCTTACATGCGGAAGTGCTCTCCCAGGTAGACGCGTCGAACTGATTCATTGGCGATGATCTCATCCGGATTGCCGCTCGCTAACACCGTACCCTGGTTGATGATGTAGGCGCGGTCGCAGATGCCCAGGGTTTCGCGCACGTTGTGATCGGTGATGAGTACGCCGATGCCGCGTTCCTTCAAGAAGCGCACGATGCGCTGGATCTCGATGACCGCAATCGGGTCGATACCGGCGAAGGGTTCGTCCAGCAGCACGAAGCGCGGATCGGTGGCCAGCGCGCGGGCGATCTCGACGCGCCGGCGCTCACCGCCCGACAGCGACAGCGCCTGGCTTTCACGCAGCTTCTCGATCTGCAGTTCGTGCAGCAGGTTGTTGAGGCGGCTCTCGATTTCGTCGCGTGAGAGCGACTTGCCGTCTTCCTTGCGCAGTTCCAGCACGGCGCGGATATTGTCTTCCACCGTCAGCTTGCGAAACACCGAGGCTTCCTGCGGCAGGTAGGACAGCCCCAGCGTGGCGCGCTTGTGGATGGCCAGGCGCGAGATGGGCGAGCCATCGAGGTCGATCTCGCCACCGTCCGAGGGCACCAGACCCACGATCATGTAGAAGGAGGTGGTCTTGCCGGCGCCGTTGGGGCCAAGCAGGCCGACCACTTCACCGCTGCGCACTTCCATGGAGACGTCACGCACGACCTGGCGGGCGCCATAGCTTTTCTTCAGTCCGCGCACTACCAGCGAGCTTGTCATCACTGGTCCTTTCCGGGCTGTGCAGCCTGTGGCTTGCGTTGCGGGGCCGCCGGCTGGGCCGGTGCGGCAGCGGGCGCAGTGCCGGTCGGCGCTGGATTCTTGGGCTGGATCACGGCCGTGATGCGACCTGCACCCGGCTTGCTCTCGCCGCTGACGGTGTTGTTGACGGAGTAGAACTCGGCACGGCTGTCATAGGAGATGAACTCGCCATTGACCTCATCGGTGACGCGCTTGCCATCCATGCGCTGGATGTGGGCGCGCTGGAACAGCTTGGAAATCTCGGTCTGCTCGGAATACTCGATGCGCTCTGCCTGGCCTTCGATCCACAGGTCGGGGCCGCCATCACGCTTCTGGCGGAAGCTGGCCAGCGCGCCGGGGGCGGCGTACAGGGTCGCGTATTCGTAGCCGTACTGGTCGGTCGTCAACACGACGCGGCCAGCCTTGATGATGAGCGTGCCACGGGTCATCACGACATTGCCGGTGAAGGTCTTCACCTGGCGCACGTCGTCATAGACCATCTGGTCTGCTTCGATGTTGGTGGGCTTGGTGGAGTCGGCTTTCTCGGCATGCGCCACGCCGCACACGGCAACCAGCATCAACAAGGGCAGTAAGAGTGAGCGTTTCATAGATTCCTGTCGGGTCTTGGCGATCTTGTTGTAATGGGGAGGGACTCAGCGTTTCTTCGGGGCCGGCTCATAGTGGCCGCGGACATTGCCAAACAACTGCACGACCGCCGTGGCGTTGTTGGCCAGCATGCCCACACCATTCAATCTGGTGGTGCCCATCGTCATTGCAACCGGTTTGTCGGTCTTGACGATTTCATCGTCGGGCAGCAACAGCAGGTATTCCGACACCAGGTGCATGGGATCGCGTCCCTTGCTGGCGCCACGGATGGCATTGGCGTTGCCATACATGTGGATCTGGGTCTGGTCATCGGTCACGCGGGCGGTGTCCGAATACAGTTCCATGGGGGGCTTTTCCTTGTCCAGACTGTGCACCACCGGCTTGGTGATCTCGAAGGAGTCATCCAGCGGGAAGTGGACCATCTTGGTACCGGACACGTCATAGCGCGGCAGGCCGGTCGGCCCCATCTTCACGTAGTTGAAGTTGTCGAGGTAGTAGTCGGGCTTGCCGCGCGGACGTTGTGCCGCCTGCTGGTCGCCGGTGGCTCGCAGCGCCTGCAGTACCCAGAAGCTGCCCAGGGCAGCGCCGATCAGCAGGACCAGGATCACCACCACGCGGATCCGGTCGGCTGCACGTTCGCCGCTGCGCCCGCTCATGCCAGGTACGGCGCCAGCGCCGCCTCGTAGTGGCCCTGGGCGGCCAGCACCAGGTCGCAGACTTCACGCACGGCACCGTTGCCGCCGCTGGCCTGGGTCACGTAATCGCTACGGGACTTGACCTCGCGATGACCATTGGCCACGCAGGCCTTGAAGCCGACGCGGGTCAGCACCGGCAGGTCGATCACGTCGTCACCCAGGTAACCACAGGCCGATGCGCTCAAGCCGGTATGTTGCAGCAGCTGCTCGAAGGCCTGGCGCTTGTCGTGCACGCCCTGGAACACATGGGCGATGCCGAGATCGCGCGCCCGGCGCAGCACGTAGGGCGACTGGCGCGCGGTGATGATGGCTGCGGCCGTGCCGAACTGCTGCATCATCTTGATGCCATGGCCGTCGAGGGCGTTGAAACGCTTGAACGCTTCGCCATCCTCGCCATAGAACAGACCGCCGTCGGTCAGCACGCCATCGACGTCGAAGATCATCAGGCTGATGCCGGCGGCCTTGGCCAGGACGGCCCCAGGAAAGGTGCTGGCGAAGGCTGGCGCGGTCATCAGATCACCTTGGCGCGGGTCAGGTCGTGGATGTGCAGCGCACCGGTAAGTACGCCGGCGGCATCGGTGACCAGCAACTGGTTGATGCGGAATTCTTCCATCAGCTGGACGGCATCCACCGCCAGCTGGTCCTGGTTCACGGTACGCGGGTTGGCGTGCATGATGTCGGCGATGCGGAACTTGCTGAAGTCCTGGCCGCGTTCGAGCAGGCGGCGCAGGTCGCCGTCGGTGAACACGCCGATGGGGCGGAAGTCCGCATCCACCACCGCGGTCATGGCCATGCCCTTGCGGGTGATTTCCATGAGCGCCTCCGACAGCGAGACATCCGGGCGTACCGCCGGGATGGCCTCGCCACTGCGCATCACATCGCGCACATGGGTCAGCAGGCGGCGGCCCAGCGCGCCACCGGGGTGGGAGCGGGCGAAATCCTCTTCCAGGAAGCCGCGTGCGTCCAGCAGCGACACCGCCAGCGCATCGCCCATGGCCAGCGTGGCCGTGGTGCTGGCGGTGGGGGCCAGGTTGAGGGTGCAGGCTTCCTTGTCCACGCCCACGTTCAGGTGGACCGTGGATAGCTGCGCCAGGCTGGAGTTGTCGTTGCCGGTCATGGAGATGATGACCGCACCCATGCGCTTGACGATGGGTACGATGGCCATCAGCTCGGCGGTTTCACCGGAGTTGGAAATGGCAATGAAGACGTCCTTGGCCGTCACCATGCCCAGGTCGCCATGGGCGGCTTCGGCCGGATGCATGAACAGCGACGGGGTGCCGGTAGAGGCCAGGGTGGCGGCAATCTTGCGGCCGATGTGGCCGGACTTGCCGATGCCGGAGACGACCGCGCGACCATTGCTTTGCAGCAACAGGCGCACGGCCTGGGCCAGTGGCTCGGCGCTGTCGTCGGACAGGCGGTTCTTCAGCGCCAGGATGGCATCGGCTTCGATCTGCAGGGTCTGGCGCGCCAGTTCGAGGGCGCGGCGGGCATCCCCGGCCGAAAAAGATGCAGGCGTGGTTTTGTCATCGGTTACACTCATAACCGAAGTATAAACGAATTAGCAAAGCAAAAAACTTGCCAGATGTAAGGGAATGCTGCTGACCTGACCCGGTCGGGCGCGGTGCAGCATGCTTGCAACAGGGGGCGCACTGGCAGTGGCGACGATATCAGGTTGCAGCGCAAAAAACGCGACGACAAGGGAAGCGCAGGACGAAAGCTTCTGCTGCCATGTTGCCAACCTGAATCCACAAGCTGATGCGCACCAAACTGGGCCGGCGCCTGCGGGCCGTGATCCTCTGCCCGAACCGGCCGATGCGTGCGCTCCTCTCCGTCATCCGGCATGTTTCTCGCTTCACGGCGCTCGATCTGATTGCCGCTGCTGATTCACGGCGAGTCCCTACATCGTTACCAGAATCACATCATCCACACATGTTTTCCGGACTGGAACTGACCCTCTTCCTCTTGGCCGCGGCGGTGCTCGGCGTGGTCGCTTTTCGCATGATGCAGTTGCCCCCGATGCTGGGCTACCTGGTGGTGGGCATCGTGATCGGGCCGCACGGCCTGGCCTTTGCCGAAGATAACGAGACCACCCATGCGCTGGCCGAGTTCGGCGTGGTGTTCCTGATGTTTTCGATCGGACTGGAGTTCTCGCTCTCCAAGCTCTCGGCGATGCGGCACATCGTCTTCGGCCTGGGGGTGGCCCAGGTGGGCGCCACCATCGCCGTGACCATGGTCGGGGCCTGGGGCGCGGCCATGTTCCTGCCGCAATTCATCAACGTCACCTGGCAGGCCGCCTTTGCATTGGGCGGCGCCTTGACCATGTCCTCCACGGCCATCGTCTCCAAGCTGCTCACCGAGCGGCTGGAGCTGGAGACCGAACACGGCCGCCGCATCCTGGGCGTGCTGCTGTTCCAGGACCTGGCCCTGGTGCCGCTGCTGATCGTGGTGCCGGCGCTGGCCAAGGATTCCGGCGACATCATGACCACCCTGGCCTGGGCCGTCGGCAAGGCGCTGGTGGTGCTGGCGCTGCTGCTGTTCTTTGGCCAGAAGCTTATGCGCGGCTGGTTCCGCATCGTCGTCAAGCGGCGTTCGCAAGAGCTGTTCATGCTCAACCTGCTGCTCATCACCCTGGGGGCGGCCTGGATCACCGAAAAGGCCGGCCTGTCGCTGGCGCTGGGCGCCTTCATCGCCGGCATGCTCATCTCCGAGACCGAGTTCAAGCACCAGGTGGAGGAAGACATCAAGTCCTTCCGCGATGTGTTGCTGGGCCTGTTCTTCATCACCATCGGCATGTTGCTCAACGTGCGCACGCTGGTGGATCACTGGTTCCTGGTACTGGCGCTGCTGACCGGCCCGGTGCTGCTCAAGTTCGGCCTGATCGCGGCGCTGGCGCGGCTGTTCGGCTCGACCCCGGGCGTGGCCTTGCGGGTGGGCCTGGGGCTGGCACAGGCCGGCGAATTCGGTTTCGTGCTGCTGAGCCAGGCCGGTGGCCTCAAGCTGGTCGATCCCATGCTCATCCAGGTGATCCTGGCGGCCATGGTGCTGTCCATGCTGGCCACGCCCTTCATCCTGGCCAAGTCCGACGCCATCGTCATGAAGCTCTCGGCCAATGAATGGATGCTGCAATCGCTGGCCCTGACCCAGTTGGCCACGCGCACCATGGGGGTGCAGAAGCATGTGATCATCGCCGGCTTCGGTCGCAGCGGCCAGAGCCTGGCGCGGCTGCTGGAAGAAGAGGGCATCGCCTACCATGCGCTGGAGATGGACCCGGAACTGGTGCAGGACGCCCGCAACGGCGGCGCCAATGTCTCCTATGGCGACGCTGCCCGGCGCGAGAGCCTGGTGGCCGCCGGCATCCACCGTGCCGCCGCCCTGGTGGTGACCTATGCCAGCACGCCCTCGGCGCTGAAGGTCTTGCATCATGCCGCCGAGCTGGAACCGGAGTTGCCGGTGATCGTGCGCAGCCACGACGATGCCGATATGGAAAAACTGCTCAATGCCGGTGCCACCGAAGTCGTGCCGGAAGCCCTCGAAGGCAGCCTCATGCTGGCCTCGCACGCCCTGGTGATGCTGGGTGTGCCGCTGCGCCGTGTGGTGCACCGCGTGCAGGATGCGCGCGACGAACGCTATGCCTCGCTGCGCGGCTACTTCCATGGCATGTCCGACGCCGAGGCCGATGGCGTGGGCATGAACGTGCGCCTGCAGTCGGTGTCGCTCATCGGTGGTGCCAGCGCCGTCGGTCGCACGCTGGCCGAGCTGGACCTGCCGGCGCAATGCGGCGCCGAGATAGCCATGCTGCGGCGCGGCAAGCAGCGCATCGAAGCGGCCCAGGATACGGTGCTCCTGGCCGGCGACATCGTGGTGCTACGCGGTAGCTCCGAGAGCATCCTGCGGGCCGAAAAGCGCCTGCTCAGCAAATAAATCGCTCGCTGCACAAAAATAAATGTTCTCCTGCCGGGGCGCGCCCCTGTTCCCTTGGTACGGGAAATGCTAGTGTTTCCCCGCGGCAGGGAGAGGGCATATCCGCACCTCCCGTCATACGCATGCGCGCCACGGGCTTACACAATGAGCCGGTGGCAGAGAAGACAAAAACGCAAGTCCAGGAGGAACATGTTCCGCACACTCACGATCAGGGCACGCCTGATTTTCGTCATCGGTTTTCTGGCCCTGCTGCTGGTCGCATCAGGCGTATTGGGCGTGGCCAGCCTGCGCTCGACCAACGCGCAGATGCGCTCGCTCTACGAGGACCGGCTGGTCGCCTTCTCCGAGCTGGAGCGCATGTCATCGGCGCTGGATGCGGCACGCAACGGCATCTCCACCTCGCTGGTGGGGGATTCCGGCGAGATCGACGCCAGCATGGACAAGCTGGAAAAATCGCTCAAGGACAATGACGCCGTCATCAAGCAATACCAGGCCACCGTGCTCACCGACGAGGAAGCGGCCTTGCTGCAGAAGATGATTGCGCAGCGCCAGAAATTCATCGCCGAGGGGATCAAGCCCGCCGTCGAAGCCCTGCGCAATCGCGACCTGCAAAGCGCCATCGAGGTGTATGGCGACACCATGCTCAAGCGCTAC
>NZ_JAELUH010000074.1 GCF_016429215.1 Herbaspirillum sp. ASV7 | reverse complement strand
CCCCCCCCCCCCCCCCCCCCCCCCCCCCCCCCCCCCCCCCCCCCCCCCCCCCTTTTAACGGAGTCTCGTGGGCTCGGAGATGTGTATAAGAGACAGCATAAATTCTGTGTGGCCCTGGCCTGCAACAACCGCCATTCTTGATTGAGTTCAGTACCATCAAGCTCAATCCATTCCTGAAGATAGATCGGCCCCGCGTCGACGGCATCGACTGCCTCAATCAGAGTGACAGGGATGCGATTCTTCCCTTCCAGGATTTGCCATGTCATCGGTGCCCAGCCGCGTCCATCGGGAAGGTCACTCTCGTGAACCACTAGCGTGTGTTTATATTGCAGACGAACCTCCGCCGGCAAGATGCGGCTAAAGCTCAGGCAAAAGCAGAAATCAGCCGGAAGGGCTTGATCCGGCTGGTGCGCAATCTGAACCGAGTGTCCGGCCGACTCCCATTCCTGCACCAGCTCACCAACGTAGGGGGAGATCCAGGAGCCTGCATCCATGAGTACCTGAATCACATATTGCACGTTTTTTCCTTTGATGGTTACGGTGAACGATGCCGGGCCCCAATGTTTCCCCCGGCTATGAAAGTAGCTTTATTTTTGTTTAATTCAGCAACAACTCGCATACCTGCTTTGTGCCGGTTCCTGGCACCAGGTCCTGGCATATTCGGCTCATTTGCTCTAGTCTTGCAGGGGCCTGCAGGCATCGAGCGACAGCATCGGTAATCAACTCCACGCTGACATGGGTGCTTTCCCCCAAAAAGTCGATGTAGCCTGCAGCCTGCATTGCGGTATTGGTCACGGTCTGATTGGCAGCGATACTGATGACTATGGCTGGTAGGCCAAGACACATTCTCTCCCAGCTGGTGCTCCCCCCCGCGCTGATCATCAGATCCGCTTGTACCATCCGTTCCGCCAAAGAAGGGAGGCCGCTATACACAAAAGTTCCCGGTCGCGCTGCCGCTTGGTGACGTATGCTTTCCGGATCCGGGTGATTGACTCCAAGCACCACATCCACGTCCAAATTTGCCAATGCAGGATCGGTAAGGGCATCAATCACTTTTTGTGTTTCATTGGTTGGATCGCTGCCGCCCATGAAAACAAGTACCCGTTTCACCCGCCCCGTGCGGGGGAGCATTTGAGCACGTAGCGAAGCATATTCCGGCCGCAGCAAAGCATATTGGGGACCCAGCATGGTGACGCAGTAATCAGGGACTACCCCTCGATAGCGATGAGCCATATCACTGCCAAACCAGTTCTGGTCCAGCAGGAAATCGCATTCGTGCTGGCGGTCGGCCAGATCGTCGATGACCATGAACCGTTTGGCGTGCGGGCGAAGTGCCTCTTCCCAGCGGACGTCAATAGCGTAGTGGTCAATCACGCACAGATCGGGCTTGATGGCCTGTATTGCATGCCGTGTTTCGTTGGCATCTTGGGCCCATGTAGCCCCCAGCCAACTAGCATGTGCCGGAATGGGAGGGGAAATATCGTTCCTCGATTGCAAGTGCTGCGACTGCGCAGGCAGTTCGATGACGTCGAAGCCACGTTGCCGTATCGCAGTGATCATGTTGCCGGGATGCATACGGCAAATAAAGGTGGACGTCACCCCCTTGTCCCGCAGTTCGTCGGCGAGGGAAAGGCAGCGCACTATATGCCCGGTTCCAATTTGTAAGGACGCATCTGCGCGGAAGACGGCTTTCACGGCAGCCCCGCTTCGTGTCGCATTGATTTGAACAGCCATTCGGCGCGCAACCAATCTTCGGCAGTGTCTATATCCTGCACGCGATGGCGCGGCAATCGAACCGGAATTGAGGCCGGTGTGAAGAATGCCGGATCCTCCTGCCAGGCGCTTGTTCTTCCCCAATAGAATTGGCCCGCATCGTGCCATGCCTCCTCCAGATCCTGAGAACGGGTATTGAAGTGTTCGGGATAAAACATCTCAACGCGTTCGGTATCCAGGATGCGGATGGCTCGCTGAATGGGGAACGGATAGCTGGTTACCGAAAAGGCATAGTTACAGTCATTGGCCATCAGTATGTCCAGGCCACGGCGCAAATCCTCGGCCTGGACGAATGGTGCAGTAGCGTAGATGCAGCAAACCTGCGAAGGCTGCCGGTCCTGTCCGAACCACTCTATGGCATGGCGTACCACGGGAATAGTCCCGGTATGATCGTCAGCAAGTACCGCTGGCCGCATGAATGGCACGCTTGCTCCCCACTGTCTGGCGACATCAGCAATTTCGGCATCATCGGTGGATACGATCACCTCGTCAAAGCAACCGCACTGCAAGGCAGCCGAGATTGACCATGCAATCATGGGCTTGCCGCAGAACTCCTTGATATTCTTGCGAGGAATGCGTTTGCTGCCGCCTCGCGCAGGAATTACAGCCAGCCTCATGATGCTTTTGCCGTATGAAAAAAATCACTAACGAGAGCTGCTACACGGGTGATATCGTCAGCAGTGTGTCCCACGGATATAGGCAGGCTAAGCTCGGTGGCATGCAGTTCATCGGCTATTGGGTAGTCACCTGCAAGTATCCCTTGCATGGCTTCTTGACGATGCGGAGCGATGGGGTAGTGGATCTCGGTCTTGACCCCATGCTCCAGCAAATACTGGCGCAGAGCGTCGCGACGGGGATGACGGATGCCGTAGATGTGGAATACATCATATTCATCTGGATGGCGCACAGGCTTTGCCACTTCTTCCGGCAGGTTGGAAAAATAGATTTCGGCCAGCGAGCGCTTGTGATTCGTCATTGCGGGCAGGTGGTGCAGCTTGACGCGCAGTAGAGCTGCTTGCAACTCGTCCAGCCGGGAGTTTACGCCGACATAGCGGTTGACGTATTTTTGCTTAGAGCCATAGTTGCGTGTATGGCGCAGTCGGTCGGCAATGACATCATCGTTGGTGACGATCGCACCGGCATCACCAATAGCACCCAGGTTCTTGGTCGGATAGAAGCTGAAGCAGCCGGCATCGCCAAATGTGCCGGTCATTTGTGAACCCAAGCGGGAGCCGTGCGACTGCGCGCAGTCTTCGATCACCCTCAGACCATGTGCGCTCGCAAAGGCGCCGATGGCATCCATGCGACAGGTCTTGCCGAACAAGTGGGTGACGCAAATGGCGCGCGTATTGCTGGTCATGGCATGCTCCAGAAGAGCCGGATCCATGTTGAAAGTGGCCGGATCGGGCTCTACCAGCACCGGCTTATGTCCAGCACGCACGATGGCCAGAATGGTGGCAATGTAGGTATTGGATGCAACCAGAATATCGCTGCGAGCCGGCAATTCCAGCGCTTCGATGGATAGGATGAGAGCATCCAGGCCATTGGCCACACCGATGCAATGCTTGGCTCCTACATAGCTGGCGAATTCAGCTTCGAAGGCGCTGACCTCCTTGCCAAGTACGTACCAGCCGCTGCGGAGGACGCGGGTTGCAGCCGCTTCCAGATCGGCCATAAAGCGCTGATTTGAAAGCGCCAAGCTTTCGTATTCAATAATCGACGATTCACTCATAGGGTGTATCAATATATTCGCTGCGGTCATATGGATGCGACGACATTACGAGCAGCACGGCTCCCGCCTCAAATGTCATGGTGTGCCAATCTTTCGGTTCGACCAGTAAACATTTGCTCGGATGATCCAGTTCGATGGCTTCGTTGGTCACGCCGTCGTTCATGGAAACGACTATCTTGCCACTCACTGCCACCAGCGCCTGGCGTGTATGGACATGACGATGTCCGCCACGCGTTTTGCCATCCGCACCATAGATCCAGTAAGTGCGGACCACCTCAAATGGTAGGGAGTTCTGCAGCACTGTGAGGGAGCCTCGGGAGTCAGCGAATGTGGGTAGATTCAGAACGGTGAAATGCGTCATGTAATGTCTTTCTTCGTGAGCAGGCTTCCCATCGTAGCAGACCCGGCAACCCTCAAATTCGTCGTTTTTCCGTCAATGCTGCGGTTGAATTCTGCCAGAGTGGCGGCGTCCCCGGGTCATTGCGACGTCGACGCACACTTCAAAAGAGCGTCTGATAACCGGAAGGCGCGAGCAATCGTCCAACTACTGTTTTTTGCTGCTCGGCCGTGAGCCCCGGGTAGATGGGGAGAGTGATGGCTTCTGCGTAATACTGTTCAGCCTGAGGGAAGTCTTCTCGCTTGAAGCCCATCCGCTCGTAATAGGGCTGGCGATACACCGGTATGTAGTGAAGATTGACGCCGATGCCATCCGCACGCATGCGTTCGAACACTTCTCGGTGACTGGTTTTCATGGCGCCGGGACGCAGGCGCACTATATATAAATGTAGCCCGGAATAGGAGTCCGGATGTTGCCAGGGGCGCACCACTGGGGTGTCCTTGAGCAATTCTTCATAGCGCTGGGCAAGCAGATGTCGTTCGGAGACGAATTCATCGAGTCGCCGCATCTGGCTCACACCTAGTGCAGCCTGGATGTCCGTCATGCGGTAATTGTATCCAAGCTCGATCTGTTGGTAATACCAGGAACCATCAGGTGGACGTGTCATTTCGGATGGGTAACGCGTAATGCCATGACTCCGGGAGCGCGCCATCCGTTTGACCAGTTCAGGGTCGTTGGTGACCGCCATACCTCCTTCGCCGGTAGTAATAATTTTGACGGGATGGAAGCTGAAGACGGTTATGTCGCTATAGCGGCAATTACCGATTTTCTCTCCCTTGTAGTGGCCCCCGATAGCGTGCGATGCGTCCTCAATAATGCGGAACCCATATTGAAGCGAAAGCGCATGAATACTTTCCATTTCGCAAGATTGTCCTGAGAGGTGCACCGGGATCACCACCTTGGGTAACTTACCGTTGCGCTTGGCGCGTTCAAGCTTGTCTGCCAAGCAAGCAACGCTCATGTTGTAAGTCTTCGAGTCAATGTCGACAAAATCGACCTCGGCGCCACAGTAAAGGGCGCAATTCGCGCTGGCCACAAAGGTGACTGGAGTGGTCCAGACCAAGTCACCTGGCCCTACCTCCAAGGCCATGCAGGCAATATGCAGGGCGCTTGTAGCACTATTTGCCGCGACAGCGTGTTTGGCTCCGCAGTAGGTTGCAACAGCTTTCTCGAACTCAGGTACTACCGGGCCTTGCGTGATGAAATCTGAACGTAACACTTCCACCACGGCATCGATGTCTTCCTGGGAAATATTTTGGCGTCCGTATGGGATCATGGCTTTTGACTGTCTAGTGTAGGAACATGATTGCGCTCTAAGCGCGGCTTGCTTCAATCGACAACAGCTCGCCTTGATCGCTTCCTTGCGACCAAAATCGCAATCAGCAATACTCGGGGGCAACGACGCCCGCCTCGAACTAGACTTCTGGTGGAAGTCGACAAACTTCGGGGAGGTATAAGCGAATCAAAGTGATCTAGAATGATTTTGCAAGGCTACCGCCGCGCTGTCACACGATCAGCAAGCGCGGTTTGCAAAAAACATAGGAAGTCCGGAAGAGTAACATGCAAAAAATGTAATTATCGCACGTTCATTGGACTAGTAAGATTCTGCCACATCACCAGGATTTGAGAAAGGCTCATGATTATGGTGAAGCAGCGACAAGTTGTCCGGACAGCAATGGACTGCAGGCGGGGGCGAGATACGTGGATGACTTATTGAAGCGAGAATTGTTTCTCTTTCGCGGGTGCGCTGTGATCAACTGAGCTTGCGCACGCTACCGGGGCGCATCGCAATGGCAACAGGCTTGCTCAACAGTTCAATGAGAATGATGACGCGGCGTTCACCATCGGACATTTGATAAATGCCTTCAAGTCCGGCAAAAGGTCCATCTCCAAGCTGTACCTTTTCGCCGGGAGAGAACAGTTGCTGCGGGTTAGTCGTTGTCTGTGGACGCTGTTGCTGCAACAGTTCGATCAGATGGTGATCGACTCTTGCCGGCTCCGTACCAAAGCAGACTAACCGGCTTACTCCTTTGGTCGAACGGACTGGCGCCCAGTTTTTCGGCGAGTTGCCATGTCCAAAGCGAATGAACAGGTAGCGAGGGAACAGCGGTTCTTCACTGACGGTAATGGCACCCTGGCGAAGCTTCTCGACGAGGAGGGTGGGGAGATAGCACTGGTAGCCTTGCCTTACAAGGTTCTCTTCCGCGCACTTTTCCTGTCTGGGTTTGGTGTGGACGAGATACCAGTGCATCGCAGCTCCCAAAGGTTATTGTTGATTCGGAGGAATTCTATCTTCAGGGATGGTAACGGGCAATTAAATCCTCCATTGCTAGTTGCGATCAAGAAAGGTGTTTTTAATTTTAAAAATCCTGATGGCCGCCTAGAAAGCGGCCATCAGCTCGGTAATTTGTAGAGGAGCGGTCACTAATTCGCCGCCACGCTCACCGAGTTCTCGTTGAGCCCGCCTCCCAATGCCTTGTACAGATCGATGGCATTGTTCAGGCGCAGCTGTCGCGCCTGGATCAGCGCCTGCTGCGCCGAGAACAGGTCGCGCTGGGCGTCGAGCTGATCCAGCGAGGAAGCGATGCCATTCTTGAAGCGCAGGTCGGTCAGCTTCAGTCGTTCCTGCTGGGCCACCAGGAAGGCTTCCTGGGCCTTGACCTGATCATCCAGGGTGCCGCGTGCCACCAGCGCATCGGCCACTTCGCGGAAGGCGGTCTGGATGGTCTTCTCGTAGGTCACCACGGCCTTGTTCTTGCGGACTTCAGCCAGATCCAGGTTGGCGCTGTTGCGGCCGAAGTCGAAGATCGGCAACGACAGCGAGGGACCGAAGCTCCAGGCGCCCGAACCGGATTCGAACAGGCCGCCCAGCGTGCTGCTGGCGCTGCCGAAGCTGCCGGTCAGCGAGATGCGCGGGAAGAATGCCGCACGCGCCGCGCCGATGTTGGCGTTGGCCGCCAGCAGGCTCTGCTCGGCCGAGCGGATGTCCGGACGGTTGGTCAGCAGTTCCGAGGGCAGGCCGGCCGGGATGTCGGTGACGATCTTTTCATCCGACAGCAATTGCGCCGGCGGCAGGTCGCCGACCCGCTTGCCCACCAGCAGCGTCAGGGCGTTCTCGGCCTGCGCGCGTTGGCGTTCCAGCTGGGCCTTGGCCACACGGGCCGATTCCACCAGGGTTTGCGTCAGGCGGAAGTCCAGCGCCGTGCTGGCACCCACATCCAGGCGCTTCTGCGCCAGTTGCAGGTTGGACTCGCGCGACTTGAGCGTGTCGTCGGCCAGCTGCAGCTGCTCGGCGTAGGAACGCTCGGACAGGTAGGCCTGGGCCACCTGGGCCACCAGGCTGATCTGGGCCGACTTCTGCGCCTCTTCGGTGGACAGGTAGGTGGCCAGTGCGGCGTCCTTGAGGTTGCGCACGCGTCCGAAGAAGTCCAGCTCGTAGGCCGGCACCGCCAGGCCTACCTGGTAGCTGTTGCTGATGTAGGGCTGGCCGGTCAGCGACTGGCTGGCCGCGGTACGGCTGCGTGCGGCGCTGCCGGTCACGTTCAGGTTGGGCAGCAGGTCGGCACGGGCGATCTGGTACTGTGCGCGGGCTTCCTCGATGTTCAGCACCGCAGTGCGCAGGTCACGGTTGTTTTCCAGGGCGGCCGCGATCAGTTGCTGCAGGCGCTGGTCCGGGAAGAACTGGCGCCAGCCCAGGTTGACCGCCTGCAGCTCCGCGCGGCCAGTGGTGTCGGCCGGATAGGCCGTTTCCACCGGCGCCTGCGGGCGCTCATAGGTGGGGGCCAGCGAGCAGCCCCCCAGTACGCCGGCCACGGCCAGCGCTGCGCACAGTTGCAGCAGGCGGGGTGTGCGCGGCATCGACAGATTAGCCATTGTTATTCTCCACATTGATCTTGGGCGAGTGCTCGGCGTCAAACTTGCGCTGACGCTCGCTGCCCTTGAAAATCTTGCGCACGACCACGAAGAAGATCGGCACCAGGAACACCGCCAGCACGGTGGCCGTGATCATGCCGCCCATCACGCCGGTACCGATGGCGCGCTGGCTGGCCGAACCGGCGCCAGAGGCAATGGCCAGCGGCAGCACGCCGAGGATGAAGGCCAGCGAGGTCATGATGATGGGGCGGAACCGCAGGTGCACCGCTTCCAGCGTGGCCTCGATCAGGCCCTTGCCTTGCGCCTGCAAGTCCTTGGCGAACTCGATGATCAGGATCGCGTTCTTGGCCGACAGACCCACCACCGCGATCATGCCCACCTTGAAGTACACGTCGTTGGGCATGGCGCGCAGCGTCACGCCCAGCAGTGCACCGAGGATACCCAGCGGCACCACCAGCATCACCGCCAGCGGGATCGAGGTGCTTTCATACAGCGCGGCCAGCACCAGGAACACGGCGATCAGCGACAGTGCATACAGGGCCGGGGCCTGGTTGCCGGAGGTCTTTTCTTCCAGCGACTGGCCGGTCCATTCGAAGCCGAAGCCGGCCGGCAGCTTGGCCACGAAGGATTCCATCTCGGCCATGGCTTCGCCGGTACTGCGGCCAGGGGCGGCGCCGCCAGCGATCTTCATGGCCGGATAGCCGTTGTAGCGGATCAGCTGCACCGGACCGTTGATCCAGCGGGCCGTCACGAAGGACGAGAAGGGGACCATGTTGCCGTCATTGTTGCGGGCGTACAGGCCGGTCAGGTCTTCCGGTTGCAGGCGACGCTTGGCATCGGCCTGCACGATCACGCGTTGCTGACGGCCCAGATTGGGGAAGTCGTTCACGTAGGACGAACCCAGCGCCGTGGAGAGCACGCTATTGATCGTCGAGAACGGCACACCCAGCGCATTGGCCTTGTCGCGGTCGATGTCCAGTTGCAGCTGCGGCGCATCTTCCAGACCTTCCGGACGCACACCGGCCAGCACCTTGCTTTGCGAGGCCATGCCCAGGATCTGGTTGCGTGCCTGTACCAATGCTGCGTGCCCCATGCCGGCACGGTCCTGCAGGCGGAAGGTGAAGCCGGTTGCGTTACCCAGTTCCGGGATCGGCGGCGGGTTCAGCGGGAACACGATGGCATCCTTGATGCGCATGAAGGTGCCGAAGGCCTTGCCGGCGATGGCGTCGGCCGACTGCGACTTGTCGCGTTGCGACCAGTCCTTCAGCGGCGTGAATACCAGGGCGGCGTTCTGGCCGTTACCCGAGAACGAGTACCCCAGCACGGCAATGGCGTGTTCCACGGCCGGATCCTTCAGGTAGTACTCCTCGATCTGCTTGACCACTTCGATCGTGCGCGCGGTACTTGCGCCCGGCGGCAGCTGCACGTTGGTGATGATGTAGCCCTGGTCTTCGTTCGGCAGGAAGGACGCCGGCAGGCGCACATACAGCAACCCCACGCAACCCACGATGAGCACATAGACGATCATGTAGCGGCCGGCCTTGCCCAGCAGGCGGGCGATCAGGCCCTGGTAGCCGCTGGCGGTGGTGTTGAACTTGCGGTTGAACCAGCCGAAGAAGCCCTTCTTCTCATGGTGGTGACCCTTCTCGACCGGCTTGAGGATGGTCGCGCACAGCGCCGGGGTGAGGGTGAAGGCCATCAGCACCGAGAACACCATGGAGGCCACCATCGACAGCGAGAACTGGCGATAGATCGCACCCACGGCGCCACCGAAGAAGGCCATCGGGATGAACACCGCGATCAGCACCAGCGTGATACCGATCAGCGCGCCGCTGATCTGGCCCATGGCCTTGCGGGTCGCCTCAGGTGGCGACAGGCCTTCCTCGCTCATGATGCGTTCGACGTTTTCCACCACCACGATCGCATCGTCGACCAGGATACCGATGGCCAGCACCATGCCGAACATGGTCAGCACGTTGATCGAGAAGCCGAACACCAGCAGCGTGGCGAAGGTACCCAGCAGCGCCACCGGCACCACGATGGTGGGGATGATGGTGTAGCGGATGTTCTGCAGGAACAGGAACATCACCAGGAACACCAGCACGATGGCTTCGATCAGGGTCTTGACCACTTCCTCGATCGAGATCTTGACGAACTTGGAGGTGTCGTAGGGGATGGTGTACTTCACGCCGGCCGGGAAGTACTTGGCCAGTTCTTCCATCTTCTTGTGCACGGCGGTGGCGGTACCCAGCGCGTTGGCGGTGGGCGAGAGCTGCACGCCGATGAAGGAGGAAGGCTTGCCATCCAGGCGACCGGAGGTGTCATAGCTCTGGCCGCCGACTTCGATGCGGGCCACGTCGCGCATGCGCACGCTGGAGCCGTTGGCGTTGGCGCGCAGGATGATGTCACCGAACTGCTCAGCCGTGGTCAGCTGGCCGTTGACCACCACGGTGGCCGCGATCTGCTGCGTACCGGGGCTGGGCAAGGCACCCAGCGTACCGCCGGCGACCAGCGCGTTCTGTGCGGTGATGGCGGCGGTCACGTCGGCCGGGCTCAGGTTCAGGCCGATCAGCTTGTTCGGATCGATCCAGATGCGCATGGCGCGTTCGGTACCGAACAGCTGCGCCTGGCCCACGCCGGGCACGCGCTTGATTTCGTTCAGGACGTTGCGGGACAGGTAGTCACCCAGCGCCACCGGATCGAGCTTGCCATCGGTGGAGGACAGACCGATGAAGAGCAGGAAGTTGGAGCGCGACTTGGTCACCTGCACGCCCTGTTGCGTGACGGCCGCCGGCAGGCGGGCCTCCACGCGCTTCAAGCGGTTCTGCACGTCCACCGCAGCCAGGTCGGCGTTGGTCTCGGGCGAGAAGGTGATGGTGATCTGCACCTGGCCGTTGGCCTGGCTTTGCGATTCCATGTACTGCAGGCCATCGGCGCCGTTCATTTCCTGTTCGATCAGGCTGGTTACCGAATCGTCCAGGGTCTGCGCGGTGGCACCCGGGTAGGTGGCCGTGACCACGATGGTCGGCGGCGCGATGCTGGGGTACTGGGCCACCGGCAAGCCGGTGATGGCCAGCGCACCGGCCAGCATGATGAAGATCGCTAGCACCCACGCAAATACGGGGCGATCAATAAAGAACTTTCCCATCTGGCAGCCTCTTAGTTAGCTTTCGGTTGGGCGCTCGCATCCGGCTTGGCCGGCTGGCCAGCAGCTTGTGCGGGAGCGCCCGCGGGATTCCATTGCACCGGCTTCACAGGCGCACCCGGACGGACTTTCTGCAGGCCTTCGACGATGACGCGGTCGCCTTCCTTCAAGCCATCGAGCACTTGCCAGTTGTTGCCGCGTGCAGCGCCGGTCTTGACCGGACGCGCTTCGACCTTGCCTTCGGCATTGACCACGAACACCGAGGAACCACCGGCGTCACGCATCACAGCCTGTTGCGGCACCAGCAGGGCGGCTTCGTCGACGGCTTGCTCGATCTTGGTCCGCACATAGGTGCCCGGCAGCAGCAGGCGCTTGGGGTTGGGGAACTCGGCGCGCAGCGACACCGATCCGGTGCTCTCGTCGACGCTGATGTCGGAGAACAGCAGCTTGCCCGGCAGCGGGTAGGGCTGGCCGTTTTCCAGCACCAGGGTCACGCCGGCCTTGTTGTCGCCGACGCTCTTCAGCTGGCCGGCCGCCATGGCTTGCTGCAGCTTGAGCAGGTCGGCGCTGGACTGGGTCACGTTGACGTAGACCGGATCGAGCTGTTGCACCAGCGCCAGCTGGGTAGCGTCACCCTGGCCCACCAGCGCGCCCTCGGTCACCAGTGCGCGGCCGATACGGCCGGTGATGGGGGAGGTCACGGTGGCGTAGCCCAGGTTCAGGCTGGCGGTCTGCACGGCCGCCTTGCCGGAAGCGACATCGGCTTCGGCCTGCTTCTGTGCCGCCACGGCGTTGTCATATTCCTGCTTGGAGACGGCGTTGACTTCCACCAGCGGCTTGTAGCGCTGCGCGGTCAGCGAGGTCTGGACCAGGTTGGCCTGGGCGCGTGCCAGGGTGGCTTGCGCGCTGTCCAGGCTGGCCTTGTACTGGGCCGGATCGATCTTGAAGAGAACCTGGCCTTCCTTGACCTCGCTGCCTTCCTTGAAGACGCGCTTCTGGACGATGCCGGCCACACGGGCGCGCACCTGCGCCACGCGGAAGGCTTCCACACGGCCCGGCAGTTCATTGGTAATGGCCACGCGCTGCGGGGCGATGGTCACCACCGACACCTCCGACGGCGGCATCGGGCCACCCTGGGCGGCGGGTTTCTGTCCGCAGGCGACCAGGGCGGCGGCAATTGCGACGGTCATGGTGAGGCGCGTGAAACGACTGACTGAGCTCATAGATATCTCGCACGAAAGTAAAGTTGAAGCCGCCAGAGCGGCGATGAAACGAATTCGGTAGAACCGGTTACGACCTTGATGCGGCCCCGGTCAATGGCGTATGGCGATGACCGAGGTGCGTTGCTGCAATGCGCAAGATCACGCGCCCGCTTCCCGGCTAGGGCGATGAAAAATATGCGCTTGATGAACGGCAGGGACTTGAAGCGGATGCTATTATACATACATCCATGAATGTATGTATTTCTTCTCAACATCACATTAATTTATCAAACTTGTTCGAAATGGCGTAGGAAAATATGAGTTTTTCCTTGCATTATCGTTTTAGCGGCACTCAAATGCCGCCTTCGCCCAGGTAAATCCGAGTTCTTCCTTATCTGTCCGTACTCATCTGATGTGTCCGGGCCAGTGGGGAAGACGATCCAGCCGACCTGATATTGTGCTGTATGAACTCTTTCAACAACATGACAATTTCTGCCAAGATAGCATCTGGGACAGACAATCGCTGTCGTCACGGCATGTGCGCCTGCGGCATTTCGCTGCCGGAGTCATTGCTCCGATGGAGCTTGCCGTGATGCAAATGTCTTCACTTTCCTGCCTGAGTTGCTGACATGGCCCGTTCCACCAAGGAAGAAGCACTGGAAACCCGCTCCCGCATCCTCGACGCGGCCGAGCAGGTATTCCATGAGCGTGGCGTGTCCCAGACCTCGCTGGCCGACGTGGCCAAGGCCGCCGACGTGACCCGCGGCGCCATCTACTGGCACTTCAAGAACAAGAGCGACCTCTTCGACGCCATGTGCGAACGCGTGCGTCTGCCCATGGAGGCGGTGCTGGAAGAAAACGCCAGCCCGCAGATCGAGGATCCGCTCGGCCAGTTCCTGCGCAGTGGCGTCTACGTGCTGACCATGGCGGCCACCGACGAGCGCAGCCGGCGCGTCTTCGACATCATCTTCAACAAGTGTGAATTCGCGGACGCCAACGACCCCATCCTGATCCGCCAGCGCGAATGCCACGTCGACGGCATGCTTCGGCTGGAGCAGATCCTGGGCAATGCGGTAGCGCGCGGCCAGTTGCCGGCCACGCTGGATATCCGCCTGGCCTGCCTGATGGCGCATGCGACCTTCAGCGGCCTGCTGACGGACTGGTTCTTTTCGCCGGACAGCTTCGACCTGGTCAAGGACGGCGAGCGCATGCTGGCGGCGTCGCTGCATGCGCTCAAGACGGCACCGTCGCTGCAGCGACCGGTGCAGGCCAGCTAAGCAAGGAAATCAAGGAAGTCAGGAAAGCCAGCCTGCCGGAGGACCCGGCACGCGCACCACAGCCGGCCTGCCTCTTGCGGAGGCAGGCCGCCAGCGGATCAATAGGTGGGCATGGACGGATCGACTTGGTTGGCCCAGGCGTGGACGCCGCCACTGAGATTGATGACGCGGCTGAAGCCCTGGCGCTCCAGGAACGCCGCCACCTGCATGCTGCGGCCGCCATGGTGACAGATGCACACCACCGGCTGGTCTTCTTCCAGTTCGGAGAAGCGGCCGGGGATGGTATTCATCGGCACCAGCTGCGAACCGGCGATATGACAGGTCTGGTGTTCCCAGGGCTCACGTACATCCAGCAGCACAGGAGTCGGGCGCTCCGGATCGTTGATCCAGGCAGCCAGTTCGGGGGCGGAAATATGTTCCATGACGCCGTCCCGCCGCTTCAGAACGAGAAGTGCGACGGGGTCACCGCAGCGTGCAGCGGCTTGGCCAGGGTTTCCACGATGTTGACCGTCTCGAAGACATGTTCGGAGGTGCGGGTGATCAGTTGCAGCTCCATCACCGGTGCCGAACCGACGATGGCCAGCAGGCGGCCACCGACCTTGAGCTGTTTGCCGAAGGCTTCCGGCAGCACGGGCAGCGAACCCGAGATGACGATCACGTCGTATTCGCCCGCCTTGCCATCGGCGCCAGCCCAGCCTTGCGCGCCATTGCCCAGTTGCACGTCGACGTTGGCCACACCGTAGTCCGACAGGTTCTGCTCGGCCAGGGCCTTCAGTTCCGGCGAGATGTCCACGGTCGTCACGTGACGCGCCTTGTGGGCCAGCAGGGCCGCCATGTAGCCGGAACCTGCGCCGATTTCCAGCACGTATTCATGCTTCTTGACGTTGGCTTCCTGCAGGATGCGCGCTTCGATCTTCGGCGCCAGCATGTTCTCGCCACCCGGCAGCGGGATTTCGGTGTCGAAGAAGGCCAGGCTGCGATAGGCGGCCGGGACGAATTCTTCACGCTTGACGACCGTCAGCAGGTCCAGCACATCCTGCGCCAGCACGTTCCAGGGACGGATTTGCTGTTCGATCATGTTGAAGCGGGCTTGTTCGATGTTCATGGCGGTGGCTCTAATCTAGTAGCGACGGAAAGGCAGCATTTTATCAAACACCGCCGCGCTAATCAGCTCATCTCTGCGGCGAAAGCGGCCCTCCGGTGGCCTGTGCAAGGGATTTGTTGCAGGTTTTCCTCAGTGCAACACGTCCGGGGCGTCGGGTTCAGGCTTTCAGGCCGTGGATGCACAGGTCCATGAGGCTCTTGAGGTAGGCGTCGGTATCGATGGGCGCGATGGCGCACGGGGGCAGCGACTGGTCCCACAGCATGAGCATGACCACCGGTGCCACGATGACCTTTTTCATCGCTTCGGCATCGATGCGGCGGAATTCTCCGCGCGCCATGCCGCGCTCCAGCACGCGCACCACGGTGGCATCGCTGCGGGCGATGATTTCTTCATGGTAAAAGCGTGCAAGTTCGGGGAAATTCCCGGATTCTGCGACCATCAGCTTGGAAATCCCCTTCAGGCCGGAGTGTGATGCGGCCTCCCACCAGTTGCGGATCAGCTCGCATAGCAATTCCGCGCTGCCGCCCTCGTGGCGGTCGACCCGGGCCTCGGCCTCGTCCAGCAGGGGCAGCATGTTGGCACGCACCACCGACTTGAACAGGCTTTCCTTGCCATCGAAGTAGAGATAGAGGGTGCCCTTGGAGACGCCGGCTTGGGCCGCCACATCTTCCAGGCGGGTGGCGGCGTAACCGCGTTCGACGAACAATTGCAAGGCCGCCGCCAGCAATTCCTGCGGGCGGTCCTGCTTGCGTCGTTCCCAACGCGGTTCTTTGGCTGTTGCTGACATGAGAGACATGCTGACCGGGAGTGGGCAATGTAAGTGCCAATGGCCAAGGCGTCAAGGCGGCCTGTCTGCGCCAGGCCGTCGCGCCCTTGCGGCGGTAGCCGCCGTAAAGGCGCTACAATGCGGCCCTGTTCACCTTGCGAGATGCCATGAATTGCCGAGACCGCTGTGGCGCCTGCTGCATCGCTCCTTCCATTACCAGCCCTATCCCGGGGATGCCCACCGGCAAGCCGGCTGGCGTGGCCTGCATACAGCTGGATGAGCAGCTGCGTTGCCGCCTGTTCGGCCGCCCCGAGCGACCGGCCTTTTGCGGCGGCTTGCAGCCCTCAGCCGAGATGTGCGGCGAGACCCGCGAATCCGCCATGTTCTGGCTGGGCGCGCTGGAGGCCGCGACGGCGCCGGCCACCCGCTGACACCGGCCTGAGGCTCAGGGGAAGATTTCTGCCAGGCGTTCGCTGGGCCGCACCAGCAGCGTCCCCTTGGGCGTGACCACGATGGGGCGGTTGATCAGTATCGGGTGGGCCAGCATGGCATCGATCAACTGCTCGTCGCCCACGGCCGGGTCGTCCAGACCCAGTTCCTTGTAGAGGTCTTCCTTGGCGCGCACCACCTCGCGCACCGGCACGCCCATGTCGGCAATCAGCTTCTTCAGCGTGGCGCGGTCGGGAGGATTCTTCAGGTATTCGATGATGGTCGGCTCGACGCCGCCATCGCGCAGGCCTTGCAGGGCATTGCGGGAGGTACCGCACTTGGGATTGTGATAGATGATGAATTCGCTCATGGCCGGCTCGATCAATAGAAATCAGTAAAAAGCGGTGAAAGCGGCATGGTAGCGCGAATTCGCCTGACCAATTGGGGGCAAGCCGGGCCGGTACGGTAGAATTTCGCCGCGTTGCAGCACCTTTTGACGATGTGCACAGTCAAAAAGCCGTTTTTTCCCGCATTTCCTTTCAACTCCACGAGAAACAGCTCCCCGCCACCGTATGGATACTCTCCTCGCGCTCAAGGCGCTCATCATGGGCATCGTCGAAGGCCTGACCGAATTCCTGCCCATCTCCTCCACCGGCCACCTGATCCTGACCAACAGCCTGCTGCAGTTCACGGGACCGGATTTCTCCAAGGAAAAAGCCGACGTCTTCGAGATCGTCATCCAGGCCGGTGCCATCCTGGCCGTCTGCTGGGAATACCGGGCACGCATCGCCACTGTGATGGGCGGCATGTTCACCGACCGGCGCGCGCAACGCCTGATCCTCAACCTGATCATCGCCTTCCTGCCGGCGGCCATCCTGGGCTTCCTGTTCAGCCGACGCATCAAGGAAGTGCTGTTCAACCCGGTCTCGGTGGCCATTGCCTTCATCGTCGGCGGCCTCATCATCCTGTGGGTGGAGCGCCGCAACAAGGACCGCATGCGCATGGCCTCGGCGCGCGTCGAGTCGGTGGATGACATGACCCCGCTGGATGCCCTCAAGGTCGGCATCGCCCAGGCCTTCGCCCTGATCCCCGGCACCAGCCGCTCGGGCGCCACCATCATCGGCGGCATGATGTTCGGCCTGTCGCGCAAGGCGGCCACCGAGTTCTCCTTCTTCCTGGCCATTCCGACCCTGTTTGCCGCCACCATCTACTCGCTCTACAAGGAGCGCGCCCTGCTGTCGGCGGCCGATGTGCCACTGTTTACCGTAGGAACCGTGGCCGCCTTCGTCTCGGCCTTCCTGTGCGTGCGCTGGCTGCTGCGCTATATCAGCTCGCACGATTTCACCCTGTTCGCCTGGTATCGCATCGTCTTCGGCATCGTCGTGCTGGTCACGGCCTATACCGGCGTGGTGGCCTGGGTCGAATAAACCGGGCGGCATTCGCCACCGGTCGCTCCAGCCGCGTTACACTGCTGCACCCGCCGGCGAGCCTGTTCGCCGGCGGACCATAAAAATCCATCGCCAACCCTTCCAGAGCATATTCCCATGGCCAATGTTTGCAGCGCCGGCCTCGATATCGGCTTCGCATCCCTGAATTACGCACAGATCGGCTTCCTGGGCATCGTCCAGGGCATTACCGAACTGCTCCCCATCTCCTCGACCGCCCACATGCGCGTGGTGCCGGCCTTCCTCGGCTGGCACGATCCCGGCTCGGCCTTCTCGGCCGCCATGCAGCTGGCCGCGCTGGCCGCCGTGGTCAGCTATTTCCGTCGCGATGTGGTGGCGGTGACCGGCGGCAGCCTGTCGGCCTGGCGCCGCCGCGACTTCAACGATCCCATGTTCAAGCTGGCCGTGGCCATCATCCTGGCCACCATCCCCATCGGCATTGCCGGCCTGGCCCTGTCGCACGTGCTCAATGCCTGCGGCTCGCCGCTGCGCAGCCTGAGCGTGATCGGCTGGTCCTGCATCGGCATGGCCATCCTGCTGGCGATCTCGGAGATGGTCTGCCGCCATCGCCGCAGTGTCGACCAGATGCGCCTGCGCGACGCCCTCATCGTCGGCCTGGCCCAGGTCGGGGCGCTGATCCCGGGCGTGTCGCGCTCCGGCTCCACGCTGACCGCAGCGCTGTTCCTGAACTTCCGTCGCGAGGAAGCGGCGCGCTTTTCTTTCCTGCTGGGTCTGCCGGCCATTGCGCTGGCCGGCCTGAAGGAACTAGCCGTGCTGCTGCATGCGCATATCCCGCTGGAAGCCTGGGGTGTGCTGCTGTTCGGCCTGGCCGTGGCCAGCCTGTCGGCCTTTGCGGCGATCTGGGGCCTGATGAAATTCCTGGAGCGATTCTCGACATGGCCCTTCATCGTTTATCGAGCCGCGCTGGGTGCTTTCCTGCTGGTGGCGGTGGCGCAGGGCTGGCTGCAATAAAATATCGCCTTCGCCTCATCTCCGCTTCACGGCTTTTCCACCCATGGTCGATTTCGATTCCCTGCCCGCCGGGGCCCCCTTGCAAGAACGCGCCCTGCACGTCCTGGAAACGGTTTTCGGCTATTCCTCCTTCCGCGGCCACCAGGGCCAGATCGTCCAGCATGTGGCTGAAGGCGGCGACGCCCTGGTGCTGATGCCCACCGGCGGCGGCAAGTCGCTGTGCTACCAGGTGCCGGCACTGCTGCGCGAAGGCACCGGCGTGGTCATCTCGCCGCTGATCGCCTTGATGCAGGACCAGGTCGACGCGCTGGCCGAAGTGGGCGTGCGCGCGGCCTTCCTCAACTCGACCCAGAGCTTCGACGAGGCCCTGCAGATCGAGCGCCGCCTGCGCCAGGGCGACCTGGACCTGCTCTACGTCGCTCCCGAACGCCTGATGACGCCGCGTTGCCTGGAGCTGCTGGAGGCCTCGCGTATTGCGCTTTTCGCCATCGACGAGGCGCATTGCGTATCGCAATGGGGCCACGATTTCCGGCCCGAATACATCAAGCTGTCAGTGCTGCACGAGCGCTTCCCGCAGGTACCGCGTATCGCACTGACCGCCACGGCCGACCAGCAGACCCGCGAAGAGATCATCCATCGCCTGCAACTGGAGGACGCGCGCCAGTTCGTCTCCTCCTTCGACCGTCCCAACATCCGCTACCAGATCGTCGAGAAGGCCAACGGCCGCAAGCAGTTGCTGGACTTCATCAAGAGCGAGCACGCGGACGACGCCGGCATCGTCTACTGCCTCTCGCGCAAGAAGGTCGAGGAGACCGCCGACTTCCTGCGCGGCGAAGGCATCGATGCCCTGGCCTACCACGCCGGCATGGACTATGCGCAGCGCACCGCCAACCAGGCGCGCTTCCTGCGCGAGGACCGCATCGTGATGGTCGCCACGATTGCCTTCGGCATGGGCATCGACAAGCCCGACGTACGCTTCGTCTGCCACCTCGACTTGCCCAAGAGCGTCGAGGGCTACTACCAGGAGACTGGTCGTGCCGGCCGCGATGGCCAGCCCGCCGACGCCTGGATGGCCTACGGCCTGCAGGACGTGGTGCAGCAGCGCCGCATGATCGACGAGTCCGAAGCCGACGAGGCCTTCAAGCGCGTGCAGGGCAGCAAGCTCGATGCCATGCTCTCGCTGTGCGAAACCCTGCATTGCCGTCGCGTGCGTCTGCTCGACTACTTCGGCGAGCAGGCCGGCCCCTGCGGCAATTGCGATACCTGCCTCACGCCGCCGGTATCCTTCGACGCCACGGTCGAGGTGCAGAAGCTGCTGTCCACGGTCTATCGGGTCGAGCAGCGCTTCGCGCCCGGCCACGTCATCGAGGTCTTGCGCGGCATCGACGGCGACCGTGTCAAGCAGTGGCGGCACGACCAGCTCTCGGTATTCGGCGTGGGCAGCGATCGTGGCGAAGCCGAGTGGCGCGCCATCCTGCGCCAGGTGATCGCCCTGGGCATGTTGACGGTGGACGCCGAGAACTACAGCGCCCTCAAGCTCACCGAAGCCGCGCGTCCGGTGCTGCGCGGCGAGCAGCAGGTGCAGCTGCGGCGTTACCGGAAACCCGAAAAGGCCAAGCGCAGCTCGCAGCGTTCCGGCTTCGTCGAGAGCGATCTCTCCAGCGAGGAACAGGCACTCTTCGAGAAGCTGCGCTGGTGGCGCGTCGAAACCGCGCGCGAACACAACGTACCGGCCTATGTCATCTTCCACGACGCCACCATGCGCGAGATCGCCAAGGCCCGGCCGCAATCGCTGGATGAGCTGCGGCACGTCACCGGCGTGGGGGAGAAGAAGCTGGAAACCTACGGTGCCCAGATCATTGCGCTCATTGCCGGGCTGGAGCCGGCATCGGCCTGAGCGCCCCCGCGCGGCTTGGTTTCCTCTTCAATTCTCGCAGCCGGACGGCGCTCGCTGCACCGTCAGCGTGCACGCGGGGAGGTGCCGTTGTCAGCGCAATACACCGGACCTGCTACTTGCGTGCGCCTGTCCGGGTTTTGATTCCCTGCCCAAATCTTCAGGCTATGATGGTTTCGACTGTCCTGGCGAATCTCCGCCGCGCAGTCATTTCGCGGGGGAGCGAAAATGAAACTCAACGACCTGAAGATAGGTGTGCGCCTGGGTCTGCTGTCGGCCTTGCTGTTGGCGGCGACGGCCTTTGTAGGGATACGTGGCTGGATGGTGCTGGGCGAGATCTACGACCAGGGCAGCGTCGCCATGGAGAAGGCGGCCCTGATCGAGCAATCGGTCGACGCCGCCCGCAGCGCCCAGGTGCAATTCAAGATCCAGGTGCAGGAGTGGAAGAACACCTTGCTGCGTGGCAAGGATCCGGACGCCTTCACCAAATACCGGCAAGCCTTCATCGATGAAAGTGCCGCCACCCAGGCCAAGCTCAAGACCCTTGAATCGCTGATGCCCCGCATCGGCATGGAGGCCGGCAGCGCCGTCAAGGCACAGCAGGCCCATGCCGAGCTGCTGGAGAAGTACCTGGCCGCCCTGAAGTCCTATGTACCCGATGATCCCGGTTCGGTAGCGCGGGTGGACGAGCAGGTCAAGGGCGTGGATCGCCTGCCCACCAAGATGATCGACGACGTGGTGGCCGCAGTGCTGGCGCACAGCCACACCATGCGCGAAGCCATGAACGCCGACAGCCTCTCCGACTATCGCCAGGCGCGCGCGCTGCTGCTGGCATCGATCACGATAGCCCTGCTCGCTGGCGTGGGCATCACCTGGTGGCTGGCGCGCAGCATCGTGCGCCCCTTGGGCGAGGCCGTGCAGATCGCGCGGACGGTGGCCTCCGGCGACCTGCGTTCGCAGGTGCAGATCATCGGCAAGGACGAGACGGCTCAACTGCTGCACTCGCTCAAGGAGATGAACGACAATCTTGCCGGCATCGTCTCCGAGGTCCGCACCGGCACCGGCGCCATCACGGTGGCGGCCACCGAGATCGCCTCCGGCAATCGTGACCTCTCAGAACGCACCGAAGAACAGGCCGGGTCCCTGGAGGAGACCGCCGCCTCGATGGAAGAGATCACCTCGACCGTACAGAAGAACGCCGAGAACACCCATCATGCCCATCAGCTCGCCGACCAGGCCTCGGGGGTGGCACGCCGGGGAGGAGAGATGGTTGGGGCGGTGGTGCAGACCATGCAAGCCATCGAAGAGAGTTCGCACCGTATCGTCGAGATCATCAGCGTCATCGATGGCATAGCCTTCCAGACCAACATCCTGGCGCTCAATGCGGCTGTGGAAGCGGCCCGTGCCGGCGAGCAGGGGCGCGGTTTTGCGGTGGTGGCCTCGGAAGTGCGCAGTCTGGCTCAGCGCAGCGCCACGGCTGCGCGCGAGATCAAGGAGCTCATCGACGATTCGGTGGGCAAGATCACGGCCGGCTCCAGCCTGGTCAATGGCGCCGGCGGCACCATGGAAGAGATCATCGGCGCAATCCAGAAGGTGGCCGCCATCATGGATGAGATCAACACGGCCAACCGCGAGCAGAGCGCCGGCATTGACGAAGTCAACAAGGCGGTAGTGCAGATGGACAGCGTCACGCAGCAGAATGCCGCGCTGGTGGAACAGGCCGCCGCAGCGGCCGAGAGCCTGCAGTTCCAGGCCGAGGCCTTGTCGCAGGCGGTGGCGGTGTTCAAGCTGAAATGAAAATGGCATGCCGTCAGCGGCATGCCATCGGGTGAAGCGGTCAGCGGACGCCGCTCAGGCGCGCTTCTCGAACACCAGATCCCACACCCCATGCCCCAGGCGCAGGCCGCGGTTCTCGAACTTGGTGGTATTGCGATATTCGGGGCGTGGCACATAGCCGGACGGATCGGTCGCGGTGTTCTTCAGCGTCGGTTCGGCCGAGAGCACTTCCAGCATCTGGATCGCGTATTCCTCCCAGTCGGTAGCGCAGTGCAGATAGCCGCCCGGCGCCAGGCGCGAGCTGATCAACTGCACCATGGGCCCCTGGATCAGGCGGCGCTTGTTGTGGCGCGCCTTGTGCCAAGGGTCGGGGAAGAACACATGCACGCCGGCCAGCGTGTCGGGCGCGATCATGTTGGTCAGCACCTCGACGGCATCGTGCTGGACGATGCGCACGTTCTCCAGATTGCCCTCGCCGATCAGTTTCAGATAGCTGCCCACGCCGGGGGTATGGACTTCCACGCCGATGAAGTTCTTCTCCGGCATCAGCGCCGAGATCCTGGCGCTGGTCTCACCCATGCCGAAGCCGATTTCCAGCACGGTGGGGGCATGGCGGCCGAAGGTGGCATCCAGGTCCAGGGGGGCCTTGTCATAAGGCACCAGGAAGCGCGGGCCCAGTTCGTCCAGGGCACGACCTTGCGCTACCGACACACGTCCGGCACGGGTAACGAAACTGCGGATGCGACGCTCGCTGGGATCATAGAACAGCGGCTTGCCGGATTTGTTTTCAGACATGGATGACTCGTGAAACGGTGAGGAGCGGCCCGGAAAGTCGCACCAGGCAAGGCGCGAAGGGCGGCAGATATGCAAACTGGAGCGGGTGAAGGGGATCGAACCCTCGTCTTAAGCTTGGGAAGCTCCTGCTCTACCATTGAGCTACACCCGCGAGAACCGCTATTTTACCCGCCTTTCTCGAGGCACGACAAACAAGAACCCTCGCATCTAGGGGGATTTTTGAGATGGCTGCCACCTTCAATCTTTGTGGTTCGTGATGCCAGGAAATCATACAATGATAAAATTTTCGTAATTATCTGGTACGAAAATGTCTTCAGATATATCAAGCGATCATTGGCGGGGGCTATGGATTACGTTGCAAAATCAAAAAAAGAACTCGGATTTACGGACAACAAAGATATTCAAATTGAGTCGATAAAGGCAATTGAAGTCGAGCAATTCAGGTCTTTCAGCAACCGGGTAGTAGAGTTGGGCACTCAGATGACGGTGCTGGTTGGCCGTAACGGATCCATGAAAACCTCACTAATGGGCCTCATTGCTCACCCATTTTCCAGTGAGTCTGAAGACGCCTTTGGCCGAAAGCTAAAGACCACGCTGAAGGAAGTATTCAAACTCTCCGAAATCTACGACCGAAATGACTATTCATATAATTTGATCTTGAAAGCCGTTGGCGAAGATGAGTTATTGAAGGAACCGGTTAAGATTTACTACGTCGGGGACGCCACTAATAGGCATCGTGTGGTGGTGTCGGGCGCTGAAAAAGGGGACGGAAATTTTTCATACAATACTTCGTTCCTGAATTTAAAGCGGCTTCTCCCGTTGGTCGATACAAGGGCAAGACCAGATATGGGGGAAGAGTTTTCCCTAACCGCGAAGGAGCGAGCTGAGCAAAAGAATTTCTACGAATTTGTTTTGCCAAGCACGGAATATAGTGTGTTCGCACCGATTCACCAAAAAGGTCAAAAAACGACTTTTGCGCCCACCGGTGAACATGCTCGATATGACTATGAATCGATTTCTTCCGGAGAGGATAATTTAGGCGCAATTTTCAATAAATTAATTGGATTCCAACGGGCTTTTCATAAAGATGGGAAGGCTGGTAATGGAATTTTTTGTATAGATGAGTTTGAAAGTAGTCTTCATCCCGTCGCACAAATAAATTTATTTCGTTATCTCTATGATTGGTCGGCAAAGTACCGTGTGCAGATCGTAATAACGACACACTCGCTGCACCTCATACAAGACCTATATTTGAATCATAAAAATAATTTAGATTCAAACCGAGTCGCTATCAATTTTGTGAGTGGATCTTCAGCCGCAGAAGATAAAAACTACCCAATTATCGTCAATCCTGAGTATCAATTAGCGTATCAGGAGTTAACCCTTGAGCGTCCTGAGGACGTGGCAGGGGCGCAAAAGATCGACGTTTTTTGTGAAGATCCCATCGCAATTCACTATGTGAAGAGGCTGATAAAAAATGCCGAAGTTCTTAAATTAGTTTCTTTCCATAGCAACCTCAACCAAGAAGCTGCCAATGGCGGTACGTCGTACACATCACTGGCCAATCTATGCAAAAACTTCTCCCTGCTTCTCAAAAATTCGTTCGTAATCTTTGATGCTGATGTCCCAGATGGGATGACTAAATCTATTAAAGACAAAGACACGTTCATGTTGCTCCCTGATGCGGACAACCTCGCTTTAGAGAGGCGAATTATTTGTTTTATTCTGGAACTGCCGAACAACCATGATTTCTTTTCGCGGTTTAAACGTGAGAAGACAGCGATGATGAATGATATGAAGAGAGCAGGAATCTTTTCGCTAACCAAAGCCGATGTGATGGATGAGAAGAAGGTGCCAATTGGACAATGTAAGAATTGGGTCGAGAAGCACGAAGCGGATTTCAAAAAGTACGTCACTTACTATTGTGCGCAGCTTGAGGGGCGCGAAGATTTTGTTAGCTCGTTTGTTGATCGCATCAACTTGATTAACCGACGAAAGGGCCTCCCTCTAGTTAGCGTTTGAGAGCGGAGTGATGCCATTGGAATGGCAAGATTTCGCACGCTCTACACGAGTTGTATCTGATTTATTTGAAAATTTCGGGAAGTTGGGGGATGTTATGACGTATGTCGTAAAGAAGATCAAGTTGAGACGTGTATATCTGGATAACGCTAATCCGCGACATGACCCCATTGAAAACGAGCTGGAAATAATTGCCCATCTCATCGAAAAAGAAAACGTCAAACAGCTTGCTAAACATATTTCAGAAGTTGGGGGAACTAGTCCGCTTGAACGGATTGCTGTATTCCCACATCCAAAAATAAAAGATGCTTTCGTCGCGGCGGAAGGAAATCGCCGAGTTTGCGCTTTTAAGCTCTTGGCAGATCCAGACAAAGCGAACACTGAGGCGAATAAAAAGTATTTTCGAAAGTTGGCCTCCAATATGGAGGAGGTGCCGGACACGTTCGAAATGGTCGTATTCGAGGATAGAAAAGAGTCGCGGCCCTGGGTATCTTTGCGGCACGAGGGCGGACAAAATGGTATCGGCACACGCACGTGGGATGCCAGGCAAATCACGCGATTTAATTCCCAGTCAGATGGCGCATCCAACCCCAATATTCAGGCTTCTCTTTTAATCGAATATGCGCGAAGGGAAAATTTGCTGAAGGCGGATCGCTTGGATGAGCTGAGCATTACCACGCTGACTCGATATCTTAGTAATCCAGTTTTTAGGCACGTTGTCGGGCTGGTCGATACGAAGACGCTCACGATTAGTGTCGCTGTGGAAGAGTTCAATCGCGTCGTGACAAAGTTCTTAAACGACGCATTGGATCCAGCCAGTGGGGTAGGATCGAGAAGTACCGCAGCAGATCGTAAGGCCTATGGCGAGAAACTGCGTAACGATGGAGTGGCGCCGTCGAATCATGGATTTACCCCTGTGGACCTGGGGGCACGTAAGCCCGCAGACAATTCTTCAACAGAGAAAGTTGATCCAACACCTGCGCCTGTTCGTAACAATCCTAGTCCAGATAAGCGTAGATCCGTGATTCCTCCGGATTTCTCGGTACGTATCACCGACAAAGTACTTAAGCGCTTGTACGATGAACTGAGAGCAATAGATGCGGAACAATATAGCTTTTCGGCAACATATCTTCTGCGGGCCGTTATTGAGCAGACGGCAACTATCTATTTGAAGAAAAATGGTCGGGCAGCTCCGAAAGAGTTGCACCAGAGACTGGGAATTGTTGCGGATTTGTTGTTAACGGACGGGTTCACGGAGCGTGAATTGAAGAGCCTGCGGGTGATGGCGAACGACAAAGATAGTCGCTATTCGCCTGATTCGATTGGACATTTTGTCCATGGAGGAATGATCCCGACGAAGACTTACGCTATCAAAGCATGGGATTCTATTGAACACGTTTTGCTTGCTCTAATGCAGAAGATTGCCTAGAGTGCAGGCCCTGTCATCGGTTAGCACCTAATTGGTTTATGTAAAATGCCAATCACAAATACACCTTTGAGGTACCCCGGCGGAAAAAGCCAACTAGTGCCATTTATTATCGAGCTCATTCGAGAGAATGATCTGTTTTATGGTGAGTACGCAGAACCGTTTGCCGGAGGGGCAGGCATAGCCGTAAGTTTGCTGCTAGATGGATATGTCGACAAGATTTATCTGAATGATTTCGACCCTGCAATTTTTGCATTTTGGTCCGCAGTCCTTAATAACACCGATGAGCTGTGCCAAAAAATTGAGAGCACGAAGGTGGATATGGATGAGTGGCATAAACAGCGTACAGTGTATTTTTCTGCTAATGAAGACTTGGTCAGCAAGGGATTTGCTACGCTCTTCTTAAATCGCACTAACCGATCTGGAATAATCAAGGCAGGTGTAATTGGCGGGCTCGCTCAAACGGGCAATTACAAGATGGACTGTCGTTTTATTAAGCCGGAATTGATACGAAAGATTCGGCGCATAGCAGGCTATCGGGAGCAGATATCTTTAAGTTGTTTGGATGCGGTCGATTTTGTTAAAAACGTATTGCCGAAAACCGCAGAGAAAACGCTGGTAAATCTCGATCCACCCTATTTTGGGAAAGGCCCCGAGTTATATACCAATTTTTACACTGCGAAAGACCATGCGTTGCTAGCAAAGTCCGTTCATAAGATCTCGCGGCGTTGGATGGTTACATACGACGACGCCTCCGAAATACGTGATTTATATAAAAAATTTCCCATGTTTAGCAGCTGTCTCTTATACACATCTCCGAGCCCACGAGACTCCGTTAAATGGGGGGGGGGGGGGGGGGGGGGGGGGGGGGGGGGGGGGGGGGGGGGGGGGGGGGG
>NZ_JAELUH010000073.1 GCF_016429215.1 Herbaspirillum sp. ASV7 | reverse complement strand
CCCCCCCCCCCCCCCCCCCCCCCCCCCCCCCCCCCCCCCCCCCCCCCCCCCCTTTTAACGGAGTCTCGTGGGCTCGGAGATGTGTATAAGAGACAGGCTGAACCGTGAAAGAGAATGCATTGACGACTTTCTGGCGCACAAAGATCAGATCGCCAAATGCTTCAAGTTTTGTCTTGATGCTTATATTCATAATCATGGTTCACTAAAGGCTGCAGCAACTAATCAAACGAGTTTTGGGCGACCATTCACGGCACCTCGAAGCGGCTCCCTTAAAAGCGAAATTCGCTTGGGTAGATATATTGGAAAGTTCCGAAAAACAGCCAAAAAATTTGGCATAGACAAGCTGCTCGAAAGATGGGTTTTGTCAGAAGCTGAAACGGAAGAACTAACGATAAAAAAATTTGCAGCCTATTTAACATTAGTAACATCAGTCTGTTTTCCCTACCTGGCTAGCTTCACATTTCAACGCAAGGAAGAACTTGCAGCCTTACGTAGCGACTGCTTAATCTGGGAGCAAGATCCTACCGTAGGTCCAATTCCGATTATCCGCGGTGAAACTACTAAAACAGATCCAGATTCTGATGCACGTTGGCCCACTAGTCCTCATGTTGCGGTAGCGATCGAAGCCGCCACCGCCATCTCCTCCATGCGAATGACGTGCGTGTACGACAGAGACTCTGAAGCGGCCAAGGCTTATCTAAACAATCCGCTCTTATTTTGCCCACCAACTGAGCCTTGGTCGGCGTCCAAGACAATTGGAACGATATCCCTAATACGAGGCTACTCCGCTGGTACCTATGCGGGTCTACTAGCGTCCCCAAATCTCTTTGACTCAGAAATATTGAAAATCACCGAGGAAGATCGTACGCACGCAAAGATGTTCACTCCAAATCTAAGCAAAAGTGGTGCGTTTGCAATCGGTAAAGTTTGGCCTCTGGCATTTCACCAGCTCAGACGTACCGGGGGAATCAATATGTACGCAAGCGGAGTTCTCTCAGAATCATCGATTCAACTAATACTTAAGCATCTTGCCATCTTCCAAACGAGGTACTACGGAAAACATTTTTCCAGTTCCCGTATTAATCAAAAGCGGCAAAATTTGGTCATAACGGCTGCCTACGAAGTCCTTGCAAAGAACATCATCGCATCAGTTGAGGCAAGGTACATATCTCCGGCCGGCAATCTGACACAGCATGACAAAGATGTGCACTTGATCTCTGCAGGCGACTTCAAAAAGCTCGTCGCAGCTGCGAAGAATGGAGAAATCCCCTTCCGCCAGACAACTCTCGGAGGTTGTATAAAGCGATCTGCCTGTGAATACAACGGCATTGAGTCTGTAGCCAGGTGTGCCGGCGGTGATGGTAAAGAACCCTGTCACGATGCCAAACTTGATACAGCAAAAAGAGGCTTTGTGCTCTCCCTTCTTGCTATGACAGAAAAACAGCTTCAAGAAGCAAAACCAAATAGCCGGCGACAAGCGGCCCTACAGATGGAAGTCAACGCGATGAGGAACTATTGTGAGCTCACGGCAAATTGAAGACCTATTTGAACCCGATCCCAATGACGGTCCAGCTGCAAAAATGTACCTCGATGCGTTCAAACGCCTCGCATTCAATATCCCCGAAAACTTGGAAAAAGGTACAGTAGTCTCCCAAAATAACGTGGCCAAAGAAGCAGGAAAGGATGCTTCAGCGCTAAAGCGGAGCAGATTCCCTGGGGTCATCAGGAAAATACAGACCTATGTTGAGCTTACAAATAGCGACGAGACAAAAAAACAAGCTCGAAATGCCAAAGTTCAGAAAGGAAAGCTATCTTTGCAAGCACTAGTGACCACATTGAAACTGCAACTGGGTGAATCTCAATCCAAGGTTCTGAGCACGGAGCGGAAAATCATAGAGCTCATTCAAGAGAATGCAGACCTGAAAACGAGAATCGATGAACTACAGTCTCTACCAACATCACTAAAGCGCTAATTCCAATCGTACCTATGGACATTTTGGGGCTTTGAGACAGCAATTTGAGCAGCAAACCATGGACATCCGCATAAATCGACTTAATCCATTACAATCAAAGGCTTATACGAATGTCCATGCCCCCGCTACTCGCGGGTGATATTTTAACGTCTGAGCACCTGTTCATCCGGGCCCATTCAAGTCTGCCTCCCCAAAAACCCCGAAAATTTTCGGGGTTTTTTTATTGCTCAACGCGGGTAGCCCTCATTCTGCATGGCAGCAGCCTCTCTGGCTTTCGCCTGAAAATATAATACTTTGTGTTATATTAAATTGACGAGGCAGCAGCATGCGAATCTTCAAGAATGCCTGGTTCGAGCGTTTCAGCCCCAAGCAGGGCATCGCGAACGCTGCGCTCCTGGACGCCATTGCACGCGCCCAACGGGGGCTGATCGATGCCGACCTTGGCGGTGGCGTCATCAAGCAACGGGTAGCCCGCTCCGGGCAAGGCAAAGCGGGGAGTTTTCGCAGCATCATCCTGTATCGCAAGGAGGAGCGCGCTTTTTTGTGTACGGGTTCGCAAAGAGCGATCGCGACAGCATCGATGGTGATGAAGAAATCGCGTTCAAGAAGGCGGCGCAGCATGTGCTCCGGCTATCGGAAGAGCAGCTTGCCGCATTGATAGACAAAGGGCAATTGACAGAGGTACACCATCATGACCAAGAAATACCGTAGCGAAGCCTATGCGGCGATCCATGAAACGATGGACGCGCTGCATGACATCGGTGCCATCGACAAGCAAACCATGCGCGAATTCGACGAAAGTTGCCTGACGCCGATACAAGCCATGCCACCCGAGCGCATCCGTGCACTGCGTGAGCGCGAACACCTGTCGCAACCGATCTTTGCCCTTTATCTCAATGTGAGCAGGAATCTGGTCTCGGACTGGGAACGCGGCGTCAAAAAACCCGGTGGGCCGGCATTGCGCCTGTTGACGGTAGTGGAAAAGAAAGGCATCCAGGCGATCGCATGACCGCAACCGCCTTGCTATTCCCGCGCCCAATGATGACAGACCCGACCTCTTCCTGGCCGGCTTCGTTGCGGTGAATTGGCCCGCTATTGACCGCCATATCTGCGGCGAATGAAAGATCCTCCCGCTGGCGATCCATGTCCAGGTATCCGATCGCCTGCCACCGCACTACCTGTCAGACTGACCCAGCAGCGCAATCTCCTCTTCCAGCCCCCCCACCACCCCATCAATGCGCGCCCGCAACCACGCCCTGCCCTGCGCCTGCGGCATCTGCGCCAGCATCAGCAGCATCGGTGCCGACAAGCTCAGGCGCAGGTACTGGCTGCGCTGTCCATCAGCCCCCATGCAGGGCACCGGCTGGCCGATAGCGTAGACGTACTCTTGCGCCTGCTGCGGCTGCATCTGGTTCAGGCGCCGATAGACGCGTTCCACTTCCGCAGGGCTCAGGCTGCGCTGGCCGCCGCTATCCCTGCAACGCAAGGCAAACAGACTGCGCGGTCCGCTGCGACCATCGCGCAATGCATCGAGCAGGGACAGCGAAGACGATGCCGCCACGCGCTGCGTAAGCGCTTCCTCGAAACAAGCCAGCCATTCGTGCCGCACCTCATCAGGCAGCTGCTGATATCGCTGCATGGCGCACAGCGCCGCTTCCCAGCGGGCCAGCACGCCGAAGTTAGGTCGCCCATGCGCATCCACATCGGGCAGGTCCTGCGGCCATACGGCGGCCCAGTCCGCACCACCCAGCAACGCCCCACAGAAGGCCGGCGCGCCATAGAACTTGGAGCCGGTCAGTACCACCAGATATTGACGAGCCAGGTAATCCTGCAAGACCTGCGCCTCGCAGCGCAGTTGCGAACAATCGACCAGCACGCTGGTGTGCTGCGGCGAGCCGGCGGCGATCTGCTGCACCAGCGCCTGGCTGGGGTAGCAGCAGCCGGATTTGGATTCATCCACCCGCACCACCATCACCGGCACATCCTCGGCCAGCGATTGCGTCACCACCCGCAGGAAATCCTGGTCGATCGCCTGCGCGCTGCGACAGGCACCGTCCTCGCCACGGATGGCGATCTCGCTCAACTCAGCCATCAAGCGGCCCTGCTGGCGGCTGCCCTCCAGCAATGCCTGCGCGACCTTGCTGCCGGTCTCGCAGGCCTCGCCCATGACGATGCGATAAGGCCGGCCGAACTTGCGCAGCGATAGCGCCGAGGCCATCGCATGGGCGTCGGTGCCGGAGCGATGCAGATGCCATGACATCTGCGCCGCCTCCAGGCCCCAGGTGGTACAGAAAGTGGTGCGGATACGGCGTGCCTCACGCTGCCACAGCGCGCGCTCGTGTTCCGGGCCGTCGCTGCGCTCCTCATGCATGCGCTGGCGGAATGCATCGACCGCAGCCCAGGCTTCGGCAGAAATGTGTGAAGCGGTGGAAGAGGAAAACTCGACCAGCCCGGCCCGAGGGGCGGGGCTGACGCCATATTTGTTTTGCCCGCTCTCGCCCTGCAGGGCGATGCGTTCGTCGCCACCCTGCACCAGCAGGGCGGACAGGCCCGGCAGCTCAGGCATGGGCACGACCGGCGCTCTTGCGCACCATGGCCTGGAAGGCGTCGAAGACCCGTCGCATCACGCCCTGCTTGTAGGGGAACATGTCCACCGGGTCCATGGCGTGCACGATCATGCCGGTGTCGACTTCGAAGATCAGCAACTGGCCGTCGGGCGTCTCGCCGCAGTCGATGCCGAAGTAGTCCAGCGGGAAGGCCTCATGCAGGCGTGCAAAGGCATCCTTGTGGCGGGTCGCGAAGTCGTTGTCGAAGTCGTGCATGACCCGGGCTTCCTCGTCGCGGCGTTCCTGGCGCTCGGTCATGTCGGCATTGAGGTAGTGCACCATCCAGTTCGACGAGATCGCCATGTGGCACAGGAAGGGCTGGCCTTCGATGAAGACGATGCGGTACTTGCGGAACAGGCCGTCGGCGCTGCGATAGTCGATGAAGCTGGAGAGGTAGAATTCGCCGATCTCTTCATGGGCGGCCAGGTATTGGCCCAGGGCCGCGCTGTCGGCGATCTGCTGCAACTCCTTGCCGGCATGCGAATCGACCGGGCGCACGATCAGCGGCCATTGGCCGTCGGCCAGCCAGCCGGTGATGTCGGCGCCAGCGGCGATGCTCTGCAGATCGCCGCGCGAGATGCGGGCGGTCAGCGGCATGCTGATACCGGCTTCGCCATTGAGGATCAGCGAGACCGTGTCGCGAGCCAGGCACAGCGAGTGCAGGGGGTGGTTGAGCAGGGGCGAATTCCAGCCGTCCACGGCGCTGCCCAGCTCGGCCAGCAGGTCCTGCGTGGCGGCCGATTCGCCGATGGCCACGAACAGCACGTCGTGCGGCGGCAAGCTCTTCGGCAAGGGTTCGCCGGGCATCAGGTAGAGCGTTTCCAGACCGATCTCGGAGCCCGAGACCAAAAATTCCAGCGGCGTATTGGCCATGAAATTGCCCGGTGCCATCAGGGCCAGCAAGCGCAGCGCGGGCTCGCCCTCGGTGGTGGGCACACGATAATGACGCTGCAGGCTCAGCGCGGCCATCTGCAGCTTGTCGGCCATGACCTCGTCGCCACGCACCTGCATCAGGAAGGACAGGTCCATGTAGCGCACCGCATCCTCGGGATGCTCACCCAGATGGGCGACGATGCGGTTGCCCAGCGGGTTCAGATCCTGCCCCTGGAAGCCGGCGTGCAACAGCGCCTGCTGGCCCAGCAGGAAGGGAGAGCCGGGAACGAAATCCAGATCGCTGGAGGAAGTGGTCATGAGGGTCCTTGTCAAGCCTGCGCAGCAAGCAGTGCGCGGCCGGTGGTGAGGGTGAACTCGACCAGCTCGTCCAGTTTGGCGCGGCCGGTGCGGTGATTGAGAAGTGCGGTACGGATCACGTACTGCCCGGCCAGCCGCGTGGAGGACGGTGCGGCAATGCCGGAGAGCTGGATGTCCCGGACCAGGCGGGCGTTGATGTCGTTGCTCAGTGCGGGCGGGGTGCGGTAGCGGAAGCAGACGATGTTCAACTGCACTGGCGCCATCAGCTCCAGCTCGGGCGCGGCGGCAATGCGTGCGGCCAGGTATTGCGCGCGCTCGCAGCTCTCGGCCATGGCCTGGCCCAGCTTGTCCGCGCCCAGTACCTTCAGGCTCATCCATACCTTGAGGGCACGGAATCCGCGCGAGAGGTCCGGTCCCAGGTCGCAGGGCCAGGGCGAGCCGGCCGACAGGCCGCCGGGCTCACGCGCCAGGTAGCTCTGGTTGAGGTCGGCGAAGGTCTCCACCTGCCACTGGGCACTGCGCACCAGGATGAAGCCGGCGTCATAGGGCACATGCATCCACTTGTGGAAATCCATGGCGATCGAATCGGCGCGTTCGATGCCGGCGAACTTGGGCGCCAGTTGCGGCGACAGCAGGCACAGTGCGCCGATGGCGCCGTCGACGTGGTAGTGCAGGCCATGTTCGGCGGCCAGATCGGCCAGGGCGTGCAGGTCATCGATAGAACCGATGTCGACCGAGCCGGCCGTGCCGACGATCAGGAAGGGGCGCAGGCCAGCGCGCAGGTCGGTCTCGATGGCCGTGCGCATGGCGGCCACGTCGACGCTGCCATCGGCCAGCTGGTCGATCAGGCGCAGGTTGGCGCTGCCCAGGCCGGCCATGTCCATGCCGCGCGAGACGCAACCATGGGTGCCGCGCACCGCGTAGGCCACCAGGGTCTGAGCGCTACCCTGCAGTCCGCATGTGCGCACCTCGGCGCCCAGCGCGCGCCGGCGTGCCACCAGCACACCGATCAGGTTGGCCATGGATGATCCGGTCACGAAGAGGCCGCTGGCCTCCTCGGGGAAGGAAAACAGCTGGGCCACCCAGCGCACCACCTGGCGTTCGAGTTCGACCGGCATGTGGTCGCGCCCGCCCAGGTTGGCGTTCAGGCCGGCGGCCAGCATCTCGGCCAGCATGCCCACGGGCGTGCCGGCGCCATGCACCCAGCCCATGAAGCCGGGATGGGTGTTGCCGACGGAATAAGGGAGTATGGAGCTGCGGAACTGCTGGTAAACCTCATCCAGCGGCGCGCCGGTGGCCGGCAGGGCTTCCCGGATCGAGTCGCGGATGGCCGCGTCCGGCTGTCGCCACACCGGTCCTGCACCGGCGGCTGCGCCCTGGAGGTGGTCGAGCATGTCGTCGAGCATGGCATGCCCCTGACGCCGCAATGCCGCCCAGTCGTCTGGGTCCAGAGGGCTATTCCAGTCCTTACCTGCTGCATCCATCCATCTACCTCTCGCCTGGCGAGTCAACACCGAGAGCGAAGAGTATAGCCGGTTACGCCGGCGCCAATCCGGCAGATAAAGGCGCTCCAGCCCCTCATTTCCTTGGAAGAAACGCGGGGCTGGCGGCGTTGCTCGCGCGTGGCCGGCTCAGTGGCGGGCCACGCCCAGGTAGCTCTCGACGATGCGCGGATCGGCCGCCAGGGTCGCGGCCGGGCCTTCGCAGGCGATCTCGCCCATCTCCAGCACGTAGGCATAGTCAGCGATCTGTAAGGCGGCGCGGGCGTTCTGCTCCACCAGCAGGGTGGTCACGCCGGTGCTGCGCAACTGGCTGACGATGCCCAGGATCTCCTTGGTCACCAGCGGTGCCAGTCCCAGGCTGGGCTCGTCCAGCATCAGCACCTGCGGCTTGGCCATCAGCGCCCGGCCCACCGCCAGCATCTGGCGCTCGCCGCCGGAAAGCGTGCCGGCGGCCTGGCGGCGCCGCTCTTTCAGGCGCGGGAACAGGGCATAGACGAAGTCCTGTTGGTCCAGGTAGCCGGACTCGCCATTGCGGCGGCGCTTGTAGGCGCCCAGCAGCAGGTTGTCCTCGACCGACATGGTGGTGAAGAGCTCGCGCTTCTCGGGCACCAGCGAGAGGCCACGCGCCACGCGCTCTTCCACGTCCATCTGGCTGACGTCGCCGCCCTGGAAGCTGATGCGTCCGCTGGCCGCCGCACCGGCGGGCAAGGCGCCCATCATGGCGTTGAGCAGGGTCGACTTGCCGGCACCGTTGGGACCGATGACGGTGACGATCTGGCCGGCGCGCAGCTTCAGGGTCGCCCCGGTCAGCGCGGCGACCTTGCCGTAGCGGGCGGACAGGCCAGTAACCTCCAGCAGCACGGGCGCCGCCGGCGTTGCGGCGGAATCGGACACGACAGCCACTTCCGGCGTCACGGTGGCAAGACTCATCATTGGGCTCCTCCCAGATAGGCTTCAAGGACGGCCGGATGCACCTGGATCTGGGCCGGCGTGCCTTCGGCAATCTTGGTGCCGAATTCCATGACCACGATGTGGTCGGTCAACTGCATCACGAAATCCATGTCGTGCTCGACCAGCAGCACGGCCATGCCTTCACCGCGCAGCTTGGCCAGCAGCTCGGCCAGCGCCTGTTTCTCCTTCAGACGCAGGCCGGCGGCGGGTTCGTCCAGCAACAGCAGGGCCGGATCGCAGCACAGGGCGCGGGCGATCTCCAGGATGCGCTGCTGGCCCAGCGCCAGGCTGCCGGCGGGCCGGTCCAGCAGCTCACCCAGGCCGACGCGCTCCAGCTGGCGACTGGCCTCGGCCAGGATGCGCGCCTCCTCGCCGCGATTGATGCGCAAGAGGCTGGCCAGGATGCCGCGCTGGGGCGCGAACTGGCCCCGGCGGAAGGCGCCCATGGCGGCGTTCTCCAGCACGCTCATGCCCGGTACCAGACGCACATGCTGGAAGGTACGGGCGATGCCGCGACTGGCGATCTCCCGCGAGGACAAGCCGGCCAGCGACTGCCCACGATAGTTGAGCTTGCCACTGGTAATCGACAGCACCCCGGTCACCAGGTTGAAGGTGGTCGACTTGCCAGCGCCATTGGGCCCGATCAGGCCGACGATCTCACCGGCCTTGACGGAGAAGCTCACATCGTTGACCGCCACCAGCCCGCCGAACTTCTTGCGCGCCGCCTCCACCTCCAGGATCAAGTCGCCGCGCTGCGGCTTGGGCAACTGCGCCAGCGGCGCGGCATCGGTAGCGATCCTGCGCGTCCGGCGTGCGCCGAACCTGGCTTGCAGGTGCGGCCACAGGCCTTCGTTGGCGAACTGCAGGAAGATCACCAGCGCGACGCCGAAGACGATGGCCTCGAAGTTGCCATCCGCCCCCAGGAGGCTGGGCAGCCACGACTGCAGCGCATTGCTCAGCACCGCCAGCAGGCCCGCGCCGAGCAGCGCCCCGCCCACATGCGCGGCGCCACCCACCACCACCATCAGCAGGTAATCGATGCCGTACTTGAGACCGAAGGGGGTGGGATTGACCGTGTGCTGCAGATGCGCGTACAGCCAGCCCGAGATGCCCGCCAGCACGGCCGCATAGACAAAGATAACGATCTTCAGCCGTGCCGTATCGACCCCCATGGCCTCGGGCATCACGTAGCCATACTTCAGCGCACGCACCGCGCGGCCGGCGCGCGAGTCGAGGAAGTTGACCACCGACACCAGCGCCAGCACCACCACCACCCAGATCAGCAGGTACATGGAAGCGCCATTGCCGAACTCGAAGTTGCCGATGGCGATGGAGGGGATGTCGTTGATGCCGTCATGCTTGCCCAGCAGCTCCAGGTTGCCGAACAAGTAGTACAGCGACAGCCCCCAGGCGATGGTCGACAGCGGCAGGTAGTGACCGGAGATGCGCATGGTCAGCGCGCCGATCACCAGCGCCGAGCTGGCGGTCAGGGCGATGCCGGCCAGCAGGCCCAGCCAGGGCGAGAGGCCGTACTGGGTAGTCAGGTAGGCGGTGGTATAGGCACCGATGCCGACGAAGGCCGCCTGGCCGAAGGAGATCATCCCGGCCACGCCGGTCAGCAGCACCAGGCCCAGCGCGACGATGGCATACAGGCCCACATAGGACAGCAGGGTCACCCAGAACGGTGGCAGGCCCAGCGTGGGCAAGGCCAACACGAGGGCGAAGAACAGCGCCGGCAAGGCAGCGCGATGCGAGGTCAGCAAATGCATGGCGGTCTCCTCAGGCTTCTTCGTCGACGTGGTGGCTGGTCAGCGAGCGCCACAACAGGATGGGGAGGATGACCGTGAAGACGATCAATTCCTTGTAGGAACTGGCCCAGAAGGAGGAAAAACTTTCCACCAGACCTACCGCTACCGAGCCCAGCGCGGCCACCGGATAGCTGGCCAGGCCGCCGAAGATGGCGCCCACGAAGCCCTTGAGCGCGATGATGAAACCGGACTCGTAGTTGACGATGGTAAAGGGCGCAATCAGGATGCCGCACAGCGCGCCGATGCCGGCGGCCATGGCGAAGGACAGCTTGCCGGCCTGGTTGATGCCCACCCCCACCAGCCGCGCGCCCAGGCGGTTGACGGCGGTGGCGCGCAGGGCCTTGCCGGTCAGCGTGCGATCGAAGAAAACGTAGATGGCGGCAATGAGCGTAGCCACCGTCACCAGCACGATTACGCTCTGGCCCGACACTGGGCTGTCACCCAGGTTGAATTGCAGGTCGGTGAAGGGCTTGGTATTGCTGCCTTCCGGGCCGAACATCAGCAGGCCCAGGCCGACCATGGCCAGGTGCACGCCCAGCGAGACGATCAGCAGCACCAGCACGCTGGAATGCGCCAGCGGCTGGTAGGCCACGCGATAGATCATCGGGCCCATCGGCACCACGATGCCCAGCGCCAGCGCGATCTGCAGCGGCATGGCCATATCCTGCAGGGGGACATGGCGCGCCAATGCATAGAGCGCGAGCGGATAGGCCAGCTGCGTGAGCAACATCAGCGGCAGTCGTCTCAAGAGGCGCGCCCGCGATGACGCCAGGCGCAGCGCGGTGCCACTCTCCACGGCCAGCGTCACCCCACCCAGGGCCACCAGCAGCAGGGCCGTGCCGGGCGCCTGCCCGTTCTGGATCGCCGCCAGGGTCAGGGCGCCGAAGGCGACGAACTCCCCCTGCGGCAGGAAAATGACCCGGGTCACCGAAAACACCAGCACCAGCGCCAACGACAGCAACGCATAGATCGCGCCGGTCGTGATGCCGTCCTGGAACAGCACCGTCAGAATGCTTGTATCCACCTTTTCTCCTCCTGTTGAAACCGGCCGCGACGGTTCTTGCCGTGGCTGGCCGGTGATGTCTCGGATCTTGTTCGACCCTTTTATTGTGTTGGCGCGGTGCTGCTGTACTGCTGCCCCGTTGATGAGGCGATGAAGTGGTGCCTGCAAGAAAACACGACTACCGTTCGGACTGAGTAGGCCCGTCCAGGGCCGTATCGAAGGCGCTGCTCAGGGCCAACGGTCATCCAGGCGCATTCGGGAACCTCACGCCGTCGGTTTCTTGGCCACCAGCGTAAGGATGTCGTAGGAAGCCACCAGCTCGCCATCCTGGTTGCTGACCTCGACGTCCCAGGCCACCACGCCCTGGCCCTGACCTTTGGCGTCCTTCTTGTTGCGGTCGATCTTGCGCTTGCAGGTCAGGCGCGCGCTGATGGTGTCACCGATGCCTACCGGCTTGACGAAGCGCAGCGTGTCCAGCCCGTAGTTGGCCAGCACCGGACCCGGCGCGGGCGAGACGAACAGGCCGGCCGCCGCCGAGAGCACGAAGTAGCCGTGCGCGATGCGCTTGCCGAAAGGCGATTCGCGCGCCGAGATCTCGTCGAAGTGCATGTAGAAGTGATCGCCCGAGAGGCAGCCGAAATTGACGATGTCGGCCTCGGTAACGGTGCGGCGATGAGTCGCCAGCGAGTCGCCGATCTGCAGGTCCTCGAAATGATGGCGGAAGGGATGGATGCCCGATTCGCGCACTTGCGCGCCGCGCACATGCTCGCCCACCACGGCGGCCAGCATCGTCGGCGAACCCTGGACGGCGGTACGTTGCAGGTAGTGCTTCACGGCGCGCGCGCCGCCCAGTTCCTCGCCACCACCGGCACGCCCCGGGCCGCCGTGCTTCAGCTGCGGCAGGGGCGAACCATGGCCGGTGGATTCCGGTGCGCATTCGCGGTCGAGCACCAGCAGGCGACCATGCCAGGCCGCCGCCACCGGGATGGCGCGTGCCGCTACCGCCGGCGTGCGCGTGACCAGGCTGGCCACCAGGCTGCCGCGTCCACGCGCGGCCAGGTCCAGGGCTTCGTCCAGATCGTCATAAGGCATCAGGGTACTGACGGGGCCGAAGGCTTCCAGCTCGTGCACCGAGCTGCCGGCGGCGGTATCACGCGCCAGCAGCAGGGTCGGCGCGAAGAAGGCGCCCTCGCCTACGCCCTCGCCTTGCGGTGCGAAGGCGCCGCCGGCACCGAGGATGACATCGGCGCTGCGCTTCAACAGGGCCACGCGCCCCTCGACATCCTTCTGCTGCGCCCGGGAGGCCAGCGGCCCCATGCGTACCGACTCCAGCGCCGGGTCACCCACCACGATCTTCGACAGCCGCGCAGCCAGGCGCTCGGCCACCGCATCGAGATGGCGGCGCGGCACGATGGCGCGGCGGATGGCGGTGCATTTCTGCCCGGCCTTGGTGGTCATCTCGCGGGCCACTTCCTTGACGAAGAGATCGAACTCCTCGTCGTCCGCCATCACATCGGGGCCGAGGATGGCGCAGTTGAGCGAATCGGCCTCGGCATTGAAGGGGATCGAGTTGGCGATCAGATTGGGATGCGCGCGCAGCTTGGCGGCGGTGTCGGCCGAGCCGGTGAAGGTGACCACGTCCTGCGACTGCAGGCGGTCCAGCAGGTCGCCGGTGGAGCCGATCACCAGTTGCAGGCTGCCCTCGGGCAGCAGGCCCGATTGCTGGATCAGGCGCACCGCCGCTTCGGCCAGGTAACTGGTAGCGGTGGCGGGCTTGACGATGCAGGGCATGCCAGCCAGGAAGCTGGGGGCGAATTTCTCCAGCATGCCCCAGACCGGGAAGTTGAAGGCATTGATGTGCACCGCCACGCCGCCGCGCGGCACCAGGATGTGGCTGCCGGCAAAGCGCCCCTGCTTGCCCAGCGGGAAGGCTGGGCCTTCGTGGACCAGGTTGGAAGACGGGAATTCACTGGTGCCGATGCTGGCATAGGTGAACAGCGTGCCGCTGCCGCCTTCGATATCGATCCAGCTGTCGGCGCGGGTGGCGCCGGTGTGGGCGGAGACGGCGTAGAGCGCCTCCTTGTGTTCCATCAGATACTTGGCCAAGGCCTTGAGGATACCGGCGCGCTGCTGGAAATCCAGCGCCAACAGGCCGGCCAGGCCACGACCACGCGCATGCGCCAGCGCCTCGCCGAAGTCGATGGATTCGCCGTGGGTGCTGGCGACGGCATGGCCATTGACGGCGCTATGCAAGGCCTGGGCCGGGCTTTCGCCGAACCAGCGGCCGGCGATGAAACTCTGTAGCAAAGGAGGACGGGCAGTCATCGGGGACTCCTGTGGAGAACGATTGAAAACGGTAGGACAGCGCAATCAGCGACCGCACCAGGCCCGTGCAGCCTGGTCGCGGCGAGCGAACAAGGAAATGAGAAGAGCCTGGCCCGGATCAGGGCTGGTATTGCCAGGCGCCGTCGACGATCTTGACCATCACCGAAGCACGCTGGTCCAGGCCCAGGTGGTCGGTGGCCGACATGTTGTAGACGCCGTGCACGCCGGTGACTTCCTTGGTCGATTCCAGCGCATCGCGCAGGGCGGCACGGAATTCCGGGGTCCCCGGCTTGCCACGCTTCAATGCCACCGGCATGGCCGCCTGCAGCAGCTGGCCGGCATCCCAGGCGTAGCCGCCGAAGAGCGAGACACTGCCCTTGCCATGCGCCGCTTCATACTTGCCCACATAGTCGAGCGCGACCTTGCGGATGGGGTTGCTGGCCGGCAGTTGCGCCGCCACCAGCACGGGGCCGGCCGGCAACAGGGTACCGTCGAGCATCTTTCCGCCCACGCGCAGGTAGTCGGCATTGGCCACGCCATGGGTCTGGTAGATCTGGCCCTTGAAGCCACGCTCCTTGAGGGCACGCTGCGGCACCACGGCCGGGGTGCCGGAGGCAGCGATGAGGATCGCATCGGGCTTGGCGGCCAGCAGCTTCAAGGCTTGCGCGGTGACCGAGGTATCGGTGGGGGCGAAGCGCTCGTTGGCGACCAGTTCCAGTTTCTTCAGACCGGCGGCCTTCTTGAATTCCTCGTACCAGCCGTCCCCATAGGCATTGGCGAAGCCGATGAAGGCGATGCGCTGGTGGCCGCGCGCCACCATGTCCTTGGCAATGGCCAGCGACATCATGATGTCGTTCTGCGGGGTCTTGAAGACCCACTTCTTCTTGGCATCCATGGGCTCGACGATGCGTGCGGCAGCGGCCAGCGAGATCATCGGCGTCTGCGACTCGGCGGCCACTTCGATCATCGAGATCGAGTTGGGGCTGACCGACGAACCGACGATGACGTCCACATTGTTTTCAGAGACGAAGCGACGCGCATTCTTGACCGCCTGGGTGGTGTCGGAGGCATCGTCGAGGACGATGTAGTTGATCTTCTGCCCGCCGATGGTGGTGGGCAGCAGGGCCACGGTGTTCTTTTCGGGGATGCCCAGCGAAGCGGCCGGGCCGGTGGTCGATACGGTGACACCGACGTTGATGTCGGCGTGGGCGGCCAGCGCCATGCCGGCCAGGGCCAGCGCGATCAATGAACGGGCAAACTGCATGGAGGTCTCCTAGATGGTGTTGTCATTGTTGGGTGCATCTGCTGCCTGCCTGTCAATGACGCGACCATGGAGCGCTCACGTCATCGTTTCTTCTTCCCGCCGCCGTCCAGGCCCACGGCGCCAATGCCGCCAAACAGCAAGTCCGAGACGACCACGGCCATGCGCTCATGGGTCAGCTCGCCGTCGGGCTTGAGCCACATGAACATCCAGTTGATCATCCCGAACAGCAGCATGGCCAGCGGCTTGGCCATGCGACTGCGATCGAGCTCCGGGCGTACCGCGCTCATGGCGTCGGCCACCGCCGCCACCACCTTGCGCTCCCCGGCCAGGATGCGGTCCTGGTCGCCCGGCTCCAGGAAGCGCACATCCTCGGTCAGCACCCGGTGCTGGTTCTGCGCATCGCTGTATTCCTCCACGAAGCGCTGCACCAGCAGCCGCAGGCGGGGCTCGGGCGCCAGGTCCTGCTGCGCGACTTCATCGACCAGGCCGCACAGACGGTCGATGTGGTTCTCGCAGATGTGCATCAGCAACTGATGCTTGTCGGCAAAGTAGTGATACAGCGAGGCCTTGGACAGGCCACATGCCAGCGCTACTTCATTCATCGATGTGCCCACGAAACCATTGCGCGCGAACAAGGCTGCCGCCTGTTCGATGATGGCTTCGCGCTGGTTCTCGTATCCCGCTGCACGCTTGCGTGGCATAAGTGCGTCCTCTTGGTTATTTCCGCAAAGTCATGATTGTGCCGCAAATCAAAACTCTTTCGCTGCATTTGCCTCGACCTGGATCCCGCTGCTGCTGCAATTCGGAACCCACGCCCTGGCTGGATGCGGCTGGAAATACAGAGGTCTTGCCCCGATGACCGTCGCCCTCGATGCCTTGCTGTCACCGGTCAGCAAAAAAACTTCAAAACATTATTGACCAACCGGTCGGTCGAAATTATTATTCCCTAAAAACCAGCGACAGGCAAATGCTTTTTTCGGACCGGAAACGACCGGAAATGAAGCGCACAGCGACCCGCCGCTGCAACGAACCGGTGGCGGCCACAACGGTGGTTTGCCGACAAAGGAGACAGCAGTGCCCTGTTATTCCATCGAAGGCGTGATCCCGGTCGTGGACCCGGACGCCTATGTCCATCCGACGGCGGTGCTGATCGGTGATGTCATCGTCGGCCCGGATTGTTATGTCGGCCCGGCGGCCTGCCTGCGCGGCGACTTCGGTCGCATCGTGCTGCAGCGTGGGGCCAATGTGCAGGACACCTGCGTGATCCACGGTTTCCCCGGCCACGACACGGTGGTGGAAGAGAACGGCCACATCGGCCACGGCGCCGTGCTGCACAGCTGCGTGGTCAAGCGCGATGCGCTGGTAGGCATGAATGCGGTGGTGATGGATGAAGCGGTCGTCGGCGAACAAGCCATCGTGGCGGCCAGCGCCTTCGTGCGGGCTGGCATGCAGGTGCCGCCACGCACCCTGGTGGCCGGTGTTCCCGCCAAGGTGGTGCGCACGCTCAGCGAAGAAGAGATCAGCTGGAAAGAGGTCGGCACCCGCACCTATCACGACCTGACCAAGCGCTGCCTGCGCAGCATGTGCGAAGTAATCCCCCGGAGCAAGATGGAAGAAGACCGTCCCCGGCTGGTCACGCCGCGTGTGGAGCCGCTCATTGCGGCCAAGCGGGCCTAGCGGTATCCGGGCAGCAGGGCAACCGGGCATCACGGTTTCCAGTTTTCGTTTTTTTGGTTTTATCCACCTGAAGCGGGCCAAGGCGGCCAGGGCCTCTTACGCCCGTCATTCAGCGTGCCACCCTTTCACGGAGAAGCAGCATGTATGCACAAATGGTAGAAACCGGCCTGTCCAAGGTACGTACCCTGGAAGACATGTCGCCGCAAGAACGCGCCTTCCAGGCTCGCATCGACGAGGGCGTCAAGATCGAGCCCAAGGACTGGATGCCCGAGGCCTATCGCAAGACCCTGGTACGCCAGATCTCGCAGCACGCCCACTCGGAAATCGTCGGCCAGCTGCCCGAGGGCAACTGGGTCACGCGTGCGCCGACGCTGGAGCGCAAGGCCATCCTGCTGGCCAAGATCCAGGATGAGGCCGGCCATGGCCTCTACCTCTACAGCGCCGCCGAGACCCTGGGCGTGTCGCGCGATGCGCTGCTGGAAGACCTGCATGCCGGTCGCGCCAAATATTCCAGCATCTTCAACTACCCGGCCATCAGCTGGGCCGACATGGGCGCCATCGGCTGGCTGGTGGATGGCTCGGCCATCATCAACCAGATCCCGCTGTGCCGCTGCTCCTTCGGCCCCTACTCGCGCGCCATGGTGCGGGTGTGCAAGGAGGAATCCTTCCACGCCCGCCAGGGCTACGACATCATGCTGGCGCTGTGCCGTGGCACGCCCGAGCAGAAGCAGATGGCGCAGGATGCGCTGAACCGCTGGTGGTGGCCGGCCCTGATGATGTTCGGCCCCTCCGACAGCGAATCGGTCAACAGCGCGCAGTCGATGCAATGGCGCATCAAGCTGTTCTCCAACGACGAGCTGCGCCAGCGCATGGTCGACCAGACCGTCCCGCAGATCGAATACCTGGGCCTGACCGTGCCTGACCCCGACCTGAAGTGGAATGCGGAACGCGGCCGCTATGACTTCGGCCAGGTCAACTGGGATGAATTCCATGAGGTCGTGCGCGGCAATGGGCCCTGCAACCGCGAGCGCATCGCCACCCGCAAGAAAGCCTACGACGACGGCCAGTGGTTCCGCGAGGGCCTGGTGGCGCATGCCGACAAGCAGCTCGCCCGCAAGGCCGCCTGATCCCTATTCCCTGATCCACAGTCCAGTCAAGCAAGACTCTCTCAACAACAATGCCAGTGGCCGCGCCAAGGCCGGCCCGCCAACAAGGAAAACATCATGAGCAAGGAATGGCCCCTCTGGGAAGTCTTCATCCGCAGCCAGCACGGCCTGGCCCATAAACACGTCGGCAGCCTGCACGCCCCCGATGGCGAGATGGCCATCAACAATGCGCGCGACGTCTATACCCGCCGCAACGAAGGCGTAGGCATCTGGGTGGTGCGCGCAGCCGACATCGTCTCCTCCAGCCCGGGCGACAAGGCGCCGCTGTTCGAGCCGTCCAACAGCAAGGTGTATCGCCACCCGACCTTCTTCCCCATGCCGGCGGAACTGAAGAACCTGTGAGGCCGGAGAACGACATGACACAGAAAACCGATTACGTGCGACGCCTGGGCGACAACGCCCTGGTGCTCTCGCAGCGCCTCTCCGAATGGTGCGGCAAGGGTCCCGCGCTGGAAGAGGACATGGCCCTGATCAATGTCTCCCTGGACCTGATCGGCCAGGCCCGTATGTGGCTCACCTACGCCGGTGAACTGGAAGGCCAGGGCCGCAGCGAAGACCAATTAGCCTTCCTGCGCGACGCCCACCAGTTCCACAACCTGCTGCTGGTGGAGCTGCCCAATGGCAGCTATGCCGACACGCTGGCGCGCCAGTTCCTCTTCGATGTGTGGCACTACTTCGTCCTCGAAGGACTGTGCGAGTCCAGCGATGCGCGCATCGCCGAGATCGCCCAGAAGAGCTTGAAGGAAGTCACCTACCACGTGCGCCGCAGCACCGACCTGATTATCCGCCTGGGTGACGGCACTGAGGAAAGCCACCGCCGCATGCAGGAGGCCATCGACGCCCTGTGGATGTACACGGGCGAACTGTTCACCGCCGATGCGCTCGATGAAGCCATGGTGCAGCAGGGTGTGGCGCGTTCGCTGCAGGAGGTACAGCAGAAATGGCAGCAGCATGTCAGCGAGGTGCTGCGCCAGGCCACCCTGCAGATCCCGGCCGCCGGCCTGTGGATGCAGAGCGGTGGCAAGGCCGGGCGGCATACCGAGCATCTCGGCTATCTGCTGGCGGAGATGCAGTTCCTGCAACGCGCCTATCCGGGAGCCAGCTGGTGAGCGATCCCCTCCTCGGCGCGCAGGCCGACCCGGACGTACTCGCCGCCCTCAAGGCGAGCGTCTGGGAATGGCTGGAAGCGGTCCCCGATCCCGAGATCCCGGTGATCTCGGTGGTGGACCTGGGCATCGTGCGCGATGTGGAAATCACCGCCGCCGATGCCGGCCAGGCGCTCTGCTGCACCGTGGTGATCACCCCCACCTATTCCGGTTGCCCGGCCATGCGCCTGATCGCCGACGAGATCACCGCCGTCCTGCAGGACAAGGGCTTGCCGCAGGTCGCCATCCGCACGCAACTGGCGCCGGCCTGGAACACCGACTGGATGAGCGAGAAAGGCCGCCGCAACCTCAAGCAGTACGGCATCGCGCCACCGGCCCAGCAGGTCATCGATATCCGTGGCATCAGCGCCCGCCAGCAGGTCGCGCCGCAAGTGCAATGCCCGCATTGCGGTTCGATGCAGACGGTCTGCGTGAGCCAGTTCGGTTCCACCTCGTGCAAGTCGCTCTACCAGTGCAAGGACTGCCGCGAGCCGTTCGACTACTTCAAGGCCCACTGAGCCGGCCCCACTAAGGATAGGCCGGCCCGGTCCACCAGAACAGAAGGCACAACATCATGAGTAAATTCTATCCACTGACCATCTCGAACGTGAAGCAGGAAACCCGCGACACCATCGTGGTCTCCTTCGCCGTGCCTGGCGAGTTGCAGGATACCTTTGCCTACCAGCAGGGCCAGCACCTGACGCTGCGCTCGGAGATCGACGGCGAAGACCTGCGCCGTTCCTATTCGATCTGCTCGGCCGTGCAGGAGCGGCAACTGCGGGTGGCCATCAAGCGCAATCCGGGCGGCCTGTTTTCCAACTGGGCCAACGAGACCTTCAAAGCCGGGCAGAGCATCCAGGTGATGCCGCCCATGGGCAACTTCAACATTCCCCTGGATGCGGCCAACCGCAAGCACTACCTGGCATTTGCTGCCGGCAGCGGCATCACGCCGATGATGTCGATCATCAAGACCACGCTGCTGACCGAGCCGCATAGCCACTTCACGCTGGTCTATGCCAACCGTGCCTCGTCCTCGGTGATCTTCAAGGAAGAACTGAGCGACCTCAAGGACGCCTACCTCGATCGTCTCAACGTGGTCTATGTGATGAGCCGCGAGCAGCAGGACGTGGAGCTGTTCAATGGCCGCATCGACCGCGCCAAGTGCGATGCCTTCCTGGCGTCCTGGATCAATCTCAAGGATATCGATGCCGCCTTTCTGTGCGGTCCCGAAGAGATGGTACAGGCGGTCTCGGCGTCGCTGCAGGCGCATGGCATGGACAAGTCCGGCATCAAGACCGAACTGTTCGCCGCCACCCTGCCGCAGCACAAGAGCACTACGGCGCGTCCGGTGGTGGGCAACAAGGAGTGCGAGGTGACCGTCATCGTCGATGGCTATCACAACGTCTTCACCATGGACAAGGAAAAGGAATCGGTGCTGGAGGCCGGTCTCAAGCACGGCATCGACCTGCGCTACTCCTGCAAGGGCGGCGTGTGCGCCACCTGCCGCTGCAAGGTGGTGGAAGGCAAGGTCGACATGGATGCCAACTACGCCCTGGAAGACTACGAGATCGCCCGTGGCTTCGTGCTGAGCTGCCAGTCCTTCCCGGTGAGCGACAAGGTGCTGCTGGACTTCGATCAGGACAACTGAGCCACCCGCATCAAGGGAGAACGCATGAGCACCGCATTTTTCGAACGGCACCGCGCCACGCTGGAACAGGCCCTGCAGGCCCTGGAGCAGCGCGGCTACTGGAGCCCCTACAGCGAATCGCCCAGCCAGCGCATCTACGGCGACGGCGCTGCCCAGGCCGGACGCCTGGACTATGAGAAGCGCCTGGAACGCCCCTTCGTGTTCTCGCCGGAGCAAGCCGGCGGCGACCAGCTGGCCGGGGCGGAAGTATCGCCCTATGGCTTTGCGCTGGGCATCCGCTATCCGCGCCCGGATCTCGATCGCCTGCTGCCGGCGATGCAACTGGCCGCAGCCGGCTGGCGCCATGCCGGTCCGCAGGTCTGGAGCGGCGTGGCGCTGGAGATCGTCGCGCGCCTCAATGCGCGCAGCTTCGAGATCGCCCATGCGGTCCAGCACACCACCGGCCAGGCCTTCACGATGGCCTTCCAGGCCGGCGGCCCGCATGCGCAGGACCGCGCGCTGGAGGCCATCGCCTGCGCCTGGCAGCAGTTGCGCGCCATTCCCGCCAGCGCCCGCTGGGAAAAACCGCAGGGCAAGCATGCGCCGCTGGTGATGCAGAAGTCCTGGCGCATCGTGCCGCGCGGCATCGGCCTGGTGATCGGCTGCTGCACCTTCCCGACCTGGAACAGCTACCCCGGCCTGTTCGCCAACCTGGCCACCGGCAATGCGGTCATCGTCAAGCCGCATCCGGGTGCCATCCTGCCGCTGGCCATCACGGTGGAGGTGGCACGCGAGGTCATCGCCGAGGCCGGCTTCAATCCGGACATCGTCACGCTGGCCGCACACGATGCCGCCGATACCGGGATGGCGCGCACCCTGGCGCTGCGCCCGGAAATCGGCCTGATCGACTTCACCGGCAGCAGCGCCAATGGTGACTGGCTGGAGACCCATGCCCGGCAGGCCGAGGTCTATACCGAGAAGTCCGGCATCAACCAGATCATCATCGACAGCACCGACAACCTGGCCGGCATGGCGCATAACATCGCCTTTTCGCTGGCGCTGTATTCGGGCCAGATGTGTACCACGCCACAGAACATCTACATCCCCAAGGAAGGCATTGCCACGCCCGAGGGCCGGGTCGGCTTCGAGGATGTCGCGCAGGCCATCGTGCGGGCTCTGGCCAGTTTGACCGTGGATGCGAGCAAGGCAGTCGAATTCCTGGGGGCGATCCAGAACGAAGCCGTCCTGCAGCGTATCGATGCGGCCCGCCAGATTGGCCAGGTGCTGCTGGAAAGCACGACCCTGATCCATCCGCAATTCCCCCATGCACGCATCCGCACGCCGCTGGTGGTGCAGGCGCGACGCAACGAGGCCATCGCCCAGGAATACTTCGGACCGGTCAGCTTCATCATTCCCGTCGACGATACCGCCACTGCGATTGCGCTGGCCCAGCGCACCGCCAGCGAGCATGGCGCACTGACCCTGTCGGGCTACAGCACCGATGCCGCTGCCCGGCAAGTGATGCAGGACGCCGCCGCCGATGCCGGCGTGGCGCTGTCGATGAATCTCACCGGGGGCGTCTTCGTGAACCAGTCGGCCGCCTTCAGCGACTTCCACGGCACCGGTGCCAACCCGGCCACCAATTGCGCCTTGACCGATGCGGCCTTCGTGGCCAAGCGCTTCCGTGTGGTGCAAACCCGCGAGCCGGTCCCCAACCCCGCCTAGGCTGATGCCATGACTTCTTCCACTGCCATGCACTACGAATCCATCCTCTTCGAGAACCGCGACGGCATCGCCGTCATCACCCTCAACCGTCCGGACAAGCTCAACAGCTTTACCGTCGCCATGCACCTGGAACTGCGCGACGCCATCGCCCGCCTGCAGGCCGATGCCTCGGTGCGCGTGCTGCTGCTGACCGGCGCCGGCCGGGGATTTTGCGCCGGCCAGGACCTGGGCGACCGCGCCGTCAAGCCCGGCGACGACGCCGTCGACCTGGGCCACTCCATCGAGCACTACTACGGTCCGCTGGTGAAGTCGCTGCGCGCCCTGCCCTTCCCGGTGATCTGCGCCGTCAATGGCGTGGCCGCCGGTGCCGGTGCCAATCTGCCGCTGGCCTGCGACATCGTGCTGGCGGCGCGCTCGGCCAGCTTCGTCGAAGTGTTCTGCAAGCTGGGGCTGATCCCCGATACCGGCGGCACCTATTTCCTGCCGCGTCTGGTGGGGACCGCCCGCGCCATGGGCATGGCGCTGCTGGGAGAGAAGATCAGCGCCGAGCAGGCCGAGCAATGGGGCCTGATCTGGAAATGCATCGACGACGACCAGTTGATGGAACAGGCCCGCGCCATGGCGCTGCACTTCTCCCGGGCGCCCACCAAGGGCCTGGCCGCCACCAAGGCCACGCTCTACCAGAGCCCAGCCAACACGCTGCAACAGCAACTGGACCTGGAGCGCGACAGCATGCGCGCCCTGGGCCACAGCCGCGACTACCGCGAGGGCGTGGCCGCCTTCCTGGAAAAGCGCGCTCCACAATTCACGGGACAATGACATGAACCAGCATCGCGCCACACACGCCCTGCAAACCTCGGTCACGGTGGCCGTCATCGGCAGCGGCACCATGGGGGCGGGCATCGCCCAGGTCGCTGCTGCCGCCGGCCATTCCGTCATCCTATACGACACGCGCCCGGGCGCGGCTGAACAAGCCATCTCGCAGATCCGAGCCATGTACGACAAGCTGGTCATCCGCGAAAAGATGACCGGCGAAGCCGCCCACGCCGCCAGCATGCGCCTGCATGCGGCCAACGCGCTGGAGGAGCTGGCTGGTGCCGGCCTGGTGGTGGAAGCCATCGTCGAGCAGCTGGCGGTGAAGCAGGAACTGTTCGACCAGCTGGAGGCGATCGTGTCCGACGACTGCATCCTGGCCAGCAATACCTCCTCGCTGTCCATCACCAGCATCGCGGCGCGGCTGCGCCTGCCGCAACGCGTGGTGGGCATGCACTTCTTCAATCCGGTACCGATGATGGCGCTGGTGGAAGTCGTCCATGGCCTGGCCAGCGATCCGCTGGTGGCGCAATGCGTCTACGACACCGCCCTGGAATGGGGCAAGTCACCGGTATTTGCCAAGTCCACGCCGGGCTTCATCGTCAACCGGGTGGCCCGCCCCTACTACGCCGAAGGCCTGCGCCTGCTGCACGAGCAGGCCGCGCAAGCCCACACCATCGATGCCCTGCTGCGCGAGTGCGGGGGTTTCCGCATGGGGCCGTTCGAGCTGATGGACCTGATCGGCCACGACGTCAATTTTGCGGTGACGCAGTCGGTGTTTCGCGCCTATTTCAACGATCCCCGCTTCACCCCGTCGCTGATCCAGCAGGAGCTGGTCAACGCCGGTTACCTGGGGCGCAAGAGCGGACGCGGTTTCTACACCTATGACAAGAGCGGAGCGCAGTCCGCGCCTGCAGCGCAGACCGAGGCACCTTGCCCGCTGCCCACACCGGCGGTGCAATTCTACGGCAACCATCCGCTGATCCGGGTGCTGCGCGGACGCCTCAAGGGCCATATGGAATTGCATCCGCCGCACGCCAGCAACATGCTGATGAAGGCGGGGTCGGCGCGCGTCTTCATCACCGATGGCCGCAGCGCGACCCAGCGCGCCTATGACTTCGACTGCCCCGACACCGTGCTGGTCGATCTGGCCCTGGACTATGAACAGGCCACCCGCGTGGCCCTGGCGCCGGCCGACCAATGCCAGCCGGCCGCTTTCTCTGCGGTCACCGCCGTATTCCAGGCCTGCGGCTTTGCCGTCACGCGTCTGGCCGATGTGCCGGGACTGGCCGTCATGCGTACCGTCTGCATGCTGGCCAATGAAGCCGCCGAGGCCGTCAACCAGGGCGTCTGCAGCGTTGCCGACGCCGACATGGCGATGCAGAAGGGCGTCAATTATCCCCGTGGGCCGCTGGCCTGGGCCGATACCATCGGCATACGCACCGTGGGCGAAGTATTGCGCAACCTGTCGCAAACCTATGGCGAAGACCGTTACCGGGTCTCGCCGCTGATCCAACGTCTGCAAGCTTCCGGAAGGACTTTCCATGCCTGATACCCCACTGCCCCCCACTCCCACGCCGGAACAGGCGCAGGCCCTGGCCGAAGCCACCGTACAGGCCATGTACCCGCGCGACAACGCCTCGCAGGCGCTGGGACTGAAGATCCTCGAAGTCGGCCCCGGCCATGCGCGCATGAGCATGCTGGTGCGCGGCGACATGGTCAACGGCCATGCCACCTGCCATGGCGGCTTCATCTTCTGCCTGGCCGACAGCACCTTCGCCTTTGCCTGCAACAGCCGCAATCTCAATACCGTGGCGTCGGGGTGCAGCATCGAATACGTGGCGCCGGCCTTTCGCAACGATGTCCTTACCGCTCACGCGCAGGAACGCATGCTGGCCGGACGCACCGGCGTCTACGACATCACGGTCAGCAATCAGGATGGCAAGCTGATCGCCCTGTTCCGCGGCAAATCCTACCGGATCAAGGGCGAGGTCATTGCCGGACTGCAAGCGGCACAGTGATAGCGACACCCACAAAAACAAGACACAATTCAACAGAGACTGGAGAACGACATGACCACCCGCATTCCCCAACCCGGTGAGCTGGAAGCGATCGAGACCGCCAGCCGCGACGAGCTGCAGGCGCTGCAGCTGCAACGCCTGAAGTGGAGCCTGAAACACGCCTACGAGAACGTGGCCCACTACCGCAATGCCTTCGATGCCGCCGGCGTGCATCCGGATGACCTCAAGAGCCTGTCGGACCTGAGCAAGTTCCCCTTCACCACCAAGAAGGACCTGCGCGACCACTACCCCTTCGGCATGTTTGCCGTACCGCGTGAGCAGGTGGCGCGCGTGCATGCCTCCAGCGGCACCACCGGCAAGCCCACCGTGGTGGGCTATACGAAGAACGATATCGATACCTGGGCCACCGTGGTGGCACGCTCGATCCGCGCCGCCGGCGGCCGTGCCGGTGACATCCTGCAGGTGTCCTATGGCTATGGCCTCTTCACCGGCGGCCTGGGTGCCCACTATGGTGCCGAGAAGCTGGGTTGCACAGTCATCCCCATGTCGGGCGGGCAGACCGAGAAGCAGGTGCAACTGATCCAGGACTTCAAGCCCAGCATCATCATGGTCACGCCTTCCTACATGCTCAACGTGATCGAGGAATTCCAGCGCCAGGGCCTGGACCCGGCGGCCAGCTCGCTGAAGGTCGGCATCTTCGGCGCCGAGCCGTGGACCGATGCCATGCGGCGCGAGATCCAGGAGCGCGCCGGCATCGACGCCGTCGATATCTATGGCCTGTCGGAAGTGATGGGCCCGGGCGTGGCCTGCGAGTGCATCGAGAGCAAGGATGGTCCGGTGATCTGGGAAGACCACTTCTATCCCGAGATCATCGATCCCGAGACCGGCGAGGTGCTGCCCGACGGCGCCGAGGGCGAGCTGGTGTTTACGTCGCTGTCCAAGGAGGCGCTGCCGATGATCCGCTACCGCACGCGCGACCTCACGCGCCTGTTGCCGCCGACCTCGCGCTCGATGCGTCGCATCGGCAAGATCACCGGCCGCTCCGACGACATGCTCATCATCCGTGGCGTGAACGTGTTCCCGACCCAGATCGAGGAACTGATCCTGAAGCTGCCGCAACTGGCGCCGCAATACCAGTTGCAGATCGAACGCCACGGCCACATGGATAGCATGTGCGTCTTCGCCGAGCTGCGCGAGGATGCCTCGGCCGAGCACGTCGAGGCACTGGAGCGCGAGCTGCAGCACAGCATCAAGACCTATGTGGGCATCTCCACCAAGGTCACGGTGGTGCCGGCGGGCATGATCGAACGCTCCTCGGTGGGCAAGGCCAAGCGCGTGATCGACAACCGCAAGAAGGCCGAGGCCGCCGTGCCGGCCTGAGGCCAGGCGCGACACTTCCCCCATTACAGACGAGGACATTCATGGACGCATTCATTTGTGACGCCATCCGCACGCCCTTCGGCCGCTACGGCGGCGCCCTGGCCGGCGTGCGCGCCGACGACCTGGCCGCAGCCCCGATCCGCAGCCTGATGGAACGCAACCCGGGCGTGGACTGGCGCCAGCTCGACGACATCCTCTACGGCTGCGCCAACCAGGCCGGCGAGGACAATCGCAACGTGGCCCGCATGGCGGGCCTGCTGGCCGGCCTGCCCATCGAGGTGCCGGGTACCACCATCAACCGCCTGTGCGGCTCCAGCCTGGACGCTGTCGGCATGGCCGCGCGCGCCATCAAGTCGGGTGAGGTGCAACTGATGATCGCCGGTGGCGTGGAGAGCATGAGCCGTGCCCCGTTCGTGATGGGCAAGGCCGAGACTGCCTTCTCGCGCAGCGCGAGCATCTTCGATACCACCATCGGCTGGCGCTTCGTCAATCCGCTGATGAAGGCCCGCTACGGCATCGACTCCATGCCGGAGACGGCCGAGAACGTGGCCAGCGATTTCGCCATCAGCCGCGCCGACCAGGATGCCTTCGCCCTGCGCAGCCAGCAGCGCTGGGCCGCCGCACAGGCAGCCGGGTTCTTCGCCGGCGAGATCGCGCCGCTGGCGATCCCGCAGAAGAAGGGCGAGCCGGTCGTCGTCGATAGCGACGAGCATCCGCGCCCCGATACCACCTTGACCTCCCTGGCCAGGCTCAGGGGCGTGGTCCGCCCGGACGGCACGGTCACCGCCGGCAACGCCTCGGGCGTCAACGATGGTGCCTGCGCGCTGTTGCTGGCCTCGGCCAGGGCGGCCGACCAGTATCGCCTTACGCCGCGCGCGCGCGTGCTGGGCATGGCCACTGCCGGCGTGGCGCCGCGCATCATGGGCTTCGGCCCGGCGCCGGCCACGCGCAAGGTGCTGGCGCAGACCGGCCTGAGCCTGGCGCAGATGGATGTGATCGAGCTCAACGAAGCCTTCGCCGCGCAGGGCCTGGCCGTCACCCGCGACCTCGGCCTGCCTGACGACGCCGCGCACGTCAACGCCAACGGCGGCGCCATCGCCATCGGCCACCCGCTGGGAGCCTCCGGCGCACGCCTGGTCACCACCGCGATCAACCAGCTCGAGCGCACCGGTGGCCGCTATGCGCTGTGCACCATGTGCATCGGTGTGGGCCAGGGTATCGCCCTGGTGATCGAACGGATCAGCGCATGAGCGGGCCGGACGCGGGGCCGCAGGACATCCTGGTCAGCCGCCACGGCGCGCATGTGCTGCACCTGGTGCTGAACCGCCCGGCCGTGCGCAATGCCCTGCGCAACCAGAGCCTGCAAGAGATCGCGCAGGTCCTGGCGCAGGCCGAGAGCGACGACAGCGTGCGGGCGGTGGTCATCAGCGGCAACGAGAAGGCCTTTGCCGCCGGTGCTGATCTGAACGAGATGATCCAGAAGGATGCCATCGCCACCCAGCGCGATGTGCGCGCGCAATACTGGCGCGCCATCGCCCGCTTCCCCAAGCCGCTGCTGGCGGCGGTGAACGGGTATGCGCTGGGTGCGGGTTGCGAGCTGCTCATGCACGCCGACATCGCCATCGCCGGACGCAGCGCCCGCATCGGCCAGCCCGAGATCAATGTGGGGACGATCCCTGGCGCTGGCGGAACGCAGCGTCTCATCCGTACCGTGGGCAAGCCGCTGGCCATGAAGATGGTCTTGAGCGGCGAGTTCATCGACGCCCAAGCGGCGCTGCAGGCCGGACTGGTGGCCGAGGTGGTGGAAGACGACGCCACCCTGGCGCGCAGCCTGGCGCTGGCCGACACCATTGCCGGCAAGTCG
>NZ_JAELUH010000072.1 GCF_016429215.1 Herbaspirillum sp. ASV7 | reverse complement strand
GGGCCAGGATGTCGTGGCGGCTGCCCAGCAGTTCGTATTTCTGTTGCGCCAGCCAGTGGCGCAATTGCGGCTCGGCCGAATAGACCACGCCGATCTCGATCTCGGCCTGGGCGATGCGTTCGGTCCGTTCGGTGCTTTTGAGTGCGGTGGCAATCGCGTCGGTATAGGCGCGCACCAGTCCGCCGGCACCCAGCTTGACGCCGCCGTAGTAGCGCACCACCATGGCCAGCACGCCATCGAGTTCATGATGGCGCAGCACTTCCAGCATGGGGCGGCCGGCCGTGCCGGAGGGCTCGCCATCATCGGACATGCCCGATTGTCCCCCGGCCATGAGCGCCCAGCAGACGTGGGTGGCGCTGCGATGGGCCTCGCGCATTTTGCCGATCTCCTGCATGGCGGCCTCGCGTCCGGCCACCGGCATGACGATGCCGATGAAGCGGCTCTTGCGGATCTCCAGTTCGATCTCGGCGCGTTGGGCGAGGGTGTAGGTGGCCATGGCGTGCGGCGGCTCAGGCCGGGTCGGTGGCGCCGCCCTTGAGCAGGGCCAGCTCGGCGCGCAGGCCCTGGTTTTCTTCGGACAGGCGCGTCACGCGGCCTTGCAGCGCGGCGATTTCACGGCGCAGGGTGGCGGTCAGTTCATTTTCCTGGCCTTCTACCAGGGGGATGTCGGTCGCGCCTGTGCCTTCATCACTGCGCGGTGCGCGTGGGGTACGGGTGGCGGCCTTTTGCTCGCGCACTTTCTTGGCGGCTTCGCGCAACTCCTTCTTGCCGCCGGCCACGGCGCTGACCTGGGCTTCGCTGGGCAGGGTGGCCACAGCGGCTGCCGCATTGATGGAGATGGTGCCGGCGCGTACCGCCTGCACCAGCTCGGGCGCGGCGGTCTTGCGGATGCGGTCGATCTGGCCGATGGTGGCGCTGCTGATGCCGGCGGCACGGGCCATGTCTTCGCGGGTCTTGATGCGGCCGGTGCTGTCGTCGACGTGCCAGGGCGGATCGCCGGCCTGGGTGGTGTCCTCGCCGCTATCTCCGGGCGCCGCTGCGCCGTCCTCGCTGGCCTCGCTGGCCTCGCTCTTGGCCGGCGTGGCCTCCGACTTGGTGCGGGCGGCGATGATGTCACGCTTGCGCAGGGCCAGCATGCCGCGCTGGAAGTCCGACACGCTGCGGCGCCCCAGCTGGTTGTCGATCATCCACAGCAGCACGTCGTCAAGCGACTTGAAGCTGTCGTTCTGCACCGTCTTGTAGGGCAGGTCATACTTGCTGCAGATCTCGTAACGGTTGTGACCATCGATCAACACCTCGCCCCACAGCACCAGCGCATCGCGGCAGCCTTCGGCCAGCAGGCTGCGTTCCAGCGCGGCGTACTCGTTGGGGGTGAGGGGATCGATGTACTTCTGCAGTTCTTCGTTGATGACGATATTCATGGTGCGATGCTGTGCGGGAGGGAGCAGGGGCAGGGGCCGCATTCTACACCACCGGTACGGACGAGCTCCGGTTGCGGCCGGGGCTTGCAGTAGAATAGAGGGCTTCGTTCCAGCCCTTCTTCCATGCGCATGTCCTTCCGTCTTCCTTTCCGGCTGGCTTCGGCCATCCTCGCCAGCAGCCTTTTGCTGAGCGCCTGCGGTACGTCTTCGTGGATGCCCGGCAGCGCCTCCTCCAAACCGGCCGAGACCGGCACGCCCGCCACCCCGGAGACGTCCGGCTCCAGCACGGCGGGCTCCGGCACCATACCTTCCACGGTCACGCCGCTGCCGGTGGCGCCGCGCAAGATCCGCATCGGCCTGGCCCTGGGCGGTGGTGCGGCGCGCGGCTTTGCCCATATCGGCGTGATCAAGGCGCTGGAAGCGCAGGGCATCACCGTCGACGTGGTGGCCGGCACCAGTGCCGGCAGCCTGGTGGGCGCACTCTATGCGGCCGGCAACGATGGCTTCGCCCTGCAGAAGCTGGCGATGTCCATGGATGAGGCCTCCATCTCGGACTGGTCGGTGCCGCTCTTCGCCAAGGTCAGCGGCGTGCTCAAGGGCGAGGGCGTGCAGAACTACGTGAACAAGGCGGTCCACAATCTGCCCATCGAGAAGTTCAAGATCCCCTTCGGTGCGGTGGCCACCGACTTGCGCAGCGGCCAGCCCATCCTGTTCCAGCGTGGCAATGCGGGCGTGGCCGTGCGCGCCTCGTCGGCAGTGCCGGGGGTGTTCCAGTCGGTGACGGTGGGGGATCACACCTATGTCGATGGCGGGCTGGTGTCGCCGGTGCCGGTGCGCTTTGCGCGCCAGATGGGGGCCGATTTCGTGATTGCGGTCAACATCTCGTCCAATCCCGAGGCGCAGGCTGCTTCCAGCAGCTCCATCGATGTGCTGCTGCAGACCTTCGCCATCATGGGCCAGACCATCAACCAGTATGAACTCAAGAATGCCGATATCGTGCTGCAACCGCGCCTGGGCAACATGAAGGGCAGCGACTTCGCCAGCCGCAACGTGGCCATCCTGGCCGGCGAGCAGGCGGCCGTGGCGGCCATGCCCGAGATCAAGCGCAAGCTGAAGATGATGGCGACGGGGAATTGAATTGTTCCCCGATGGAAATAAAAAAGCCGCTGATCACAGCGGCTTTTTTTATCGGACCTGCACCGTGATGGTGCCGACCAATGCTTACTTGTCGTCTTCCTCGCCCGCAATGATGCGGCGCGCACCATTGAAGCGCTTCTTCCAGTAGGACTCGTCCATGCTCTCGATACGCACCTGGCCGCCGGCCGAGGGGGAGTGGATGAACTTGCCGTCGCCCAGGTAGATGCCCACGTGCGAGAAGCCGCGACGCAGGGTGTTGTAGAACACCAGGTCGCCGGGTTGCAGATTATCCTTGCCGATCTTTTCGCCGACGCGGCTGATTTCCAGCGAGGTGCGCGGCAGGTCGGTGCCCCATGCTTCCTTGAAGACATAACGCACCAGGCCGCTGCAGTCCAGGCCGGTGTCGGGCGAATTGCCGCCGTAGCGGTAATTGATGCCCAGCATGGCCAGGGCCTGGGTGGCCAGTTCGGATGCGCGGTTGGTGATGTCTTGCAGGCGGGCGATCGCAAGATTGGTCTTGCTGATCAGTTGCTGGGCTTGCGGGGTAGTGGCTTGAGGAGGCGGAAGATCCTGGGCTGCCAGCGAAAGGTCAGCACTGAAGGCCGATGCACTGATCCAAAGACCGGCTGCGAGCGCGCACGCGCGAGCGGTTTGTCGTCGGATTCGGTCAGATCGGCGTAGGGTCATCGGGATCCTCTAAAGAATAGGATTGCGGGACTGTAAGTGAATTCTTACGCCTTGTCAAAAGCTGATTTCGTGCCAGCTTGTCAAATTGAAATGATTTATCAGATAAATAGCGGCTTGTTGCCGCCTTCTCCCCGTAAGTGTTTCTCCTACACGGACAGGTGGAAGGTTTTTTGCTAAATGATTTACGCAGCGGCAGGAGAAGGGCGGCCGCAGGGCAGGTGTTGAAAAACTCTCAACGATGAGTTTGGTCGGGTTTGATGTCAAAACGACTTTCTGGTCGTACAATCAGCGTTCAATTTTTTTTGCCTACCGGAGCAATCATGCAAACCAAACCGTTTCTGTCGCTGGACGACGTGAAGAAGATCGCCGCTGGCGCCGAAGCCGAGGCCCGTGCCAACAACTGGAACGTAGCCATCTCCGTGGTCGACGACGGCGGCCACCTGCTGTGGCTGCAGCGCATGGACGGCGCTGCCCCGATCTCCTCGCAGATCGCCCCGGCCAAGGCCCGTACCGCTGCACTGGGTCGCCGCGAAAGCAAGATCTACGAAGACATGATCAACAACGGCCGCGTGTCCTTCCTCAGCGCCCCCGGCCTGGATGGCCTGCTCGAAGGCGGCGTGCCGGTCGTGGTCGACGGTCACTACGTGGGCGCCGTCGGCGTCTCCGGTGTGAAGTCTTCCGAAGACGTGCAGATCGCCAAGGCTGGTATCGCCTCCCTGGGCCTGTAAGCCTTTCCCCCGCGCCGGCAGGCACTCTGCCTGCCGGCCGCGTCTGTGGGCGCTTCCCGCTGTTTGCACGCATTTCGGTGCTTCTTGCGGCAACTTTCGGCGATCTTCGATTTGCCGGAGGGAGGCTCTTGCGCTATAATTGAGCGGTTTAGCCAATTTTATCCGCCGTAGCGCATACCCATTCCTCTTCCTCGTTCCTGACAGGCCCAGCCACGCACCCGTACCGAATGAGTCGGGGTGTTCGCGCAGGTCGGTTTGGCGCGCAAAGGTCTTCCGGTCATCCAGCCGCGGCGGTAACAATCTCAGGAGTTACCCTTGCTGCCTCTTCTTTCCGGTCCCGCGATTCCGGCCATTCTCGCGCTCGCAGACGGGTCTGTCTTCCAAGGTTTTTCCATCGGCGCCGCAGGCAACACCACCGGTGAGGTCGTGTTCAATACCGCGATGACCGGCTACCAGGAAATCCTGACCGACCCCAGCTACAGCCGCCAGATCGTCACCCTTACCTATCCGCACATCGGCAACACGGGCGTGAACCGTGAAGACGTCGAAGCTTCGCAGATCCACGCCGCCGGCCTGATCATCAAGGACCTGCCGCGCCTGCTGTCGAACTTCCGCAGCCAGCAATCCCTGTCGGATTACCTGAAGGAAAGCAACATCGTTTCCATCGCCGGCATCGATACCCGCAAGCTGACCCGCATCCTGCGCGAGAAGGGCGCCCAGAACGGCGCCATCGTGGCAGGTGAGGCCGACATCGCTGCGGCCACCGCCAAGGCCCTGGAACTGGCGCGTGCCTTCCCTGGCCTGGCCGGCATGGACCTGGCCAAGGTGGTCTCCACCAAGAAGGCCTACAACTGGACCGAGACCGAATGGCGCCTGGGCCGCGGCTATGGCCAGCAGATCACCCCGAAATTCCACGTGGTCGCCTTCGACTACGGCGTCAAGTACAACATCCTGCGCATGCTGGCCGAGCGCGGCTGCAAGGTCACCGTGCTGCCTGCGCAAGCCACCGCCGCCGAGGCGCTGGCGCTGAATCCGGACGGCATCTTCCTCTCCAACGGTCCTGGCGATCCGGAACCCTGTGATTACGCCATCGCCGCCTCCAAGGAACTGATCGAGCGCGGTATCCCGACCTTCGGCATCTGCCTGGGTCACCAGATCATGGCGCTGGCTTCCGGTGCGAAGACGCTGAAGATGAAGTTCGGCCACCACGGCGCCAACCACCCGGTGCAGGACCTGGATTCCAAGCAGGTGATGATCACCTCGCAGAACCACGGTTTCGCCGTGGACCAGGCGACCTTGCCGGCCAACTGCCGCGTCACCCACATCTCGCTGTTCGACGGTTCGCTGCAAGGTTTCGAGCGCACCGACAAGCCTGCTTTCTGCTTCCAGGGCCACCCCGAAGCATCCCCTGGACCGCATGACATCGCTCCCCTGTTCGACAAGTTCGTAGCGATGATGGAGAAGAAACAAAATGCCTAAGCGTACTGACATTAAAAGCATCCTGATCATTGGCGCTGGCCCGATCATCATCGGCCAGGCCTGCGAATTCGACTATTCCGGCGCCCAGGCCTGCAAGGCCCTGCGCGAAGAAGGTTTCAAGGTCATCCTGGTCAACAGCAATCCGGCCACCATCATGACCGACCCGGAAATGGCCGACGCCACCTACATCGAGCCGATCACCTGGCAAGCGGTGGAACGCATCATCGCCAAGGAAAAGCCGGACGCCATCCTGCCGACCATGGGTGGCCAGACCGCGCTGAACTGTGCGCTGGACCTGCATCGCCATGGCGTGCTGGACAAGTACAAGGTCGAACTGATCGGCGCCACCCCGGAAGCCATCGACAAGGCCGAGGACCGCTCCAAGTTCAAAGAGGCCATGACCAAGATCGGTCTGGGCTCGGCCCGCTCCGGCGTGTCGCACACGATGGAAGAATCGTGGGCAGTGCAGAAGACCATCGGCTTCCCGGTCATCATCCGTCCGTCCTTCACCATGGGCGGCACCGGCGGCGGCATCGCCTACAACGCCGAAGAGTTCGAGACCATCTGTAAGCGCGGCCTGGAGGCTTCGCCGACGTCCGAACTGCTGATCGAGGAATCCCTGATCGGCTGGAAGGAATACGAAATGGAAGTGGTCCGCGACAAGGCGGACAACTGCATCATCGTCTGCTCCATCGAAAACCTGGACCCGATGGGCGTGCACACCGGTGACTCCATCACCGTGGCGCCGGCGCAGACGCTGACCGACAAGGAATACCAGATCATGCGTAACGCCTCGCTGGCGGTGCTGCGTGAAATCGGCGTGGATACCGGCGGCTCCAACGTGCAGTTCTCGGTCAACCCGGCCGATGGCCGCATGATCGTCATCGAGATGAACCCGCGCGTGTCGCGTTCCTCGGCGCTGGCCTCCAAGGCTACCGGCTTCCCGATCGCCAAGATCGCCGCCAAGCTGGCCGTGGGCTTTACCCTGGACGAACTGCGCAACGAGATCACCGGCGGTGCCACCCCGGCGTCCTTCGAGCCGTCCATCGACTATGTCGTGACCAAGATCCCGCGCTTCACCTTCGAGAAATTCCCGCAGGCCGACAAGCACCTGACCACCCAGATGAAGTCGGTGGGCGAAGTGATGGCCATCGGCCGTACCTTCCAGGAATCCTTCCAGAAGGCCCTGCGCGGCCTGGAAGTCGGCGTGGATGGCATGAACGAGAAGACCACCGACCGCGAACTGATCGAGAAGGAACTGGGCGAACCTGGTCCGGACCGTATCTGGTACGTGGGCGATGCCTTCGCGCAAGGCTTCTCGCTGGAAGAAGTGCATGGCCTGACCCATATCGACCCGTGGTTCCTGTCGCAGATCAAGGAGATCGTCGACATCGAACTGTGGCTGGAAAAGGAAGCTTCCCTGGAATCGCTGGACAAGGCCACCCTGTTCCAGCTGAAGCAGAAGGGCTTCTCGGACCGTCGCCTGGCCAAGTTGCTGAAGACCACCGATACCGCCGTGCGCGAACAGCGCAAGAAGCTGGGCGTGCGTCCGGTCTTCAAGCGCGTCGATACCTGCGCGGGCGAGTTCGCCACCGATACCGCCTACATGTATTCGACCTACGACGAAGAGTGCGAATCCAACCCGACCGACAAGAAGAAGATCATGGTGCTGGGCGGTGGCCCGAACCGTATCGGTCAGGGCATCGAATTCGACTACTGCTGCGTGCACGCTGCGCTGGCCATGCGTGACGATGGTTACGAAACCATCATGGTCAACTGCAACCCCGAAACCGTCTCGACCGACTACGACACCTCCGATCGCCTGTACTTCGAACCGGTGACGCTGGAAGACGTGCTGGAAATCGTCGACAAGGAAAAGCCAGTCGGCGTGATCGTCCAGTACGGCGGCCAGACCCCGCTGAAGCTGGCGCTGGATCTGGAAGCCAATGGCGTGCCCATCGTCGGCACCTCGCCGGACATGATCGACGCCGCCGAAGACCGCGAGCGTTTCCAGAAGCTGCTGCAGGACCTGGGCCTGCGTCAGCCGCCCAACCGTACCGCCCGTACCGAAGCCGACGCGTTGCAACTGGCGCAGGAAATCGGCTATCCGCTGGTGGTCCGCCCGTCCTACGTGCTGGGTGGCCGCGCCATGGAAATCGTCCACGAGCAGCGCGATCTGGAGCGCTACATGCGCGAAGCCGTCAAGGTCTCCAACGATTCGCCGGTGCTGCTGGACCGCTTCCTGAACGACGCCATCGAAGTCGACGTGGACTGCCTCTCCGACGGTGAACGTACCTTCATCGGCGGCGTGATGGAACACATCGAACAGGCCGGCGTGCACTCGGGCGACTCGGCCTGCTCGCTGCCGCCGTATTCGCTGTCCAAGGACACCATCGAAGAACTGAAGCGCCAGACCGCGCTGATGGCCAAGGGCCTGAACGTGGTGGGTCTGATGAACGTGCAGTTCGCCATTCAGCAAAGCGAAGTCGATGGCAAGACCGTCGATACCGTCTTCGTGCTGGAAGTGAACCCGCGCGCATCGCGTACCGTGCCCTTCGTCTCCAAGGCCACCGGCCTGCAACTGGCCAAGATCGCCGCACGTTGCATGGTCGGCCAGTCGCTGGACAGCCAGGGCATCAAGAACGAAGTGGTGCCACCTTACTACAGCGTGAAGGAAGCCGTCTTCCCGTTCGTGAAGTTCCCTGGCGTGGACACCATCCTCGGCCCCGAGATGAAGTCCACCGGCGAAGTCATGGGCGTGGGCAAGACCTTCGGCGAAGCCTTCGTGAAGTCGCAGATGGGTGCCGGCGTGAAGCTGCCCAAGTCGGGCAAGGTCTTCCTGTCGGTGAAGAACAGCGACAAGCCGCGTGCCGTGCAGGTGGCGCGTGACCTGGTCGCGCTGGGCTTCTCCATCGTCGCCACCAAGGGGACGGCTGCCGCCATCAATGCGGCCGGCATCCCGGTGACGACCGTCAACAAGGTGGTCGAAGGTCGTCCGCACATCGTGGACATGGTCAAGAACAACGAGATCGCCCTGGTGGTGAACACCGTTGAAGAAAAGCGCAACGCCATTGCCGACTCCGGAGCGATCCGTACCTCGGCCCTGGCCGCCCGCGTGACCACCTTCACCACCATCGCCGGTGCCGAGGCGGCAGTGGAAGGCATGCGCCATCTGGACTCGCTGGACGTCTACGATTTACAAGGCCTGCATAAAGCTATACACTAAACCCACAACACGTTACTTTGTCGGCTGTAGTTGACGCCGACAAGCTAAGAGGGCATCTGAGCAATCGATGCCCTCTCTGACTTTTGGACGACACCCTGCGGCCACAACATGTTCAATGTTGCAGGGCAGATCCGTCCAGGGGACGCTAAGGACATGACGCCGCCGTGCCACGTCAAGGAAGGCTTGCGCGTGGCGTCATGTCCTTAGCGGCTCTGGGTCAGAGCGCGTGTTGTTGAAGAGCTGACGGAATCCTGCAGCAACGGTCCGTTCACCAGCCAGACTGTTCCCGTAAAGACGACGCTTGTCCGCCAAGTTGGCGGCGTTGCTGTGCTTTTGCGTGTTCACCGGCCGGCGGACCTTGGATGCGTCTTCCGTGTAACCCTAACCTTGAGCAAGAGACTTATGAGCACAGTTCCCCTTACCAAGCGTGGCGCCGAACTTCTGAAGGAAGAATTGCACCGTTTGAAAACCAAAGACCGTCCCGAAGTCATCAATGCGATCGCCGAAGCGCGCGCGCAGGGCGATCTGTCCGAAAACGCCGAGTATGAATCGGCCAAGGAGCGCCAGGCCTTCATCGAAGGCCGTATCGCCGATCTGGAAGGCAAGCTGGGCGCGGCCCAGATCGTCGATCCATCCGAGCTGAACGCCGAAGGTCGCGTGGTCTTCGCCTCCACCGTGGACCTGGAAAACCTGGACAGCGGCGAGAAGGTGACCTACCAGATCGTGGGCCTGGACGAGGCCGACATCAAGGAGGCCAAGGTGTCGGTGACCTCGCCCATCGCCCGTGCCCTGATCGGCAAGAGCGCCGGCGACGTGGTGGCCGTGGAAGCGCCGTCGGGCGTGAAGGAGTACGAAATCCTGGAAGTGCGCTACGTCTAAGACGTCAGCCACGACCGGCAGGCCGGGCCGATCGGCCTGGCCTGCTGCAATGCCGACGTGCCGGAAATGAAAATGCCCGCATCAGCGGGCATTCTGTTTTTGGCGGCCACCGCAGGTGGGTGGCCCGGCGTGATACCGATCAGCCGATCGCCTTCTTGGTGCTGCGCTGGCGCGGCTTGGCCTTCTTGACCAGGCCACCGGCGGTGACGCGTTCATTGCCCTTGAGCATGACCTTGTTGACCGACGGACGCTTGGTGGCATGCGACTTGACGATGGTCACTTCGCGCAGGCCACCCTTGGCACCGGCAGCGGCCTTGCGGCCTTCGTCCTTCTTGGGCCGATACAGCACCAGCAGCTTGCCGATGTGCTGTACCGGCGCGGCCTTGAGCTCGGCGCAGATGGTTTCGTAGATCGCGATGCGTGCTTCGCGGTCGTCGCCGAAGACGCGGACCTTGATGAGGCCGTGGGCGTTCAGGCTCTTGTCGATTTCCTTCATCACGGATTCGGACAGGCCGCTTTCGCCCACCATCACGACGGGGTTCAAGGCATGGGCCTGGGCGCGCAGTTCGCTGCGCTCGGCGGGAGTCAATGTCAACATGGGAATGCGGGTTCGGGACGGTGTCTCGGCGGCGCCAAGTTGTCCCTCAATGAGATAAAACCAGTATTCTACGCGAATGGCAAAGAACAAACTGAACAAAAACTGGCTGCACGACCATATCAACGATCCTTATGTGAAGCTTGCACAAAAGGAAGGCTATCGTGCGCGTGCCGCCTACAAGCTCAAGGAAATCGACGAGGAAGAGCGCCTGATCAAGCCCGGCCAGATCATCGTCGACCTGGGCTGCACCCCCGGCAGCTGGTGCCAGTACGTGCGCAACAAGCTGGCCGGCGCCGAGGGCGGGGGCATCCACGGCACCATCATCGGCCTGGATATCCTGCCGATGGACCCGATTGCCGACGTCCATTACATCCAGGGCGACTTCCGCGAGGACGAGTCGCTGCAGCAGCTGGAGGCCCTGCTGGACGGCCGCAAGGTCGATCTGGTGCTCTCCGACATGGCACCCAACCTGTCCGGCGTGGCCATCGCCGACGCTGCGCGGGTGGAATACCTGATCGACCTGGCCATCGAATTTGCGCAGATGCACATGAAACCCGCCGGTTCGCTGCTGGTGAAGTGTTTCAACGGCACCGGCTACAATGAACTGGTGCACAAGTTCAGGGCGGAATTCAAGACGGTGATGTCGAAAAAGCCCAAGGCCAGCCGCGACAAGTCCTCTGAAATCTTTCTACTCGGGAAAATCCTGAAAAATCCTCGCAGCTAAATCGGTTACAGTTGGTGCATGGCCGCATCGGATGCTGTCGGAAGACGCAAATTCGGCTCAAAATCTGTCTGTTTGTGGGTTTTTTCCGTCTTGTTTTGCCTGATTTCAGCCTTATATCGATTTTCAGGAATCGTTTGATGGCATCAATCGGTGGTCGCGGGAGCCCGATGTCGAGATGGCAACGCGGCTCTGGCTGGCACCGGCGCGGGATTGTTCTGCGTTGCGTCCCGGCACGGCAGGGCCGTGCGGACGGCGGTTTTCTAGTAAGGGTGTTTGAATCCGGGTAAAATCGGAGCATACAAAGGCAACGTGGCGCCCAGGCGTCGGAGGAGTTCCAGTGAACAATATGTTTTCCAAGGCTGCCATCTGGGTAGTTATCGCGCTCGTGCTGTTTATGGTGTTCAAGCAGTTCGACAACCGCAGCATGGCGACCAACGCCAAGGCGATCGCGTATTCCGACTTCATCTCCGAGGTCAAGGCCGGCCACATCAAGGATGCGACCATCGAGGATCGCACCATCGTCGCCACCACCCAGGATGGCACCAAGGTCAAGACCGCCGCGACCTACCTGGACCGCGGCCTGGTGGGTGACCTGCTCAACAACGGCGTCAAGTTCGACGTCAAGCAACCGGAAGAGCAATCCTTCCTGTCGCAAGTCTTCATTTCGTGGTTCCCGATGCTGTTGCTCATCGGCGTCTGGATCTTCTTCATGCGTCAGATGCAGGGCGGTGGCAAGGGTGGCGCGTTCTCCTTCGGCAAGTCCAAGGCGCGCATGCTGGATGAGAACAGCAATTCCGTCACCTTCGCTGACGTCGCCGGTTGCGACGAAGCCAAGGAAGAAGTGCAGGAGCTGGTCGAGTTCCTGCGTGATCCGACCAAGTTCCAGAAGCTGGGCGGCCGCATTCCCCACGGCGTGCTGATGGTCGGTCCCCCGGGTACCGGTAAGACCCTGCTGGCCCGCGCCATCGCCGGCGAGGCCAAGGTGCCGTTCTTCACCATCTCCGGTTCGGACTTCGTTGAAATGTTCGTCGGCGTGGGTGCTTCCCGTGTGCGCGACATGTTCGAGAACGCCAAGAAGCACGCTCCCTGCATCATCTTCATCGACGAAATCGACGCCGTCGGTCGTCATCGCGGTGCCGGCATGGGCGGCGGCAACGACGAACGTGAACAGACCCTGAACCAGATGCTGGTGGAGATGGACGGCTTCGAAGCCAACTCCGGCGTCATCGTGATCGCCGCCACCAACCGTGCCGATGTGCTGGACAAGGCGCTGCTGCGTCCGGGCCGCTTCGACCGTCAGGTGATGGTGGGCCTGCCCGACATCCGTGGCCGCGAACAGATCCTCTACGTCCACATGCGCAAGGTGCCTATCGCCCCGGACGTCAAGGCCGACATCCTGGCCCGCGGTACCCCCGGCTTCTCCGGCGCCGACCTGGCCAACCTGGTCAACGAAGCTGCGCTGTTCGCAGCCCGTCGCAACAAGCGCCTGGTGGAAATGCAGGACTTCGAGGATGCCAAGGACAAGATCGTCATGGGCCCGGAACGCAAGTCGGCCGTGATGCGCGAGGAAGAACGCCGCAACACCGCCTACCACGAGTCCGGCCACGCCGTGGTCGCCAAGCTGCTGCCCAAGGCCGATCCGGTCCACAAGGTCACCATCATGCCGCGTGGTTATGCGCTGGGCCTGACCTGGCAGCTGCCTGAACATGACCGCGTGAACATGTACAAGGACAAGATGCTGGAAGAGATCTCCATCCTGTTCGGTGGTCGTATCGCCGAAGAGATCTTCATGCACCAGATGTCCACCGGCGCTTCCAACGACTTCGAGCGCGCCACCAAGCTGGCCCGTGCCATGGTGACCCGCTATGGCATGTCCGAGACCCTGGGCACCATGGTCTACGAGGATTCCGAGCAGGACGCCTACTTCGGTCGCATGTCTTCCAAGACCGTGTCCGAAGCGACCCAGCAAAAGGTCGACGCCGAGATCCGCAGCATCCTGGACGAGCAATATGCCCTGGCGCGCCGCCTGCTGGAAGAAAACAGCGAGAAGGTCGACGTCATGGCCAAGGCCCTGCTGGAGTGGGAAACCCTGGATGCAGATCAGGTCAACGACATCATGAACGGCGACGAACCGCGTCCGCCGCGCAATGGCACCCCGGCCAAGAAGTCGTCTTCGGACAACAACCGTTCCGGCGACGTCTCTCCCAACGCCACGGCGCCGGCCTGATGGTCCGCTAGCCAGTAGCAGTGAGAAAGGTGAGGAGAGATCCTCACCTTTTTTCTTTTTCGTGTCTGGTAAAAAAGACAAGATCAGCCGGTGTATCATGCAGCGCCGTGACCGCAATTCTCACGGAAACACCCGTCGCAACGGGGCGCCAGCGGTAGTAACCGAACACAAGCAAGACAAGACAAGCAATACAAGATAAGCAAGACAAGACAAGCAAGATGACGCAAGCATTCCTCAAATGCGGCCGCTTCCGCCTCCCGGTGCAGCAAGGCCGTCGCCCCCTTGTGATGGGTATTCTCAATGTGACGCCGGATTCCTTCTCCGATGGTGGCCGCCACCAATCGCTGGAGATGGCGCTGGAGCACGCCGAGCAGATGATCGCCGATGGCGTGGACATCATTGACATCGGCGGTGAATCGACCCGCCCCGGCATCGCACCGCTGTCGCTGGAGCAGGAGCTTGAACGCGTCATGCCCGTCATCTATGCGCTGCGGGATTGCGGCAAGCCGCTGTCGCTGGACACCTACAAGCCGGCCGTGATGCGCGAGGCGTTGCTGGCCGAGGTGGACATGATCAATGACATCAACGGCTTTCGGGCCGAGGGCGCGATCGAGGCGGTCAGGGATAGTGAGGCCGGCCTGTGCGTGATGCACATGCAGGGTCAGCCGCAGACCATGCAGCAGGAGCCGCACTACCAGGATGTGGTGGCGGAGGTGGAAGACTTCCTGCGCCATCAGGTCGCGCTGATGCAGCAGGGCGGCGTGGCGCGTGAGCGAATCTGCATCGACCCCGGTTTTGGGTTTGGCAAGACTGTGGAGCATAATCTGGCTTTGCTGAAGAATACCCGGCACCTCATCGATGCGCTGGACCTGCCGCTGCTGGCGGGCATGTCGCGCAAGTCGATGGTGGGTGCGGTGACCGGCAAGCCGGTCGAGCGCCGCATGGCCGGCAGCATCGGCGCGGCGCTGGCGGCTGCGCAGCAGGGCGCGATGATCATCCGCGTGCATGACGTGGCCGAGACCGTCGATGCCCTGGCGATGTGGCAGGCGGGACGTAACGATATTGGATGATCCAAGACGGGATGCGGCGGGGCCCCGCCGTATCGAGGGAGACAGGCCGTGGGGGCCCCGGCCTGCGACACAAAAAGGAAAAGGACAAAGCTGATATGGCAGCAAAATATTTCGGTACCGATGGCGTGCGCGGACGTGTGGGCGTTGCACCCATCACTCCTGACTTCGTCATGCGTCTGGGCTATGCCGCCGGCAAGGTGCTGGCCAAGGCCAAGGACGGCATGGCAAGGCCGACGGTGCTGATCGGCAAGGACACCCGCATCTCCGGCTACATGTTGGAAGCCGCCCTGGAGGCCGGCTTTGCCGCTGCCGGCGTGGATGTCTGGCTGCCCGGCCCGGTGCCTACGCCAGCCGTGGCCTACCTCACCCGCGCGCTGCGCCTGTCGGCCGGGGTGGTGATCTCGGCCTCGCATAACCCCTATCACGACAACGGCATCAAGTTCTTTTCCGCCAACGGCAACAAGCTGCCGGACGCGGTCGAGGCCGACATCGAGGCCGCCCTGGAGCAACCCATGGATTGCGTGCCCTCCGAGAAGCTGGGCAAGGCCCGCCGCCTCTCCGATGCACCCGGCCGTTACATCGAATTCTGCAAGAGCACCTTCCCCAGCGCCATGAACCTGCGCGGCATGCGCCTGGTGGTCGATTGCGCTCACGGTGCGGCCTACAACATCGCTCCGCACGTGTTCCACGAACTGGGTGCCGAAGTCATCACCATCGGCAACCAGCCTGACGGCCTGAACATCAACGAGGACTGCGGCGCCACCGCACCCAAGACCCTGGTCGCCTCGGTGCGCGAATACCGCGCCGACCTCGGCATCGCCCTGGACGGCGACGCCGACCGCCTGATCATGGTCGATGGCGAGGGCCGCATCTACAACGGCGACGAATTGCTGTACCTGATGGTCAAGGATCGCCTGGCCACCGGCCCGGTCGACGGAGCGGTGGGCACCCTGATGACCAACATGGCGCTGGAAGTGGCCTTCAGGAAGATGGGCGTGCCCTTCGAGCGCGCCAAGGTCGGTGACCGCTACGTGCTGGAAGTGCTGCAGGAAAAGGGCTGGCTGCTCGGCGGCGAAGGTTCGGGCCACCTGCTGGCGCTGGACAAGCACACCACCGGCGACGGCATCGTCTCGGCACTGCAGGTGCTCACGGCCTTGAAGCGCAGCGGCCAGACGCTGGCGGAAATGACGGCCGATATCACGATGTACCCGCAGTCGCTGGTCAACGTGAAGATCCCGGCAGGTTACGACTGGAAATCCAACGCCGCCCTGCAGGCCGAGAAGGCCGCCGTGGAAGAGGAATTGGGCGAGCGTGGCCGCGTGCTGTTGCGCCCGTCCGGCACCGAACCGCTGATCCGCGTGATGGTCGAAGCCCAGCAGGCCGACCTGGCGCGCAGCATGGCCCAGCGTATCGCGGCCAAGGTACTTTGAGGCTTTGAGTCTGGGCTGTTTCGGATAGAAGGACGATGTCAAAAGAGTTACCCCACATCCTCATGGTCGAGGACGAACCCAGCATCGCGGAGCTGTTGCGCTTCACGATGCAGGGGGCCGGCTTTGCCACCACCATCGCCAGCGACGTGGCGCAGGCGCGCCAGCTCATCGGTGAATCGCTGCCTCATGTCGTGCTGCTGGACTGGATGCTGCCCGACAGCACCGGCCTGGCCTTGCTGGCTGAATTGCGGCGCGAGCCGCGCACGGCGGCACTGCCGGTCATCATGCTGACCGCCAAGGGCATGGAGGAGGACAAGGTCAAGGGCTTGAACGAAGGCGCCGACGACTACGTCACCAAGCCCTTCTCCCCCAAGGAACTGGTGGCGCGGGTGCAGGCGCTGCTGCGGCGTAAGGCGCCGGAGATCGGCAGCCAGGCGCTGAAATACCGGGAGATCAGCATCGATGTCGAGCGGCGCCAGGTCTCGCTGGCCGATCGCCAGGTGGCGCTGGATCAGGCCGAGTTCAAGCTCTTGCGCTACCTGGTGGCACACCCGGAACGCATCTTCTCGCGCGCACAATTGCTCGACAAGGTCTGGGGCGACCATACCTTCATCGAGGAACGTACGGTGGACGTGCACATCATGCGGCTGCGCAAGTCGCTTGGCGACCTGGCGCACTACGTGCAGACGGTACGGGGCATGGGCTACAAGCTCAGCAGTGAGCAGTAGAGGTACATGCAGGTCCATGCGGCAAGAACAAGGCGATCCCTGGATCGCCTTTTTTCATGCCGCCGGCATCAGTCCAGCGGCACGCTGCGATAGCGGTTGACCTCGGCCGCCGAGACGAAGCCTCCCTGGTTGCCCCAGCTGTTGCGTAGGTAGGAGACTACGGCGGCCACTTCCTGGTCGCTCAGCTGCGGCCCGAATGGCGGCATGCCGAAGGGATAGGGATTGCCGGTCGTGGAGGGCGGGAAGCCGCCATTGAGCACCGCACGGATGGCATTGACCGGATGCGCGTCGGCCACCGCGTGGTTACCGGCCAGGGGCGGGTAATCCGGTGCGCTGCCTTGCCCGCGGCCACCGTGGCAATCGGCGCAATGGTCGCCATACAGGCGCTTGCCCTGTTTCATGATGCGCTCGGCTTCGGCCGGTTCCGGCTGCGCCGTCGGTGGCAGGTGGTTGGCGGCGACTGGTGGCAGCGTGCGCAGGTAGGCCGCCATCGCGGCAATATCGGCATCCTCCAGATATTGCAGGCTGCGCCCGACGATCTCCGACATCGGCCCCAGGGTGGCACCGCGTGCCGACACGCCAGTCTTGAGCAGCGCCGCCAGGTCTTCATCGCGCCAGCGGCCCAGTGCCAGCTCGCCCCCGTGCAGCGCCGGCGCATACCAGTCCAGCGCCGGGATCACGCCACCGGCCAGGGCCAGCGGGGCCACGCTGGCGCCCAGGCCGTTTCGCGCACTGTGGCAGGCGCTGCAATGACCGGCGCCCTGCACCAGGTAGGCGCCACGATTCCACTGGGCGCTCCGGCTGGGATCCGGCACATAGCTGCCGGGGGAGAAATACAGCGTGCGCCACAGCGCCAGCAGCACGCGCTGGTCGTAGGGGAAGCGCAATGCATGCGGCTGGTTGGTGCGCACTACCGCCGGCAGGCTCTGCAGATAGGCAAAGAGGGCATCGCTGTCCTCGCGGCTCATCCGGGTGTAGCTGGTATAGGGGAAGGCCGGGTAGAGGAAGCGGCCATCGCGCCCGCGTCCATGGTGGAGGGCACGCCAGAAATCGTCCGCGCTCCACTGGCCGATGCCGGTCGCCTTGTCGGGGGTGATGTTGGAGGTGTAGAGCGTACCGAAATCGGTGGCGATGGGGCGGCCGCCGGCGTATTCGGCGCCGCCCCGCGCGGTATGGCAGGCCATGCAATTGCCGGCACGGGCCAGGTAGCGGCCCTGCGCGAGCTGGGCGTTGCGGTCACGGACCGGGGGGGCGACGCCGGCCTCTTCGTGGCGCAGCATCTGCCATGCGATCACCGCGGCCGGCAGCACCACCACGGCGGCCAGCAGGATGCCGATGACCCAGCCCAGGCGCGCTCTCATGGGCTCACCCCGGCAGCCTGTGGCAGGCTGCCGCACTGGCGCGGCAGTGGCGTGCTCAGGCTGCTGGCCGGCACATAGTCTGCGGGTACGGTCTGCCCCGAGAGCCAGCTGCTGGCTGCATTGATGTCTTCTGGCGTCAGTTCGCGGGCGATGGCGGCCATGCAGTCAGGGGCCCTGGCGCTGCGCTCGCCATTGCGCCAGGCGCCCAGCTGGGCGTTGGTGTAGTCGCGCGGCAGGCCCAGCAGGCCGGGAATGGCAGGTTGCACGCCGCCCAGCCGGGCGCCGTGGCAGGCGCTGCAGGCAGGAATGCGGCGCTGCCGGTCACCCTCGCTGACCAGGATGCGTCCGCGTTCCAGCAATGCCGCATTGGCCTCGGGGGGCGGCGGCGGCGGGTAGGGCGGATGCTGGGCGGCGAAGAAGTTGGCGATCTGCTGCAGGTAGTCGTCGGAAAGATTGGTCAGCAGGTAGTTCATCATCGGATAGCGGCGGTGGCCATCACGGAAACCCTGCAACTGGTTCAGCAGATAGCCGGCAGGTTTGCCTGCAATGCGCGGATAGTAGCCGTCGGCCGTGGCACGTCCCTCCTTGCCATGGCAGGCGATGCAGGCCGCGACCCGGTCGGCCATGCCGGGGGGGCTGGCCGTGACGGCAGGCTGCTGGGCCAGGGCCAGTGTGCAGGCAAACCACGTCCCCAGCGCGGTGGCAGCAATACTCTTCATATTTGTTGTGAGCAAGCGCATTTAACTATTGTAGTGTATGGCGGCGCTTGCTTGCGGCTTTGCAAGCCCTGTCGCAGCGGATACAATAGCGGCCTTGCTGCCCCCGTAGCTCAGTGGATAGAGCGATCCCCTCCTAAACAGATTGGGCACCGGATGCCGAAAGGCGCCGCGTGAATGGAGTCAAATTCGGTGAACCCTGACAGCGCATGGTCCCTGCGACCGCGCGGCTGCTGGCAATACCGAGCCAAGCCGGTTTCCTGCTTGCAGGCCGGAAGGTGTAGAGACTAGACGGCTCCGGCCTCAAGGCGAGTGTGCATGCACCCGCCCATGGCCAAGGTATAGTCCAGACCACAAACATGAATGTGGTGGCGAAAGCCATAGTGGTACGAAGGGATAGGTCACACGTTCGATCCGTGTCGGGGGCGCCATCGCATGGAAGACGGGCATTTCTTCGGAGATGCCCGTTTTTGTTTCTGCTTCCATTGCCAAGCCGGCCATGTTCGCGCAGAGATCGACATGCTATCGAGCGACCGAACCCTGCCGCTACTGTCCCGTCCTTGTGCAACATCATCGGCTGCGCATTTGCCCCTCCTGGCGCCGTGCTCAAGTAAGATCGGATTTCATCGTTGCCGACGCAATGGCAGCACAGGCCTGATAGGGGATAGGGAATTATCGTCATGATCACGCACTTTTCGCACGTCTACGCCGGACTGCAGAACCTGCACAGCCTGCTTGGTCAGGAAAAGTGGCTCAAGGCCGCCGCCGGAGCGAGTGCCATCCTGGTCCAGGTGTATTGCCCCGATACCGATTGCGAGCGGCTGCAGGAGCTGGTCTCCTGCCTGGGTAGCCGCTTGCCCGGCGCGGTGGTGGTCGGCGCCAGTACGGTGGGCGAGATTGCCCACGGGCGCTTGCTGACGCGACAGACGGTGATCGGATTTACCTTCTTTGAAAGCAGCTCTCTGTTCGTAGTGGCGCTGCCCTGCGAAGAGGGGACGCAATACCAGGCCGGCATTGAACTGGCGCGTGGGATTGCCGCCTGTCCCGGCCCGGTGGCCGGGGTGTTGCTGCTGGCCACGCCACTGTGCATGGATGTCGCAGCCCTGTTGCAGGGGCTGGAGGATGCCGGTCATTGCCACCCCGTCTTCGGTGGTGGTGCGGGGGATTATGCGGCCATGCGCAACTCGCTGGTCTTTGCCGGCAGCACGATGCTGATGTGCGGGGCGGTGGCGGTAGTGCTGTCGGGCGAGGAGCTGCATCTGCAATCGCGCACCTATCTCGGCTGGCGGCCGTTGAGCAAGGTCATGCGTATCACCGAGGTCGATGGTCTGCTGGTACGGACCGTGGATCATCGGCCAGCCTTCGAGGTGTATCAGCGCTATCTCGATATTGCCAACGACGATGACTTCTTCCTCAATGCGCTGGAGTTTCCTTTCCTGCTGGAGCGCCAGGGCCAGTTGCTGGCGCGCGTACCGGTGGCCGTGACGGCGGAAGGTGCACTGCAGTTCGTCGCCGACATAGCGGAAGGTGAAGCCTTTCGCATCGGATATGGCGATCCAGAGATGATCGTCAGCGACGCCCAGGTCATCCACAACGAAGCCCGGCAGTTTTCGCCGCAGGCGATCTTCCTCTTCAGCTGTGGCTGCCGGCGTTTCCTGATGCAGGAAGACGTGGCACTGGAGACCCTGCCCTTCGAAGACATCGCCCCCAGTTTCGGCTTCTATACCTACGGCGAATTCTTTGGTACCGAGCGCCTTGCGCTGCTCAATTCCACCATGGTCGTGGTGAGCCTGCGCGAGGGGCCTGCGCTGCCGGTATCCCCCTCAGCAGCTGGGGCGGCGGGCAGTGAAAGCGCACCCGAGGGGGGCGATCCCTATGCCAACAAGCACGCCAGGGTGGTGTCACGGCTGATGCATTTCATCGGTACCGTCACGCAGGAACTGGAAACCCTGAACCGGGAGGTCACCAAGATTTCCGTCACCGACGGTTTGACGCAATTGGCCAACCGGATCCGGCTGGAGCAGGTGCTGGCCGACAACCTGGCTTTGGCGCTGCGCGAGGGGATTGGCTTTGCGCTCATCCTGCTGGACATCGACCATTTCAAGCAGGTCAACGATACGCATGGCCATATGGTGGGGGATGATGTGCTGGTACGGGTGGCCCAGATCCTGGCCGCCGCCGTGCGAGGCAGCGATGTGGTAGGCCGTTGGGGCGGCGAGGAGTTCATGGTGGTGGCACCGGCCACCAGCCTGGAGCAGGCCACCTGGCTGGCCGAGCAGTTGCGCGCCCACATCGCGCATGCCGACTTTCACCCGGCCGGGCGCAAGACCGCCAGCTTCGGGGTGGCCGCCTTGGAGCGCGGCGAAGACCTGGCGTGCTTGCTCAGCCGGGTCGATAGTGCTTTGTACGAAGCCAAGCGCGGCGGGCGCAACCTGGTCCGGCAGGCGCTGGCCTGAACTGGCGAGCAGAAAAAAAGCGCAGAAGCCGGCTTCTGCGCTTTTTTTCGTTGATACGGCCTGATCACGGCACCGCACCCGTTCAATGCCCCTGGTTGGTACTGTCCAGGAAACGCCTGGCGTTTTCGTTCTGGCTGCGCGATCCCGGTGCGGCTGGCGCCGTTGCCGGGCTGGCTGGCGTCGTACCCGGCACATTGGGGGCGGGCTGGCTGCTGCTGCCGGGGGCGGACGGGGTCTGGCTGGGCGTCCAGCCGAAGAAGTTGGAGATCGCATCCACCACCGTCACACCCACATTGGTCACCAGGCCGTTGTTGGGGGTGAAGTTGTCATAGTAGGGCTCACCATCGATGAAGCGGATGCCATCAGGCACCGGTTGCTCGAACTCGGGGACGCCCTTCAAGGCCTTGGCCATGTAGTCGACCCAGATCGGCAGCGCCAGCTGGGCACCGAATTCCATGCTGCCCAGGCTCTTGGGCTGGTCGTAACCCATCCATACCACCGTGGCCAGCGTGCGCTGGTAGCCGGCAAACCAGCCATCGACGGCATCGTTGGTGGTACCGGTCTTGCCGGCCAGGTCGCTGCGGCCGATGCTGTTGCTGCGCGCACCGGTGCCGCGCTGGGCCACCGACTTCAACAGGTTGGTCATCATGTAGCTGTTGCGCTCGGCCACCACGCGCGGCGCGCCGTCCCCCACCACCAGCGGCTCGGCCTTGGACAGCACCTTGCCGCGTGCATCGGTGATCTGCGAGATCAGATAGGGCTGGATCTTGTAGCCGCCGTTGGCAAATACCGAATAGGCGGCCGACAGTTGCAGCGGATTGGTCTGGCCCGCGCCCAGCGCCATGGGCAGGTAGGGCGGCACCTTGTCCGGGTCGAAGCCGTAGGTGCCGGTGATGAAGTCCTTGGCATAGGGCACGCCGATGTTGTCCAGCGTGCGGATGGCCACCAGGTTCACCGACTTCTGCAGGGCGGTGCGCACCGTCATCGGACCGGCCGGGGCTTCGTCATCCTTGGGTTCCCAGTTCGGCTGGCCGGGGCCGGCAGGGTACGACACCGGGGCATCGTTGACGATGGAGGCGGGCGCATAACCCTTCTCCAGCGCGGCCGAATAGATGAAGGGCTTGAAGGTCGAGCCCGGCTGGCGCCAGGCCTGGGTGACGTGGTTGAAATTGTTCTGGGTGAAGTCGAAACCGCCGACCAGTGCGCGGATCGAGCCATCCTGCGGCACCACCGACACCAGCGCCGCTTCCACCTGCGGCAATTGCACCACCTGCCAGTTCTGCTTGGCATCCTGCATCACGCGGATCAGTGCGCCCGGAGCGATGCGGACTTCCTTCTTGGCCTTGTCCGACAGGGCAGAGGCGACGAAGCGCAGGGCTTCGCCCTTGATGCTGATCTTGTCGCCACTGCGCAGCACCGCATCGATCTGCTTGGGGCTGGCCGCCACGACCACGGCGGCGAGGATGTCGTCGTTGTCGGGATGGTCATCCATCACGTCATCGATGGCGGAGGCGCGATCGTCGGCATTGGCGGGCAGCTCGATGGTCTCTTCCGGGCCGCGATAGCCATGGCGGCGGTCGTAGTCCATCACGCCCTTGCGCACGGCCATGTAGGCGGCCTGCTGGTCGGCGGCATTGATGGTGGTGTAGACGTTGTAGCCCTGGGTGTAGGTATCTTCCTTGTACTGGGCGTAGACCATCTGGCGCACCATTTCATTGACATACTCCGCATGCACGGTGTACTGGCTGCCGGGGGCGCGGACCTTCAGTTCTTCCTTGGAAGCCTTGTCGTACTGCGCCTGGGTGATGAAGCCCACGTCCAGCATGCGCTGCAGGATGTACTGCTGGCGGATGTGGGCGCGCTTGGGGTTGACGATGGGGTTGTAGGCCGACGGCGCCTTGGGCAGGCCGGCCAGCATGGCTGCTTCGGCCAGGGTGACATCCTTGAGGTCCTTGCCGAAATAGGTACGGGCGGCGGCAGCGAAGCCGAAGGCGCGCTGGCCCAGGTAGATCTGGTTCATGTAGACCTCCAGGATCTGGTCCTTGCTCAGGGTCTGCTCGATCTTGTTGGCCAGCAGCACTTCATAGAGCTTGCGGGAGAAGGTCTTTTCCTTGGTCAGGAAGACGTTGCGCGCCACCTGCATGGTGATCGTGCTGGCGCCTTGCGAAGCCTTGCCGCGCAGCACGTCGGTGGCCAGGGCGCGGGCGATGCCGATCCAGTCGATGCCGCCGTGCTCATAGAAACGGTAGTCCTCGATGGCCAGCACGGCATTCTTCATGTCGGCCGGGATATCGTCGAGCTTGACCAGGCTGCGCTTTTCCTCGCCGAATTCACCCAGCAGCACCTTGTCCTGGGACCAGATGCGCAGCGGTACCTTGGGCCGGTAATCGGTGATCAGGTCCAGCGAGGGCAGGCGCGGATTGATGAAGATCAGCGCATAGACCACCAGCAGGGCGCCGGCAATGCCCAGGCCGACGATGGACAGTCCGATGAACTTGGCGATGTTGGGATTGAGAAAACCGCGCTGGCGGCGTAAGGACACCGGAGAAGATGGAAGAGGCATGGGATGTGCAGGAATCGGGATGCGCTATCTTACAGCATCGGACCCCGGGCCCGGCACGGCGGGCGTGGGCAATGCTTAAGCAGATGTAACAGCGTTCCCGTTTGACGGGGGAAATCGCCGGTTTTCCGGTCTTTTTCGCCTGTTTTTGTGATTTTTTCAATTGTCATGTGGCAAACCGGGCCGGCGGCACATGTTTCCGGCAGCATTTGGGAGCATTTCCCTGGCGCAGTCGGTACAATGCCGCTCTCGCGCCTTTTTCGGGCGCCCCTGGTGCATGGATGCATCCTTCCTGCGCGGCCACGGCCGTCGCATTCACGTAGATTCACGCAAAGCACGCTATGGCAGTCATTTCCCTCAGCGACGCACAACTGGCCTTCGGCCACGTCGCGCTTCTCGATCACGCCGAATTCTCGCTGGAGACTGGCGAACGCATCGGTCTGATCGGCCGCAACGGCACCGGCAAGTCCTCGCTGTTGAAGATCATCGCCGGTCGTTCCAAGCTGGACGATGGCCTGCTGGTGATGCAGCAGGGCCTCAAGATCGCCTATGTCGACCAGGAACCGCATTTCCCGGAAGAGATGACCGTCTTCGACGCCGTGGCCTCGGGCCTCGGTGAGCTGCCGGCGCTCTTGGCCGAGTATGAAGCCATCACCGGCCAGTTCGGCGGCGACAACGATGATGCCCTGCTGGAGCGCATGCACCAGATCCAGACCGTGCTGGACGCGGCTGACGCCTGGTCCATCGGCAACAAGGTCGAGACCACCCTGGACAAGCTGAACCTGAACCGCGAGGCCCGCATCGGCGAGCTCTCCGGCGGCATGAAGAAGCGTGTCGCGCTGGCCTGCGGCCTGGTGGGCAACCCCGACGTGCTGCTGCTGGACGAGCCGACCAACCACCTCGACTTCGGCTCCATCCTTTGGCTGGAAGGCCTGCTGCGCGACTTCAAGGGCAGCATCCTCTTCATCACCCACGACCGCAGCTTCCTGGACAACGTCTCCACCCGCATCATCGAACTCGATCGCGGCAAGATCCTGTCCTTCCCCGGCAACTTCAGCACCTACCAGGCCCGCAAGGCCGAGCTGCTGGCCAACGAGGAAGTGGAAAATGCCAAGTTCGACAAATTCCTGGCGCAGGAAGAAGTCTGGATCCGCAAGGGCGTGCAAGCCCGCCGTACCCGCGACGAAGGCCGTGTGCGCCGCCTGGAAGCGCTGCGGGTGCAACGCAGCGAGCGTCGCGACCGGCAGGGCCAGGTCAAGCTGGAAGTGGGCACCGGCGAACGCTCCGGCAAGATCGTGGCGGAACTGGAAAACGTCAGCAAGGCCTATGGTCCCAAGACCATCGTGCGCGACTTCAGCACCATCCTCATGCGCGGCGACAAGGTCGGCCTGATCGGCCAGAACGGTGCCGGCAAGACCACCTTGCTGAAGCTGATCCTGGGCGAGGAGAATTCCGACAGCGGCACCGTCAAGCAGGGCACCAAGATGCAGGTGGCGTATTTCGACCAGATGCGCGCGCAACTGAACGAGGAAACTTCGCTGGCCGACACCATCGCGCCGGGCAGCGACTGGGTCGAGATCAACGGCCAGCGCAAGCATGTGATGACCTACCTGAGCGACTTCCTGTTCGCTCCCGAGCGTGCCCGTTCACCCGTGCGCACGCTCTCCGGCGGTGAGCGCAACCGCCTGTTGCTGGCGCGCCTGTTCGCCAAGCCGGCCAACGTGCTGGTGCTGGACGAACCGACCAACGACCTCGACATCGATACCCTGGAGCTGCTCGAAGAGCTGCTGGAAGACTATGACGGCACCGTCTTCCTGGTCAGCCACGACCGCATGTTCCTGGACAACGTGGTGACCCAGGTGATTGCCGCCGAGGGCAATGGCGTCTGGCGCGAATATGTGGGTGGCTACTCCGACTGGGAACGCCAGCGTCCGGCGGCGCAGGCGGCATCGTCGAAGACTGCTGCGAAGGCGGCCGACAAGAACGAGGTGAAGGCCGAGTCCACCATGGCCGCGCCGGCACCGGCGCCGCAGCCGGCCAAGAAGAAGCTGAGCTACAAGGAACAGCGTGAGCTGGAAGAACTGCCCCAGCGCATCGCCGCCCTGGAGGCGGAGCAGAAGGAAGTTTCCGCCAAGCTGGCCGACCCGGACCTGTACAAGAAGAGTGCCGATGAGGCCGTCAAGCTGAACCAGCGCTTCGCCGAGATCGACGAAGAACTGCTGGTCAGCCTGGAGCGCTGGGAAGAGATCGAAGGGAAGAAGTAAGCCGACCGCGCGGCGGGATCAGTTCGGCTTGCGCAGGGCTTCGCGCAGGTCGGGCAGCATCTCGCGCAGGTTGGGGGCGTCCTCGGCGTGCGGGCGCATGGCCAGGTAGGCTTCCAGGTCTTCCAGGGCCGGCTGGGCCAGACCCAGGTTGGCGAAGGCCAGGCCACGGTCACGCTTTTCGGTGATTTCCTCGGGCAGCAGGATCACCAGACGCTCCTGCACATCCAGCACCTGTTGCCAGCGCTGGCTTTCCATGAAGATGGCCTTGAGGTTGCGCAACATGCGCGCCAGGATCTCGCGCGGATGTGCCGCGCGCAGGTAGGCGGCCAGCGGCAGTTCGTCACCGAAATCCTCTTCCGGCGGATGGGCCAGGAAGGGCTCCAGGCGCTCCTCCAGCTCTTCGCGGGAGAGGCTGGATCCGTTCATGGGATCGAGCACGATCTCGCCCGACTGCACCGACAGCTTCATCAGGAAATGACCTGGGAATGACACGCCCTTCATGTCCAGTCCGATGTGCTGGGCCAGTTCGATATAGACCACCGCCAGCGAGATCGGGATGCCGCGCCGGGTCGAGATGACCCGGTGGATGTAGCTGTTGTCGGGATCGTAATAATTGTTGACGTTGCCGGCAAAGGCCATTTCCTGGAAGAAGAAATGGTTCAGCATGCGCAGCTTCTGGATCTGCGAGGCGTCCGAGGGCAGGCGCTGCTTGAGCTTGGCGGCCAGCGTGTCGAGCGCCATCTCTTCCTCGGCGAAATCCATTTCGGGATAAAAGTCCTGTCCCAACGTCAGGGCGGATTCGAACAGCGGGATCGAATCGTCCTGGCGCACCAGCGAAGCGAAATAATCGAGGGAGGTGAGCGTCATGGCTTCATCCTATCAAAATATTTCGCGCTGCGTCAGGTCTGTGCAGTGCCGAACGAATTCTGTTGTTTCAGGCCGCTGCGACTGGCGCAGAAGCATCCCCGCCTTTATCCTGTGCAATTACCGTCGCGCTCTCAGCGACGGGCGATGCGTTTGAATTCACGCAGCCGGAATCCCATCGAAAACAAGGGGCCGAAGTAGGCCGCCGCGCAGACCGCGATCACCAGTGCCAGTGCGCCGATACGCTCCACCGGATGGGCGCGCAGGGCGATCCAGTCGAAATGGCCGGCAATCCACAATGCCACCCCCGCCAGCACCAGCAGGGCGCCGGTCAGGCGCACCAGGAACAATCCCCAGCCCGGACGCGGTACGTAGATCTGGCGCCGGCGCAGGCCGATGTAGAGGCAGCCGGCATTGAGGCAGGCACCCAGGCCGATCGACAGCGCCAGGCCGGCGTGGGCGAACATGGGCACGAAGATGCTGTTCATCAGCTGGGTCGCAATCAGTACGCCCACGGCGATCATCACCGGGGTGCGGATATCCTGCTTGGCATAGAAGCCGGGGGCCAGGATCTTGACCAGGATCAGGCCGATCAGGCCGACCCCATAGGCCACCAGCGCATGGCTGGTCATGGTTACCGAGAGGGCGTCGAAGCGGCCGTAGTGGAACAGCGTGGCCGTCAGCGGCTTGGACAGGGTCGCCAGCGCCACCGCAGCCGGCATGGCCAGCATGAAGGTCATGCGCAGGCCCCAGTCCAGTAGCGAGGAATATTCTTCCTTGTCCTGCGCGGCGTGGGCATTGGAGAGGCTGGGCAGCAGGATGGTCCCCAGCGCCACGCCCAGCAGGGCGGTGGGGAATTCCATGAGCCGGTCCGCATAGGACAGCCAGGACACGCTGCCATGTTCCAGGCGCGAGGCGATGTTGGTGTTGATCATCAGGCTGATCTGCGCGGCCGAGACCGCGAAGACGGCCGGTCCCATCTTTTGCAGCACCCGTTTGACGCCCGTATCGCGCAGGCCCAGCAGCGGGTTGAGGTAGAGGTGCGGCAGCATGCCGATCTTCATCAGTGCCGGCACCTGGATGGCCACCTGCAGGATACCGCCCACCAGCACCGCGAAGGCCATCGCATAGATGGGCTGCGCCATGAAGGGTGCGACGAACAGCGAGGCGACGATGAAGGCCACGTTGAGCAAGACAGAAGTGAAAGCCGGGATGCGGAATTCCTTCCAGGTATTGAGGATGCCGCCGGCCAGCGCCACGAAGGCCATGAAGCCGATGTAGGGGAACATGATGCGGGTCATCAGCACCGAGGCGTGGAAGGCATCCTGGTTGTATTGCAGGCCGGTGGCGATGAAGTAGACCACGAAGGGCGTGGCGACGATGCCAGCCACGCAGGTCAGCAGCATGACCCACATCAGCACCGTGGCCACATGGTCTACCAGGTGCTTGGTCTCTGCGGCCCCGCGCTGGTTCTTGTATTCGGCCAGGATGGGCACGAAGGCCTGTGAGAACGCGCCCTCGGCAAACAGGCGGCGCAGCAGGTTGGGGATGCGGAAGGCGATGTTGAAGGCGTCGGTGTAGGCGGAGGCGCCGAAGGCGCGGGCAAACAGGATTTCCCGGACCAGTCCGGTGATGCGTGAAAGCATCGTCATGCCGGAGATGGCGGCTAGCGTTTTATGCAAGTTCATGGAGCGGCATTATAGCGGGGCGCCTGATAGTGGCGGGTCGCAGTAGAGTGCTCGCGGAGCTGGCTGGTTCGCTGCTCTCTGGTGATTTCTTGCGGGCAAGCTGTCTGGTCCGGGCCAGGACGGTCATTGTGGGCGGCTTCGCAACGGATGACGCTTGTTTACCGGAGATACTGACAACTTGATTGCCTTGCCAGGGAAATCTGGTTATAATCCGATGCTTTACAGAATTTGGCATCGCGAGTCCTTGGGGTTTGCGGCGCAAACGACTCTCGATTTAGGATAATTTCATGGCAAATACCGCACAGGCACGTAAGCGTGCTCGTCAAGCAGTCAAGCAAAACGCTCACAACTCGAGCCAGCGCTCGACCCTGCGC
>NZ_JAELUH010000071.1 GCF_016429215.1 Herbaspirillum sp. ASV7 | reverse complement strand
GCCGGTGGCGCTCGATTTCGTGCGCGACTTCGCCGACCAGTATGTGCCGGCCGGAATCGACCTTTCCCAAGACGATGCAGAGATCTGCGCGACTGCTGAGAGGGCCGCCGAGAACGTCAAGAAAATGCTCTGGAAGGCGATTTCAGACACGAACGCACGCGACATCATCGAGCAGGAGTGCAGCGACTACGGAATTGATGTTCCCGAAGTGGACGACGACGATTTACGCGCCATCATCGCGCGAGTGGTGGACCCGCGTTGGTGGCGCCGGCAACTGCGCAAAGTGCTCGGCCGCGCCTTCGAGGGCGGCAATATCCGCTTGGGCTATGTTCACTATCACGGCGAGCCCTATGCCAGCAATGAGGCTGTGCTGTCACGCCTGGCGCAGAACAAGCGCAATGCGGCGGCCCTTGAGGCCACCATGGTGCGCAACGAGGCTGGCCAGGAATTCAGCATTGCCGAGCTGGCCGAGAAGACCACCGCGAACAAGACAATTCGTCGCGGCGAGCTGATGTTGCGCATCAACGGCTTTGAGACCATCGCCCGCGAATGCAAGGACGAAGGACTGTTCCTCACCTGGTCGTGCCCGTCGCGCTTCCACGCGACACTGCACAGCGGCAAGCCAAACTCGAAATACGACGGATCAGATCCGCGCGCAGCTAATAAATACCTGGGCAAGATGACAGCACTGGCGCGCTCGGCGCTGGCCCGGCGCGGCATCGGTCTGTACGGCTTCCGTATTGCCGAACCTCACCACGATGGATGCCCGCACTGGCACATGCTGGTGTTCGTGCGTGCCTTGCCGGGGTACACCACGCCGCATATCAAGGACGTGGCCGGCCGCGCCGTGCGCGTCATGAAGCGATACGCCTGGCGCGTGGACCGTGGTGAGCCGGGAGCCTTCAAGCGTCGGCTCGACGTGAAGCGTATCGACTGGTCGAAAGGCAGTGCCGCTGGCTACATCGCCAAGTACGTGGCCAAGAACATTGATGGCGTGGCCGACCACAAGACCAAGGAGGGTTACGTGGTTACCACCGATACCGCCGGCGACTACGAGCTGACGCCATCGGCGCGCGTGGAAGCATGGGCCGCGCGCTGGGGTATTCGCCAGTTCCAGCAATGGGGTGGCGCACCGGTGAGTGTCTGGCGCGAGCTGCGCCGTGTGCCTGAAGACATGGTGCAAGAAGCCCCTCCGGCTATGGCCGCTGCCTGGGATGCGGTTCAGAAGGTCGAGGGCGAGAAGCGTGCATGCTGGGCGAGCTACCTGCGTGCGCAGGGTGGCGCCATTGTGAAGCGCGACGATCTGATGATCACCGTGGCCAAGGAAACCAAGACCGTGACGGGCCGCTATGAAGAGTGCAAGCGCGTCATGCCCTATGGCGTGCAATGCCGCCAAATGGTCGGGGTGGTGTTCAAGTCCGTTCGCCACACTTGGACGCCAGTTCAAGGGAACGACGCCCGCGCATCGGCGGGTTCGGGGTTCCCTTGGACTCGTGTAAATAACTGTACGGATCCCGCCGGGACTGGATTTGCGGCCAATGCTTCCTTCGAGCCGAAGACAGCACCCGCACCGGTCATGTTCAAGCCGGACCAGGCCGCACAGATCGAGCACGCCTGGCTCGCCCTGGGTGCATGCCCCTGGCCCCGGCCGGTGTCCGGCGACACGCCAGCAGGCCCGGCGCAGACCATGACGGCCGACGATCAGCGCCTCGCGCTGGCCTCCTGGGATGCCATCAAGGCATGCCCCTGGCCGCGCATGGTGCCGGTGCCGGACAAGTCTCCGCGCCATGGCACGCCGCGCCAGGTGGCCGACTGGCGGGCCGGCCGGCTTGATGTGAGCGAGATTCCGATTGATCCCAACCCAACGAAAGGGAACGCCCCATGACCGCGTTTCGTGTCGTCGTGCGCACTGCCAGCGCACGCCATTCCTACACCGCCATCGCAGCCCATAGCTGCGACGTGATCGCCGCTGCCGTCGATCGCTTTGGCGTGTGCTCTGTAACGGCCACTAAGGAGAAAAAACAATGAACGCAGCACTGAAAAACACTACCGCCTATACCGTATTCATCCCGCCACGAGACTTCGTGATGAACCCGCCATGGATGAACGACCGCATTACCTTCAATACTCCAGACGACGGTGTACTGGCCGGCTTCATCGCTGCAATCCGGCATCACCTCGGCAACGGCGAGCGCTTCGCCTGGGTAGAGCTGGACAACGAATTGGCTGGTCAATTCCGTGGCGTTCCCCTGGCTGACATCATCAGCAGCGATGACAGCGGCGGCGCCCGTCAGCAAGCCGCCATCGTCAATAGCGCACGCCGGCTGTGCCTCGCAGATTTCAGCGGCGCGCTGGCCGACCAATTGCGCGCCGTGAGGGAGCGACATGAAACGGGACTCGCATAGCCATGAGCGATATCTTCCTCGATGATGCAAGCCTTGATCGCCTGACAGGAATCCGGCGCGGGAGTACCCGCGCCGGCGTCAAGCAAACTAAGCATGAAATGCAGGCCGCGTTCCTGCGCGAAATCGGAATTCCGTTTATTTCGAACGCGCGTGGCCGGCCGGTGGTCCTGCTGTCGGCAGTAGAATCGCGCCGCATGACAGAGGCACCGAAAAAGGGATGGAAACCAGCAGTGATTGGGGCATGACATGGGGCGCAAGCCGTCGAAAAATTCGAATCTTCCACGCGGCGTGCGTGCGCGTGAGCAGCGCAGTGGGGTGATTTACTACTACTACGATACCGGCGGCACACCGCGTCGTGAGATTCCGCTCGGCTCGAATTACGTCGAGGCTGTGCGGAAGTGGGCCGAGCTGGAGGCGATGCCGCCGTCCACCGTCTCCAAGGTGGTGACGTTCCGCTATGCCTGCGAGGTGTACCAGCAGAAATACATGCTGGACAACAGCCCCAAGACCAGGCGCGAGAAGCTGCGGCAGTTCCCGTTCCTCTTCGAGTTTTTCGACAATCCGCCGGCGCCGCTTGAAGAAATCAAGCCAATCCACGTCCGCCAGTACATGGCCTGGCGAAGTAAGAAGCGCCAGGACTCTCTGCGCGAAAAGGGGCTTGAGGTGAAGGGCGACGAAGGGCGCGTGGCAGCAAATCGTGACAAAGCGCTGATCTCGCACGTTTGGAACGCCGCGCGAGCCGAGGGGCTGACCGATTTGCCCAATCCCTGCGCTGGCATCAAGTCATTCCGCGAGGAGGGGCGGGACGTATATGTCTACGATGACATGTATTCCCAGGTGTGGGAGAAGAGTGGCCAGGTGTTGCGCGACGCTATGGATCTGGCATACCTGCTCGGCGGCCGGGTGGCTGACGTGCTCAAGGTGGACGAGAAGCACATCCGCGAGGGTGCCATCGAGGTGACGCAGAACAAGACAAACAGCAAGATGCGCATCGAGATTACTGGGGAGCTGAAGGCCCTCGTCGATAAAATCCTTGCCAGGAAGAGAAATATTGTCGAAAAGGTAACTACTACGCGCCTGCTAGTGAACGAAGAGGGCCAGCCGCTCACCTATGAAACCTTGCGAAGTAGATTCGACAAGGCGCGGGAAGATGCCGGCATTCCGTTTGCCGAATTCCAGTTCCGAGACCTGCGCGCCAAGGCCGGAACGGACAAGACCGATTCCGAAGGGGTGAGGGCGGCGCAGGGGCAGCTGGGCCACAAGAGCGTGACGACGACGGAAATCTATGTCCGAAAGCGGCGGGGGCAAAAGGTAAGCCCCACAAAGTAAAAAAAGCCGCAATCTGCGGCTTTTTTCGCACCATTATTCGGCATCTTTGTAGTAGACGAAAACCTCGTGGTCGCCTGTCGATTTGTTGATACGATGCGCCACTTGAGTCACCACAAACTTTGATTCCTGATCATCTAAAAACAGGGAATCTCCTATTGAAGGCACATACTGAACATCGTATTGAGTGCGCAAGCTATCTGAAGCTGCACCGCTAGCAAAGCAGTAGACGAATTTGCAATTAATCAACGAATCCTCCCTTTTTATAAGCTGAGTCTGGAGTCAATTATCGGCTGAGAAGACGCGAGTCTCAATAGCCTCAAGTGCGATAAATAGATTTTTTGCGGAGCAAAGCCAGAATTGCGGAGCAAAAAAAAACGGCTCACATCGCTGTGAGCCGCTTCTGTTCTGGTGCTGATGGGCGGAATCGAACCGTCGACCTACTGATTACGAATCAGTTGCTCTACCAACTGAGCTACATCAGCAAAGTTCGCGATTATAGCCGTTTCTTTTCTCCTGATCCACTCCCCACCCGAAAAAACCTCAAATTCAACCCGAAAGGGCAGGGGCGCCTTGCCATGGCGGTGATCAGGCTCATTGATCCAGCTTGCGATCCTCCCGCTTGGCGGCGGCCATGGCGTCAGGTTCGAGCTCTTCTGCCACGCGGTTGCAGGAGATGAAGTATCCCCAGGCCGCCAGCAAGATGCCTGTTCCCGCCAGCAGGGTGGCGGCGTGGGTCAGGTCGTCGGGCGACTCGTGCACCGCCCGGAAGGTCGCTACCAGCCCTTCAATGGCCAGGGCGACGATCACCACCACAAAAAAACGCGACAGGAACCGCCTTACCCGCGTCGGGGCACTGATGTTGGCGTCCCTTACCACTTCTTCCTCGGTGATCGTCTCGGCAATCTGGAATGCCACGACCGCCGCCGCCAGGATCCCGATGGCTTCGATCAATGCCTGCGCCTGCTGTAATCCCAAGCCTTCCGACACCGCCGTGTAGCCCATGTGCGCTGCAATCACGATCAGGCAGAGTGCACCCAGCGCAAACAAGAGGGCCATCGCGGCGTGCACGATGCCCAATGCATTCATCAGTTTTTTCATGGTCGTTGTCCTCGATCCTGTTGTCGTGATCGGTTCGACCGGGTTTCCCGACAAAGGTTGTGCGGCGGGAAGGTCGTCAGTGCCGCCAGGCAGCCTGCCGGATAGTCTGTTAGTCTGGTTGTCTCATTCGGCTGGAGCCGTGACATGAGCAAAAAGATCATCACCGAGGAGCAATACCTGCGCGAGATGAACCGGCGTCTGCGCGAGCATCCCGATTACGTTGGTGGCATGGAGTTCCTGCCCCATCCGCCCGGTGCCGAGGGCGATAGCATCCTTGGCATCGCCTGGGCTGGTATCGTCTTCCACCAGGCTTATCGCGAGGTGCTGGACACCATGGAGCGTGATTTCGAAGTCCAGTATCCCCGGCCGCGTTTCTAGGCGCCGGGCAAGTGCGCATCGCGCTTGCGGGTAATTTCCTACAGGCTTTTCAGGCGGCATGGAGTGGCCATGCCAGTGTGCGCTGCCTATCATGCCAATGAGGGCGCGGACTTTCCTCGCCACCATCATCCGTCAGGAGGTCATCATGCCCCAGGCCGCATGGAGCAAGAAGCGCGAACGGCAGTACCAGCACATCAAGGCGAGCGTGCGCAAACGCGGCGCCGCAGAAGACGTCGCCGAAGAAATCGCTGCGCGCACCGTCAACAAGGAGCGGGCACAGCATGGCGAGTCCAGGGCTGCCAGCGTCTCGACCCTGAAGGACATGCCCGCTCCGCGCCGGGGCGGCTTGCGCTCACATAGTGGTGCAGGGGGCCGCACTTATCAGCAGCTCTATGCCGAGGCGAGCTCCCGGAAGATCAAGGGGCGCTCCGGGATGAACAAGGCCGCGTTGGAAAAAGCGCTGGCCAGGTAGGGGCGCATACCGGAGGACTGGCCCAGGGTGGCTTGGCTAGCGTCGAGCCGGATCGAGGTGAGTCATGGAATCATATAAAACAAAAACGCCCCCGGCTCGCACCGGGGGCGTTTGTGCTTGCGCTCGGACGTTGCCGGCCGGCGCAGGAGGATTACTTGGTCACGGCCAGCAGGGTACGTTGACCACCCTTGTAGGTGTACAGGGTCAGCGAGCCGTCCTTGATGTCGCCCTTGGCATCGAAGGAGATCACGCCGGTGACGCCCTTGTGGCTGATCTTGGCCAGTTCAGGCAGGTACTTCTTGGGATCGGCGGAACCGGCCTTGGCCATGGCGTCAGCCACGGTCAGGGTGGCGTCATAGGCGTAGGCGGCGTTGTAGACGACGTCGATGCCAAACTTCTTCTTGTAGGCCGCGCGGAAATCGTCCATGCCCTTCTTGCCGGACTCATCCACACCACCGGCTTCGGCGCAGACCACCTGGTCGTCGCCCAGGCCGTCGCCAGCCAGGCCCGGCAGCGAACCGGTACAGATGCCGTCACCACCCATGAACTTGGCGGTGATGCCCAGTTGCTTCATCTGGCGCAGCATCGGGCCGCCCACGGCGTCCATGCCGCCGAAGAAGACCACGTCCGGCTTCTTGCCCTTGAGCGAGGTCAGGATGGCGTTGAAGTCGGTGGCCTTGTCGTTGGTGAACTGGGTGCCGACGATGGTGCCGCCAGCAGCCTTGGCGCCCTTGGCGAATTCTTCTGCCACGCCCTGGCCGTATGCGGTACGGTCATCGATCACGGCGATCTGCTTGGTGCCCAGCTTCTGCACGGCATACTTGCCCAGCGCGGCGCCCAGCTGCGCATCGTTGGCCACCACGCGGAAGGCGGTCTTGAAGCCCTGTTGCGTGTACTTGGGGTTGGTGGCCGAAGGCGAAACCTGCGGGATGCCGGCGTCGCTGTAGATCTTCGAGGCCGGGATGGTGGTGCCGGAGTTCAGGTGGCCGATCACGGCAGCAACCTTCTGGTCGACCAGCTTGGTCGCCACGGCAGTGGCCTGCTTCGGATCGGATGCGTCATCTTCGCCAACCAGCTCGAACTTGACCTTCTTGCCACCGATCATGAAACCCTTGGCGTTCAGTTCGTCCACAGCCATGCGGGCGCCGTTCTCGTTGTCCTTGCCCATGTGGGCGTTGGGACCGGACAGCGGGCCGACGTGGGCGATCTTGATCACTTCCTGGGAGTACGCGGTGCCGGCAAAGGCCAGGCCGATAGCAGCGGTTAATGGAATAATGGCGCTCTTGAGTTTCATAGAAATCCTCTGTAGATTGAATTGACCACTTTTAATGTTTGTCTCACTACTCAAGCTTTATTCAGATCCCTGTTGCGGGGACTGGGCGTCCCGCTTTGCTTTCGTCCCCGACTTTCTGAATAATGCAGACGGTACAACATAAGAATCGGCTTCGCCAAGTTTTTTTTAAGCGGCCTGCCTAAAAATTTCCCTGACATTTGTCCCATGCCTGCCAAACATCACACGCTCGACAAGGTGGACCGCAAACTGCTCAACATGCTGCAGAAGGACAACCAGATATCCACCCGCGTGCTGGCCGAGAAACTGCATATCTCCCAGCCCACCTGCCTGCGCCGCATCCGCGACCTGCGTGAGGCCGGAATCATCAGCGCCGAGGTGGCCATGGTCGATCCCTTCGCGCTCGGCTATGGCATGCTGGCCTTCCTGGAAATCTCGCTCAACAACCAGTCCGACCAGCACATGCAGGACTTCGAGCAGCGCATGGCCAAGGAGGCCGAGGTCATGCAGTGCTACTTCGTTTCCGGCGAATACGACTATTTCCTCGCGGTCCACGTCATCGATATGGATGCCTATTACCAGTTCGTGCGGCGGGTCATCTCGGGTTCGGGCAATGTGCGCCATTTCCAGTCGCGCTTCCCGATGAAGCGTGCCAAGTTCACCACGCGCATCGCCTTCGACGAAAAAGCCCCCGAAGTCCAGGTGCGCGTACCGGGCTGAGTCCGGGTCGTGGCCCCGGTAACATCCTCCCGGTACGTGCGTGTTTCCGGTTAGCAGGTTTCGTGCCTGCAACAGCTGAGGGGGTTTCAGTGGTGTGACCACTGGAAACTAACAATCCGGCGCGCCCCCACACGGGCGCTCCTGGCTGCCGGGAAGCCGGCTGCCGAGCGGCTCCCCCATGCCTGGCGCAGCATTGGCGTTGCGGCCGGCTTGCCTACTGTGTTATTTTCGGGGGCATCCGGTGATGATCGGCTGGGAGCCCACCCTCCCGGGCCGCCGATCAAACCAGCCCGTACCACGACGCACCAAGAGCGGACACAGATCGGCCCCGAAGCCGGCAAGCCAGCCGTCTCGTCAGTGGCGACCAGCAACCTCCAATCATCCACCGCCTTGCGGCATGCCAGGCACCGGGCACTGCCATGCCGGCGCGTCCGTGAGACATGCCTTGGTGCAAGGGCGCTGCAAAATGGCGCACGGCACCATTCATCTTCAGTTTTCATCCTGCCCTACCAGCCAGAAAGGAATCCCCGCACGATGCACGAAGTCGAGTTATTCATCCAGGACATGGCGATCATCATGCTCATCGCCGGTATCGTCACCGTGGTCTTCAACCGGTTGAAGCAGCCAGTGGTGCTGGGCTATATCGTCGCGGGCGTGATCATCGGCCCGCATACCCCGCCTTACGACCTGATCCAGGATGAGAAGACCGTGCACATCCTCTCCGAGCTGGGCGTGATCTTCCTGCTGTTCTCGCTGGGGCTGGAGTTCAGTCTCAAGAAGCTGGCCAAGGTCGGCGCCACCGCCTTCATCGCGGCCGCCGCCGAGATCCTGCTGATGATCTGGATAGGCTACGAGATCGGCCTGTACTTCGGCTGGCAGCGCATGGATGCCATCTTCCTGGGGGCCATGCTGGCGGTGTCGTCCACCACCATCATCGTCAAGGCCCTGAACGAGCTGGGCATGAAGAACGAAAAGTTCGCCCAGATCATCTTCGGCATCCTGATCGTGGAAGATATCCTGGCCATCGGCATGATCGCGCTGCTCTCGGGCGTAGCCACCAGTGGCTCGGTCAATTCCGGCGAAGTCTTGACCACTGTGGGCAAGCTGGTGCTGTTCATGACGGTTTCGCTGGTGGTGGGCATCCTGGCGGTACCGCGCCTGCTCAGTTTCATCTCCCGCTTCAAGAGCCACGAGATGCTGCTGGTGGCAGTGCTGGGGATCCTGTTCGGCTTCTGCCTGCTGGTGATGAAGCTGCAATACAGCGTGGCGCTGGGCGCCTTCCTGGTCGGTGCGGTGATGGCCGAGTCGCGCCAGCTGCACCGCATCGAGCGCCTGGTCGAGCCGATCCGCGACATGTTCTCGGCCATCTTCTTCGTGGCCATCGGCTTGCTGTTCGATCCCAACGTGCTGGTCAAGTACTGGTTGCCCATCACCGTCATCACCCTGGCGGTGGTGTTCGGCAAGCTCATCAGCTGCGGCCTGGGGACCTTCGTGGCCGGGCAGGGCGGGCGCACGCCCATGCGCGTGGGCATGGGCCTGGCGCAGATCGGCGAGTTCTCCTTCATCATTGCGGCGCTGGGCCAGAGCCTCAAGGTCACCAGCGAATTCCTCTATCCCATCGTGGTGGCGGTCTCGGCGGTCACGGCCTTGCTGACCCCCTATCTCATCAAGGCCGCCGACCCGCTCTCGGCCAAGGCGGTCAAGCTGGTGCCGGCGCGCGTGTCGGGCTTGCTGGGCATGTACTCGCGCTGGCTGGAAAGCCTGCAGCCCACGGGCGACCGCGCCGAACTGACGCGCATCATCCGTCGCATCCTGGTTCAGGTGATGGTCAACCTGGCGCTGGTGATTGCGGTGTTCCTGGCCGGGGCCTTCTTCGTGGATGGCCTCTCGCGCCAGCTGTCGGCCTGGACGCCCGATGAGGATGTGCAGAAAGCCGTCATCTGGGGATGTGCATTGCTGCTGTCCCTGCCTTTCCTGATCGCCACCTATCGCAAGTTGCAAGCGCTGTCGATGCTGCTGGCCGAGGTCGGCGTCAAGCCCGAGTTCGCGGGAGCGTATACTTCGGGGGTGCGCAAGATCATTTCCGAGGTCTTGCCCATCATGTCCATCGTCGGCATCATGCTGCTGATCTTCGTGCTCAGCGCCAGCATCCTGCCGCCGCTGAACCTGCTGGCCTTCGTGCTGGCGGTGTCGGCCGGGCTGCTATGGTTGCTCTGGAGCAAGCTGGTCAAGCTGCATTCGCGCCTGCAGATCGCCCTCTTCGAGACGCTCGACGAGCAGCCGGACGATGTGCATTGAGGGCAGGTCGTCAGGCATGAGCTCGTGGTGGCTGCAAAGGATTTATAAGATTTAAATGGTTTATCAGGTTTTATCAGGTTTTATTTACGTTGGACTAAGACAATCATGACTCAAGACGAATTGAAGCAGGCCGTCGCCAAAGCGGCCATCGACTATGTGGTGGATGGCGAGATCATCGGCGTGGGCACTGGCTCCACCGCCAATTTCTTCATCGATGAACTGGGCAAGATCAAGCATCGCATCAAGGGCGCCGTGGCCTCCTCCGAAGCCACCGCCGAGCGCCTGCGCTCGCACGGCATCACCGTGTTCGATCTCAACGAGGTCGAGACCATGCCGGTCTACATCGACGGCGCCGACGAGATCAATGGCACTGGCGCCATGATCAAGGGCGGCGGCGCGGCGCTCACGCGCGAGAAGATCGTGGCCTCGGTGGCGCAGAAGTTCGTCTGCATCGCCGATGGTTCCAAGCTGGTGGAGGTGCTGGGCAAGTTCCCGCTGCCGGTGGAAGTGATCCCGATGTCGCACGCGGTGGTGGCGCGCAAACTGGCGGCCCTGGGCGGCGAGCCGCGCCTGCGCCTGAAGGAGGGCAAGCCGCTGGTGACCGACAACGGTTGCTACATCCTCGATGTGCTGGGCCTGTCCATCACGGACGCCGCCGATATCGAGGAGAAGATCAACAACATCGTCGGCGTGGTCACCAATGGCCTTTTCGCACGCCAGGGTGCCAATGTCTGCCTGCTGGGCACGGCCGAGGGTGTCCGTAAGCTGGAGTTCTGATCCGGCTGGCAAAACCTGCGCCTACCCATGCAAAAGGCCGTGTCTCGCGACACGGCCTTTTGTCTTTCTGCGGTGGTCCAGAGATGCGTCAGGGTTGTTTCGACTTGGCCTCGTCGCGCGCGATGACCACGGTCATCCGCGCCGGGTCGATGTACTTGCGCACCGCTTCATTCACTTGCGCCAGCGTCAGGTCGGCCAGCTTGAGGTCGAGCTGCTGCTGCCACAGGAAGGAGCGGTCGAGGTTCATCAGCGAGGCCCAGCTGGCGGCGATGCCGGCGTCGGCCGCGCGCTGCTGGTTACGTTGTTGCAGGATGCCCGACTTGGCACGTTGCAGTTCGTCTTCGGTGAAACCATCCTTGATCACGCGGGCGATTTCTTCGCGCACGGCGGCGTCGACCTTGTCCAGGTTCTGGGGGGCGGCGATGGCGCGGATGGCCAGGTTGCCGGCATCGCTGATGGCGCCGATGCTGAGGCCGCTGTAGATGCCATAGGACAGGCCATCCTTCTGGCGGATGCGATCGGCCAGACGCGACTTCAGGCTGGAGCCGCCCAGCAGGTAGTTGGCCACGGCCAGCGCCGGATAATCCGGGTCGCTATCGAGCAGGCGGATGTTCTGGCGGGCCAGGTAGACGCCGTTCTCCTTGTCCGGGGTATCGATGACGATGCGCTGGGCAGCGGGCTCGGCCCAGTCCTGCAGGACGCGGGCGTAGGGGGCAGCGCTGTTCCAGCCGCCGAAGGCCTGGTCGATGGCGGCACGGGCCTGGCCGGCATCGAAGTCACCCACCACGGCCAGTTCGCCATGCGAGGCGCCATAGAAGCGGCGATGGAAGTCCTTGACCTGATCCAGCGTCACGGCGCTGATCGTGGCGATGCGCTGCTCCAGCGTCTGGGCGGCGCGCCAGTCGCCCGCCGGGTAGTGGTTGAAGTGCAGTGCCAGTGCTTCTGCCGCGCGGGCGTCGGGCTCCCTGCGGGTGGCTTCCAGGGCGACCAGGGTCTCGCGCTTCAATTGCTCGAACTCGGCCGCATCCATGCGCGGATGGCGCAGGACCTGGCCCACCAGCGCCAGCGCCGGCACCAGGTTCTCACGCGTGGTATCGAAGCGATAGGCATTGCCATTGATCTTCAGGCGCGTGAACTCATCGGCCAGCTGGCGGCGGTCCAGCGTCTCGGTACCACGCATGAGCATGGCTGCCGTCAGTTGCGCCACGGCGCGCTGGCCGAACAGGGTCTGGGCATCGCCGAATTCCAGGTTCATGCTCACCGAGACGGTCTGGCCACGCGATTTCTTGGGCAGCAGCGCCAGCTTCAGGGCCGTATGGGGGGCTTGCCCCGGGGCGATGCGGGTGGTGCGCTGCTCGATGTTTCCCGGCGCCGGATCGAAGGCTTCGCCCGAGGCAATCGCCGCGCGCGGCTGGTACTGGGCCAGCAGCGAGGCCAGGCTGGGGGCTGCCGGCACCTCGGCGCGCAGCGGATGATCTTCCGGCAGGTAGAGGCCGACGGTGCGGTTGTCGCGGCGGAAATACTTGCCGGCGGCAGCGGCAATCTCGGCGCTGTCCAGGCGCTGCTCCAGGTCGCGCTCGATGAACACCAGGCGCCAGTCGCCGCGCGCAATCGCATTGGACATGGCCACGGCCATCTGCTGCGGGTTGTTTTGCAGGGTCTCGAAGTTGTTGCTGCTCTCGCGATGCAGGCGGGCCACTTCCTCGGCCGTGGGCGGCGTGGTGGCGAAGGACTCCACGGTGGCGATCATGGCTTGCTTGACCGGTTCGATATCGGCGCCTGCCTTGACCTGCGCCACGATCATCTGCAGCCCCGGTGCATACCCTGACAGCGACATGGCATAGACCGCGCTGGCCATGCCGGTTTCCACCAGCGACTTGTGCAGGCGGCCATTGGGGGTATCGGCCAGGATATCGCTGGCAAATCCCAGCGCGGTAGCGTCGGGGTGCAGGGCCGAGGGCATCTTGTAGCCCAGCGCGACCAGTTGCACGTCGCCACGACGCCGGATGGCGAATTGGCGCTCGCCGTCCTGGGTCGGTTCCACCGTCCAGAACTCGGGCAGCTTGCGGGTGGGGCGGGGCAGGCGGCCGAAGCTCTGGTTGACCCATTGTAGGACCTCGCGTGGCGCGAACTTGCCGGCGATCAGCAGGACCGCGTTGTCGGGTTGGTAGTAGGTGCGGTAGAAGGCTTGCAGATTCTCGATGCGCACGTTTTCGATATCGCTGCGCGCGCCGATGGTGTTGCGGCCATAGCTGTGCCAGTCATAGGCCACGCTCTGCATGCGTTTCAACATCACGCGCGAGGGCGAGGTCTCGCCGCTTTCGTATTCATTGCGCACCACCGTCATCTCGCTATCGAGGTCCTTGCGCGCGATCTTCGAATTGACCATGCGATCGGCTTCCATGCCGATGGCCCAGCGCAGGTTGTCCTGGCCGGCTTCGAAGGTCTCGTAGTAATTGGTGCGGTCCAGCCAGGTGGTGCCATTGAAGTTCATGCCGCGCTTGCTGAACTCCTGGGGGATGGCCGGATAGCGTGGCGAACCCTTGAACATCAGGTGTTCCAGCAGGTGCGCCATGCCGGTCTCGCCATAGTTCTCGTGGCGCGAACCCACCAGGTAGGTGATGTTGACGGTGACGGTGGGCTTGGAGTCATCCGGCAGCAACAGCAGCTTGAAACCGTTGGCGAAGCGGTACTCGGTGATGCCTTCGGCACTGGGGCCTTGTGTCACGCCGGCAGGCAGGGCCACGGCGGCTGGCGTCGCGGTCGTGGTGGCAGCCTGCGTGGGGGGGACGGGAAGGATGAAGCCCAGGCTGACGACCAGGATGGCAAGGCGCGAATGACGCAAGGACAAGATGAACTCCTGCAGGAATGGCAAACGGAGTGGGCATTGTAGTAGACCTTGCCCTGCTTGCTCCACGGCGATGCAAAAACAAACGCCGCCGTGGCGAACCAGGGCGGCGTGGTCGATCAGCGAGCTGACGCGCTAACGCTTATTCGCTCGGCGGCACATAGCCGGCGGCGGCATCGGCGCCATCGCCGAAGAAGTGCTTTTCCATCTGTGCAGCCAGGTACTTGCGGGCGCGGGCGTCGGCCAGCATCAGGCGGTTCTCGTTGACCAGCATGGTCTGGTGCTTGAGCCAGGCGGCCCAGGCTTCCTTGGAGACGCTCTCGTAGATGCGCTTGCCCAGTTCGCCCGGATAGGGCGGGAAGTCCAGGCCTTCGGCTTCCTTGTTCAGTTTGATGCAGTGGACCATGCGTGCCATGTCGATTCCTCGGGTTCGTTAGGTTGAAATAGGTCGGTCGTGGCGGGCCCGGCGATGGGTGTCGGCGCGGGTGCCGGCTCACGTCCTGACAAAAAAGTTAGATGCCTGAAACTAGCAAATCAGTAAAGGTTCTTGATCAGCACCTGCGACTTGCGCTGCCAGTTGTAGATCTGCTGGCGATCCTGCGGCAGGTCATTGACCCCCGCCAGCACGAAGCCGCGCTTGAGGAACCAGTGCGACGTCCGTGTGGTGAGCACGAACAGCTTGGTCAGGCCGGCTTCGCGGGCGCGCGTTTCGATGTGCTTCAGGATACGGTCGCCGTCGCCCTGGCCCTGCACTTCGGGGTTGACGGTCAGGCAGGCCATCTCGCCCATCTTTTCCTTGGGGAAGGGATAGAGGGCGGCACAGCCGAAGATGACATTGTCGTGCTCGATCACCGAGAAGTAATTGATCTCGCGCTCGATCAGTTCGCGGCCGCGCTTGACCAGGGTGCCGTCGGCCTCCAGCGGTTCGATCAGCTTGAGGATGCCGCCCACGTCCTCGATGGTGGCTTGGCGCAGGCTTTCCAGGTTCTCGTAGGTGACCATGGTGCCCACGCCATCGTGGGTAAACAGCTCCAGCAGGGCCGAGCCATCGGTGGAGAAGGGCACGATGTGGGCGCGCGAGACGCCGGCATTACAGGCCTTGACCACGCTGCCCAGGTAGAAGGCCGCTTCCGGCGAGAGGAATCCGGCCGATAGCACGGCTTCGGCCTGGTGCGAGGAAAGTTCGCGGATCTCGGTGCCGGCCGCGTCGGTCATCATCGGCGTTTCCGACAGGAAGATCAGCTTCTCGGCGCGCAGTGCGATGGCGGCCGAGACGGCCACGTCCTCCATGGTCAGGTTGAAGGCTTCCCCGGTGGGTGAGAATCCCAACGGCGAGAGCAGCACGATGCCGCCGGCGTTCATGATGGGCTGGATCACGTCGGCGGCGATCTTGCGCACCACGCCGGTCAGTTGCAGGTCCACGCCATCGAAGACGCCCATCGGACGGGCCGTGACGAAATTGCCGGAAATGACACGGATGGCCGAATGCGCCATGGGGGTATTGGGCAAGCCCTGGCTGAAGGCGGCCTCGATGTCCAGGCGCAGTTCGCCGGCGGCTTCCTTGGCGCATTCCAGCGCGGCGCTGTCGGTCACGCGCAAGCCGTTGTGGAAGCGTGCCTCCACATTGCGCAGTGCCAGCTGCTCGGCGACCTGGGGTCGCGAGCCATGCACCACCACCACGCGGATGCCCAGCGCGTGCAGCAGGGAGAGGTCCTGGGCCAGGACCTGCAGGTCGCCGGCCGCGACCAGTTCGCCCGGGAAGGCGACCACGAAGGTCTTGCCACGGAAGGCGTGGACGTAGGGCGCGACGGAGCGCAGCCAGTTGACGAATTCGGTCTGTTTTTCCATGACGCGCATTATAACCAGCGTCGGCCCTGGGCGTAGGCTTGCGCGCCGCCAGCGGGCAGATTTCTTGGCGGGATGTTGCAAAGCGGGATCAATGGACCCGCCGGCCCGCCCGGCAAAGCGGCACCATCGGCCCTGCAGCCGCCTGCAGCCTGACCGGGCGGGCCGTGGCAGGTATAATGTCGGCCTCATGTCCGTTACCAAAGCACCCACCACTCCCCCGGCCGCCCAGCCGCAGAAGAACCCGCAGCAGGAGCGCCCAGCCCGGGATCGCAACGACCGCAGCGGCCGCGAAGGACGCGGCCCGCGCGGCGGCGGCACCGCCAGCGCCACCGACACTGCGCCACCGCTGCGCAATGCACTGCCGCCGGTCACCTTCCCGGAAGAGCTGCCGGTCTCCGGCCGCCGCCACGAGATCGCCGAGGCCCTGCGTCGCCACCAGGTCATCATCGTCAGCGGCGAGACCGGTTCCGGCAAGACCACCCAGCTGCCCAAGATCTGCCTGGAGCTGGGCCGTGGCGAAAAGGGCCTGATCGGCCACACCCAGCCGCGCCGGATCGCCGCTTCCTCCACCGCCAAGCGCATCGCCCAGGAACTCAATTCCCCGCCCGGCGAGCTGGTCGGCTACAAGGTGCGCTTCAATGACACCCTGTCCAAGGGCGCCTGGATCAAGCTGATGACCGACGGTATCCTGCTGGCCGAGACCCAGACCGATCCGCTCTTGCGCCAGTACGACACCATCATCATCGATGAGGCGCATGAACGCAGCCTGAACATCGATTTCCTGCTGGGCTACCTCAAGCAGCTGCTGCCCCGGCGCCCCGACCTGAAGATCATCATCACCTCGGCCACCATCGACGCCGACCGCTTCGCCCGCCATTTCGGCCGCGAGGTCAAGGGCGAGATCGTGCCAGCCCCGGTGATCGAGGTCTCGGGCCGCCTGTATCCGGTGGAAATCCGCTATCGCCCCATCGACAATGCCGACCGCAGCGGTGTGTCCACCGAGGTGGCGCAGGCCCGCGCTCGTGCCGAAGGCCGTGCCAGCCAGGCCCAGAAGGACCGCGAACAACGCGACCTGATGGATGCCGTGGTCGACGCCGTCGACGAGCTGGCCCGCATCGGTTCCGGAGACGTGCTGGTGTTCCTGCCCGGTGAGCGCGAGATTCGCGACGCTGCCGAAGCCCTGCGCAAGCATCACCCGCCGCATGTGGAGATCCTGCCGTTGTTTGCGCGCCTGTCGGCACAGGAGCAGGAACGCGTCTTCAAGACCAGCAATGCCCGACGCATCGTGCTGGCCACCAACGTGGCCGAGACCTCGCTGACGGTGCCGGGCATCCGCTACGTGGTCGATGCCGGCCTGGCACGCGTGAAGCGCTACAGCTACCGCAACAAGGTCGAACAGCTGCAGATCGAGCCGGTGGCGCAATCGGCCGCCAACCAGCGCGCCGGCCGCTGCGGCCGGGTGGCGGCGGGTGTCTGCATCCGCCTCTACGATGAGCAGGATTTCCTGCAACGTCCCAAGTTCACCGATCCGGAAATCCTGCGCTCCTCGCTGGCCTCGGTCATCCTGCGCATGAAGTCGCTGCACCTGACGGACGTGGAGAGCTTCCCCTTCATCGAACCACCCCTGGGCCGTGCCATCGCCGATGGCTACCAGTTGCTGCAGGAGCTGGGCGCGGTGGAAGAGCAGGGCGGCGTCAATCGCCTGACACCCCTGGGCAAGCAACTGGCGCGCCTGCCGCTGGACCCGCGCGTGGGCCGCATGATCCTGGCCGGGCGCGACAATGCCTGCCTGACCGAGCTGCTCATCATTGCCGCCGCGGTGTCGGTGCAGGATCCGCGCGATCGGCCCATGGACGCGCAGAACGCAGCCGACAACGCCCACAAGAAATTCGCCGATGAAAAATCCGAGTTCGCCAGCTATCTCAAGATCTGGAAGTGGTTCGAAGACGCCATCGCCCACAAGAAATCCAATCGTCAGCTGCAGGAGCACTGCCGCGAGAACTTCCTCTCGCAACTGCGCCTGCGCGAATGGCGCGACGTCCACTCGCAATTGCTGACCATCGTCAAGGAGCAGGGCTGGCGCCTGAACGAAGCCCCGGCCACCTATGACCAGCTGCACCTGGCGCTGCTGACCGGGTTGCTGGGCAATATCGGTTTCAAGGCCGAGGACGATGCCCAATACCTGGGCGCGCGCGGCATCAAGTTCAACATCTGGCCCGGCGCGCATCTCACCAAGAAGCCCGGCCGCTGGGTGATGGCCGCCGAGCTGGTCGATACGGCCCGGCTGTATGCCCGCTGCGTGGCCAACATCCAGCCTGAATGGCTGGAAAAACTCGGCGGCCATCTGTTGAAGAAATCCTGGGGCGAGCCGCGCTGGGAGAAGCGCGCCGCGCAAGTCACCGCCTCCGAACGCGCCACGCTCTACGGACTGGTGGTCTACAGCCAGCGCCGCATCAACTACGGCAACATCAACCCGGCCGAGGCCCGCGAGATCTTCATCCGCGACGCTTTGGTCGGTGGCGACTTCGAGACCCGCGCTCCCTTCTTCGCGCACAACCAGAAGCTGGTGCGCGAGATCGAGAATCTGGAGCACAAGTCGCGCCGTCTGGATGTGCTGGTGGATGACGAGCTCATCATCGGGTTCTACGACAAGCTGATCCCGCACGACATCTGCAATGGCGTGGACTTCGAAAAGTGGCACAAGCAGGCCACCGCTGCCGATCCCAAGCTGCTCTACCTGAACCGTGACGACCTGATGCGCCACGAGGCCGCTGGCGTCACCACCGAGCTCTTCCCCAAGACCATGAACGTGGCCGGCATCGCCATGGCGCTGTCCTACCACTTCGAACCGGGCGCCCCGCGTGACGGCGTCACCCTGACCGTGCCGCTGTATGCGCTGAACCAGGTCTCGGCGGACCGTTGTGAATGGCTGGTACCGGGCATGTTGAAGGAGAAGGTCCACCTGCTGCTGAAGTCCCTGCCACAGAAACTGCGCCGCCACTGCGTGCCGCTGCCCGACTACGCGGCACGTTTCTGCGAGCGCATGGAAGAACGCAAGACCTTCGGTCGCGGCAACCTGATCGACGCCATCATTGCCGACATCCGCGAGCAGATCACCATCCTGGTCAAGCCCAGCGACTTCAAGCAGGAGACGCTGTCGGCGCACCACGCGATGAACTTCAAGATCGTCGACGAGCATGGCCGCCAGTTGGAGATGGGCCGTAACCTCGCCGCTTTGCAGGCGGAGTTCGGCGGCCAGGCGCGTCAGCAGTTCCAGAAGCTGGCCGAGCAGGTGGCCATCGCTCCGCGTGACGACGGCGACGACGACGCTGCCGTGCCGACGACCCAGAAGGCGGCGCCCAAGGGCGCGGCCACCTCGGCCTCGACTGCATCGACAGTCGCCGCTGCACCCGCTTCCTCAGGCGAATACAGCAACCTCACCGGCTGGAGCTTCGGCGAGTTGCCCGAACTGCTGGAAATCACCCGAGGCAGCGGCAAGCAGGCGCAGACCCTGATCGGATTCCCGGCGCTGGTGGACCGCAAGACCCACTGCGACCTGGAAGTCTTCGACGACCCGGCCGAGGCGGCGCGCTTCCACTACGCCGGCCTGCGCCGCCTCTTTGCGCTGCAGATGAAGGAGCAGTTGAAGTACCTGGAAAAGAACATCCCCGGGCTGCAGCAGATGGGCATGCAATTCATGGCCCTGGGTTCGCAGGAAGAATTGCGCGAGCAGATCCTGAATGCCGGCCTGGAACGCGCCTTCCTGCAAGACCCGCTGCCACGCAATGCCGACGAATTCAATCGCCGGCGCGACGAAGGCAAGGCCCGCCTGGGTCTGCTGGTCAACGAGATCGCCCGCCTGTGTGCTCAGATCCTGGCCGAGTACCACGCCCTGCCCAAGAAGCTGCAAGGCATCAAGGCCCACGCCCAGGCGGCGGCCGACATGCAATCGCAGCTTTCGCAACTGGTGGGCAAGCGCTTCGTGGCCGAGACTGACTATGGCAACCTCAGCCACTATCCGCGCTACCTCAAGGCCATCAACGTGCGGCTGGATAAGCTGCGCGCCGACCCGGCTCGTGATACCCGCCTGCTGGGCGAGTGGAACTCGGTGGCGCTGCCCTACCAGCGCGCCCTGAAGGACCGCGCCGGCCGGGCCGACCCCAAGATGACCGAATTCCGCTGGATGCTGGAGGAACTGCGCGTGTCCTTGTATGCGCAGGAGTTGAAGACGCCCATGCCGGTGTCGGTGAAGCGACTGCAGAAGGTGTGGGAGAGTATGCAGCGATGAGCCTTTGATGGCTCGCCGTGAAGATGTGCGTGCTGTGTCACTTGGTGGCGCAGCACCTCACGAATGACCGAAATATCTGATTAGGAAGAAGCACAGGCCGCGTTACCTCTTGAATTTTTCGAGACAATACATGAGCCCGGCGAAAAAAATCCCGAAGACAATTCCCATGCAGAATGCGGCGACCATGCCAAGCACCATCCCGCCCTCGATGGGAAATATGAGAATGTGAGTTGAAAACAGAGCGAAAAAGCTCCCGCATGTGACAAAAAATATTCGTGCCTTACTCCATTTCCTTTCGTTGGCATAGTCGATCAGCATTTCTCCTAGCGCATGGCCAAGTTCCAGAATCAAGCTCATATTGCCTCCAATTGCCGCAGTATGCAGCGCAGCGGTGGTGTGGCCAACTCCCTATCTCCCTTGCTCCGCAATGCGCGTGCGGCTGATCTCTCCCGCGCTGGCCAGCAGTCGCAGTCTGGAAGAGCGCCATTCGGCGAGCGTACGGATACGCTCCTCTCTGGCATCGACCAGCGCAGCCTGCACATTCAAGACTTCGAGAATATCAATCAAGCCCCGGTCATATTTTCGCTGCACATTCTCCAGGGCCTGGATTGCACTCTCCTGCAATCGTCGTGACGAGGCAAGATTTCTGAGTGCGGCTGCAGTATCGGCATGCGCTCTGGCGATGTCACCGAGCACCTGGTCCTGCGTTTCCATCAGCTCTGCTTCGCGCACGTCGATCTGGGCCTGGGCATCGCGCACCTTGTAGGTACTGGAAAATCCGTCGAAGACAGGAATGTTCAATGACAATCCGGTTACCGCTTCGCGTGTGCGCCCTCCCGTACTTCCCTGGTTGGGGCGACCGTTGACGAAGTAGCTCTGGTTGAATTCCAGCGTGGGCAAGCCTTCGGAGCGGACTGCCACCAGCTTTTGTCGGGCGGCATCCAATTGTGAACGGGCCGCCGCCAATGCCGGATGCTGTTGCTGTGCAGCCTCCAGCCATTGTGTGAGATCACGTTCCATGTCGGCGGAGGCCGCTTCGGGAGAGCCGGCCGGATCGGCGGGCAATACCTGAAAGCGCATGGCCCGTCCCTGCATTCCCAGCGCGATCGATAGCGTCACCAGGGATCTTTCATGCAGGCCGATGGCGCGGACGTGCTCCAGTTCCGCCTTGGCCAGTGCGGTCTGGACTTGCAGTATGTCCGATTGCGCCGCGACTCCCTTTGCCGCCCGCTTCAATGTCGCTTCCACGATCTGCCTGGCCAGTGTCTCGTTGCTTTCCCGCGCATCGCGTCGCGCTGCAGCGGTCTGAGCCTCGAAGTACGCGGTGACCGCCGCTCCAACGGTCTTTTGCAAGGCCGCGTCGTGACTGGCCAACGCACCCTCTAGCAGCGCATCGGATAGACGACGGTTGGCGCCGCGACCGCCGAAGTCAAGTAGTCGCCAGGTCAGGGTGTAATACTCGGATCGCCCGCTACGTTCGGTATCGCGCAACAGTGTCGAATCAGGCTGCCGGGTCTTTTCCTGCTGATATCGCACACCGGCATTGATCGTCGGCAGATAGGATGAGCGCGCCTGGCCTACTTGCGCTGCCTGGATCTTGATGCGCGCCCAGGCGGCGTTGACCTGAGGGTGGTGGCAGAGGGCGATATCGATGGCATCTGAAAGCGTGAGCGTCTGGTCGGACAGGGCCTGGCCTAGGGCGCAAGGATGAACCTCACTATCGCCGGGTAGCGGCTTGCCATGATCCAGTTCCGGTGGACGCGTCAGTAGCGGATCGGCAAATGGTGTGGCAAGCAGGTCTCGCCAGTCGCCCGCTTGTACGTTTGCCATGGTGGCTACCATGAGCAGCGCAGCGATGCTTTTGGGCAGGATGAGTTTAGCGTTCATTGAGCGCCTCCTGCTGGTGCCGGATCAAGGGCGACAGGACGTACTCGATCACGCGCCGCGTCCCGGTCCTGATCTCGACCTTGACGGACATTCCGGGCGTCAACGCCATCGCGCGGCCATCCACCGCCAAGCTGGATCGGGCCAGCAAAATCTTGCTGGAATAGATTAGGCCGCGTTTCTCATCCTCGATGGCGTCATGGGAGACATGACGGACCTGTGCCGGGACGGTACCGTATTTGGTGTAGTCGAACGCATCGATCTTGACCTTGGCCTCTTGCCCGATCTGGACGAAGCCGATGTCCTTGTTGTCCAGGAAGGCTTCGACTTCCACCGCGCTGTCGTGCGGTACGATCTGCATCAGGGGCTGCGCCGCCGGGACGACGCCGCCCACCGTATGGACGGCGAGTTGCTGCACCGTCCCGCTGACGGGCGCCGTGAGCTTGAGCAGCTTGCTGTGCTGGCCGGCACGACGTTGATCTTGCTGCGCTGCTTCGATCATCTTGCTGGCCTCGATTCCCTGGTCGTGTGCTTCTTTCAGGGGCTGGGTGATCAGGGCGCTGCGCTGGTTCCTGGCATCGGTGAGCTGACCTTGCAGATGAATGCGTGCCTGTTCCTTTTCCAGCCAGGCGTGCCGGGATACGGTCTGGTCGGCAACCAGGGCTTGATAGTCCCGGGCCAACTGGCTTGCCAAGGGCAGGGCGGCGCTATAGCGTGCGATTTCATCGTCCAGGCGTTCCAGCTTGCTTCGGTAATCGCGGTATTGCCCATCCAGCTGGAGTTGCGTCGCTTGCCATTGTGATGCCGTGGTATCGGCGATGTCGGGCAGGCGCGGAGGGCGGCCGCTGGAAACCGCGTCCCGTAGTGCCGAGACGCGCGCCAGCTGCAAGCGCGCCTGGGCCACCGCATCGGCGGCCTTGTCATGTTCTGCGTCGCTGCTGCTGGAGTCCAGTTCGATCAGCACATCTCCAGCCTGAACCGCCTGCCCTTCGCTGACATGCAGCGCCTTGACGCTGGCCACGTCCACCGAACCTATCGTCTTGGTGCGTGTGGAGGGGATGATCTTCCCCGTCGCGTTGACGATGATGTCGATATGCCCGAATATCGACCACAGCAAAAAGAAGCCGACCATCGCCATCAAGAGCCAAGCCGTCCATCGCAGGCTGGGCGAAGCCGGCGTCTCCTGCAGGGCAAGCGCAGCAGGAAGGAAATGCGCTTCCTCCTTGTTGAAGAAACCGGAGCGCAGGTTCTTGCGTCTTTCCCAGCAATGGGAAAATACGCTCAGGTAGCGTTTCCACAGTGCATGCGACGCTTGCATCCATTGCCATAGCCTCATGCGCTTTCTCCCATCACAGTGCTGGGAGCGCCGTGCGTCGTCTGCAAGCCGTACAAGTGGGCGTAGAGGCCGTGCCGTTGCTTCAACAGTTCGTCATGGCTACCGCTTTCCGCGATCTGGCCCTTGTCCATCACGATGATGCGATTGGCATCGCGCACCGCCGAGAGCCGATGCGCGATGATCAGCACGGTTCGGCCCGCGCAGATCTGGCGCATGTTGTCCTGGATGATCTTCTCGGATTCATAGTCCAGAGCACTGGTAGCTTCGTCGAAAATGAGGATGCCGGGGTTGGTGATCAGGGCACGTGCAATGGCAATGCGCTGGCGCTGCCCGCCCGACAAGCCGGTACCGTGTTCGCCCACCAGGGTGTCATAGGCTTCCGGCAGTTCGCAGATGAATTCGTGGGCCCCTGCCAGCTTGGCGACGGCCATGATCTTCTCGATGGGTATGGAAGGATCGCTGAGGGCGATGTTGTCGCGGATGGAACGGGAGAACAGCATGTTCTCCTGCAACACCACGCCGATCTGCTGACGCAGCGAGGCGGTATCTATGATGGCAATATCCTGGCCGTCGATCATGACTCTGCCCCGGTCGCACACATAAAGACGTTGCACCAGCTTGGTCAGGGTGCTTTTTCCCGAGCCGGAGCGACCAACGATGCCAATCACTTCCCCGGGCCTGACCTGCAGGGACAGCGAGCGGATGACATCAGAGGCTTCAGGGCGGTAGCGAAAGAAGACCTGATCGAAGCTGATGGCGCCCGTGAGCCTGGGCAGGCGTGTCTTTTTCCCTTCGATCTCAGGGCGCGTGTCCAGTACATCTCCCAGTCGGCTCATGGAAATACCCACCTGCTGGAAATCATTCCACAACTGGGCCAGCCGTAGAATCGGCGAGGAGACCTGCCCGGCCAGCATGTTGAAGGCGATCAGCTCGCCCACGGTCAGCTCGTTGTCGATTACCAAGGTGGCGCCCAGCCACATGATGGCAGCGGTGACCAGCTTGCTGACCAGGCTGACGCCACCGCTGGCCATCAGTCCGATGTTGGTGGTACTGAGGCTGGCCGCGACATAGGCGGCCAGTTGCTGGTCCCATTTCTGTTGCCAGCGCGGCTCCACCGCAATGGCCTTGACGGTATCCATGCCGTTCAGGGTCTCGACCAGGAAGGCCTGGTTCTCGGCACCCTTGTTGAACTTGTCGTCCAGGCGGCGTCGCAGGATCGGGGTGAAAATGAAGGACAGGGCAAGATAGAGCGGGATGGACGCCAGTACCACCAGCGACAGCGTGACGCTGTACCACAGCATCACACCCAGGAATACAAAGGAAAAGACGATGTCCAGCAGCAGCGTCATGGCATTGCTGGTCAGGAAGGAGCGAATGTTTTCCAGCTCCCGGATGCGGGCCACGGAGTCACCGGCGCGCCTGGCCTGGAAATAGCTGATCGGCAGGCTCAGCAGATGGGAGAACAGCCGCGATCCCAGTTCCACGTCGATCTTGCTGCTGGTATGGGCAAACAGGGCGGCACGGATGCCTCCCAGGATGGCCTCGAACAGCGTGGCGGCGACCAGGCCCACTGCGATCACGTTGAGGGTCTTCATGGCATGATTGACGAGAACCTTGTCCATCACGACCTGGAAGAACAGCGGGGTACACAGCGCAATCAACTGCAGCACCAGCGAAATCAGCAAGACTTCACCCAGCGTCTTGCGGTACTTGACCACGGCAGGGATGAACCAGGTGAAATCGAACTTTCTCATTTCCCCGGCGAAGCTTGCCTTGCTGGTCATGAAGATTAATTTCCCATTCCAGCATTGCTCGAAGTCCTGTCGCAACATGACTTCCGGCCGCTGGCCCGGTCGCTGGACCAGGATGCGCCACACCGGCTGGCTCTTGTCGATCTTGCCTACCACTAGAAACTGGCCCATCTTGTCCACGGCGATGGCCGGCAACGGGGCGCGATCCAGACGGGCGCGATCCTGTTGGACGCAGCGGGCCATCAAGCCCAGCTTCCTGGCGGCCAGCAGGATAGTCTCAGTGCTGAAGGGCTCGCGACCGAACTGGTGTTGCAGCTGGCGGGGATCAGCGGCGATGCCGTGCAATTTCGCCATCATCAGCAGGCAGAGCAGGCCAGAATCGGGAAGGGCGTCGGTGGTTGCCGACATTGTGCTTGGTTCTTCAGTGATCACGTTTAAGAGTCTGTGGCGGAGGATGTCATGAAACGGACGGCCTGCCGTGGAAGCAAGCCGTCACCCTACGGTAATGTGAGGAGAAGGGACTTCGCCTGATGCGGGATGTCCCTTTAGCACTCAATGCGTCACGCTCAGCAGCACGCGACCATTACTTTGCTGGCCATTAGTCCAACTGGTCTGCGATGCCGAGGGCGCCGCAAATCCGGCCATGGCCTCCACGAACTTCTCGACATCGCTATCGTGCAGGGTGTATCCCTCGGCGGTCTTGATGCGTTCGATGTGGTTAGTGCCTGCGCCTTGGTTTGTTGCGTACCAGTCTTTGACGATGATCTGGTCGGATGATCCGAGGACGTTGATCTGCAGATCGTTCCCCGTATGCTTGAACCACAGGTTTTGCTGTTTGATGCCGGAGAGTTCCAGTACATCGAGGTTGCCATTGGTGGTATCGCTGTCGATGATGGTATCCGCGCCATCGCCACGGCTGAACCGATAGGTGTCGTCCCCGGACTGGCCGATGAGTGTGTCATTGCCGCGGCCCCCTGTGAGGATGTTGTCTCCCCGGTTGCCTGTAATGATGTTGGCTAACTCATTGCCGGTACCGTCGATGTTCTCGTCACGCAGCTTGATCGGATCGATGGAATAGATGCTGTAGGCATTGGCGACGTTGGCGCTGCGGCGAAAATCGGTCAGCGACAGATAGCGTGTCATGTCGCTGACCAGGCCACGGCCCGAGTCGGCGATATAGAAGCCGTTGATGGCTCCCGTGATGGCATCGCAGGCAACGCCAGTCACCGTCACGACATGGTTCGCACCGCCGCCGTCCAGGTACGCGTCCTCTCCCCACAGCTTGCCCGCGTTCACACTGATGATCACCCCGCGACCGCCCCTGATCAGGTTGGCTACGCCTTGTTCGTTGTAGCCCTGCATCAGACCGTTGCGGATGCCGTAGCTGTCCAGCAAGGCGCGCTGGCCGAGGTAATTGGAGCCGCCACGTTCGTAGTCGCTCACAGCAGCGTCGGTTACGCACCACCTGTTGTCGATAGCCCGTTGCACCACTTGAGCCTCCGATAGGTTCTGGCTGGCCTGGATGGCCAGGTTGGCGATGCTGGTCAAAGCGCAGGTGCCGGCATAGTCGCGCACAGCATTGCCCTGCATGTAGTCCAGTTCATTGGCTTTCGGATAGCCATAGACGAGGATATCGACGCCGTCGGCGATGCCCTTCTCGGGCGTGGAAAAATCCAGCAGTCCGAGGTTTTCAATCTGCGCGCCCAGGGTATGACTGATGCTGGAGAGGACTGTATCGTTTCCTTCGCCGGCCAATTCGATGACCTGATCACCCGCGTTATCGACGTAATAGATGTCGTTGCCCTGGCCGCCGAGCATCGTATCGGCGCCGGTCACACCATCCAGGAGATTGTCCTGGCTATTGCCGATGAGCTTATTGGCACCACTGTTACCAGTGCCGTTGAAGCTGCCGCCTTCCATCAGCCGCAGTTCGTCCACGTTGGCCCCGAGGATGGCATTGGCGCTGGCGACCACGGTATCGTAGCCTGCCCCGGCGTGTTCCAGGATGAGGTCATTGACGCTGTTGACGATATAGATGTCGTCTCCCTTACCGCCTTCCATCCTGTCTGCACCCGCGCCGCCGTCGATGTAGTCGTTGCCGACGCCACCAATGACAATATCATTGCCTGCTCCGCCATAGAGGAAGTTGTTGTCACTCACCCCCGCCGCCAGCGCAACCTCATTGGTAGCGGCACCGCCGACGATGATGTCCTCGCCGGTACCGCCATAGATCACGTCATTGCCTGCCCCGCCAAAGAGGCGGTCATTACCTTCTTCGCCATAGAGTTGATCATCCCCCACGCCACCCTGCACCTCGTCGTTGCCGATACCGCCCCACATCTGGTCGCTGCCGAACTCGCCGATCATGAGGTCATCGCCTGCTTCGCCGTACATCGTGTCATCGTCGGTCTCGCCTGCCGACAGGCTTTGCTTGCTGTCATTGGACGGGGTAAAGCCGACTAGGATATCGTTGCCTGCGCCGCCCCATAGCGTATCGTTGCCCACGCCTCCGAAGATTTTGTCGATTCCCACACCGCCGTCCACGCTGTCGTTGCCGGCGCCGCCGTCGAGTTCATCCTCTCCGGTGCTGCCAAACAGGGTGTCATTACCGGCATCGCCGAAGATCAGGTCGTTGTGATCCCCACCGTCAAGGTAGTCATTACCCAGGCCTCCATACAGGCTGTCATCACCCCTGCCACCTCGGATCGTATCGTTGTCGGTTTCGCCGGCGGCGAGAGTCTGCTTGCTATCGTTGGAGGGGGTAAAGCCAACGAGCACATCGTTGCCATCACCTCCATGCAAGATGTCGTCGCCGGTTTGCCCGAACAGCTTGTCATTACCCGCTCCGCCATAGAGGGCGTCGTTACCATCACCGCCCTGCAGCTCATCATTGCCCGCACCACCTATGAGGGTATCGGAACCTGTTTCACCGAAAAGCATATCGTTGCCGATGCCACCGTCGAGCAGATCATTGCCGGCACCGCCGATGAGTTCGTCGTTGTCTTCTTCGCCGTACAGCGTGTCATTGCCCTCATAGCCCCACAGCACATCGTTGCCAGTGCCTCCCCACAGCGTATCGTTGCGGGCACTGCCACCCATTAGGTCGTTGCCGCCGCCCGCGTAGAATTTCACTAGCAGGTTTGTGTTGAAGTAGCTGCCGTTATAGGCCGCGTAGTAGTTGGCATTGAAGCTATCGTTACCATCAGTACCGATGAGACTATCGCGATTACCGTTGTTGATCTTGACCTGGTTGGGGCCGAACTGGATGAACTGCGTGGCGTTGATGTAATACGTATTGTCGGACCGGCGCAGGAGGTCGTAGCTGCTGAACTGGGAAACCGGCAGGACGGGCTCAATGTCCAGGGACGGTGAAATCGCTGCACGTTGCTGAGCCTCGTTGCGGAAGCTGGCGTTGCCGGCCGTATAAAAACCATAGTCGCCGAACCGCAATGAGGATAGGCCCGCCCGTACCATGGCCATCGACAGGGTGGTCAGTTCCGGCGCCTGGGCGATCCCGTCCTCGTTGGCATCTGCCCAGGCAATGAGGCCATTGAGTTCGCCGCCATTGATCTGACCGTCGCGGTTGCTGTCGAAGTTGCCCAGTTGCACGGCTGTCAGGGCGAGATTGGCACTGTTGAGGACGCGGAAGCTGCGTTGTGCAATGGACTCGGCCTTGTCGGTGATGGCGGATTTGCTTTCGTAGAAGGCGCCGATGGGGAACAGATCTGGTAGCGGGAAGCTGGGGACGTACTGCGTGCCAGGCGTGTAGGTAAAGCGGTTGTTGACCAGAAAATCGGTCGAGGCATTGACAAAGTTCTCGAAACCGGACTTGCCCAGTGAACCGTTGGCGAAGGCCGCCCAGGCTGCATGATCGGCCGAGTTGGCGGCGTTGACGTCATTGAACTGGTAACTGCGGTCATTCCATCGGATGCCGTTGTTGGAGCGGTCTGTATAGGTGAAGCCGTTGACGTTGAGACCGCCGATGTTGTTGCTGCTGCGGATGATCTGGCCGGAGGATGCCTCATACGTAAAATTGCCAGAAGTGCCGTCGGCGAGGGTGCCGGTCCCCGCGCCGACGGAAAATCTTCCGACATAATTTTTGTTGTTGAAGACTTGAACCTGTCCATCCGAATAGAAGGAGAGGTTGCCGTTGGCGCCTATATTGGCGTTCGATATGCTTCCGTCGGGGTTGCGCAGTTGATAGGAGGTTGCGCCTGTGTCCGTGCGGGTTGTGCTGAGCAGCCGATAACCGCTTAGCGCCGTCTCGCTAAAGGACTTGATCGAGACTGTTTCAAGCGGCTTGGGTGGCACGGGATCAGCCTTGCTCTCCATATTGGTGATCTTGAAGCTTGTTTCGCCTGTTACCAGGTTCTGGAACGTGGCCGTGATCTTCCCGGTATCTGGATTCGGCACGATCCAAGAGAGTGTCCCATTGTCCGCATCAGAGATATACCTCACGCCATTGGTATAGGTCCGCACCGTGCCATTGCGACCGAAGTGTTCTTCGGTATAGGCCAGTCCGGGGCCACCGGTGTTGGGTAGCCAGTTGGAGTAGGACGGGTCATAGGCATGAATGCCTCCCCACAATTTTTCCGTGTTCTCGGCGATCCTGGCCGAGTAGCTGCCTGGGGTGGCGGAATCCTCTTTTATCTGGTTGGTGTCCACTCCCGAGTATCGCCAATAAATGTCCTGCGGCAGCATGGTGTTGAAGAGGAAGCTGGAAGCGGTTGGGGATATCTCGCCAACGGTCAGGATGTTTCTGACGAAGTCGCTGCAGACGTTGGACATAGAGCCAGTCACGGCGCTGATTGGGAGGATCAGCGGAATGACGCCGCTGACTGCGTTGTAGTTGTCGGTGGTGTCTTGAGCAACAGAGGCGGCGTAGCCGAGCATGTTGCTGTATTGCCTTTCTGAGACGGAGAACGTCCTTGACCATCTTTCCAAGTGAGCAGTCGGCTCTTTATTTTTATCGGGTTCCCCCGTCAGCATATCGTCTCGTAAAGTTCCAGGTCCGGTAGAGCCGTGAACGATTGGATAGTAGCCGATCGTAATATCTGGTTTTCCAGACGCTGATAGAGTGATAAATGCATGCCCTACCTGTGGTCGTGTTTTTTCGAAACCACCAGTAGGATAGGTGCGGACAGTAATTCTGTATGTGCTCACTGTCTCTTATACACATCTCCGAGCCCACGAGACTCCGTTAAAAGGGGGGGGGGGGGGGGGGGGGGGGGGGGGGGGGGGGGGGGGGGGGGGGGGGGG
>NZ_JAELUH010000070.1 GCF_016429215.1 Herbaspirillum sp. ASV7 | reverse complement strand
CCCCCCCCCCCCCCCCCCCCCCCCCCCCCCCCCCCCCCCCCCCCCCCCCCCCCTTTTAACGGAGTCTCGTGGGCTCGGAGATGTGTATAAGAGACAGCGAAATTATTGGCCGCTGCGCTGGCGACGAAAGTATCGTCGTAGCTGCTGCCCGTCAGATCCTGGATGTTGGCCAGCGTGTCACCCTGGGCATATCCACCCGAGGTCCCTGTGCCATTGGTGTAGTTCAGGTCGACCGTCACGCCCGCGTTGGAACTGGCGTAACTGACACGGTTATGCGAACTGGCCGTACTGACACCACCATCGAAATTATTGGCCGCCGCACTGGCGACGAAGGTATCGTCGTAGCTGCTACCGGTCAGATCCTGGATGTTGGCCAGCGTGTCGCCCTGGGCATACCCTCCCGAGGTCCCGGTGCCATTGGTGTAGTTCAGGTCGACCGTCACAGCCGCGTTGGAACTGGCGTAACTGACCCGGTTATGCGAACTGGCCGTGCTGACACCACCATCGAAATTATTGGCCGCGGCATTGGCGACGAAGGTATCGTCGTAGCTGCTACCCGTCAGATCCTGGATGTTGGTCAGCGTGTCTCCCTGGGCATACCCTCCCGATGTCCCTGTGCCATTGGTGTAGTTCAGGTCGACCGTCACGCCCGCGTTGGAACTGGCGTAGCTGACCCGGTTATGCGAACTGGCCGTGCTGACGCCACCATCGAAATTATTGGCCGCCGCACTGGCGACGAAGGTATCGTCGTAGCTGCTGCCCGTCAGATCCTGGATGTTGGCCAGCGTGTCACCCTGGGCATATCCACCCGAGGTCCCGGTGCCATCGGTGTAGTTCAGGTTAATCGTCACGCCCGCGTTGGAACTGGCGTAACTGACGCGGTTATGCGAACTGGCCGTGCTGACACCGCCGTCGAAACTGTTGGCCGCCAGACTGGCGATAAAGGTATCGTCATAGCTGGAACCAATGACATTCTGGATGTTCACCAGCTTGTCGCCCTGCGCATACCCTCCCGAGGTCCCCGTGCCGTCGGTGTAGTTCAGGTCGACCGTCACGCCCGAGGTGGAGTAGCTGTAACTGACCGTGTTCGAGCCAGCACCGCCGTCGATATAGTTGGCCGCTGCGCTGGCAACAATGGTGTCATTGCCGCTGCCACCGGTGACGTCCTGGATGTTGGCGTAGGTATCGCCATTGGCCAGGCTGCCGGCACCACCCGTGCCCACGCCGTTATACAGGTCGACTGTCTCGTTGACCGTCGAATACTGATAGCTCACACGATTATGTGAACTCGCCGTGCTGACGCCGCCGTCGAAATTGTTGGCCGCCGCACTGGCGATGAAGATGTCATCACCGGAGCCGCCAGTGACGTCCTGGATGTTGGCATAGGTGTCGCCATTGGCATAGCTGCCCGCGCCGCCCGTCCCTGCGCCGGTATACAGGTTGACCGTTTCCGAGACGCTGGAGTGGACATAGCTGACGCGATTGTGCAGCGACCCGGTACCACCATCGAAATTATTGGCCGCCTGGCTGGCAATGAAGGTGTCGTCATAGACGCTACCGGTCAGGTCCTGGATGTTGGTCAGCTTGTCGCCCTGCGCATAGCCTCCCGAGGTCCCGGTACCGTCGGTGTAGGTCAGATCGACAGTCACGCCGGCAGTGGAGTTGGCGTAACTGACGCGATTGTGCGAACTGGCCGTGCTGGTGCCGCCATCGATGCTATTGGCATCGGCGCTGGCAATGATCAGGTCGTCGTAGCTGGAGCCAGTGACATTCTGGATGCTGGCATAGGTATCGCCAGCGGCAAAACCGCCCGTACCCAGGCCGGTCACCAGGTTGACCGTCACGCCCGCCGTCGAGTTGACGTAGCTGACCGTGTTGGAACCCTGCAAGCCATTGAAGCTGTTGGCGTTGTTGTCGGCGATGAAGGTGTCGTCATAGGCGGTGCCGATGACGTTCTGGATATTGACGTAGGTATCGCCAGCAGCAAAGCCGCCACTGCCGGTGCCGTGGAACAGGTCGACCGTGACGCCGTTGCCATCGCTGGCGCGGGCATAGCTGACCGTATTGTTGCCGGCGCCGCCGTCGAAGGCATTGGCTTGCAACGTGGCTACGAAGGTGTCGTTATAGGCACTGCCGGTGACGTTCTGGATGTTGACGTAGGTATCGCCGTCGGCATAGCCGCCGGTGCCGGTCCCCATGACCAGATCGACCGTCACACCGGCATTGGAAGATGCATAGCTGACCCGGTTGGAGCCACCGCCGCCGTCGAAATTGTTGGCTACGGCACTGGCAACGAAGGTGTCGTTATAGGCACTGCCGGTCAGGTCCTGGATGTTGACCAGCTTGTCACCCTGGGCATAGCCGCCGGAGGTACCGGTGCCATCGGTGTAATTGAGATCAACGGTCACGCCGGCCGTCGAGGCGGCGTAGCTGACGCGGTTGTGGTTCGAGCCGCCGCCATCGAAACTGTTGGCATCGGCACTGGCCACGAAGGTATCGTCGAAGGCACTGCCGATCAGATTCTGGATATTGGTGAAGGTGTCACCTGCTGCGTAATAACCACCGGTGCCGGTGCCGATAGTATTGGTCAGGTCCACCGTCACACCACCGGTCGAGTAAAGGTAGCTGACCGTATTGGAACCGCCTCCGCCATTGAAGTTGTTGACGTCCGCGCTGGCGATGAAAGTATCGTTGTAGGCACTACCGATGACGTTCTGGATATGCGCCAGTACGTCGCCCTGCGCGTAACCGCCGCTGCCGGTGCCGTGGTAGAGGTCCACCGTGACGCCCGCATTGGAATAGCTGTAGTCGACCGTATCGGAACCACCCAGGCCGCCGTTGAAGTTGTTGGCAGCGGCGCTGGCAATGAAGGTGTCGGAGTAGGAGCTGCCGACGATGTTCTGGATGTTGGTATAGGTATTGTTCTGGGCATACCCGCCGCTGCCGCTCATGGTGATCATGTTCACCGTTACCGCGCCAGTGGAAGCGCCGTAGTTCACCGTATCGGAACCACCGCTGCCACCATCGAAATGCTGGCTGTCCACGCCGGCGATGAAGACGTCATCGTAGGCCGAGCCGATAGCATTCTGGATATGGTTGTAGGTATCGCCCTCGGCATACCCGCCGGTACCGCGTCCCGAGACGAAGTTGACGGTTACCCCGGCCGTGGAACCGGCATAGCTGACGGTATCGACGCCGCCGCTACCGCCATCGAAGCTGTTGGCGTCGGCATTGCCCACGAAGGTGTCGTTGTAGGCGGTACCGATGACATTCTGGATGCGGATGTAGGTATCGCCGGCCGCCGCACCGCCACTACCCACGCCGGTGAGCAGGTTGACCGTGACGCCGGCATTGGAGTTGACGTAGCTGACCGTATTGGAGCCGCCACCGCCATCGAAGTGATTGGCATCGGCGCTGGCGATGAAGACATCGTTATAGGCACTGCCAATGACATTCTGGATATGCGTATAGGTATCGCCCTGGGCGTAGCCGCCGCTACCGGTGCCGGTCACCAGGTTGACGGTCACAGCTGCCGTGGAAGACTCGTAGGAAACCGTATCCGATCCACCCGAACCGCCATCGAAACGGTTCACGGCCGCATTGGCGACGAAGGTATCGTCGTAGGCGCTGCCCTGCAGGTTCTGGATATTGGAGAGCACATCGCCCTGGGCGTCGCCCCCGGTTCCCAGGCCAGTCACCAGATTGACCGTGACGCCGGCGCTGGAGGTGGCGTAGCTGGCGGTGTTGACATTGGTGCCGGTACTGTTGACGCCGCCGATGATATGGTCGGCGCCCGCGCCGCCCATGAAGAAGGTATTGCCGGTCCCGCCGATGAGCGTGTCGTTGCCGGTGCCACCATAAAGCAGGTCGTTGGCATTGCTGCCGTAGACGGTCACGCCGCCATTGCCGGCATGGACTTCATGCGGCAAGCCCTGCGCGGGCAGCACCAGGACCGGGTCGCCGGTGGCCGGATCCAGGTAGCTCAGGTCGCCATAGGCGGTGGCATCCTTGACGGCCACGTGACGTGTGTCATTGAGGGTCAGCTGGCCGTTGGAGGTGGCCACCACGGTGGTGAAGCTCAGGTCGAAGGCCTGGTGCACCGGGGCGGCCGAATTGGCTTCCACGGTGTTGTACTGCAGCTGCATCGGGAAGTCGGTCTGCCCTGCTGCCACCGTCATCTGGTAACGTCCGCCACCCAGATCGGTGGCGTTGACGATGGACATGCCGCTGGGCACCCCCGAGACGATCACCGAGAGCACATTGCCATTGCCGCTGATGGTGACGTCGAAGACCTTGATGAAGGTCCCCGCATTGTTGCCGGCGGCATAGATGGTATGCACGTCGTCGCCGGCATTGATCACCTGGGTGCTGAACTGCAGCGGCAGCCCAGAATCGGTGGCCGAGGCCGCGACGCCGCCGCTGCCATAGAGGTTGCTGCCGGACTGCGTGGTGGTGGCCAGATTGACCAGCTTGATGGCCATCGACGGTTGCGAGGGATCGACCACGATGGTCGAAGGAATCGTCCCCGGACGTTCCGGCGGCGCCTGCACCTGGATCTGCTTGATCGGCGCATCCGAGGCATTGGGATTCATGGACGCCGAGATGGCGGCCGCCACGCTGATCTGCGAGGAATCCCCGGAAGTGGGCTTGGTCGTGGTCGTGAGGTTCTGGTTGCCATTGCTGGTCAGGGAACCGGCGTTGTCGGTGATGACCTTGGACAACTGGTTGACGCCGTCACTGCCGATGCTGGCCGCATTGCGGTCGACCGTCACATGTTGCTGCACATGCGGATCGCTCTCGGCGGTAGCCGTATGGTCGAGCGCGGCCACGGGATCCGAATTGAGGATGCGCGACTGGTCGTTGGGCTTGAGCGTGATCTTGCCCACGGTATCGAGCAGCTTGCCGGTCTCGGCACTGGTGTCGGAGAACTTGACCCGGGACTTGTCATCCATGGCCTCCATGGCACCGCCTGCCAGCACCACCTTGGTGCCATCGGCCATGTGCAGCACCAGGTCCACGTCGACCACCTGCACGTGCTGGACCGCTGCACGGTTGGCGTTGATCTGGAAGCTGCCGCTCTGGTCGGGCATCACCACCCGTACCGGGCCGGCGACTTTGTCCGCGGAGTTCGCTTTTGATGAGCTTGCGGTTGCCATGGTTTCCTCGCTTTTCGAAGATCGGTTCGAATCTGAATCAGTAACAGTCCGGCTGCAACGACGGCAACCTTATTGCAATATCTGGGCCCGCGGTCCGTCGGCCACGATGCGACCACCCTCGATGACGACGATGCGGTCCATGTGGCGCAACAGCGCCGGGCTATGGGTGGCCACCACCAGCGTGCGTCCGCCGGCATAGCCGATCAGGCGTTCGATGATGCGGGCCTCGGTTTGCTGGTCCACGCCGGTGGTGGGTTCGTCCAGCAGCAGGATGCGCGGCATCGCCGCCACCACCCGTGCCAGCACCACCATCTGGCGCTGCCCGCCGGAGAGATTGCCGGGGGCCTTGAGCATCTGGTCCAGGCGCAGCTCGCCTCGTGCGATCAGTTCGTCCAGCGCCGACACGCCCAGGGCGGCCTCGTAGACCTGGCCGGGCACGCGGTCGCCCACGAAGATGTTGGCCGCCACGGTGCCATCGAAGAGGAAGGGTTCCTGCGGCTTGAAGCCGATGCAGCGCATGCGCACCTCGTCGGCATAGGCCGTCACGGCCACGCCATCGATGAGCACATGCCCTTCCTCCGGCTTGTGCAGGCCGGCCAGCGCGCGCAACAGCGTCGATTTGCCGGAACCGGAGCGCCCCACGATGCCGACCTTTTCGCCGGGCTGGATGGTCAGCGAGACGTGCTTGAGGGTCGGGGTTTCCTGCTTGTCCAGGTGCAGCAGCAGGTTGCCGACCTGGATCAGGCCGCGCATTTCCTGACGCAGCACATCGGCGGTGGTCTTTTGCCTGGCCTCTTGCTCGTCGAACAACTGGTCGAAGGCGGCGCGGGCGCGGCGGAACATTTCCACCCGCCCCAGCAAGGCCGCCAGCGATGACAGCACGGTGGTGGCACGGCTGATCAGCAGCGAACAGGCGATCAGCGCACCCACGGTCAGCAGGTTGTCTTCCACCAGGTAGACGCCCACCACCAGCGTGGCCACCGAGATGACGGTATAGCCCACGGTGGAGATGGCATAGCCGGTATTCATCCAGAAACGGCTCTTGGCCTGGGCCACGGCATTGGCCGTGGCATCGGCCAGGAAGGCGCGCATCAGGCGGTCCTGCAGGGGCGTGGTCTTGAGCGTTTCCATGCCGTAGACGATGCTGGCGAGCTTGTCGACCTTGCTGGTGCCGACCTTCATGGCGGCATTGGCGTAGTCGTTGGCCGGCACCTTGAAGAGCAGTTGCAGCCCTACCAGCAAGCCGCCGCCCACCAGCAGCACCCATACCATGTGACCACCGATGAGGCCCAGCACGATCAGGTAGAGCAGCAGGAAGGGCAGATCCACCAGCAGCAGCATGTAGTTGGACGACATCAGGTCACGTGCGGCCGAGAGGTCGCGATAACGCGCCAGCACCACCCCCACCGGGGCCTGTACCTTGGCGCTGAGCATGCGGCGTGCCGAGACCTCGTCGAATTCCGCATCCAGGCGCCCGGCCAGTTGCTCCGTGTAATACACCCGGATGATGCGCAAGACCACTTCCAGCGCCACGAACAGCAGCATGCCCAGGGTCAGCGCCCATAGGGTTTCCTGGATGTGGTTGCCGATCACCTTGTCATAGACCAGCCGCGAATACAGCGGCATGAGCAGGCCCAGCAGGTTCACCAGGATGCCGGCGACGATGATCTCGACGAAGCGGCTGCCGTAGGCGCGCAACAGCGACAGGTAGCTGGGATCGGCACGCAGGTCCTGCAGGACTTGCGGCTGATCGATATGGACCTGTTCGCCGGCGTTCATGAGGGCTCTCCCGATTCAGGCCAGGCTCAGGACTGCGCGCCGCGGGCAGTGGCGATTTCGCGGATGGCTTCGCGCATTTCCAGGCGCAGGTCCTTGACCATGGTCTGGCGACCGCTGCGCATTTCGTCGATGACGGTCTGCCAGTTGATGTTCTGGCGCATCAGTGCCTCGGTGATCGAGGTCAGCGATTGCGGGATCGCACCCAGGTTCTTGACGCGGTCGTTCTGGGTCGCCATGTGCTTGGCCAGGTCGATCTGCAACTGGCGTGCCGAGAGCGCATCGCGGGCCATGTTGCTGGAGTTCTCGCCGATGGTGTTGCCCAGCTCGTTCAGGCGTGCCGCCACGGTGGCCTGCAGTTCGCCCTGGTACTGGATGGCGCCCATCTCGTCGGCCAGACGCACCGAGATCTGGTTGAGCAGTGCTGGCAGCTGCGCGATGTTCTGGGCGTTCTTTTCGTTCATGCTGGAGATTTCGCCCTGCTGCGTCTGCAGCGAGTTCAGCGCCGAGGACAGCGCCAGCTGGCCGGCCTGGATGGTCGAGACGATCTGCGGCAGCACTTCGAAGGTGCGGTTGGCGATGTCGCCATTGACGGAGAGGCGTTCTTCCAGCGAAGACAGGCTGTCGGAGAGGTCGCGCGCGGAGGTGATCTTGGTGTTGATCAACTGGCCGACGTTGCGGATCTCTTCCAGGGTCTGCTGTGCGGTCTCGTGCATGCGCGGGCCGAAGGCCACCAGCTGGCGCAGGCTGCGCGACTCTTCCATGCTGTCGTTGAAGAGCTGGACGACGTTGTTGAGGCGGTCGTTGAGGCCTTCGAGCTTCATGCCGGCCTGCAGCGAGGCTTCCGAGCTGTTGCGCGCGGCCATGATGGATTCGCGCTGCAACACCATGAGGTCCTGCAGGAACTCGGCCAGGAAGGATTCGGAGACGCCCTGGCGTTGTGTGGCGGCCGGGCCGCTCATGTCGTGGATCACGTGTTGCACCATGTCGCTGATGCATTCACGCGCACGCGAGACCAGCTTCTTGCTGGCCGCGCGCAGCGGCGTGAGGGTCAGGCCCAGGGCCAGCGAACCGATCAGGCCGAACATCGAGGCCGAGAAGGCGGTGCCCATCGAGGCCAGCGGCTTTTGCAGGTCCGCCACCAGGTGCATGAAGGAGGCATCCATGTCGCCGGCCGTGCTGGCCTTGCCGAAGCCGTCGATCAGGGCCGCCGTGCTGACCAGGGTTTCGAGCAGGCCGATGAAGGTACCCAACAGGCCCAGCGCGATCATGAAGCCGGTCAGGAATTGCGGGAATTCGGTCTTGGCGTCGAGGTGGGCGCGCAGGTCGTGCAGCGAACCTTCGATGGTTTCCTGTTCGATACGCGAGGTCAGGCGGCCCTTGGTGTTGGCCACGCTGACGAGCACCTGGCCGATCTCGGTGCCCTCGAATTCGGGCGCCTTGACCAGGCTTTCCATCGATTCGCCGGCCTTGGTACGGTCATAGAACTGCATCAGCTTGTTGTATTCCCAGTTGACGCGATACAGGTTGTAGACGATCAGACCGATACCGAACACCGCCACGGCGATGATGAACAGGTTCAGGAAGGGGTTGATCTGGATCGCATGCCCCACGAAACCCCGGAACAGGAAAGCACCCAACAGCAGCAGGAGCGTCGGGATGGCGGCGAGTGCATAGAATTGGCGAAGATTTTTCATACGTGCGATGTTCCGGAGAAATGGACGCAGGGAATACAGCGGGGACTGTGGATGGTGCAGAAAACCTCAAGCGCAGGCGCGCGCCGAAATGCTGCGGCCTGGGCGGGAAAACGCTGGATCGGGATAAGCAGGGCCATCATCTCGGCTCCCGCAGGGCACCCTGGCCGAAGCGCGACAGGGGCGACATCAGGTAGCGCCACACGGTACGACGCCCGACGATGATGTCGGCCGTGGCAGTCATGCCGGGCATCAGGGCCAGGTTGCGCTGCAGTTCGCCGGCGCCACGCTGGACCTCGATCTTGATCCGGTAGAAGCGCTCGCCACGCTGGTTGCCTTCGTCGGGCACGGTGTCGGCGCTGATCTCGGTGACCACCCCTTCCATGGCGCCATAGACGCCATAGTCATAGGCCGACACCTTGACCCGGGCGCGTGCGCCGGTGACCAGTTCGGCACGGTCGGTGGGCGAGACCTTGGCTTCGATGACCAGCTTGTCATCGCTGGGCGTCATCTCGATGATGGGGTCGCCCGGCTTGACCACGCCACCGATGGTATTGATCATGACCCGGTTGACCACGCCATCCATGGGGGCCTTGACCTCGGAGCGCGAGACCCGGTCGTTGCGCGACTTGATCTCTTCCTGCAGGCGCGCCAGTTCGGTCTCGGCGGCGGTCAGTTCGGTGCGGGCGTCGGAACGGAAGCGCGAGGATGCCTCGCCCGTCTTGGCCTGGGCTTCGGCGATGGCCGCATTCAGGCGGGGGATCATGGCATTGGTGGCCGAGAGCTTGCTTTGGGCATCCTGCACGCGCGAGGCGGCCTGGATGTCTTCCAGCTGGGAGGCCGCATTGCGCTCCAGCATGCCGTGGATCAGCTTGTACTGGCGCTGGGCCAGTTCCAGCTCGCTGACCTGGCTCTTCTGGCGGCTCACCGCTTCGCCCAGCTCGGCCTGACGTTGCGCCGACTGCTCGCGCAGCACCGACAGCTCCTGCGTCAGCTTGGCCGAACGGGCGGCAAAGGCAGCCTGCTCGCTCTGCACGGCCGGGTCATCACCGGCCAGGTCGGCCGGCATCTGCAGGCTGGTCGCGCCGGAAGCCTCGGCGGTCAGACGGGCGATCTTGGCACGCAGGCCGAGGATCTTCACGCGCCCTTCGCCCAGGTCGGCATTGGCGCGCACGTCCGAAATCGAGATCAGGGTCTGGCCCTTCTTCACGGCCGCGCCTTCGCGCACCAGGATGGCCGAAACGATGCCTCCCTCCAGATGCTGGATGACCTGGTTATGTTCAGAGGCGACGATGCGGCCATTGCCGCGCACCACCATGTCGATGGGCGCGAAGATCGACCACACCACCAGCAGGGCCAGCAGCACTGCACAGGCCAGCACCGCCATGCGCGGACGCGGCATGCTGCGCAGTTCGCCCAGGCGATGATCCAGGCGCGGCACCAGAGCGCGCAGCAAGCCCTTGCCACGGGAGGCAATCCCGTGAGCGGCGTCGGGCTTGAGCGACATGCTCATTTCGCTGCCGCCTGGTATTGCACGATGACGCGCGAGTCGTTGGCCGCGCTGTTCTCGGTGGTAGCCACGCGGCTGACCACGCGTTCCTTTTCCACCCCGGCATCGATGAGGTAATTGCGCACGGCCACGGTGCGGTAGTAGGCGCGACGACGGCTCTCGGTGTAGCCGCCGCTGCTGATGACGCCCGTGACCACGATCTTGCCCTGGCTGGTCTTGGCGCGACGGATCCAGTCGCCGATGCTCTTGTCCAGGGCCTTGCCGCCCTCCTCGTTCAACTGGGTGGAGTCGATATCGAAGTTCAGGGTCACGGCCTTTTCATTGGCATCGATGCGCAGGCCGGGGGCGACTTCCTTGTCGTTCGGCTCGGCCTTGACCTGGATGGCATTGGGGCTGGAAGGTGCTGCCGCGCTACGCAGGCTGCCTGCATCGGATTGCAGCGGCGGCGCCGCCAGCTTGGCTTTCAGGCTGGCCACTTCGCGCTTCAACTGCTCGATCTCCTGCACCTTTTCACGCTCGGACTGGGTCTGGGCGGCATCGCTGCTGCTCGCATTGCTGCTGGCGTTGCCGGTGCCGGCATTGTCGGCGTTGCCGCTGACCTCGTTCTTCTTGGTCTTGACCTCGCCCTGCACTACCTGGGTCTGGCTCTGCGTGATCAGCTTGCTGACCTTCATCTGGGCCAGCTTCTGCGAGTAGTAGAACAGGGTGACCACGAACACCACCACCACGAAGATCATGACCAGCACCACGTTGGACAAGGCGTCCACGAAGCCCGGCCAGAAATTCTGTTCCTTTCCGCCCTCCATCTTTCCCCCGTCCTATTTCACTGCCTGCGTCGGCGGCACGGTCTCTGACGCCGAGGCACGGCCGGTATTACGCAGGATCTGATAACTGATGTCCGCCTGCTGGAACAGCAGGTTGGCAAAATCGGTGCGCGCCTGGAAGGCCTGCTGGTAGGCGTCCAGCACGTCGATGAGCTGCTTGCTGCCGGTGGAGAGCTGGTCCAGGAAGACATCGGCCACGTTGGCATTGGTCATGTAGGCCTGGCGCGAGATGTCCATGCGCTTTCTCACCGCGCCCAGGGTGCGGTAGTTGATCTCGATCTGCTCGCGCAGCTTGCGCTCCAGGTCCAGCGCGGTGTTGCTCTTCTCGACGTACTTGGCGCCGGCCTGCTTGTTGTAGTACACGTCGCTGCCGCCGTTGAGCAGGTTCATGGTCATCACCAGCATGAGGCGGCGATCGGTGGTGAGCTGCAGGGTGTTGTCGGTGGTATCGATGGCGCCGCCGGCACCGCGCGTCTTGGTCTGGGTCCACTCCAGGGCCAGCGTGGGCGAGAACTTGGCGCGCGCCGACTTCAGTTCGTGGCTGGCCGCGTCCAGGTCGCGCCGTGCCGCGCGCACGCCGGGATTGGTCTCATAGACATCCTGCAGGGCCAGCTTGGAGGTATCGGGTACCACCGGCATCATGTGGTCGGGGACCTCGATCTGCTCGATCTTGCGGCCGGTGATCTGGTTCAGCGAAACCATGGCGCTTTCCAGCACACCCTCGGCCTCGGCCACGGCGGACTGGGCGGTGAGCGAACGGCCACGCACGCGTTCGAAGTCGACATTGCTGGCACCGCCGCCTTCCAGGCGCTTGCGCATGTAGTCCAGCAGGCTGTCCATGCGCTTGGCATAGCTGCGCGCAAAGGATAGCGAGGCATAGGCGCGCATCACGTCGTAATAGGCCTTGATGGCGTTGTAGTACAGGGTCTCGCGTGCATCTTCACGCCGCAGATCAGCTGCCGTGGCCAGGGCACTGGACTTGCGGTAGTCGTAGTAGGAGCCCGGCGCGAAGATCGGCTGGCGGCCGATGAGCGTGACGTCCCAGCGCTTGTGGTAGGACATGCGCTGCACCAGGCCGGTATTGGGATCGATCACCGAGGAGGGCGACGAATACTCGTTGCCCTTTTGCGCGCGCACATCCAGGGTCGGCCCCATCTGCCCGGCGGCGGCCTTGGCGGCGTATTCGGCCTGATCGGCCTGGGCCGCAGTGGCGGCAAAGCTGTAGCTGTTGTTCAGGGCCAGGTCGAGCACCTGGCGCAAACCCAGGTCGTGCACCGGATCGCCTTCGGGCGCCACGGCGATCTGCGGCAATACGATGGTGTTGCCGGTGAATTCGGCATCGGACTGGCGCAGCAGCAGCAGGATCTCATCCTGGGCCGAGCCCGGCGCCGTGGCTGCGGGTACCGCAGGCAAGCGGAAGTCGACCGCCGCCGGTCCGGCAGGATCGGTACCCAGTCGAATCTGTGGCGGGCTCTCCAGCTTCTCGGCTTGCTCAGGGCCAGCCGGCGGGGCCATGCTTGAGGGCACAAGCGGCTCGGCGAGCGCTGGCGGCGAGTCCGCTGCACTCACCGGTGGGTGTGCAACCAGTCCAAACGACAATCCAAGTCCAAGTAACAGACGCTTTCTATTATTCAATCTCATCAACGCAATCGACCGGCTTCCTGCCGGCCTCCCCTGCACCAACCCGCTCTATGGAATGAATCGACAGCCCTCGCCCCGATCCCGGAATTTCAGCCCCACGCCCCTGTTCTTCGAGTTCTCGAAGCGGAAACCGATGAAAACGCGATTACAAAAAATGTCACACCGGCAAATGTTATTGCCAGTTTAGCAAATGATTCTAACACCCCAGCATGGCAACGCGATTACAAACATGTACAAAAACTCGTTTAATTTCAATTGACTTGATCAAAATTAATTTCAGGAATTATGGTCAGTTTGTTGCTTTGCGACTATCGGGAAAAACCGTATTTGCGTGAAGAAAGACGAAAACTCAAAAAAATGCGGTTGAAAAACCACAGGCCTCTCCCTATATCCTGCCCATTGGCGATTGCCATTACCTATTTCCATCATCCATTTCTTCAATGAGGACCTCAACATGGCGACCGAAAAACAGACCATGGGCTTCCAGGCCGAAGTCAAGCAACTGCTGCAACTGATGATCCACTCGCTGTACTCGAACAAGGAAATCTTCCTGCGCGAGCTGGTCTCCAACGCTTCGGACGCGGCCGACAAGCTGCGTTTCGAGGCCATCAACAATGCCAGCCTGTTCGAAAACGACCCCGAACTGAAGATCAGGATCAGCGTCGACAAGGCGGCCCGCACCATCACCATCTCCGACAACGGCATCGGCATGAACCGGGACGAGGCCATCTCGCACCTGGGCACCATCGCCAAGTCGGGCACCAAGGAGTTCTTCTCGCGCCTGTCCGGCGACCAGCAGAAGGATGCGGCCCTGATCGGCCAGTTCGGCGTGGGCTTCTATTCCGGCTTCATCATTGCCGACCGCATCACGGTCGAGACGCGCCGTGCCGGTACGCCGGCGGCCGAAGGCGTGCGCTGGGAATCCGAAGGCGCGGGCGACTTCTCCATCGAACAGATCGACAAGCCCAGCCGCGGCACCGACATCATCCTGCACCTGCGCGAGGGCGAGGATGAATTCTTGTCGACCTGGCAACTCAAGTCCATCATCCGCAAGTATTCCGACCATATCTCGCTGCCCATCCAGATGCACAAGGAAGAATGGGACGAGGAAAAGAAGGAGACCGTGCAGAAGGACGAGCTGGAAACGGTCAACCAGGCCAGCGCCCTGTGGAGCCGCAGCAAGTCCGAGATCACCCCGGAGCAGTACGAGGAGTTCTACAAGCACGTCTCGCACGACTTCGGCGCGCCGCTGGCCTACACCCACAACCGCGTGGAAGGCCGCAGCGAGTACACCCAGTTGCTCTACATTCCCGCCCGTGCCCCGTTCGACCTGTGGGACCGCAACAAGCGCGGCGGCATCAAGCTCTACGTCAAGCGTGTCTTCATCATGGACGACGCCGAACAACTGATGCCGATCTACCTGCGCTTCGTCAAGGGCGTGATCGACTCGGCTGATCTGCCGCTGAACGTCTCGCGCGAGATCCTGCAGGAGTCGCGTGACGTGCGCGCCATCCGCGATGGCTCGGCCAAGCGCGTGCTGGGCCTGCTGGAGGAACTGGCCAACAGCGATGACCAGGCGCAAAAGGACAAGTACACCACCTTCTGGACCGAGTTCGGCCAGGTGCTCAAGGAAGGCATCGGCGAAGATGCGGCCAACAAGGAACGCATCGCCAAGCTGCTGCGCTTTGCCTCGACCCACAACGACAGCGACGTCCAGAATGTCGCGCTGGCCGATTACGTGGCCCGCATGAAGGAAGGCCAGGACAAGATCTATTACGTCACCGCCGAGACCTGGCAGGCAGCCAAGAACAGCCCGCACCTGGAGATCTTCCGCAAGAAGGGCGTGGAAGTGCTGCTGCTGACCGATCGCGTGGATGAATGGATGCTGTCCTTCCTGACCGAGTTCGAGGGCCGCGAACTGGCGTCGGTGGCCAAGGGCGGCCTGGACCTGGGCAAGCTGGAGAACGAGGACGAGAAGAAGCAGCACGAGCAGGTCGAGGCCGATTACAAGGACCTGGTCGAGAAGATGAAGACGGTCCTGACCGACAAGGCCAAGGAAGTGCGCGTGAGCTCGCGCCTGACCGACTCCCCGGCCTGCCTGGTGGCGGACGAGAACGAACTCTCGGGCAACCTGGTGCGCATGCTCAAGGCCGCCGGCCAGGCCGCGCCGGAATCCAAGCCGACCCTGGAAATCAATCCCGACCACCCGCTAGTGCAGCGCCTGAAGTATGAAGAAGCCCGCTTCGGCGACTGGTCGCACCTGCTGTTCGACCAGGCCCTGCTGGCCGAAGGCGGGGCGCTGGCCGATCCGGCTGGCTTCGTCAAGCGCATGAACGACATGCTGCTGGCGATGGCCGCCAAGTAAGCCCCGGGGCGGCCTGGCCCCTGCCACCTGCCCTGCTGCGACGCCGCCGCCTCTGGCCCTCCGGAGGCGGCGGCGTTTTGCTTGGCCGCTTGCGGGGGCTGGGCAGCGTGTTTAAGATCGGCCTGTCACCTTCCCTACCTGCCCCATGGAACTGCACTTCATCAATCCGCGCAAGAATGCGCTGGTCTATCTCGTCAAGATCCTTTCCGGCTGCGTCCTCCTCTGGTACGGCTTGCGTGCGGCCGGCATCGAGGAGCCTTACTGGGCCATGATCTCGCTGATCATCGTCACCGAGCCGGACATGACGGTGGCCAAGGCCAATTTCCGGGCGCGCCTGATCAATACCCTGTCGGGCTGCATCGTGTCCTGCATCGCCCTGGTGCTGTTCGGACCGACCTTCCTGGCCATGCTGGCCGCGCTGACGGCGGCGGTGGTCGTGGCCATGCTGCTGCAGAACTACCCCAGCAACTGGCGTCTGGGGCCGGCCACGGTCGTGATCCTGCTGTCGGCCGCCTTCAGCGGCCGGGGCCTGGGCCAGGAACTGCACCTGGCGCTGATGCGGGTGGGCGAAGTGATCGTGGGCAGCACCATGGCACTGCTGCAGACCGGGATCTACATCTGGCTGCTCAAGCGCAAGGAATCCGGCAATGCGCCCGCCTCCGGCACCTGAGGAAGCGGCAGCCTTGCTGCGCGGCCCACGCGTGCTGCTGCGACGCTGGCGTGACAGCGACCGGGCGGCGCTGGCGGCCATCCATGCCGATCCGCTGGCGATGCAGCACTTCCCGGGGCTGATGTCGGCAGCCGACAGCAATGCCCTGGCCGCACGCCTGGAGGCGCATTTTGCGCACCACGGTTTCGGGCCATGGGCGCTGGAAATCCCTGGCTTGGTGGAGTTTGCCGGCTTCGTCGGCTTGCTCAAGGTGGCCTTCGACGCCCATTTCACGCCTGCCGTCGAGATCGGCTGGCGGCTGGCACCCGCCTGGTGGGGCCAGGGCTATGCGACCGAGGCGGCGCAATGCGCGCTGGCCTATGGCTTTACGCTGCTGGACCTGCCGCAGATCGTTTCCTTTACGGTGCCCGCCAACCTGCGCTCGCTGGCGGTGATGCAAAGACTGGGCATGCACAGCGATCCCCGGGAAGACTTCCTGCACCCTCGCCTGCCGCCGGACCATCCCTTGCGGCTGCACCGGCTATACCGGCTCACCCGGCAGCAATGGTTGGCACGGCAGGACGGATCCGGCCGACCCGGCCAGGCTGGCGGATGACGAAAAAAAAAGCGGGACCGAAGTCCCGCCTTTTCATTTGGCCGACTAGCGATCAGTGCGTCACGCGGGTCGTGCGGCCATTGGACAGCAGGCGCACGCGCTCGCCGACGCGGAAGGGCTCGTCGGCATCCTGGGTGATGGCACGCAGCTCGCCATTGTCCAGGCGCACGGTGATTTCCAGACCCGGGCGATTGTTCAGGTGCGCCTCGGCCTGGTTGCCCAGCACGCCACCGGCCAGGGCACCCACGATGCCGGCAGCCAGGGCGCCATTGCCGCCGCCGATGTTGGAACCGGCCGCAATACCGCCCAGGGCGGCGCCCCCGAGGGTACCAATGCCGCTCGAACCCTTGTCGATGGTCACGTTGCGGATCGATTCGACCACGCCCATGCGCACGGTCTGCTCACCCTGCGCCTGGCGGGTGTTATAGACACTGGCCGAGTTGGGGGTGACGGCACAGCCAGCGACCAGGGAGCCCAGGGCTGCAATTACAAGCAATTTCTTCATACAAAAAACACTCCGACTGAGTTGACCCGTCGCCGGGCGACGTGGGGATCCAAGCGTCCTTGCGGGGTGCGCCATGATGGCGCATTTTTCCGTGCAGACAGACAATTCTTACATCTTAATACAAAGCAGCCCCGATCCGGAAATCCGTGGCCTGCGCTTGCCTTCCCTTCCTCAATACGCGATATGCCAACGGCGGTACAGGAAGGCCAGCACGAACAGCGGCCCTATCAGCAGGAAGCGCAAGTCCTCGAAGAACGAGGGCTTCTTGCCTTCGATGCGATGTCCGATGAACTGGCCGATCCAGGCCAGCACGAACACCGTCACCGACACCGGCAGCACCGCCCCGGCCGGCAAGCGCGCCAGCAAGACCAGCATCAGCGCCGCCATGGCCAGCATGCCCACTGCAAACGACGGCGACAGGCTCAGGTAATAGGCCAGCGACGCCGCGGCCACCACCAGGGCCACGGCCGGCGAGAGGGTCCAGCACAATCCCAGCAGCGCGAACACGATGGCCGGCACGCAGAGGCAATGGATGATCTCGTTCATGGGATGACGATGGCTCAGCGCGTAGCGCGCCAGCAATGCGTCAATGCGCCGCTCGGGAATGGACGTATTCATGCCGGCCTCCGCTCAGGTTGGATGGGAGGGACGTCGCCAGTTCAACGTCCTCCCGAGATATCGATGAAAGTACCAGTGGCATAGGAGGCCTCGTCCGACAAGAGCCACAGGATGGCATTGGCGACTTCCTCGGCAGTGCCGCCACGCTTCATCGGGACGGCGTCCTTGAGGCGGTCGACCCGACCAGCCTCGCCGCCGCTGGCGTGGATGTCAGTATAGATCAGGCCCGGACGCACGGCGTTGACGCGGATACCCTCGTTGGCCACCTCCTTGGCCAGGCCGATGGTAAAGGCATCGATGGCGCCCTTGGAGGCGGCATAGTCGACATATTCGCCCGGGCCGCCCAGCTTGGCCGCCATCGACGAGAGGTTGACGATGGCCCCGCCCTGCCCGCCGTGCCGGGTGGACATACGCTTGACGGCCTCGCGCGCGCACAGCAAGCTGCCGGTGATGTTGGCGATGAGCACGCGGTTGATGCGCTCGGCGCTCATGGCATCCAGGCGCGACTGGTGGTCCAGGACACCGGCGTTGTTGACCAGGGCCGTCACCGACCCCAGTTCGCGGTCGACGGTGGCAAAGAGCTTGACCACGTCCTCTTCGCGCGCCACATCGCCGGCCACCGTGATGGCACGACTGCCGGCCGCGCGGATCTCGGCGGCAACGGCTTCGGCGGCGTCGCGGTTGGACACATAGTTGACGGCCACCGCGTAGCCGCGCTGCCCTGCCAGTCTTGCCGTGGCCGCGCCGATGCCGCGACTGCCGCCTGTGACGATGATGACCTTGCCTGCCATGTCTTGTCTCCCTGAAGATGGAAATACCGGAGCGCACGCGCCTCTGGTGATGGGGTGTAGCCGGATGATTCGGCTAAGATGTACATTTTGCCGCAAGCAGGCTACGCCCGCTGAAGCACGCCCATTGTGCCCGGCTTGATCGGCCAGAAGACATCCTGCAATTTATTTCATCCTGCTCCCTGTTTAGCTGCTTCGCATGCCTCTGCACAAACCCGCCCCTGCAATATCGCCCACCCCGCTGGCCTTCACGGCCAGTGATCCGCTGCTGGCCAGCTTCGCGCCGGTAGTGGCGCACACCACCCATACGCTCATCCTGGGCAGCCTGCCGGGCGCGGCATCGCTGGCGAAGCGGCAGTACTACGGGCATCCGCGCAATGCGTTCTGGCGCCTGGTAGGTGACGCCCTCGGGGTCGACCTGGTGGGCATGGACTATGCAGATCGCCTGCCGCTGCTGCTGGCGCATGGCATCGGGCTGTGGGATGTGATCGCCACGGCACGGCGGCTCGGCAGCCTGGACAGCGCCATTCGCGATCACACCCACAATGACCTGCTCGACCTGCTGGACAAGTTGCCACACCTGCACACCATCGGCTTCAATGGCGGGACTGCGGCGAAGATAGGCATGAAGGCCCTGGGGGAGCGCGCCGGGGACTACCGGATCGTGATGCTGCCTTCCAGCAGTCCGGCGTATGCGGCGATGACCTTTAGCGAGAAGCTGGTCGGCTGGAGAGAGGGCATCCAGCCGGCGACACGCATCGGTTGAAGCAATCGGATGACGCAATACGATTCTTTGGTCAGTAGTGATAACGGCACGAAACGATACTGATCTGCACGTCATTGGCCTCATAGACCAGGCGGTTTACATCGTCGATACGACGTGACCAAAAACCGGACAGGTTCGCCTTCAACGGCTCTGGCTTGCCGATTCCCTCAAACGGCGTGCGCTGGACTTCCTGGATCAGCTGATTGATGCGTTTGAGGGTTTTGCGGTCCTGGGTCTGCCAGTACTGGTAATCGTCCCAGGCCTGGGACGTGAACATGACGCGCCGGCCAGCCATCATTTTTCGTCGATAGGATGTTCGATCAATCGGCCCTCCCGGAGTTGGGCAATCGAACGCTCAAGATGAGCCACGTTAGCGGGCGAACGCAGGAGATATACGGTTTCCATCAGGCTATCGAAATAGTCCTGCGACATCACCACGGCATTGGGGGCATCGCGACGTGTTATGAGCGTCACGTCCGCATCCTCGACGACACGATCAATCACACTCTTAAGGTTGCTGCGCGCATCCGTAAAGTGAACAGTACGCATGGGTTGCTCCAGCCAAGAAAGATGAGCCCTATTTTACAACATGTACCATATACCGTACATATAACAGGCGTCCAAGCACACTCACTTCCGGAAAAACACATAATCGTAGAATTCCCCCGAGAACCCGCCATTGAAGATGAGGTATTCCAGCGCCTTCGCGAAGAACACGATGGCGCAGAACACGACGGCAAGCTTGAGGCAGAGGATGAGGTTCTTGAGCATGTCAAGAGTGTAATACTTCGCCTGCCGGCCAGGTGCAAGGCAGGGATCGCGCGGATGTAAAAAATCGCCCGGCGCGAACGCGGGCGGTCCAGGGAGGGCGTGGCAATCAGAAGGCCGGCACCAGCGAGCCCTTGAACTCGCTCTCGATGAACTTGCGCACTTCGTCCGAGTGATAGGCCGCGACCAGCTTCTTCACCCAGGGCTTGTCCTTGTCATCGACCCGGGTGGCGATGATGTTGGCATAGCGGCCACGCGGATCTTCCACGGCGATGGTGTCCTTCTGCAGCGACAGGCCGGCCTTGAAGGCATAGTCGTTGTTGATCGAGGCCGCCGCCAGGTCATCCAGCGAGCGTGGCAATTGTGCCGCATCCAGCTCCACCAGCTTGAACTTGCGCGGGTTGTCCACCACATCCAGCGGGGTGGCGTTGACACCATTCTCGCCCACGCCGGGCTTGAGCTTGATGAGGCCGGCCTTCTGCAACAGCAGCAAGGCCCGATTGCCGTTGGAAGGATCGTTCTGGATGCCGATGGCCGCGCCGTTGGGCAACTGGTCGACGGACTTGAACTTGCGCGAATAGATACCCAGCGGCGCCGTGATGGTCAACCCCACCGGGACGATCTTGTAACCCCGCGCGGCAATCTGGCTCTCCAGGTAGGGACGATGCTGGAAGGCATTGGCATCGAGGTCGCCAGCGGACAGTGCGGCATTGGGTTGCAGGTAGTCGCTGAAGACCACGGTCTGGATCTCCAGACCATCGCGGGCGGCGACCTTCTTGACCACCTCGAAGATGGCTTCGGCGCTGCCGACCGAGATGCCGACCTTGATCTTGTTTTTATCCTGCGCAAAAGCGCCATGGGGCGCCAGGGCCAAGGCCAGGGCGCCGGCGGCGGCCACGCCCTTGATGAATGCTGCAAATCGCATGTGAACTCCGGGAATGATGAGGACAGCATGCTCACATGAGTGCAACGGCGGCAAAAGGAATGAATACGCATGTCGATATGCGCTCGGCGCTACAAACGCGGGGCGACACCGGACAAGGTATCATTCGGCATCCGCAAGCGCCCTGCCTCCTCTTGGGGCCTTCGTCAGAATCATTCACACCATGCTCATCAGAAGAAAATCCATCGAAGCCCAGGCCAATACCAAGGCCGGCCCCAACCGTCGCCGCCAGCAGATCGAGGCCGACGCCAGCAAGCCCCGCAAACCGAAGTATGCCCCGGTGACGCTGTCCGAACTGGAGGGGGTGCGCTACCTGCATTTCGGCACCGAGTGGGTACAAGGCGCCATGCGCATCCGCAAGCCGGACTGGATCGAGCTGGAATATGCCCAGCAGATGATGGCTTGGATGCTGTTCAACCGCGACCCGCGCCACATCGTCCAGCTGGGTCTGGGGACCGGTGCGCTGACCAAGTTCAGCTACCGGCAGTTTGCGCAGGCCCAGGTGACGGCGGTCGAACTGAACCCGGCCGTCATCGGCATCTGCCACAGCATGTTCAAGCTGCCCGAGCCGGATGAGCGACTGATGCTCATCGAAAGCGATGCCATGGACTTCATTGTCCACGCCGCCACGCACGGCATCATCGACGCCTTGCAGGTGGACCTGTATGACGCCACCGCACGCGGACCGGTGCTGGACAGCCCCGAGTTCTACCAGGCCTGCTACGACAGCCTGGCGCCGGGCGGCGTCATGACCGTCAACCTGTTCGGTGACCACCCCAGCTATGCCCGGAACCTGCGTGCCATGGAATTTGCCTTCGACCGCGTCGTCTCCCTGCCCGAGGTTCATGACGGGAATGTGGTGGCGCTGGCCTTCAAAGGTGAACCGGAATTCGATTTCCCGGAACTGTATGCACGGGCGGCCCTGATCGAAAGCCAGACCAAGCTGCCGGCGAAGTCTTGGGTCAATGGCATCAAGGCCGCACTGTAAGCCCCTCAGAGGGACAATAAGCCACAGGAAATGGGGCTTGCGCGGGAGGATCGGATGAAAGGATAAAATATTTTCATCTTTTCCTCAGAAAATGCTTGCACTACCCCATAGCCCCACCTATAATGCGCTCTCTCTTGCAGCACACAGCAACAACAAGTGCAGCAACGGGGCGTTAGCTCAGCTGGTAGAGCAGCGGACTCTTAATCCGTAGGTCCACAGTTCGAATCTGTGACGCCCCACCAAATTTCAAAAGGCCTCCTGCAATAGAGGCCTTTTTCACTTCCTGTCTTCCTGGCCTTGCCAGGTGTGACTCGGGGGCGTTAGCTCAGCTGGTAGAGCAGCGGACTCTTAATCCGTAGGTCCACAGTTCGAATCTGTGACGCCCCACCAAATGCAGCAGAAAAAAGCACCGCGAGAGATCGCGGTGCTTTTTTATTTCCGTTTCTTTCCCTTGCCTAGGTCATCATGTCCGGCTCATGCATTCTGCGCCGTCCCGCCTTCTTCCGGCGCAGATGATCCCTGCTCCCCCGCCCTGCCTTCAGGCTGCGCGTCGGTCGATGCCGACTTGGGCCGCCGCCCCGGCTTGCCTCGCTTGACGTCCCGCACCGCATAGAAATCACGCTTCTTGCGGCTGGCCACGGACATGCGCGCCATGCCGTCCAGCAATTGCACCAGCGCATTGCGCGTGGCCGCATCGACACAGCGATAGCTGGCGATCAGTTCGCTTTCTTCGACGGAGGGTGCGGCGCCCCGCGTCCCGGTGAGCACATAGGTCACATCAATGCCGATGGCACTCAAGCCGTGCAGATAATAGGCGTCCGGGGCTGTCTCGCCGATCTCGTATTTGATCTGGGTACGGGCCGTGATTTCGAGTTCATCCGCCACGGATTTCTGGGTATGGCCGCAGCGGCTGCGCTCTTTCGCCAGGCGATCGCCAAGTATTGTCAAATATTCACTTTTATTCGATGACATCTGAAATCGACCTCTCCTAGAATGTTTCTCTCGGACAAACAGCGAGGAGACATCTTATGGCAGCCAAGCAGCAAATCGAACGCAAGCCTGCAAATGGGGCGGTACGTCTGGTGAATTTTCGACTTTCCAAAGCGGAACTGGATGAGGCCAACCACTATGCGAAACAAACTTACCGATCCCGGGCACTTTTCATTCGGTTGATGTATTTGCGTGGTCTGCACGCCTACCGGGACGATCTGCAACAGGAGTGAGACCGAAAACACACCCGGTCAGCCACTAGCCAGGCATCGCGGAACAAGCCACCACCCGGCGCTTCATGAAGTCGCAGACGGCCAGCAGGACCTGCTCCGGCTGCTCGCGGTGCGGCACATGCCCGCATTGCGGCAGCACCCGGCATTCGCGCAGCTCAGCCCCGGACTCCGCTTGCCCAGTGGCCTGGCCGACGATGCGTTGGGGATGTGCCAGCGATCCATACTCATCCTGATCGCCATGCAGGGCCAGGACCGGACAGCGCACACGCTCCAGCGCGGCATCGAGCGACCAGCAGGCGAATCCCGGGTCCAGCCAGGTTTCGATCCAGGCGTCGAGCACCCAGCGGGCCTTCTGCGCGTCGTTGCCGTGGTAGCGCGCCAGCCGCGCCACCTGGACCGGATCGGCAAAGCTGTCGCGTGCGGCGCGTATGCCTTGCAGCGTGCGATCCTCGACGAAGGCCTGGGCGGACTCGGTGATGACGGCCACCACCTGTTGCGGCAATTGTGCCGCAGCCGAGATGGCCATGCCGCCCCCAACGCTGTGGCCGAACAGCACCAACGGCCCCAGCGCCAGTTGCTGCAGCACCGACTGCAGCCAAGGTCTGGCTTCAGCGGCGATGAAATCGGCGGGCAGGCGGTCATGGCGCGCCTGCGACGCACCAAAGCCGTAGCGGTCATAGGCGACGACGGCGCAACCGGTGCGTGCCGACAATTGCGCCGGAAACTCCCGCCACAAGGCCACACCGCCCAGCGACTCGTGCATCAGCACGATGGCCGGGCGGTCCGGGCGGCGCTCGCCCCACAGGCTGGCGTGCAGGGTGATGCCAGCCACGTCGACCCGGTATTGTTGCGGCAGATCCATCCTCACTCCTTCGCAAAAGAAAAGGCGCACCCGGGGGTGCGCCTTAATCAGCATTCAAGAGGTATGTCTCCCCCTTAATATACCGGACACGCTATCTGCCTACACGACGTGCGAGCCCCAGTATGACGCCAGACGCATGACTGTTGACGGGCTCTTGACGGCCATCAGTGATGCGCACCGCCGCCCAGATAGGCGGCTTTCACCGCCGGGTCGTTCTGCAGCTTGTCGGCGGGACCATGTACGGAGATCCTGCCATTCTCCAGCACATAACCGTAATCCGCAACATTGAGCGCAGCCGCGGCGAACTGCTCCACCAGCAGCATGGTCACGCCCTGCTCCTTCAAGCGCGAAATGATGCGGAACACCTCATCCACCAGGATGGGTGCCAGGCCCATCGAAGGCTCGTCCAGCAGGATCACCTCGGGATTGAGCATGACGGCACGCGCCATGGCCAGCATCTGCTGCTCGCCGCCCGAGAGGGTCCCGGCCAGTTGGGTCTGGCGTTCCTTCAGGCGCGGGAACAGCTCCAGCGCCCGCTCCAGGTCATGGGCGATATCCCCCTTGGGGCGAGCGCGGGTAAAGCGCGGGAAAGCCCCCAGCAACAGGTTGTCGGTCACGCTCATGGTGGCGAAGACACGGCGGCCTTCGGGTGAATGCGCCAGGCCGAAGCGGGCGATCTTGTGCGAATCCAGGCCGGTGATGTTCTTGCCGCCGAGCGTGACTTCCCCGCCCTTCGGTTTGAGCATGCCGGAGATGGCGCGCATGGTGGTGGTCTTGCCGGCACCGTTGGAGCCGATCAGGGTCACGACCTTGCCCTTGGGAACGTCCATCGAGATGCCATGCAGCACCTCGACCTTGCCGTAAGCGGCGTGCAGGTTGGAAATAGTCAGCATGTTCAGGCTCCCGCGGGGCTGGGTGTGTTGTCATGGGCATCGCCCGCGCCACTGCCGAGGTAGGCTTCGATGACCTTGGGGTCAGCTTGCACCTGGGCCGGCTTGCCTTCGGCGATCTTCTGGCCGAAGTCGAGCACGGTGACGGTATCGCAGATCGACATGACCACGTCCATGTGGTGTTCGATCAGGATGATGGTGATGCCGGCTTCGCGGATCTTGCGGATGATGGCGACGAGCTCCTTGATGTCGGGCGCGGTCAGGCCGGCGGCCGGTTCGTCCAGCAGCAGCAGGCTCGGGTTCAGGCCCAGTGCACGGCCGATTTCCAGCAGGCGCTGCTTGCCGTAAGGCAGGTTGCGTGCTTCCTCGTTGGCCAGGTTGGCCAGGCCGACGAACTCCAGGATGGCCGCGGCGCGCTCGCGGGCGGCCTGCTCTTCCCGGGTATAGCGGGGTGAGTTGACCATCACGTCGACGACGTTGCTGTTGAAGGTGTGATGCAGGCCCACCAGCACGTTCTCGGTGGCCGTCATTTCACCGAACAGCTGCACGTTCTGGAAAGTCCGCGCCACACCGCCCAGCGCGATGGCCGAGGGCGTCGTGCCGGAGATGTGACGACCGTCGTATTCCACCGCGCCGTCGGTGGGACGATAGATGCCGGTCAGCACGTTCATCATGGTGCTCTTGCCGGAGCCGTTGGGGCCGATCAGACCATGTACGGTCCCCTTGCGCACATCCAGGTCGACGCGGTTGAGCGCCTTCAGGCCGCCGAACTGCATCAGGATCTGGTTGACCTTCAACAGGGTCGCACCCGCATCCTTGACCGAATCGGTGGTGATGACGGCCCGCTCCTTGTCACCCGCAATCTGCTGGGCCACCGGCACATGCTTGGTCAGCATGCGGCCGAACAGGCTGCGGCAGAAGCCGACGATGCCATCCTGCAGGTAATAGACCACGAAGAGCGTCATCAGGCCGAAGATGGTCAGGCGCCAGTCAGTGATGTTCTCCAGCTTGTAGGAGAAGGCCGCCATCGCCACCGTAGCCACCACCGGCACGGCTACGCCGCGCAGGGTCTTGGTCTGGCGGCTCACCTGCACGGCGGCACCGACGACCACGATCAGGGCCAGGGCCGTGGCGATCTGGCGGAACAGTTCGATGTCCGACAGCAGGCTGGGCAGCATCACCACGATCAGGGCACCGATGAGCGAACCGATGCGCGACTTGCGCCCACCCATGATCACTGCCAGCAGGAACATGATGGTCAACTCGAAGTTGTAGGTATTGGGCGAGATGTACTCTTCCGAATACGCATACAGGGCACCCGAGAGGCCGGCCAGCGCCGCGCTGATGATGAAGGCATAGACCTTGTAGCGATACACCGACACGCCCATGCAATCCGAGGCGATGGGACTGTCGCGCAGCGCCTGGAAGGCGCGCCCAAGGTTGGACTTGAGGATGCGGTGCACCACCAGCATGGCGATGACGGTGAGCGCGGCCACCACGTAGAAGAACTGCACTTCGTTCATCTTCTCGCCGCCGATCATCGGCTTGGCCAGCTTGATCCCCAGCGGACCTTCGGTGAGGAAGGTCATCTCGTTGATCAGGATCTGGATGATGGTGCCAAAGGCCAGCGTCACCATGGCCAGATAGGGCCCGGTCACGCGCAGTGCCGGCAAGGCCAGGATGGCACCGAACACCGCCGTCACCGCAATGGCCGCCGGAATGGTCAGGAAGATCGGCAGGCCCAGCTTGAAGAACAGCACGCCGGCAGCGTAGGAGCCGATACCGAACAAGCCTGCATGGCCCAGCGAGACCTGGCCGGTATAGCCGACCACGATGTCCAGCCCGAACAGCAGGATCGCGTAGATGAGGATGGTTTCGACCAGGTGCAGGTAATACGGGTTGTGCACCACCATGGGAATGCCGGCCAGGGCGACGATGCCCAGCAGGGATAGCAGCAATAGTTTCTTGTTCATGGCGTCAGACCTTCTTGATCGCAGTTTTGCCGAACAGGCCTGCAGGTTTGATGGCCAGTACCAGCAGCAGCAGCACCAGTCCCGGGACTTCCTTGTAGCCGGTCGAGATGTAGAAACCGGTCAGGGTCTCGGCCACCCCGAGGATCAGGCCGCCGACGATGGCGCCCATGCCCGAGGTCAGGCCGCCGATGATGGCCACTGCAAAGGCCTTCAGACCCAGCGCCGCGCCCATGGTGGCGCCGGTCAGCGTCAGCGGTGCCACCAGCACGCCGGCAAAGGCCGCCGTGGCCGACGACAGCGCATAGGAGAAGGTGATCACCATGCTGGTGTTGATGCCCATCAAGCCGGCCGCATCGCGGTCATTGGAGGTGGCCACCACGGCCTTGCCGTAGATGGACTTGCGGTTGAACAATTCGACCGCCGCCATGATCAGCAAGGCCCCCACCACCACCAGCACCTGCATGGGCTGCACGTTGGCGCCCAGGATCTGGAAGGGTGTGCCCGAGATCGGCGAGGGGAACGGCAGGTCATCCTTGCCCCAGATGTTCTCGGCGACGTTCTTGAAGATGATGGCCAGCGCGATGGTGGACATGATCCAGCCGAATTCGGACTTGATCTTGATGGCCGGACGCACGCCTATCCACTCGACGAACATGCCTTGCAGCGCGCCGAAGACCAGCACGATGGGGATCATCAGCCAGTAGTTGAGGTAAGGTCCGCCGTGGATGTTGCCCACGACCGACAGGCCTACCAGCGCGCCCAGCATCAGGGCTTCACCCTGGCCGAAATTGAGCGTGCCGGAAGTGGCAAAGGTCAGTTGGTAACCGAAAGCGATGACGGCATAGATCATGCCCAACGCGATCCCGGAGAAGACCAGTTGTAAGAGGATGTCCATTGTGTTTCCCAAGAAGCGGCTACCGCCGGGTGGCGGCGTGGAGCTATGACGAGACCGCGGTGCCGACCGGTCGGACCGTTAGGAATTCGTCAACAGATCGTGTGAAAAAGGCCAGCCCCCGGATCGCAAGGACTGGCCTCTTCGACTACTGTGCGTGATGCGAGTCGAGTCTTTATTTGCCGAGGATGACGCGGCCGTTCTTGACCTCGCCCATCACGACCATGCCCGGCTTGATGGCTTCGTGATCGTCATGGGTGAACGGCTTGTCATAGGTGGTGACCACGCCTTCGACCTTGGTGTTCAGGTTTTCCAGTGCGGCACGGACCTTGTCGCCATCGGTGGAACCAGCCTGCTTGATGGCGGCAGCCAGCAGCAGGACGGAGTCGTAGCCTTGGGCGGCCGACACAGCCGAGGGCATGCGGTCAACCTTGTAAGCCTTCTGGTAAGCCTCGATGAAGGCCTTGCGCTTGGGCGTGGTGCCGTCCTGGATGAAGGTCTGCGGCATGCGGGCACCGTTACCGTTCTTGCCGGAGTTGTCGATGAAGTTACCCATGGACAGCGGCCAGCTGCCGATGATGGGCACGTGCCAGTTCAGCTTTTCCATGCCGTTGGCGATCTGCGCCAGTTCCGGGCCGATGCCGTAGGTCAGCACCGCCTGAGCGCCCCCCTGCTTGGACTTGAGCAGCTGGGCCGTCATGTCCACGTCCTTGATGTTGTACTTTTCGACGGCCACCGGAGTGACCTTCTTGTCGGACAGTACCTTTTCCAGGTCTTCACGACCAAGCTGGCCGTAGTTGGTGGAATCGGCCAGGATGGCGACCTTGGTGAACTTCTGCTTGTCGACGGCTTCATCGGCGATCATCTTGGCCTGGATCTTGTCGGCAGCCGAGGTGCGGAAGATGTAGTTGTCCTTGTCCTTCTCGAACTGCTTGGTGATCACGGTGCCGGTAGCGACGTTGTTGATCACGGGGATCTTGGCTTCCTGGTAGAAGCGTTGCGAGGCCAGGGCCACGCCGGTGTTGATGAAGCCGACGGTGGCGACCACCTTTTCCTTGTTGATCAATTCCTGGGCGATCTGCACGCCGCGCTCGTTCTTGGCTTCGTCATCGCGCTCCACCACCTGCAGCGGGCGGCCCAGCACGCCGCCGGCAGCGTTGATCTCGGCCACGGCCAGCTTGACGCCGTCGCGCATGGAGACACCCATGGGGGCCGAACCGCCAGTGTAGGGACCGGACACGCCGATCTTGATGGGATCTGCCGCTTGCGAAGACATCGCCAGCGTCATCAGGGCTGCGGCCACGAAGGCCTGGGTCTTGTAGGTCATGTCATCCTCCAGTATGTAGTTGTCGGCTGGCCCATCAGGGATGGTCCAAGCTCTTTGGAACCCGCTCAGGTACGAAACGAATTCTCGGCTCCCTCCGCTCTGTGGCGGCTCCTTGCGGGAGTGTCGGGCCGATTCTGTCGCAGTTTCCTTGCGCCAAACTTACAAGCTTGTCAGCAAGTGTCGCAGCGAATCGGGTAGCGCCGTGGACTTCTCTTTCTTGAAATCAACCCAGACGATTTTTGCGCTGCCGTCAGCATAAATGATCTGCTCATCGCCAGCGTCCCGGATGACATACGTAGTTTCCACACTCGTGCGCCCCAGGTGCCCGGCGAACATCTGGACCACGATGCTGGCCGGATACTTCATCTGGCGCCGGAAATTGCAGTGCGCATTGACGATCACAGGGCCTTCCTCGCCAGCGATGGTGGGGCCGAAGACCTCCTCCAGCCACTCGATGCGACACTGCTCCATGAAGCGGAAATAGATGGTGTTGTTGACATGGCCGAATGCATCCATGTCCCCCCAGCGGATGGTCTGCCGGGAGACATACAACGACTTGGGTGCCTGCTCGTGGTGACTATTCATGTGCTTTCTTTCCCTGTTTGATTCATCAATGACTGCAATTTTTTTCATGCGGGCAATGCATCTGGCGGTGTCTCCATGATGCACTTTTTGTTGCATCCTGCTGCGCCGTATAACGTCTGGTTATCGATACAAGCCAATACGGTATGAGGTTGCATTGGCAAAATCCAATAGAATACGCGGCATTCCCTTGAGCCCATCGACGCCGCATCCGGCACTGTAGACGGCACCGGGCTTCAGGTACGAACGCATGAAAATGACGCTAAAAACGTCATGACCACTAGCGTTCCTGCGAAAAATACTTAACAATAGCACGATCGTTCGAAAAACAGGCAGTTCACATAACACGGGACACCCATGACTTCATCTCAAGACTTGCTAGATCAATACGGCCCACGCGAATCCATGGAGTATGACGTGGTCGTCGTCGGCGGCGGCCCCGCCGGCCTGTCGGCGGCCATCCGCCTCAAACAGCTGGCGGCCCAGCAAGGCCGGGAGGTGTCGGTCTGCGTGCTGGAAAAAGGCAGCGAAATCGGCGCCCACATCCTCTCCGGCGCGGTCATGGATCCGCGCGCTCTGACTGAACTCATCCCCGACTGGAAGGAGCAAGGCGCGCCACTGGATACCCCGGTGACCGAGGACCGATTCCTCTTCCTCTCCGCCACCAAGGCCTACAAGACGCCCAACTGGCTGCTGCCCAACTGCTTCC
>NZ_JAELUH010000006.1 GCF_016429215.1 Herbaspirillum sp. ASV7 | reverse complement strand
CCCCCCCCCCCCCCCCCCCCCCCCCCCCCCCCCCCCCCCCCCCCCCCCCCCCCTTTTTAACGGAGTCTCGTGGGCTCGGAGATGTGTATAAGAGACAGGAGCTGGACAAGGACCGCATCGAGAAGAAGTGCGAATACGCGGTGCTGGTATCGCTGCTGGAGCCGGACAACGAGCTCTACAACGGCGGTATCGTCGATGTCTCGCATCGCTACCCGAAGATGTATGTGGTGCGGCCGCAGTTCTTCCTGCCCATCATCACGCTGCTGCGCAATGCTGGCATGAAGTCGCTGCAATACAAGGCCGAGCTGGCCCAGGTACGGGCCCAGAACATCGACATCACCAACTTCGAGAACGAGCTCGACAGTTTCAAGACGGCTTTCGCGAAGAACTATGACCTGGCCTCGCGGCGCTTCCAGACGGCCATCGACGAGATCGACAAGTCCATCGACCATCTGCAGAAGACCCGCGACGCCCTGGTCGGGGCCGACCGCAACCTGCGGCTGGCCAACGACAAGGCGCAGGACGTGACGATCAAGAAGCTGACCAAGGGCAATCCCACCATGGCCGGCAAGTTCGCCGAGCTGGACAATACGGGCAGCGAGCCAACCTGATGGTGTAGCCCGTCCTTGAGGGCGTATCCGGGAAACGAAAACGGCACCCCACGAGGTGCCGTTTTTTGTTGCCCGGCCGATGTGTGCAGGCGGCTTGCTTCCGGGGCTTACTTCCTGACTTCGTCCTCGATGTGGGCGCGGATGATGTCGGCGAAGCTGGCGTCGGCCGTGAAGCCCAGTGCCTTGGCACGCTTGGCTTCGAACTGGCCGGGCCAGGAGTTGACGATGCGCTTGATGGCTTCGTCTTCCTTCCATTCGATCAGCTTGACCACGTCCGCACCGGCGACCTGTTCCAGTGCCTCGACCATGTCCTTGACGGTCACGCACAGGCCGTCGATGGACAGGAAACGGGCCAGGCCCAGGTCGGCGCCGTTGATTTCATGGCCGTGGATCAGGTTGGCAATGGCCTGGCGCGGCGACATCAGCCACATGCGGGTCTCCGGCGTGACCGGGCAGACCGAGGGCTGGCCGTTGAGCGGTTCGCGGATGATGCCGGAGGCAAAGCTGGACGCCGCCTTGTTGGGTGCGCCCGGACGCACCGAGATGGTCGGCATGCGCAGCGCGCGGCCGTCGATGAAACCCTTGCGTGAATAATCCTGCACCAGCAGCTCGCCCATGACCTTTTGCGCGCCGTAGGAGCTTTGCGGCATCAGCAGGGTGTTGTCCGGCACCACGGCCGGCAGTTCGCCGCCGAATACCGCCACCGAGCTGGTAAACACCACGCGCGGCTTGCTGCCCAGTGCGCGGGCGCGTTCCAGGATGACGCGGGTGGCGTCGAAGTTGATCTTCATGCCCAGGTCGAAATCGGCCTCGGCGTGGCCGCTGACGATGGCGGCCAGGTGGAAGATGGATTGTGTCTCGGCAGTGATGACGCGTTCGATCACGGCGGCGTCGGCGATGTCGCCGGTCACCGCTTCGATGCGCGGATCATCGAAGCCTTGTGCGGGCACCACGTCCAGCAGGGTGATGCGCTTGATCTCTTGCTGCTGGCCATCGCGGCCGGTCAGGGTGCCGCGCTGCAGCAGCTGGCGCGCCAGTCGGCTGCCCAGGAAACCGGCGCCGCCGGTAATGACGATATGCATGTGTGCTCCTCGTGGTCTGTAGGAAATTGCGTGACGAACTTGTGCAAGCGGCAGTATAGCATAAAGTTGTCATACAACTTTGGGGGTGAAATGGACATGCTAAAAGCGGTATGATGCGCGCCATGAAGACTTCCTCCACGACCCGGGCGGCCCAGGCCGCTGTTGCACAGGGCAGGGCCGCCGCGCCTGCCGGCCGCGCCAAGGCCACCTTGGCCGACCACGTCACCAGCGTGCTGGCGCAGCAGATCCGCGCCGGTGAGTTCGCGCCCGATACCCGCCTGCCTTCGGAGATGGAGTTGACCGAGCGTTTTGCGGTGAGCCGCACGGTGATCCGCGAGGCCATCTCGCGCTTGAAGTCCGAAGGCCTGGTCGGTTCGCGGCGTGGTAGTGGCACCGTGGTCCTGGGTGCCAACCAGGCCACGCCGTTCCGGCTCGACCTGCAGGTGGAGGACGGGCGTGATTCGATCCAGGCCGTGCTGCGCGTGATCGAATTGCGTCGCGGCGTGGAAGGGGAGATGGCGGCACTGGCCGCGCAACGGCGTACCCGAGCCCAGGAAAAGGCGATCCGCCAAGCCCTGCAGGCCATTGATGAAGCAGCGGCGGCCGGGCGCGATGGCGTGCAGGAGGATTTCGCCTTCCATGCCGCCATTTCGAATGCCGCGCACAATCCGCTCTATACCTCGCTGGTGCAGTTCCTGAGCCAGTTCCTGCATGCCGCCATCCGGGTGGCGCGCATGAACGAGGCGCGCAGCAGCGAGTTCGTGCAGCAGGTGCGCGCCGAACATGCGGCACTGGCACAGGCGATCAGCGATGGCGATGCAGAAGCGGCACGGGCAGCGGCCTTGCGTCACATGGAGAATTCGGCCAAGCGCATCCAGGCCGCCGACCGCGCGTTCTGGGCCAGTGAAGAAGGCCAGGCCGCCGCGCGTGAGCTGGCGCGGGTCAGGAGTGGTGGATGAGCAGGGAGTGGGTTAAGGGGTTTGCGAACCCCCGACCCGTTCGCCCTGAGTAGACGCGCAGCGTCGTATCGAAGGATTCCCCGACGGTGATGCCGCTACCCAAGACCAACGGTAGTCACGATGACGACGGCGGCAGGCATAAAAAAACGCTGCACCAGGCAGCGTTTTTTATTGGCATCGGCAAGGATCAGCCGCGCACGACTTTCTTGTATTCGTTGGTGCGGGTGTCGATTTCGATGTCGTCATCCTGGCTCACGAACAGCGGCACCATCACGGTGATCTGGTTGGCTTCGATGGCGTTCTCGATCTTGGCTTCCTTCAGGACGTTGCCCGAGGTGTTGCCCTTGACGGCCGGTTCCGAGTAGGCAACCTTGCGCACGATGGTGGTGGGCATTTCGACCGAGATGGCCTTGCCGTCGTAGAACACGGCTTCACATTGCATGCCGTCCTTCAGGTAACCGATGGCGTCACCCATGTTTTCGCCTTCGATTTCGTACTGGTTGTACTCTTCGTCCATGAAGACGAACAGCGGGTCAGCGAAGTAGGAGTAGGTCACCGGCTTCTTGTCCAGCACCACGACGTCGAACTTGTCGTCGCCACGGAAGACGCTTTCCTGCGGGCTGTTGGTCAGCAGGTTCTTCATCTTCCACTTGTAGGTGAAGCCGGTACGGGAAGAACCGTTGACGTCGGAGCGCAGGACGATCATGGGCTTGCTGTCGACCATAATGATGTTGCCGACGCGGATTTCTTTTGCAAATTTCATAGCGATGTGTCGTGAAAAGTAGGTTTTTTCAAACTGTCAGTAGCCACTGGTAAAACTTCACCGCAAGCCCACGTACGATTGAATTCCAAACTGCGTTAAAACTGTAGCCGGCTATTTTAACCTATTTTCAGCGCTCTTCCACCACCAGCCGGGCGGCGAAGCGGAGCAAATTCGCCATGAAGTCGCCATTTGCCAACATCTTGTGCACCCATTGCCCGGTCGACTCGGTCAGGGCCGGCAATTCGGCCTGCAGTGCCTGCCAGTTGGCGCTCCAGTCGAGCTGGCCGGGATAGGCGCCGTTCCAGGCCCGGTCGAGGTCGGCCAGGGCGGCCGTGGCGGGGTCGTAGATTTTCAGGAAGGCGTTCAGCTTGGTGTGATGCAAATTCTTGTCCTGGTGATAAATGTTCCACAGGAAAGGTTTGCCGGCCCATTGCGCCCGCACGAAGGAATCCTCCCCCCGCACGAAGTTCAGGTCACAGCTCCACAAGAGCTTGTCATAGTCGGTCTGTGGCACGAAGGGCAGTACCCGCACGCTCAACTGGCCCTGGGTAGCGGCCGCCCCCGGCACCTTCGGCTGGCCCAGGAAGGCCTCGACGGCGGCGCGCCCGACACCGTCCGGCACCAGGCAGGTTACCGGCACCGGCGAGGCTTGCCAGGCGGCAAACAGTTCGGCAATGGGGGCATAGTCGTAACAGAACAGCGAGACCTTGCAGCCTTGCTGCTCTTGAGGGCTCACGCCCAGGCCCTGCAGGAAGCGTGCAGGCTCGCCGCTGTCCAGGAAGGCCAGGCGTCGGGCCAGCAGGTCGGCTTCGACGCTGAGGCCGCCGGTGCGTTCGTTGAAGCCGGGGAAGAAGAAGTACTTGGTCAGCTTCAGCGAGCGATGCGGCGAAGGCAGGGTATGGCAACCCTCGACCCAGGGCTCGGCCGAGAGGCCTTCGAGATTGAACCAGACCGGCTTGACCGGACGCTGGGCCATCGCTTCCACATAGCCGGGCGGGATCTCGCAGCCGAAGAATTCGATGACGATATCGGCCACGTCGGCGGGAGTGTAGGCGTCGTCCTGTGCGCGCCAGTGCTGCACGGTCACGCCGGCGACGACTTGCGTGATGGCGCCGGTGTCGACCGGCGGCCAGATGCGCTGGAAGCTGACCAGGTCGTCCACCCACAGCCGCACCGCGATCCCGTGCTCATGCGCCAGCTGTCGCGCCAGGCGCCAGCAGATGCCGATATCGCCATAGTTGTCGACGACCTTGCAGAAGAGGTCCAGGGAGCGCAGCGGATTGATTGGGGTTGTCATGCCGGGGGGCGGTAAAAAAACGGAGCAGCGCGCATGGTTCACGCTCTGCGGCCGGAAAGCAAGCCCCTGGCTCAAAAAAGGGGCTGGCCGGTTCAGTGCCTGGATGCGCTCCGGGCTCAGGCGGCCGGCGCCACCGAGGCTCCCGAGATGCCATGTCGCGCCAGCGCAGCAGCCACGAAACCGCTGGCTTTCATCTGTTCGACAAAGCCCGCCAGGAAGGCGGCCGCCTCCGGCCCACGCGACTTGGGCGTGCCCATGGCCTGCTGGATCACCATGAAGCGCTCGTTGAGCAGGCGCAGCCCGCCGATCTTGCCGGCATCCTGTTCCAGCTGCTGCTTTACCCCGGCGGCGACTTCGGCGCCTTCCTGCAGGAAATGCTGCACCACCGCCGGCGAGGTCGGGGCACGCAGGATGGTGGCCTGCTTGAGCTCGCGGGTGAGATAGAGGTCGTAGGCGCTGCCCTTGCCGACCACCACCCGCTGGCCGGCGCGATCGACTTCGTCGTTGGTCTGCAGCGGGGAGTCGTGCTTGACGAGGTAATAACCCTCGATCAGCACATACGGGGCGGTGAAGGCGATCTGCTGGCCGCGCACCGGGTCGATGGCAAAGAAGCCGAAGTCGGCCTGCTCGGCCGCCACCGCTTCCACCGACTTGCCGGCGGCATCGAAGACCACCAGTTCCAGTTCGGCCTGCAGGGCCCGTGCCAACTCCCCGGCCAGGTCGACCGAGACGCCGCAGGGCTGGCCCTGGGCGTCGCGCCCGGCCAGGATGGGATTGCCCAGGTTGATGGAGGCACGCAGCTTGCCAGTGGGCGTGAAGGCGGAGCGGATGGCGGGAGTCGGGTTCATGGGCGGGCGCTGGGTTGAGGGAAAGGAGATGGCCCATTCTAGGCAGGATGATTGTTCATGCATAGCTGTCGCAAGGAAACTGAATTATTTCAAATTAAATAGCTTGCAATTTAATTTTGAGCGGTTTAATATGCACTCCATGGACAAGACGACGCCCCCAACGCTAAGCGAAGCACTGATCGATGAAGCCTTGCTTCTCGACAATCAGCTGTGCTTCGCCATGTATTCGGCGTCGCTGGCCATGACCAAGGCGTACAAGAAGATTCTGGCGCCACTGGAGATTACCTATCCGCAATACCTGGTCATGATGGTGTTGTGGGAGCAGGATCAGGTCATCGTCTCGGAGCTGGGTGCGCGGCTGTTCCTCGATTCGGGTACGCTGACCCCCTTGCTCAAGCGCATGGAGGCGATGGGCCTGCTGCGGCGGGCACGCGATGCCGGTGACGAGCGCCGGGTCGTGGTCAGCCTGACCGAGGCCGGCCGCGCCCTGCGCGAAAAGGCCCGGGCGGTGCCGGTACAGATGGGCTGCATGTTGCCGCCGCTGGAGCAGGTGAAAAACCTGGTCGTCGAGCTGAAGCAGGTCCGAAAAGGCCTGTACGATGGCGAAGGGGCTTGATCGGCTCCTTCATGTTTGTAGTTTATATTGTGAACAATTATATTGTTAACTATTTATATGATTGCCGGACGATGCGCATTGCCGTCCGGTACAGGCAAGACGGTAGTACCGCAGAACGTATTTGCAGTCGCAGTAGCAGGAAATGAATGAACCCGGCGGATCTTTCGCCAACGCTTACCCTCGAAAGCAGACCCGGAAGGGTCTTAACCTGAAACCTTGAAAGGAATGAACATGCCCTCGCACAAGATCGAAAAAGCCCTCTACACCGCCACCGCTACCGCCACCGGCGGCCGTGAAGGCGCAGCCAAGTCCTCCGACGGCGTCCTCGACATCAAGCTGTCGACCCCGAAGGAACTGGGCGGCGCCGGCGGTAACGGCACCAACCCGGAACAACTGTTCGCCGCCGGTTACTCGGCTTGCTTCCTGGGCGCGCTGAAGTTCGTCGCCGGCCAGGCCAAGGTGGCCCTGCCTGCGGATGCCAGCATCACCGGCAAGGTCGGCATCGGCCAGATCCCCAACGGTTTCGGTATCGAAGCCGAGCTGAACATCTCCCTGCCGGGCCTGGACGCCGCCGTGGCGCAGGATCTGGTGAACAAGGCGCACCAGGTGTGCCCGTACTCCAACGCCACTCGTGACAACATCAACGTCACCCTGAACCTGGTGTGATCCATTGATGCATTGATCGATTGATCGATCACTGCTATCGCCACTGTCTCCCCGGGATAGTGTGCGGGAAGTAAAAAAAGCGCCGCCGCGAATCTTTCGCGGCGGCGCTTTTGCATGGCAGACACTTGATCAGCGTGTCAGGTTCTGCAGCAGGGTGCGGGCGATCAGACGGTGGAAAGGCATGATCGCCGCCAGATAGGCCCGCCCCAGCAGGCGCTTGGTACGCACCACCGTGGTGATGGTCAGCCAGCCCGGTTCGGCGCCCCCGGCCAGCGGTACGTCCGATTTTTCGACGCAGAGGCGAAAATCCAGGTGGCTGTCATCGAGCCCCATGACCACCCGGCCGGCTTGCGCCATGATCAGGGGGAAGCCGGTCGGGGTGCGGTTGTCGGCGGCACGCTTCAAGCCCAGCGGCGCCACCAGCCGGTCGCGCAACTGCATCAGGCCGCTGACCCAGGCCGGTTGCGCGGCCATCATCCTGGCGGTGAGTTCGGTCGTGTCCATGCCGGCCAGTTGCGGCGTGAGGCGGATGCGGTAGCTGTCGGCAAAGCCGGCGCCGGGCAGCAATGCCCAGTGATGCGGGGCGGGACGGATTTCCTCGGTGTGTTGCCAGCGCGGCGATTGCATGATGGGCCTCGTCGGGTAGGGACTGAATCTCGCTGAAAAAAGCCGGCCGCCTTGCGGCGCCGGCTTTCGCTCTTATTTGCCGCCGCGCCGCTTCTGCGACGCCGCACGCGCGCTAGCGAAGCGCTCGTGGGTTTCCTCGGCCTTGCGGCGGCCGAAGGCATAGTTGGCTTCCAGCCACATGACGTTGATGATGCCGAAGGCCAGTGCCAGGCCGATGCCAAGTATCCAGGCGAAGTACCACATGATGTTCTCCTTGTTCCAGTTCGGTATTGATCGTGATCAGTAGGCCGTGTGCTCGTTCTCGCGGATGTCGCGCGCGGTCACCTTGCCACGGACCACGCGGTACACCCAGCCGGTGTAGACGATGATGAGCGGCAGGAAGATCAGCACCATCCAGAACATCAGGCCCAGCGTCTTGTGGCTCGATACCGCATCCCACAGGGTCAGGCTGCTCTTCGCATCCAGCGAGGAAGGCATGACGAAGGGGAAGAGCGACATGCCGGCGGTGAGGATGATGCCCGTCACCGACAGACCGCTGGCGATGAAGGCCAGGCGGGCGCTACGCAGCAGGGCCAGCAGCGCCGCCAGTACCGCGCCACCCACGCCCAGCGCCGGGAACAGCTTGGTGACGGGCCACTTGGCATAGTTGTCGAACCAGGCGCCGGCCACCACTTCCACGGTCTTGGCCAGGGGCGTGAAGGCGCTGTTGGCGTCGGGCATGGCGGTGATGCGATAGCCGGGCAACTGCGCGACCCAGAAGCCGCCGATGACGAACAGCACCACCGTGACCAGGGCCGCGCCGATGACGGTCTTGCGCGAACGCTCGCCCACGGCAGCATCGGTCTTGACGAAGGCGAACGCGGCACCGTGCATCAGCAGCATGGCTACCGACAAGAGTCCCGCCAGCAGGCCGAAGGGGTTCAGCAGGGCGAAGAAGCTGCCGGTGTATTCCACCCGCATGGTGTCGTCATAGTGGAAGGGCACCCCCAGCAGCAGGTTGCCGAAGGCCACGCCGCAGATCAGGGGCGGGACGAAGCCGCCGATGAACAGCCCCCAGTCCCAGGCATTGCGCCAGCGCGGATCGGCCACCTTGCTGCGGTAGTCAAAGCCGACCGGGCGGAAGAACAGCGAGAACAGCAGGATCATCAGGGCGATGTAGAAGCCCGAGAAGGCGGTGGCATACACCAGCGGCCAGGCCGCGAAGGTGGCGCCCCCGGCGGTGATGAACCAGGTCTGGTTGCCTTCCCAGGTGGGGCCGATGGCGTTGATCAGCACGCGCCGTTCGGTGTCGGTCCTGGCGGCGAAGGGCAGCATGATGCCCACGCCGAAGTCGAAGCCGTCGGTCAAGGCGAAGCCGATGATGAGCACGCCGACGAAGGCCCACCAGATCAGTTTGAGTGTTTCGTAATCGAAGATCATTCTGTTTTCCTCATTTCTTGCGGGGGCTTACTGGGCCGACGGCTTCAGGGGCGGCGGCAGGACGGCGCCGTGCTTGTTCTGCTGGGCCAGGGTTTCCCAGTGGTATTGGCCGGTGTGCAGGCTGCTCGGTCCCAGGCGGGCGTACTTGACCATCAGGATCATCTCCACCACCAGCAGGAAGGTGTAGAACAGGATGAATCCGGCCAGGCTGAAGTAGAGGCTGCCCGGTTGCAGCGAGGAGGCCGACAGGTGGGTCGGCAGGATGCCGGCGATGGTCCAGGGCTGGCGGCCGTATTCGGCCACGATCCAGCCCAGTTCGGCGGCGATCCAGGGCAGCGGGATGGCGATCACGGCCAGACGCAGCAGCCAGCGCTGCGGGGCCAGTTGCTTCTTGGCCAGGAACCAGAACGACGCGGCGAAGATGAACAGGAACAGGAAACCCAGTCCCACCATGCCCCGGAAGGCCCAGAACATCGGCGCCACCTTGGGGATGGTGTCATTGACGGCCAGGGCGATCTGTTCGGGCGTGGCATCGACGACGTTGTTGGTGTACTTCTTCAGCAGCAGGCCATAGCCCAGGTCTTTCTTGAGCTTGTCGAACTCGGCGCGGGCTGCGGGCGACTTGTCGCCGGACTTCAGGCGGGCCAGGGCGGCATAGGCCAGCATGCCGTTGCGGATGCGGACTTCGTGTTCCTTCTTCAGGTCCTTGATGCCCAGCACCTGCGTATCGGTCGAGCGTGTGCCGATCAGGCCCAGCACGTAGGGGATCTTGATGGCGTAGTCGGTGTGTTCTTCCTTGTCATTGGGCAGGCCGAACAGGGTCAGGCCGGCGGGTGCCGGGTGGGTGTCCCACTCGGCTTCGATGGCGGCCAGCTTGACCTTGTTGACTTCACCGGCGGTGTAGCCCGATTCGTCACCCAGCACGATCACCGAGAGCGTGGCGGCCAGGCCGAAACCGGCGGCCACCGCAAAGGAGCGCAGTGCGAAGGCAGTGTCGCGGGCCTTCAACAGATACCAGGCCGAGATGCCCAGCACGAACATGGAGGCCGTCACATAGCCGGCGGCCACGGTGTGGACGAACTTGACCTGGGCCACCGGGTTGAAGATCACCTCGCTCATGCTCACCAGTTCCATGCGCATGGTCTCGAAGTTGAACTCGGCGCCCACCGGATTGTTCATCCAGCCGTTGGCGATCAGGATCCACAGCGCCGACAGGTTCGAGCCCAGCGCCACCAGCACGGTGACGATCAGGTGCTGCTTGCGCGAGAGCTTGTCCCAGCCGAAGAAGAACAGGCCCACGAAGGTCGATTCCATGAAGAAGGCCATCAGGCCCTCGATGGCCAGCGGGGTGCCGAAGATGTCGCCGACGTAGTGCGAGTAGTAGGACCAGTTGGTGCCGAACTGGAATTCCAGCGTGATGCCGGTGGCCACGCCCATAGCGAAGTTGATGCCGAAGAGCTTGCCCCAGAAGCGGGTCATGTCCTTGTAGATCTGGTTGCCGGTCATGACGTAGACCGACTCCATGATGACCAGGATCCAGGACAGGCCAAGCGTGAGGGGAACGAACAGGAAGTGATAGAGCGCCGTGACGGCAAATTGCAGCCGTGACAGCGACACGACTTCATCGATGGGAACCATGTGTTGTTACTCCGGTGATGTTGGGACTTGGGGTGTTGCGGTATTCGTCGGCGCTGGCGCCAGCATGCGTTGCTCCACGCTGGCCGTGGGCATGCGCATGTGCTTGGCTTCGGGATGGGCAAAGAAGGTCTTGGCCAGCACCGTGATGAGGGCGATCTTGATCACCAGCAGAATGGTGATTTCCACGCCTAGCGGCAATCTGGTCAGGCGGGGCAATTTGCGCAGCACAGACATGGATTACTCCTTTTCCCGGGCAGCGCCGGGGCGGAACTTGTCACGCACATCGAGCAGCCTCTTGACCTTGGAACCCATCTTCATGAGCGATACCAGGGTTTCCGGCGAGAGCCGCTGCACGTCGTCGAACCAGGAACTGGAGAGCTCGATCAATTCATACATCTCGCGCATGCGTTTTTGCACTTCCTTGTCGTCATGACTGCCGGGCGACTCCAGCAGGGCATCGCGCAGCATCGACAGGGTGGGTTCGATCTCGCGGCGGCGACGCTCTTCCAGCAGGACCTTGAAGATGTCCCAGATGTCACCCGGCGGCTCGAAGTATTCGCGGCGGTCATTGGGTTTGTGCAGCAGCTTGACCAGGCGCCAGGACTGCAACTCCTTCAAGCCCATGCTCACATTGGAGCGCGAGAAACTGAGGTATTCGGCAATCTCGTCGGCATTGAGCGCGCGACCGCAGATGTAGAGCAGGGCATAGATCTGCCCGACCGTGCGATTGATGCCCCAGCGGCTGCCCATCTCGCCGAAATGGCCGACGAAACGTTGCATCAGGGGACTGAGGACCTTGTTTTCCATATCTATATATTTTGAAATTTCAGTAATTACTGAAATTTAAAACAATTGCTCGTCCCATCGCAATGACACGTGCCCGCGGTATTTGCTGATAACAGATATCACCGATGAGAATGACCCAGTCCTGGCGCGGCTGCGCGAGGGGAGGGCAGTGGTGCTGCACAGGCGGGGTGGGACAATATGTCACACCGGCCTTGCGAACTTCCCGGTTCCGCAAGGCTGCAGTCCTGTGTTGCACCGCATGAAGCTATTTTCACGCTTTCCTACAACTGCAGAAGAGATTGGCCGATAGGAAAGCTGACATCGATCAACTAAAGTCCATTTCAAGCTCTGCCGTGGCAAACGCGCGTTGCGATCCCGTCACGGGCAGGTCGGCCGGGTAGCCCGCGCTTGCTCCGGCCCATTCCACTCCCGGAGGCCCGGCCTCCCTCTTTCCCGAGGATGCTCAACGATGCTGGGTTTCGATTTCCGCGTGGCCAGGATGGTCTGGACCGTCTTCCTGGTGGCGCTGCTGCTGTTCATCACCTACACCATCTCGGCCACGGTGCTGGTGCTGGTCTTTGCAGTCTTTTTCAGCTATCTGGTCTACCCGCTGGTGGAGTTGCTGGAGCGCGTGCGTCCGCCGCGCGTTCCGCGCACCGTGTCCATCGCCCTGGTGTTCGTGCTGGCGATCGCCCTCGTGGTGGCGGTGGCGACCGTCTTCGGCGCGCGCATCCAGGAGGAGGCGCTGCGGCTCTCCGAGCAATTGCCGGCGCTGCTGCGCTCCAACGACGCCGTCTCGCGCCTGCCCCTGCCGGGCTTTGCCGAGCCGCTGCGCGCGCGCATCCTGGGCTTCATCCGCGACCAGCTGGCCAATGGCACCGATCAGGCCATGCCACTGGCCAAGCAGTTCGGCGTGGGCGTCATGCATGCGGCCAGCAACCTGATCTATCTGGTGCTGGTGCCGGTGATCAGCTTCCTGCTCATCAAGGAAGCGCCGGCCATGCGCGAGGAAATGCTGTCCTGGATGAACCGCGCCAACCGCAAGCTGTGGGATGGCATCATCACCGATCTCGATGTCCTGCTCTCGCGTTATGTACGCGCCTTGCTGTTGTTGTCGATGGCGACCCTGGTGGCCTACAGCATCGCGTTCTCGCTCATGGGCGTGCCCTATGCGATGTTGTTGGCGGGCCTGGCGGCGGTGCTGGAGTTCATTCCCTTCGCGGGTCCCCTGGCCGCCAGTGCGGCCGCGCTGGTGGTGGCCGGCTTCAGCGGCTACGACCATCTGCTGTGGCTGGGCGGTTTCATCCTGGCTTACCGGGTATTCCAGGATTACGTGCTCAATCCCTACCTGATGAGCGAGGGCGTGGAAGTCAGCCCCTTGATGGTGATCCTGGGCCTGTTGGCCGGTGACCAGCTGGGCGGGGTGGCCGGGATCTTCTTGTCGGTGCCGGTGATGGCGGCGCTCAAGATCATCTTCACCCGTGCCTCGGCGGCACAGAAAGCCCGCCGCGCCGCCGAGGCGCGCGAGGCCGAACTCAGGGAAGCGTCGCCGCCGGCGGGAAGCTGAGGGTAAAGCGTATCCAGCCCGGCTGCGGGCATTCCACCGTGGCCGTACCGCGATGCAGGGCCATGATGGCCTTGACGATGGCCAGCCCCAGACCGTTGGATTCGGTGAAGGCGCTGCGCGAGAGGTCGCCCCGGTAGAAGCGGTCGAACATGCGCGCCATGGCATTGGGGGTGACGGCGTCGCTGCGGTTTTCGACGATGATGCGGCTGCCGCCGCCATCGCTGTGCGCCTGGATGCGGATGCTGCTGTCGGGCTCGCCATAGCGCACCGCATTGATGACCAGGTTGTTCACCGCACGCCGCCACATGATCAGGTTGGCCCGGCACACACCCTGTGCAGCGAGTTCGAAGCGCATGCCGCGCTCGTCGGCAATGCCCTCGAAGTAGTCGGTGATCTTGCCCAGCTCCTCGGACAGATCCAGCTGGCTGCACTCCACGGCCAGCGTGGCGTGGTCGGCCTGGGCCAGGAACAGGATGTTCTCGACGATGCGCGCCAGGCGCTGCAATTCTTCCACGTTCGATTCCAGCAGCTGCTCGTATTCTTCTGGCGAGCGGCGCTGTCCCAGGGCAACCTGGCTCTGTCCCATGAGCACGTTGATGGGGGTGCGGATCTCGTGGGCCAGGTCGCCGGAAAACTGCGCCAGGTGGGCGTAGCCGGCTTCCAGCCGGTCCAGCATGGCATTGAAGGACAGCGCCACGCGGCGCAGCTCGGCCGGCATGCCGTCCTGTTCCAGGCGGGCCGACAGATGATCCGGGGTGATCTGGGCGGCGCGCTGGCTCATCGCCACCAGCGGCTGCAGGCCGCGGCGCAGCAGCAGGAAGCCCAGCAGGGCGGTCAGCAGGACCGCTGCGGCGGCCGCGCCGGCGATGCGCCAGCGATAGCTGCGCATCATGCGCGCTTCCTGCACCATGACGTAGGCAGCCACGATTTCCACCGTATCGCCGCCCTGGCCCCGCCCCCGGCCGACGTCGGCCAGTGCCGAGACCCAGCGCACCTTTACACCATCGTCGCGCGCGCTGGTGACCAGGTTGGCGGCCGACAGCGGTTGCCCCACCGGCAGCGGTTCCATCGGCGGCGGGACCAGGTGGTCGGGATTGCTCTGGATGAAGGGCGCTTCATTGCGGCGGCGGAAGATGCGCACATCCTGCTCATTGCCCATCATGCTTTCGAAGAGGGCCGGGCGCTGCTCCATCTGCTCGACGTTGTAGAGATCCTGCATCAGGGTGCGGAAATGCTCGACCCGGCCGATCAGCGCCTGGTCGGCGCGCTGGGCCAGCGCCTGGCGGGCCGCGCCATCCAGGTAGATGCCCAGGCTGGTCACGACCAGACAGGCCAGCAGGGCGAACAGCGCCGTGACCCGGGTGGTCAGCGTCCAGCCGCCACCGGCGGCCGCTTCGGTACGGTTGTTCATGGTTCTTCCGAGAACATGTAGCCGACGCTGCGCACGGTGTGGATCAGTTTCTGCTCGAAGGGGGCATCGACCTTGGCGCGCAGGCGCTTGATGGCGACATCGACGACGTTGGTGTCGCTGTCGAAGTTCATGTCCCAGATCTGCGAGGCGATCACGCTGCGCGACAGCGCTTCGCCGCGCCGCTTGATGAGCAGGTGCAGCAGCATGAATTCCTTGTTGGTGAGGGCGATGTTGACGCCCTGGCGGGTCACCTTGTGGCGTACGTGGTCCAGTTGCAGGTCGGCGATCTCGTAGACCTCGGTCTCGCGGGTGACGCCACGTCGCAGCAGGGTGCGGATGCGCAACACCAGCTCGGTGAAGGAAAAGGGCTTGACCAGGTAATCATCGGCGCCCAGTTGCAGGCCGCGGATGCGGTCATCCACATGGTCCTTGGCGGTCAGGAAGAGCACCGGCAGGTCGCGCTTGTTGCGCAGCGCACTCATGACCTGCCAGCCATCCAGGCCGGGCAGCATCACATCCAGCACCACCAGGTCGTAGTCCTGTTCCAGCGCCATGTGCAGACCATCGGTGCCGTTGCGCGCCAGGTCGACCACATAGCCGGACTCGCGCAAGCCGCGGCGCAGGTAGTCCCCGGTCTTGGGGTCGTCTTCGATTACCAGGATAGCCATGCCGGGTCAGTTGCTCAGTAGGTCGCTTAAAAAGCTTGCAGGATGCAGGAAAATGCCTGAGATTCTAGCAATGACGGGATTTTTCTTCATGACAAAATTGTCATCAAATTGCCACTTGCCTGTCACGCCGTCGCCTTTAAGATGCCTTCACGTTGCCATGGCTGAGGCCATGCAGGACCCCCACCTTGCCGGAGCGCACCATGCTGATCAAGATTCGACCCGACCAGATCGAGATTCCCACCGCATCCGAGATCACGCCCAGGGATATCTACCTGTCGCGCCGCAGCTTCATGGCGCGGGTGGCGGCCGGTGCGGCGCTGGCCGGCGGCATGGGCGCGCTGCCCCAGGCCTTTGCCCAGCAGGGCCGCAAGCTGCCGGCCAAGCTCAATAACGCCTACGCGGTCATGGACAAGCAGACCGCCTACAAGGACGCCACCAGCTACAACAATTTCTACGAATTCGGCACCGACAAGGCCGATCCGGCCAAGAACGCCGGCACCCTGAAGACCAGCCCCTGGACGGTGGACATCGAAGGCGAGGTGAAGAAGCCCTTCACCCTGGACCTGGACGCCCTGACCAAGCTGGCGCCGCTGGAAGAGCGCATCTATCGGCTGCGCTGCGTGGAGGGCTGGTCGATGGTGATCCCCTGGATCGGCTATTCGCTGTCGGCCCTGATCAAGAAGGCCGAGCCCACCGGCAATGCCAAGTATGTCGAATTCGTCACCCTGGCCGACAAGAAGCAGATGCCCGGCATCAGCGACCCCATCCTCAACTGGCCCTATCGCGAAGGCCTGCGCATGGACGAGGCCAATCATCCGCTGACCCTGTTGACGCTGGGCATGTATGGGGAGGTGCTGCCCAACCAGAACGGCGCGCCGGTGCGCATCATCGTGCCATGGAAGTATGGCTTCAAGTCGGCCAAGTCCATTGTCAAGATCCGCTTCGTCAAGGAAGAGCCCAAGACCGCCTGGAACCTGTATGCCCCGCGCGAGTACGGTTTCTATTCCAACGTCAATCCCGAGGTGGATCACCCGCGCTGGTCGCAGGCCACCGAGCGCCGCATCGGCGAGGATGGTTTCTTCGCGCCCAAGCGCAAGACCCTGATGTTCAACGGCTACAACGACGTTGCCAGCCTCTATAGCGGCATGGACCTGCGCAAGTTCTACTGAGAACGCCATGGCCCTGCAGCTCGCTCCCGCCGTACTTCGTAACCTCAAGCCGCGTGCCGTCACGGGGCTGTGGTGGGTCTTCCTGGCACTGGCCTTCACGCCGCTGGCGCGGCTGGTCATGCTGGGCTTTACCGGCGGGCTGGGCGCCAATCCGCTGGAATTCATCACCCACAGCACCGGTGACTGGACCCTCTACCTGTTCTGCATCACCCTGGCCGTGACGCCGCTGCGCAAGCTGACCGGCCTGAACTGGCTGGTGCGCATGCGCCGCATGCTGGGGCTGATGGCGTTTTTCTACCTGAGCCTGCATTTCACGACCTTTGTCTGGTTCGACCATTTCTTCGACCTGGGCGAGATCTGGAAGGACATCGTCAAGCGGCCCTTCATCACCGTCGGCGTGCTGGCGCTGTTGCTGACGATCCCGCTGGCCGTCACCAGCACCAATGGCATGGTGCGGCGACTGGGCGGCAAGCGCTGGCAGGCGCTGCACCGGCTGGTCTATGTGATCGTGCCGCTGGGCGTGCTGCACTACTGGTGGGACAAGGCTGGCAAGAACCTGATTGCCCAGCCGCTGCTCTTTGCCGTGCTGGTCGGCCTGATGCTGGCCTTGCGGCTGGCCTGGCGCCGGGGCAGGGCGCCGGTGGCGGTGCAGCGTTCCTGAGGCGCTGACCGGCCCGTATTTGCTGTTCGTTTCTCTTACCGTTTTTCGGAGCCCTCCATGTCCCTGCTGAAACCCGTTGCCCTGGCATCGGCGGCCGCCTTGTGCCTGGCGCTGTCGTCCCTCTCTTCCGTCCATGCGGCCGAAGCCGCCGTCGCCGTGCCGGCGCCTGCCGGCAAGGCGCAGCTGGTCTCCAGCGCTCCCAGCGAGAGCGTGGTGCTGGCCGGTGGCTGCTTCTGGGGCGTGCAGGGGGTGTTCCAGCACACCCAGGGCGTGCTCAGGGCGGTGTCCGGCTATGCCGGGGGCAAGCCGGATTCGGCGAGCTATGCGATGGTCAGCTCGGGCAGTACCGGCCACGCCGAGTCGGTCCAGGTGACCTATGACCCGCGCAAGATCTCCTTTGGCCAGATCCTGCAGATCTATTTCTCGGTGGCCCATGATCCTACCCAGCTGAACCGCCAGGGGCCGGACCACGGCACGCAATACCGTTCTGCCATCTTTACCGGCAGCGATCAGCAGAAGCAGGCCGCCGAGGCCTACATCGCGCAGATCAATGCGGCTCACGTGTTTTCCTCGCCCATCGTGACGCAGGTGACGTCGCTGCAGGGCTTCTATGCGGCCGAGGATTATCACCAGGACTACGCCACCCTGCATCCCAACCAGCCCTACATCGCCTACAACGACCTGCCCAAGATCGCCAACCTGCAGAAGATGTACCCGGCCATCTACCGCAGCGATCCGGTGCTGGTCTTCAAGCATTGAGCAGGCACTGCCTGCCTTGGTGGGGGCAGGGATGAGACAATAGCGCTGTTTGCCTCACTCCACCCGCCATGAACGCCCACCAAACGCTGACCCAAGCCCTGGCCCATTTCGACCAGCAAGACTACGCCGCTGCCGAAGCGGCCCTGTTCGGACTGCTGCAGACGCAGCCCGACAACAAGGATGCCCTGCACCTGCTGGGCAGCGTGGCGGCGGCGCAAGGGCGCTTCGAGGAAGCCGCGCTGGCCTGGCAGCAGGCGCTACGGCGGGTACAGCCCGACAGCCAGGAAGCCCTGGCCCTGCGCTATCGGCTCGGTCGTGCCTTCTACGAGCAGGGGCGGTTCGAGGATGCCTTCCTGCTGTATCGCGACCTGATCGAGGCCGGCCATGTGCAGCCTGAATTCTTCGTCGCGGCAGCCGCAGCCCTGCAGGGGATGTCGCCGTCCGGCAAAAACGACGTCCAAGCCATGGCCTTGCTGGATGAGGCCCTGCAATTGAATCCGGATGTGCCCGGCACCTGGCACCGCAAGGCGCTGCTGCAGGAACGTGCCCGCCAATGGGAAGCTGCCCGCACCAGCATCCACAATGCCCTGCGCCTGAACGACCAGGAGGCCCAATACTGGCTGGCTGCCGGCCTGGTCGAGCACGCCCTGGGCGAATTCGAGCAAGCCCTGCGCTATTACGACCAGGCACTCATCCTGGCTCCCGATCTGGTCGATGCCCACGTCAGCCGTGGCACCTCGCTGGCGCGTCTGCGTGACCATGATGAAGCCATCGACAGCTACCGCCGCGCGCTGCGCCTGGACGACGGCGAGGCCGATGCGCGCATCAACCTGGCCCTGTCGTTGCTGGTGCTGGGCCGCCTGGAGGAAGCCTGGCCGCTCTACGAGTGGCGCTGGGAGGGCCGCGACGCCGATCCCTATCGTCACGCCGCCATCCCTGCCTGGAACGGTGCCAGCTCGCTCACCGGCAAGCGCATCCTGTTGTGGAGCGAGCAGGGCCATGGCGATACCATCCAGTTCAGCCGCTATGTGCAACAGATCGCGGCCACCGGTGCCCAGGTTGTCCTGGAGGTGCCGGCCAGCTTGCTGCAGCTGATGCAGAGCCTGCCCGATGCGGCGCGCCTGCAGTTGGTGGCGATGGGGGACCCGCTGCCCGAGGTGGACTTCCAGTTGCCGCTGATGAGCCTGCCGCTGATCTGCAATACCGGGCGTGACTCCATCCCGGCGCCCATTCCCTATCTGGCGGCCGAGCCGGGCAAGCGCAGCGTCTGGACGCAGCGCATCGACGCCATGGCGCCGCGCCTGCCGGGCGGCGTGCGCGTGGCGGTGGTGTGTTCCGGTAATCGCGGTAACGTCAATGATGGCCGCCGCTCCATCGCCCTGTCGCGCTTTGCCTCGCTGGCAGCGGCCCGGGCCGGACTGGAACTGTTCGTGGTCCAGCCCGACCTGCAGGACGAAGATGCCCGCTGGTTGCAGCAGCAGGAGCGCCGGCAGTGGCACTGGCTGGGGGCCGATATCGTCGATTTCAGCGATACGGCGGCGGCCTTGTCCTGCATGGATCTGGTGATCAGCGTCGATACCGCCGCCGCCCATCTCTCCGGCGCAATGGGACTGCCGGTGTGGATCGCCTTGCCCTACGCGCCGGACTGGCGCTGGTTCCTCAACCAATCAAGCTCGCCCTGGTATCCGCAGGCACGCCTGTTCCGCCAGCAGCAACCGGGTGGCTGGGATGACGTGATCGCGACCCTGCGCGCGGCATTGGCGGTGGCGCAGTTGCCGTCGCCAATGCCGTCACCATCGCCCTAGAAATCCTTCATCACGCGGGGCAAGAGAAAGGCAGCTTCCCGGCTGCCTTTTTGTTTTGCTGCGGTTTTCTCGAAAAACTTCGAGTTCAATCTGCAGCTTTCGCACCATCGGACAATTCGGACGCAAGTGCATTTCCACGATCATAAAAAAGCACATTCTTGTCCGAGTTCCTTTCACTTTCCTGCAATCCTTCACGGGGGCGTCGCTGCCACACCTGCCCCGGGGAGACTTCTGACTCGCTGGATTTCTCTCCCTGCCCACGGCGGGGATGAAGTCACGGCGGGCATTGCAGATGCGGACAAGACCAACCGGAAATGACCGCAGATGAATGCCAAAGCACACAAGCTCACCTCTCTTCTTCCTCTTCCCCGTTTTTTCCGCCGCAAGTCCTGGCCCGCACCAGCCTTCTGCCTGGCTCTGCTGGCAATGCACCCCGACGCCAGCGCCATCACGCTGGACGAACTGGTCAAGGCGGCCGCCTTCAACAATCCTGCGGCCCTGTCTCGCCAGCGGGCAGCCGAGGCCGCTTCCGACGGGGTGTCGGCGGCACAGTGGCAGTTCTTCCCCACGCCCTCGATCTCGGTGGAGCGGGCCAGCGCTATGGGCAACCGTGACATTTCCTATGGCGGCGACGCCAACGTGGTCATCCTGCGGCTGCAGCAGACGCTCTGGTCGGGCGGACGCTTGTCGGCCCAGCTGGCGCAGGCACAGCACAACCAGCAATCTGCCGAGGAAGCCGTGCGCGAGCAACGTCTGCGCTTGGCAGAGCAGGTGATCTCGCAATACAGCATCTGGCTCAGGTCGGATCTGGCCAGCGCCGCCAACGAGAAGAACCTGGCGGCGCTCGAGAACTTCCTGGAGCAGAGCCGGCGCCGTGAGAAAGAGGGCGCTGCCGCCAAGGTGGATATCACCCTGGTACAAGGTCGCCGCGACCAGGCCCTGACCGACCTGCTGGCCGTCAAGGCGGCGCACCAGTCGGCCCGGCTGCAGCTGGAGCAACTGGTCGGCCTGCCGCTGACCGATGCCGAGCTGCGTGCCGACGTCGAGCAGGCACCGGTACTCGAGGATCTACCCGTGTTGACCGAAAGCGCCCTGGCCAGCAGTCCCTTGCTCAAGCGCCTGCGCGCCGATGCGCAGGTCCAGGAATCGGCCATCAAGGTCCGCCAGGCGGCCTATTGGCCTGAGGTCTATGCGCGCCTGGAGCATCAGCGTGGCAACTATAGTGTCCCCAACCAGCCTAGTAACAATCGCGCCTTCATCGGCATGCAGATGCAGCTGGGGGCGGGACTGTCGCTGGGATCCGAGGTGGCCGCCGCACAAGGGCGCTATCAGTCGGCCCTGTTGGCGGTGGATGCCGCCCGCCTGGAACTGGTCGCCCAGATCGGCTCCACCTATACCGAATACCGGCAGGCCCTGGGACGGGCGGGCAACCTGGTGGAGGTCACCCGCTCGGCCGAGGAGGTGCAGGCATCCTATACCCGGCAGTACCTCTCGGGTCGCCGCTCTTGGCTGGACGTGATGAACGCCGTGCGCGAAGTGGTGCAGGCCGATCTGCAGAAGGCCGATGTGACGGCCATGAGTATTGCCGATGGCCGCAAATTGCTGCTGTGGGCCTATGGCATCGACCGTCTGCATTGACCGCCTGCGACACACCATGCTGATGTCGTTGCGGTGGTTGAGATCGGTATCGCTTTCGTGGAACGGCCGGGGAGCGCGCAGGTGATCGGTCGGCGCCAACTGGAAAATGCGATCCGCCGTAACGAGATCATGGTGCTCTATCAACCGGTCATCGATCTGCTGAGCCGTCGATGCGTCGGCGCCGAAGCCTTGGTGCGCTGGCGACGCCCGGATGGAGAGATCGTCATGCCGGATCGCTTCATTCCGGCTGCCGAACGCCTGCGATGCACGGATCTCATCACAGATCGCGTCGTCGAGTTGGTGGTCGGTGAGCTCGGCACCTGCCTATTCCGCTACCCCGCCCTGCATGTCGCCATCAATGTCAGTCCCGCCGAGGTCGGCAGCGGCGGCATCCTGCCGCTCATTGAAGACCGCTTGAGGGGAAGCGGCATCCGTCCCGCGCAGATCTGGCTGGAAATCACCGAGAGCCAGCAGATGGAAATCGCCAGCGCCCGCGCGACACTGTCTCGCGCCAGAGGGCGAGGGCACGTGGTGGCCATTGATGACTTCGGCGTAGGCTATTCCAGCCTGCGCTACCTGCATGAACTGTCCTGCGACGTCTTGAAGATCGATCGCTCATTCATCTGCGGAATCAGCGGAGAGGGGGCGCCGCATCCGGTTCTGGGCTGCATCATCGACATAGCCACCACCCTCGGAATGAAGCTCGTTGCCGAGGGCGTCGAGACTGCGGCGCAAGCCAGTTATCTGGCTGAAGCCGGCGTCCATTTCGCACAGGGTTGGTATTTTTCCCGACCCAGGTCCGGCGAGGATTTTATTGACTATCTGGATGTCACTGACGTCGCGGCGCCATGACGAAGCGTCGGTGTCGACCATCCTGGATATGGAAATGCGGTCTACAAAAAATTTATAGAATTTGCCTCACCAAAGAACAATTAAAAAAATAATTACGCTTATATAAAGTTAGTTTCGCGTCCAAAAAATAATGTTGCAATAAGGATGCTGTCATCAGCGACGATCTTCTGTCTGTCCATCAGATGGCGAATGTAGCAAGGCTCCCCTCATTTCATTCCGGAATCGAGGGGAGTTTTCATTATTCAGTCTTATCAGAATGGATAGGACGAATGTTCGGGTCACGGCATCCGCGCCGCATGGCAGGCAACATCGAAGGATAAGGAGGCGCATGAACAACGCATGCGGACCTCACTATTTGTAGTGCGTAGAGAATTTCTAGGTATTTATTTTCTAATTAAATAGTGAATTGGATATCACTTGAATGCCCGAATGGACAATTAAAAATTTCTAACTTTTAAAAGATCATTGATTTCCTGATGATTTGTGCCAGCGATAACTATCCGGGGCTTTTTCTGTTGCTGGTGCCAGAAAGAACTTTATTCAAGGTGCGAACCTGTATCAGCGACGAAAGTTCGGCCCAGGATCTCCGCATCGGCCAGCAATTCGTCGCAGGGTATTTACCTGTCTTCGCATTCAAATCGCTCAGATGCATTCGGTTTGCGTGTTTCGGTATCGAGCGTATCCGGACCTGCATCGCAGGCAGGGCGCCGATATGTTTGATAGTCCATTTTTATAAGTCGCCATGAGAAACAGATTCCATCGTTACCGGCTCCAGAGCCTTTGTCAGCAGGCTCATCAGACCGGGACGGTGAACCGTGAAAGTCAACCGGCGCGCTGTGCGCATTCCCTGTCCTGCGCTGGAGCATTGCAATGAGTGAATCCCTCGCGTCATTATCGTGGGCGATCACCTCGATGGCGCGCCGTCAGGGCGTGGTCATTGACCCGGTGCGTCTGGACGGCGCTATCGCCGCTGCCCTGCGGGGTGGCGAGGAAGTCGAACTCCATCACCTGAGCGCAGCGCTCAACATCGTGAAACCCGAGCATCTGCCACTGCCCGAGCGCGCCAGCCTGCCCCTGCTTTGTCAGGCACAGGGGCAGGGCTGGGGATTGCTGGTCGACCAGCGTCCGGATGGCCGCTGGATCTTCGTCAGTGCCGGTGGGCAAGCCCTGGTCAGCACCGAGGAGGTCAGCGGGGGCGCCTACAGGATCGATTTCTCCAGCCAGGATGAAAAGGGTAAGCCCAAGGGTTTCGAAAGCATCTTCCTGGATGCCATCGCCGAATTTCGTCCGGTGATCGTTGAGGTCGTGATTGCCTCCGTCGTCATGAGCGTGATTGCACTGGGTGCTTCGATCTTCTCGATGCAGGTCTACGACCGCGTCATCCCCACCCATGGCGTGGCGACCCTGATCGTGCTGGCCACCGGCGTCGGCCTGGCCATCCTGTTCGAGTTGGGCATGAAGTTCGCCCGCTCGCACATCATGGATTCGGTGGTCTCCGGACTGGATGCCAAGCTCTCGCAGGCCTTGTTCGAGCGGCTGCTGTCGGTCCGGGTGGACCAATTGCCCGGCTCGGTCGGCAGCCTGGCGGGCCAGTTGCGCGGCTACGAGCAGATCCGCTCCTTCTACACCTCGCAGACCCTCTTTACCCTGGTGGATCTGCCGCTGGGCCTGCTCTTCGTACTGGTGATCGCCCTCATCGCCAGCCCCTGGATGGCCCTGGTGCCGACCCTGTTCGGCCTGGCTGCCATCCTGTTCGGCTATCTCTCCAACCGCAAGGTCGTGCGCCTGGCCGACCGCAGTGCCGCCGCCTCCAACCTCAAGACCGGCCTCCTGGTGGAGACCGTCGAAGGCGTGGAGACCATCAAGTCCGGCTCGGGCGGATGGAAGTTCCTCTCCCGCTGGATCGATGTCAGTGCCGAATCGATACGCAGCGACATGGCCATGCGCGCCATCGGCGACCATGCCGGCTATGTCGCTGCGACGCTGCAGCAGCTGAGCTACTCCACCACCGTCATCGTGGGGGCCTTCCTGGTCATCAATGGCCAGATCACCATGGGAGCGCTGATTGCCTGTTCCATCCTGGGCGGGCGCATCCTGGCGCCGGTGGCGATGATCCCCGGCCTGATGGTGCAGCGCGCCCATACCAAGGCCACCCTGGCCGGGCTGGAAAAGATCTACGCCCTGCAGACCGACCAGGGCGGCGAACGCCAACTGACGCCCGATAGCCTGCGCGGCGAGTTCCGTGTGGAAGAGGTCAAGTTCACCTATACGGGCAGTCTGCTCAATGCCATGACCATCGACAAGCTCAGTATCGAGGCCGGTGAACGCATTGCCATCCTGGGCCCCATCGGTGCGGGCAAGTCCACCATCCTGCGCCTGCTCTCCGGCCTCTATCGGCCGCAGCAGGGCCGCGTCCTGCTCGATGGCCTGGACATGGCCAGCATCAATCGGCTTACGCTCAATCAGCACATCGGTTACCTGCAACAGGACCACCGCCTCTTCGTGGGCAGCTTGCGCGAAAACCTGCTGATCGGCCTGCCGGACCCGGGCGACGAGGTCCTGCGCCGGGTGATGGAGCGCACTGGTCTGTTACGCCTGGTGGCGGCCCATCCCAAGGGCCTGGATCTGCCGATCCATGAAGGTGGCCGGGGTCTCTCGGGCGGTCAGCGTCAGCTGGTGGCCTTCACCAGGCTGCTGCTCTGCCAGCCTGACATCTTCCTGCTCGACGAACCCACCGCTTCCATGGATGAAGATCTGGAGCGCAACTGTCTGCGTGTCTTGCAGGAGGAGGTCGGCACCGGCCGCACGCTGGTGGTCGTTACCCACAAGCCAGCCTTCCTGCCCATGGTGGATCGCGTCATCGTCGTGGTGGGCAATCGCATCGTGCTCGATGGTCCCCGTGATGCGGTGCTGGCCCGTCTGCGCGGCGAGCCATCGGCAGCGGCATTGACCACGGTGGCATGAGGCGGACGAATCCGGATTGCATATGAAAAACAAGACAGTCAAGAACCCCCTCGTATCGGCGCAATGGATATTGCGTCTATCCATGGCCACCGTCGTCATCCTGCTGATCTGGGCGGCGGTCAGTCATATCGATCAGGTCACGCGGGCCCAGGGCCAGGTGATCGCCGTCTCCCGCACGCAGTCCGTGCAGGCCCCCGATGGCGGGCCGGTCAAGCAGATCCTGGTCAAGGAGGGCGAGGGCGTCAAGCACGGGCAGTTGCTGATGGTACTGGAACAGGACCGGGTCCAGACCTCCCTCAACGATAGCCGCGCCAAGGTGGCGGCATTGCGCATCGCGCTGGCGCGCCTGCGCGCCGAGGTCTACGGCCAGCCGCTCAATTTCGATCCTGAACTGCTGGAGTACAAGGAATATATCGCCAACCAGAAGGACCTCTACATCAAGCGCAAGACCCTGATCGACCAGGATGTGCTGGCCCTGAACGACATGCTGGAACTGGCCAACCAGGAGCTGCAGATGAATCGCAACCTGGAGAAGACCGGCGACGTCGGCCGCGCCGACGTGCTGCGCCTGCAGCGCAACGTGGCCGATATCCGCGCCCAGATCAACAACAAGCGCAACAAGTATTTCCAGGAAGCCCTGGTCGACATGACCAAGGTCCAGGAAGACCTCAACACCCAGCGTGAGCAACTGGAAGACCGCACCCAGGTGCTGGAACACACCGAATTGCGCGCGCCTGCCGATGGCGTGGTCAAGAACATCCGGGTGACCACCATCGGCGGCGTCGTGCGCCCCGGCGACGTCGTCATGGAAATCCTGCCGGTGGACAACCTGATCGTGGAAGCCAAGGTGTCCACTGCCGACTCCGCCTACGTGAAAGCGGGCCAGGCCGCCAACGTCAAGCTGGACGCCTACGACTACGCCATCTACGGCACGCTCAACGGCCATGTGGTCTACGTCAGTCCAGACACCCTGCTGGACGAAACCCGTCAGGGGGCCGTGCCCTACTACCGGGTGCACATCGCCCTGGAAGACACCGTGTTCAAAGGCCAGAAGGCCAGCGCGATCCACGTCAAGCCGGGCATGACCGCCACCGTCGAAATCAAGGCCAGTACCCGCACCGTCCTTTCATTCCTGGTCAAACCGATCGCCAAGACCCTCCAGGAATCGATGGGGGAGCGATAACCGCCATTCACCTCTCAATTCAAGGACCATCCGATGAAGATTGCCAATCTCAACAAGCCAGTCCCCGCCTCCGACCCAGCCTATCTGTTGCCTTGGATCGGGACGCTGTCCGTATTTGCCGTGTACGTGCTGGTCAATGCCATGTTGTTCAGTCGCGTGATGGAATTGCTCAAGCATGTGGCCAACCCCTTCTTCGTGGTGCTGCTGGTCGTCATCACGGTGGCCGGCCAGTTGCTGACCATCGCGCAGACCTGGCGATTGCTCGCCGAAGGCAAGCACCTGGACTTCCTGACCCGCCGTCTTCGCTCGCACGAAGGCGAGGATCGGACCGCCCAGGCCCAGGCCTTGCATGAGAGCCTCAAGACCGGCGGCATGGGCCTGCAGGTCACCGCGCTATTCGGTCAGCTGCTCAAGAAGGACGGGCAGGCGGTGGCCCATGACCAGGTCCGTCTGCAACAGCACTTCGAGGGCTTTGGCGGCGACATCCAGCGTCGCACCATCCTGGCCCAATACATTGCCAACACCCTCATTGGCCTGGGCCTGTTCGGTACCTTCCTGGGTCTTATCGTCACCCTCAAGGAGGTGGCTGCCCTCATCGGCCTGTTCGGCACCGTCGGCGCCGAGGGTAGCAGCGACATGATGGCCCAGTTCTTCCAGAAGATGAGCGCCCCCCTGGGCGGCATGGGCGACGCCTTCGTGGCCTCCTTGCTGGGCCTGGGTGGCTCCATCGTCAATAACCTGCAGCTGCTGGCCACCAGGAAACTGCAGCGCGTGCTGGTAGGCCGCGCCGAAGAAAACTATTTCCTCGCCGCTGAAGCCATCTGCATGCCCCAAGGCATCGACCAGGCCGCAGTTCAGCAGGACATGACCGTAGGCGAGGGCCAGCTGAAGGAAATGCGCGCCATCCGCACCGAGATGCACCAGCAGACCGAAGCCATCCTGCTGGCCTCCTCGCGCATGCGCCAGGTCAGTGATCCGCTGGCCAAGAGCATGGACAACCTGGAGAAACTCGTCACCACACAAGCCAAGGATCGTCCCCAGCTGGAGCAGATCGCCGCCGCCATGGAACAGCGCATGGGCGTCCTGGTGCACAAGTTCGAAGAGACCCAGCAGGCACACCATGGGTTGCTCAACGCCGTGCGCGCCATGGAAACCCATCTTGGCGGCATCTCCGGACTGACCGACGGCATCGCCGACGAGCAGAGGGCGGTTTCCCGCAAGTTGAGCGAGCTGACCAGCACGACCGTACTGGAAGGTGAATTGCAGCGCCAGGCGTTGCGCGAGCAATGCGACAGTCTCAAGACCGTACTGCACGATGACCTGCGCCAGGTCAGCGTCAGCCTGGAAGACAGCGCACGCACCCAGCGCGAGCAGGCACTGGCCCTCGGCGGCATCGACGCCAACAGCCGCGCTGCGGCGGTGGCCATCGAGACCGCCGGCAACCAGTTGCTGCAACAGGGCGCCCAGCTCCAACCCCAGCTCATGGAGATCATCGCTCGTGTCGACAAGCTCGACATCACCCTGGGCGCTGCCAATGGCGGCCAATGGCAACAACCCGACAAGGCACCGGGCGTACCGACAGCATAAAACCCGACATCTGGGCCAACACCATGTTGGCCCATTGCCATTGGGGTGGGCATTTTGTCGCCAATATTTTTCATTACTCCGTCAATAAATCATAGAAAGCTAACTTCGTATGTCTAATGATCATAGCAAGGCTGCAACCAACCCGGTCGCCAACAAGCAATTGGGCGACGTCCCGGTACAGTCGATCATGCCAGCGGCCCGACGTATTGCGGCGGTACCTGCCAAAGGGGGCAGGAATGCGACGGGCAAGGGTGCGTTGTCTCGATCCGATGAGCAACAAGTCCGCGACGAGCAGACCCTGCTCGATGCCGCCGTCGTCAACGCTGAAGACAAACAGGCCAGTGCCGATGCCGCCATGTCGGTGCGACGCAAGGACGGCCACGAAGATGAGCAGGAAGCTACCGCATCGAACCTGCCCGGGGAGGGCGGCGATGCCCGCGCCAGTCAGGATGAGGTGCTCCAGCTGGCCCAGGCCAATACCTCCTCCGCGACCCCGGCCGCCAGCACCGATGGGCCCGGCAGCGTTGGTGAAGAGCTGCTGCGCCAGGCCGCTCCGGTGCCCGTATCCGCCCCTGCCGCGCAGGCCAAGGCGACCGGATTCGAGGCCTGGCTGAAATCCGATTGGGCCTTGCCGGTCGCCATCGGCGGTGGTGCACTGGCCTTGCTGGGTCTGGCGGCGGCCGGCGGCGGTGGAGGCGGTGCCACTTCCAAGGAGAGCCAGACTCCGGCTGCGGCAGCCAGCAACAATGTCGTTGCCGACGCCATTCCCGAGAACATGTATGGCCTGACCGTCACGCCGGCGGCCGGCCCCTTCAATGCCGGCGCGGCAGTGCGCGTGAGCGTGCAGAAACGCATGGCCGATGGCAGCTGGAGCGAAGTTGCCTCCAGCAGCACCGTCGATGCCACCGGTCGCATGCAGGTGCTGGTGGAGAAGAAGGCCGTCAGCGCAAACGACATGCTGCGCCTCGTGCTCACCGACAGCAAGCCGAACGAGAATGACTACAACGACGAAGTGAGCGGCCAGCAATCCCTGGGCAACGTGGTGCTGCAGGCCGTCATCGGCGGGCTCTCGGGGAATACGGCCGTGACCGTCAACCCGCTGACCACACTGGCGGCGAAACTGATCGGAGCTGACTTCTCGGCGGCCCATGTGAAGGCCGTCAATGCCGCCGTTGCAGCGGCTTTCGGTCTGCGCGACGGCGACCTGATCCTGACCATTCCGGCCCTGCTGACTAGCCCGAGCGCCGCTGACGCTCCTCCCGCCGCCGTCAACTACGGCCTGGCACTGGGCATCGTCTCCGGCATGACCCAGGCGCAGCGCGATGCTCACGCCGCCGATCCCTTGCAGGCCACCTTGGATGCGCTGGCCAAAGCACCGATGAACCCCGCCGCCGATGGCAGCCTGAGCCTGGATCTGAGTGGGTTGCGCCAGCTCAGCGTCACCGTTCCCAACAGCAATGACAAGGTCGCGGTCGGCCTGGATGCCGGAGCGGCCAGGCTGTACGGCGCTTCTGCGGCCAATGGCAATATTGCCGGTGCACAGGTGCCCTACGTGCAAGTCGATCCAAAAAGCGAAAGGCCCGCTGCGGGGCAGGTGGTGCCCGGCTGGTCCAAGGCTGCCATCAGATTTTCCGATTTCATCGACGGCCTGACGATCAAGGTCGCGCCTGCGGTCTCGGCGAAGGTGGGCGATACCCTGATCATCGAATTCCTGCCCTTGGATAAGGCGGGTGTACCGCTGCCGGGTCTGCCCACATTCACTTTCCAGCACATCTATACGAAAAGCGATGCAGACCAGGTCTATTCCAGCCGAATGTCGAGTGAGAATAACTCCGTAGGCAACTTCACCGTAGTGGTGCCGACCTATGATTCCTACTACGGCCAGGCACAGCCCTCCAGCAGCAATCCGCAGGTGTATCTCTTCGGCGTCGACGGGCAGAAGCATTACAACTTTGCGGCGGGCAATATCGGCGGCTACCAGATGCGCGCTACCGGTGCGGTCGTGGGCTTGCTGGGGGCGGGCAGCAATTTCAGCGTGGATGCCACTCCTATCTCCACCCAGTCGGGATCGATGTCTGGCTCGACCACTATCAATGGCGAATCCAACTCCTCTGGTAGCAACGTGATCAGGGTCAAGCTTGTGCTGCCCAAGGGCATACAATGGGAAGGGGCCGACCCTACCCTCAAGCTGCTGGTCACCGATGCAGCGGGTGCATCGAGAGAGGTGATTGCCAATGCGGACCTGACTTCCAAGGGCCAGATGATCAAGGGGGGCGGCATATGGAACTTCCAGGCTACCCTGAGCAACAGCCAGGAAGCCACCAAGGGACTGGACGGCGCGCTGCGCATTCCTGCCGATGCCTTGCAGTTCGCGCCGGGAACCAAGCTGTTCGACCAGTTCGGCAACCTCCTCTACACCAATGATGGCGGCTCGTGGCGGGACGCCAGTAATGCGCTGGTCGACAATATCCAACAGGCCCTGGGTGTAACAACTGCACTGGCCAATACCGGTTTCAAGGTGGATACCACGCGGCCTGCCACGCCGATCTTGAATTTCACGAATTTACCTTCCACCACCTTCGACAGCGAGGGGTATGTCCGCGTCGACGGCGGCGCTTTTCCCGCCAGGGAAAAGCCGAATGCCACGCCGAAGGGGGCGGCAGGTTTCGCCGCTTTCGATCTGGTTACTACCAATATGAAGCAAGACTTCACCGTCACGTTTGACAATGGAGCTGTGTCTCCGAATGATGTCGGTGACACCGTGTTTTTGCTGGCGAAGGCAAGCAACAAAGAAAGCGGCACCACCATCTTGCAGCTGCGGGTCGGCAGCACGAAGATCATCCGAGACCCCGATGGTTCTTACAAAGCCCGTTTCGGGAAGGACGACTATAACGATGAAATTAAAAGATTCAATGACGCTGCGTTGAAGTTCCCCATGAAGGTCGAATTCTTCGTCCAGGTGCTCGACCAGGCCGGCAATACCAGTGGCGAACCGGTCCCGCTACAGCCGCGCGCGTCCGGCGGCGCGGTCAACAATGTCTACCTGGATCTGGCCGCGCCGGCCGCACCCAGTGTCGGTCTCGCCGCCGACAGCGATACCGGGCGTGTCGGTGCTGCAGAGACCCGTTCGGACAACATCACTTCAATTGTGAAACCCGCGATACACGTCACCGGTGACCTCGGTACCATGGCCGTCGTGCGTGACAACAACGATCAGGTCGTACTGAGCAAATGGCTGATCAGTAACAGTGCCGGCAGCAATGCCGCCGACCTCGCCATTCCCACAGCCTTGCCGAAAGGCCCGCACAACTTCACCGTCACGCTGGTCGACGCGGCCGGCAATGCCAGCCCGCCCAGTTCGTTGACGATCACTGTCCTGCCAGCGCAGGATCAAAGCACGCCCTTACCGGTCGTATCGATCACCAGCACGCCTGCGCGTGGCGGTTTTTATATCGTCGGTGATGACATCACCGGACAGGTGACTTTCGAGCGCGAGGTCTACCTCAAGCAAGGCGCCCAGCGCAAGCTCTCATTGAACCTCGGTGACATCAACGTCAATTCCACTCCCCTGAACGTAGAACTGGTGGACGGTTTCGGGACCAAGACGCTGACGTTCAAGCACAAGGTAGTCGCGAGCGACCTCAATACCTCAAGTGGCTTGACAAGGGCCTCCCTGGTCAACGCGGACCAACTGGAGGACGTTGCCGGCAGCCCGATCAACTCCTTAGCAGCGACGAACTTTTCATCGCCGTCGGTGCCGCAATTGATCGATACCTACGCTCCTCCTCCTCCTACGCTGGCAGTGGTCGCCGATATCGCTACGCATCAAGGCAAAGCCAGCAAGGTCACGGCCCAGGGCGGAGCCCTCACCGTCGCTGCAGAAGCGGGCACGCAGGTCGAACTTAGCTTCACCGGCAGCGCCGGCAGGATCGTGACCAAGTCGGTCCAGGCAGCGGCGGGTAACGCGGGCGTGCCAGTACCACTGACCCAGGCCGAGATCGATCAGTTGGGCGATGGCCAGGTCAGCGTGACGGCCACCGCCCGCGATCAGGCGACCAACCGCAGCCAAGCCAGCGTACCCGTCACCTTCACGCTCGATGGCACGGCGCCGAGCGCCATGGCCGGCAGTGCTACACCCAAGGTCGCGACCAATCTTCCGATCAGCTTCACGGTGAAGTTCTCGGAGACGCTGAACCGCGAGCCCCTGGTGGGCGATTTCCAGGCGACCTATGGCGAGGTGCAGTCAGTGGTTGCGGCCGGATCCGACAAGCCCAACCAGTACGTAGTGACGGTCAAGCCGCAGGACGGCGTGGCCGGTGGCGGTGCCGGCAAGGTGCAACTGTCCCTGTCTGCGGCCGGTCTGGGCTTGACCGACCAGGCCGGCAACCCGATGGCCAGCACCGGCGTGCTGGCCGAGCAGGCCATCGATACGCAGGGGCCGATGGTGGTCAGCGTGAAAAAAGCCGTGGCACCGGAGGCGTCGACGCCCCTCCCCAAAAAGAGTTTCGACTGGATCGTCACCTTCAACGAGAAGATCGATCAGATCGATCAGGGCAATCTGCTGAAGCCAGAGAATTTTACCGTCAGCGGCGGCAGCAACGTCCGTGTCACCGACGTCACGCCCTTCGGCAATGACGGCACCCAGTACAAGGTCACGGTGAATCCCGGTTCCTTGAGCGGCAATAACAATCCAATCACGCTGGGCCTGCGCGGTTTCGTCATCGACGGTGGAACGGTGCTGGACAAGCTGGGCAATAGGAATCCAGGTCAGCCCGATCTCAGCAACGAGGGGGGGGCGCGTCAACATCGATGCCCAGGCCCCCAGCGCGCAAGCGGCAGTGATCGACGCTGTCAACCGGCTCGGTACCAACCCCCGTGTCGAGACGTATTACCATGCCGGTGACGAGGTGGTCGCCAAGCTCAGCTTCGACGAGGCGGTCAAGGTGGCCGGCCAGCCAAGCCTGACGCTAGCTATCGGCGGCGCCATGCGTCAGGCGCTATATGATCGTGCCGATGGCAATGCCGTCTACTTCAAGTACACCTTGACGGGGGAAGACAATGCCCCCGCCGGCATCGGCATCCCGGCCGACGCCTTGGTCCTGCCCGCTGGTGCGTCCATCACGGATCTGGCCGGCAATGTCGCCAGTCCTGTCACGCTGGGCGCCGTTGCGTCCAGTGCGCAGCACCTGGTGGACAACATCGCGCCGCGCATCGTCGATGCGGTGGTCAGAGCAGCCTCTCCCGCAGGTACAGTGTCTGCCGTCAACGCCTACACGGTGGGCGCCAAGCTGATGGCGGTGGTCCACTTCGATGATGTCGTCAAGCTCTCCGGCGGCGCACAACCCACGCTGACACTGGACCTGGGTGGCGGTCAGTCACGCCCCGCCGGCTATCAAGGCATGGGGACGGATAACAAGAGCCTCAACTTCAGCTACACCATTGTCGCCGGCGACAATGCCAGCGCCGGTGTCGGCGTGCCTGCGCATGCCCTCAAGCTCAATGGGGCCACCCTGACCGACGTCTCGGGCAATAGCGCACTGATCGACAATGCCAATGCCTTTGCGCCCAATGGCAATGTCATCGTCGATACCCTGGGGCCGATGGTGAGCGATATCCACATCAGCGGAGCCGACCGCGCCAGCCCCAGTGGGCTGTACCACACCGGCGATGTCCTGACCGCGACGGTGAGCTTCAGCGAGGCGCTGGCAACGGTTCCTGCCGGCACCAACCTGAAACTGACGCTAAAGATCGCAGGCAACGACAGGAACGCGGACTACACCAGCCAGTCGCTCGACAAGAAGACGCTCTTCTTCACCTACAGGATCGTGGATACGGACCGCAGCGGCGACATCACCATCCCCGCGAACGCCTTGAAGCCCCTGGGTGACGCTAACTTGACCGATGTGGCCGGCAATCGCGTCACGGCCAGCGAAAATGGCAGTGTGATCAGCGCGGCAGTGGCGGCCACTCCGTCCTTCAAGGTCGACAATGAGATTCCCAGGATCATCGAGATCACCAGCACCCAGGGCAATGGCACGTATAACGTGGATGAAGTCATCGATATCCGTGCCACCCCCAGCAAGGCGCTGCAAGCAGGGGCGCAAGTGACGATCACGCTGAACAACGGCGACCCGGTCACGCTTACCCGCGATGTCGCCGATGACACCTTGCTCAAGGGGAGCTACAAGGTGCTTGCCGGCCCGAGCCACGCCGCCGCTGACTTGAATGTCGCCAGCATTGCCATTGGCGCCGGCGCAAGCGCCGTCGACCTGGCAGGCAACAGCCTGGCGAGCACCCTGCCGGCCGCAGGCCATAACCTGGCTGACCTCAAGGACATTGTGCTCAATACGCTCATCCCTGCTACCCCCACGCGCTTCGAGCTGGCGCCGGGCAGCGATACGGGCAGCTCGAGTAACGACGGTCTCACCAGCGTGAACCGGCCCACCTTCCTCTTCAGCGGCCTCAAGCAGGGGGCCAACGTCGAGGTCAGTGCTATCCTCAATGGCGCCAAGAAGAGCTTCAACTTCATCGCCACGGGTGCCAGCACCGAAACCTATACCCTGGCCACCCCCCAGCCCGATGGCATCTACCGCGACATCACCGTGCGTCAGATCAGCGGCGGCAACGCCAGCCTCACTTTGGCGCTCGGCGGTACGGCGCAGCTTGGCACCTTGACCATCGACACGGTAGCGCCTGCGGCCGCGCCGGGCGTAGCGATCTTCGACGATCGGCAAGATCGCCAGACGCAATCGGAGATGGCGCTCGGGACCGGTACTTCGCTGGCGCGTGACTTCCGCACTTTCGTCACCACGCCCCGCTTCGATTTCACGGGAGGCAAGGACGGCGAGACGGCGCTGCTGTTCCGCGATCAGAACGGCAACGGTAGTTACGACGGTGGCGAGCTGGTGCTGGGCAGGGCGATCATCGGCAGCGCCAACGCCATCACCTTCCCTAATCCCGCGTTGACAGGGCTGCCCGCCAACATCAACGGACACTACGTTGACGTCCAGCTACCCTTGTCCAATGGTCAGTACACCGACATCTATCTGGCCCTGCAATCGCCCTCGGGGGCGACCGGCCCCGCAGTGAAGGCGACCAGTGATCCGAGCGGGCGCTTCCAGATCCAGATCAACAGCAATGCGCCAGCCACTCCGCTGACCAGCGTGAGCACCGAGCAGGTCGCTGGCAACAGCAGCGGCACGAAGATGAGCTTCACAGCCGTCGGCGGTCAGGTCGGCGCCACCATCGAGATCCGGGCGACGGGGCCAGAGGGCAGCGTCGTGACCCTGGGCAATGCCACATTGGACGGCACCGGCCAATTCACCCTCAACGTTGCCAACCTGGAGGGAGCCTATCGCGAGTTCATGGCCATCCAGACCTGGAACGGTGTCGTGGGGGCAGCCAAGGATGTGGTCGCCGTCAGTAGCGGTAACCCGCTTGGCGCCGTCACGTGGGACCATAGCGTGCCGACCGTGACCGTCAGTCCTGCCATCCCGGAGAACAATTTCGTCTCGGAGGGAAAAACGGTATCGGTCAAATTCGTCTTCAGCAGACCGGTCGCAGCTTTTGACGCCACTGACGTGGACATCAGCGGTGGAACGCTGGGCGCATTGACCTGGAATTCCGACCATACCGAGGCCACCGCCACCTTCACCGCCAACCAGTCGCTTCCCGAGCGCACGGTCAGCCTGCAGGTCAAGCCGGGCAGCTATACCAACCTTGCCGGTGCGCCCGGAGCGGGCAGCACCGCGCTGACCCTGGCGGTGAACCACGCAGGCAGTGTCGACATCCAGGGCAGCACAGGCAGTGGCGCCGCGCCCAAGGTGGGGGATAACCTGTCCCTCGTCTTGAGGGACGCAGATGCCCTCGATCCCGCTACCACGCTGACCTACGTGTGGTCGCGCAGCACCGCAGGAGCGCCCGCGGTGGTCATCGGCGGGCAGTCTGGCAGGAGCTATGTGGTCACCCCTACTGACGTGGGAAGCGTGATCCGGGGTGAGGTCACGTACAGGGACATGTTCGAGGCGATCAGATTCGAGCCTGTTACTGTCGGCAAGACCACTGCTGTCGTCCTGGGCGCCAACGACCCGGGCGCGGTGAGCATCATCGGCAATGGCGCCTACCAGGGCATCCTCAATCCGGGCAACACCCTCACGGCCACGGCGACAGACGGCAACGGCCTGACCATGGGGCAGGTGATCAGCTATCAGTGGAACCGCGACGGAGTAGCTATCGCCGGCGCGACCAGCAAGACCTATACGGTGCTGGACAGTGACATCACGCATACCATCACGGCCACTGCCAGCTACGTCGATGACCATGGCAATGCGGATCATCCCGTCAGTGCGGGTATGCAGGTGAAGGCTAGCAACCAGCTGGGCACGGTCACCATCGTGCATGCCGATGCTGATATATCTGTCCCTGAGTTCCGAGAGGGGCAGGTGATCAAGGCGATGATCGCCGATGGCGACGGCGTGCCGGCCACCGGAATCACCTATCAGTGGTTCAGAGGTGATGCGCTGATCGCCAGCGCCAACGGTCAGACATACACCATCATGGCGACGGATAAGGGACAGTCGCTCTCGGTCAAGGCGGTCTATACCGATCTGCATGGGTATGCAGAAAGCAGGGGGGCATCGGCCATCTCGGTGTCGGCCAATGGTAATCGCAGGGCGGAGGGCGAGATAACGTTCAATGGTGCCGGAAAGATTGGTAGCTTCCTGGCGGCTGTCAGTACAGTGACCGATGAGGACGGCATTCCGACCACCGGCCCTGACGTCCCGACCTACAAGTGGTACACGCGCGATAGCAGCAATACCCTCACGCCCATCAACGAAGATCACCTCGTCAAAGGCCAGCCCAACAAGAGTCAGCTCCAGATCACCTCGGACCTGCTGGGTGCTGACATCGTGGCGGAGCTCCAATTCAAGGACAACGGCGGAAGTCCGGAGGCGGTTCGCTCGACCTCGCTGATGTTGGGAAGCTGGGAAGCCAGCTACAAGCTCGATCCGGTCCACGAGTCACTGGGATTTACTACCGCTGATGCTACCCAGGCACGGTCCCCATCGGCGCAGTTGCTTCGTCTGGCAGGTACTACCAAGGCCGGCGACAGCGATCTCTTCATCCTCGATGTCAACGGCGATGGCCAGATCACCCAGGCGGATGCCACGACCTACATCGGCCGGATGGACGGTGGCAAGACACTCTATGTCTCTACGAACGTCGGCAGAGGCGCGGCCGTCCTGCTTGGTCGGGACGATCCAGCCTGGGAAGTATTGCGCAACGATCCTGGCAAGAATGGCATCTCACCACTGGCCAGTAACGGCACCGCCACCGGCAAGGCAGGCTCGGTGGTCGGCACCACCACCACGCTGGCCGGCGATTTCTGGACCAGCACCCCGGGCACAACCGCCAACAGCCACATGGTCTTCACCACCGATGCCAGTGGTCCTTACTCCAAGGCAGACAACTCCTATACAGCGGATCTGGGGCGTTTGCATTACAACATTTTCCATCTGAGCGTCATACCCACATAAGAACCCCATCCACACAAGAACAACATCCACAGAGTCAAGGATTCATCCACATGCCGGCATGGAAAGGAGGGCGGTCGCCGGCAATAGACAGCGTGTTCCGACGGGTGGGACGGATGCGCACCGGATCATCCTCGGGATACGTCTCATTGATTCGCCAATAACAAGAGGGAATACAACATGAACTCTCAGTTCTCGAAGATAGGGCAATTCAGCCAATGGCTGAGGAGTGCCTTTTTACGCCAATTCAGTGAATTGCAGGCCCAGGAGAAATTGCCGTCTGCGGCGTTCCCGCATCCTGCGAAGGTGGTGTCGTCTGCGTCAGAGGGCGATGCCGTGGTCGTCAAGCCCAATGCCGCGGCCACGCCCGTTGTGGTCGAGCCGTTGCCCAAGGCGGTCGTCGCCGCCGCGCCGACACCGCTCATGGCAGCGCCGGTCGTCAATCCGGTCAGGCCTGCCGATCCGGTCGTGGCGGCCAAGCCACCCGTGGCGCAGCCATCGCCGCCATCGCAGCCGCAGGTGGAATTCGTGCCGCCGGCCACTGGCAAGCCCGTTGCCGTGGTCGCGCCGGTCATACCGGCAGTCACGCTGGAGCCGGCCGTCGTCGCTTCCAAGCCAGTGGTGGTCGGGGGCCAAGCGACGCCGGCGTCCGGCGGCGCCGCTGCCGATACGTTGTTGCCCTCCGGTGTCAGCAAGCTCGGGCCCGTTTCGGTCCTGCCGTCAGCGGTCGCGCAGCTGTCGGTGACCACCGACGCCGCAGGCGGCCCCGCGCCCACTGCTGCCAAGACCATGAGCTTCACGGTCACGGGAGCGAAGGCGGGGGCCGTGGTCGAAATCTATGCAGATGCCCTGATCTTCGGTGGCATGCGTGCATTCCTGATCGGCTCGGGCAAGCCCGATGAGCATGGCGTCGTCAGTATCGACACCGGCAGGTTCAACGACCGCTTTGTCAACTTCCAGGCCCGTCAGACGGTGGACGGTATCGGCGGTCCGCTGGTGGCGGTCAAGCAGGCCTCAGGCAAGTCCTTTGCCGGCATGAACTGGGATCACGGCCAACCCTGGGTAGACATCACCGCACCTGGCCGCGACGCGCATCCCAATGTCGAGCAGCCGTTCAACATGAGCTTTACCTTCAACAAGGCGCCGGCGAAGTTCGACGAGCACAACGTCATCGTCACCGGCGGCACCTTGAGCAATGTGCGGGCCCTGGACAGTGACGGCTTGGTCTACGTCGGCAGTTTCAAGGCCAGCAGTGTCTATGCCGGTACCGTCAGCTTTCAGGTCAAGGACGCCAGCTACACCGATGTGGCCGGCAATGTCGGCTGGGGCAGTCGCACCCTCTCGCTGGACCTGGAGCACAAGGGCGTCCTCCAGATCGCCGGCGGCAGCGGCCGTGATGGTGCGGTACAGGCAGGCGACGTGCTCAGTGCCAGTGTCATCGACTTCGACGGCGTGGATCCGGGCAGGGCGGTGGCCTACACCTGGCGCTGGACCGACGAGCACGGCAAGCTGCTCAAGTCCGGCACCAGCGGCGGTGATACCTATACGGTGCGCGCCGAGGACGTGGGGCAGCACCTCAGTGTGCAGGCTGTCTATGTGGATCGCTTCAACGTGGCCGAGGACGTCAGCTGGGTCTCGCCGCAGGCCGTCACGCGCAGCAACCATCCGGGGGTGGCCACCATTCTGGTCGATGGGCACGCCTCGCGGGATGGCAGCTTGCGCCCGGGCGATCACCTGACGGTCAAGGTTCAGGATGCCGACGGCGTCGATGCGCAGGCGATCCATTATCAGTGGGTGGCCAGCAAGAATGGCGCCATTGCCGGCGCAACCGGTAAAAGCTTCGACCTTCCCGAGGATGGCAGCCTGACCGGGCAGACGCTCTCGGTGCAGGTGTCCTATCGCGACGGCCATGCCGTGGACGAGGATTTTTCCACCGCAGCCCTGCCGGTGAAGGCCAGCAACCATGCCGCCAGCGTGAGCATCGTCGGTGGCGATCACGGGGTCTTCCACGCTGGTGACGTGCTCACGGCGCAGGTCGCCGATGCCGATGGCGTGGCCTCGCCGGTCCGCTACGTCTGGTCCGTCGGCCAAATGGAGGTCGGACATGAGCAGAGCTATCGCCTCAGCGGGTTCGATCTCGATAGCGCGGTCTCGGTCAAGGCCATCTTCCAGGATGGCGCCGGCAATGCGGAAAGCGCCTACCAGGGATTGACCACGACCTCCCGGGCAGCACAACGCGAAGGTCAGGGCGATGTCCTCATCGATGGCGATCCCATCGTCGGTGCCGTGCTCACCGCAAACCTGGGCTATGTCAGCGACATCCATGGCATCCAGGCCGGCTCGATGCATGTCGAGTGGTATGCGTTGTCTGGCAATCGCGTCAAGACCATGATCAGCCCCGATCACTACCGGGGTGCCGATGGCAGCCAACTGGTGGTCTCCTCGGACCTGGCCCAGGAGCAGATCTTTGCCCGCGCGGTCTACACCGATGGACTAGGTCAGCAAGCCATGGTGGAAACCTCGGTGCCTCCCATCGTCACCTGGTCGCTGCAGTACGACGTCGGCCACCTGAGCTTTGTCGGGCTCACGAAGGGGTCTGACCAGGCTGCCCTGATGTCGCGGGCGCCCGGCAGCGACATCTACATCCTCGATGTCAACGGCGACGGCAAGATCACCAGTGCCGACGCCACGCCCTACCTCAGCAGCCTGGATGCCAAGGGCGGCATGAGTTTCGGCGTCGAGGGTGGTCGCGCCCGCGCCAGCCTGCTGGCGGCCGACGACCCGATGTGGGCGAAGTTGATGTCCTCGCCCTCGACGTGGGGCTCGGCCACGGGCGCCAAGGGCAGCGACTTCTGGAGCGCAAGCCCCGGGATGGCTGCCGGGTCGCATCAGATATGGGCCCACGACGGCGGCGATCACGGCACGGCAGGGGCGTATCAGCAAAACGCCGCCTCCGTGCTCAATGACGCCAGCCGTCTGCATTACAACGTGTTCCACGTAAGCGTCCTGCCTGCTTGAGCAGGTTGCCATCACTACTGATACCACTATAAAAAAGAGAGGGAATCTCATGTCTACCACCGTACTGACGTTGGCTGAAGCCGCCCAGTTCTTCAAGAACATTTCCATTCGTTCCATCAAGGATGTGCGCGCGCTCGACGTGGACTTGCTATTCGTCTTCGCCGACGGCCAGCGGGCCATCATCAGCGGTGGCGCCATGAAGGCCCTCAATAGCCCCGAGTCCACGCTGCAGTTCGCCGATGGACAGTTGCCGCTGGCGCGGGTATTCCAGCAGATCGATCAGATCAATGTGTCCCCGGAGGCCAATCTGACGGTCACCTCCAAGGAAATCACCCGCTACAACCAGAACAACGCCAAGGTGGACAAGACCAAGGTGCAGGAGTCCGAGGCCGACAAGCCTGTCATCGTCGAAGACGGACCCCGGGAACCCCAGGCGGCCGTGGCCACTCGTGGCCAGGCCGGCAATACCGTCGTCCCGGAAATGACGCCCATCAAATCGGCCGACAACCAGGAACGCCTGGCCGATGTGGAAATCAACTCCGAGCACGAGAAAAGCTGGGGTGTCCAGTGGCCTGTCGCTGCCGGTGTACTGGCCTTGTTGGCCGCAGCAGCGGGTGGGGGCGGGGGCGGCGGCGCAGGGGCTGCCGGTGCGGGTAGTGGTGGCGGTGGTGGCTCGGCGGCCACCACCAATGGCGCCGCTGGCGCCGCGGCGGCGAGCGGTGATAGCGGATTCGCCGTGCTGTCAGGGGCCGCCATGCTCGGCCCTCTCAACAACGCCACGGTGGTCGTCTACGACAGCCAGGGCAACGTATTGAGCAATTCCGCCCAGGTGATGGACGGCAAGTATTCGGTCACCCTCAATACGGCCGGCTACAAGGGCGCGATGGTGATTGTCATCAAGGACAATACCCCCGGCCTGGCCGACAACTACCCCGATGAAGCGTCGCTGAAGCTGACCGATCTGGGCAATGCGCCGCTGCGCGCAGTGGTCGTGGCCAATGGCGGGAACCAGACCGTCAACGTGACCGCGCTGACCGAGCTGGCCGCCCTCAAGGCTGGTCTTTCCGCCGGCGTGACCAATCTGGCCTCCGTTGGCGGGGTCAGTGAAGCGACCATCAACAAGGCCAATGATGCCGTCGGCGGCCTGTTCAAGGTCGATGCCGTCGCCGGCCAGGTGGTGGCGCCGGTGACCGTCAATGCACGTGGACAGGTCGTCGACAATTCCGCCTTCAACAGCGGCATCAGTACCGAGGCGCAGAACTACGGCGCGGCCCTCAAGGCGATCTCCAATCTGGTGCAACTGGACGGCAAGACCTTTCCCAGCCAGATGGCGGCCATCCAGAAGCTGGCCGATGCCTTGCAGTTCGCCGGGCAGGACAGCACCAGCCTGAAATGGGCGACCAATGCCGCCGGGCAGAGCCTGCCCAGTTCCAGCGCCTTGCAGGCAAGCCTGTTCAACGAGCCTCTCACGCTGATCATCGATGATCCGGCCAGCAACGCCGACGCCGTGGCTGCGGCGCAAGCCTTGTACCGTACCCTGCAGAACCTGCCCAATGGCGCTACCGTGAGCGATTACCTGCTCAAGAATCACGTGGCCATTGCCAATCCGGTCATCTATATCAAGCAGGCGGTGATGAGCAATCCCGATACCTGGCAGGCCGCGCCCAGCAATGCGACCCTGGCGCTGGACCAGGGGGACTTCCTGGAGGGGGGGCTGGAGGTGAAGGCCCCGCCCTTTGCCAGCGTCAGCGTGATCCTGCTGGGACGCGATCTGCAAGGCCGTGAGCTGTCCGTGAAACTGCCGCTCAGCCAGGCCGATGCCGCGGGGCAGGCGTTGATCGCCGCCGACCCCGCCAGCGCCGACATGCTCATGCGCTTTGACCCCTCCCAGCCGGCGACGGCGCAGGTGACCGTCAATGACGGCTACAACAACCGCACCAACTACGTCGTCTGGAAAAATAACGCCGACGTGCGCGTGGACCTCAGTACCCCGGAGGGCATGACCCAGTTCGTCAGCCAGACGCCGGCACTGGCCGATGACAGCCACTATGAAGGCAAGAACGGCGACGATCCTCTGGGCCTGCCCCGACAGGGCGGCGCCAGCGACAAGATCACCCGTAACGGCGGTATCCAGGTCACCTTGAGCAAGGCGCTGGCCAACAACGAGCGGCTGCAGTTCACGGTTGCCACCTCCACCGACAATGAGGGCAACCCGGCCTATGGTCCCTGGAAGGAAGCGGTGCGGATCACACCTGGCCAGCCCAACGCCGCAGGTCAGGTGACTTACCTGGCCGATGATGTGGTGCAGGCCAATGGCGAGAACTGGGTCAAGGCACGTGTGGTACTGGTGGGTAACCAGTACACCGGCGGTTATGGCAACGCCAACATCGTTGCCAATGCCTTGCAGTTCAGTCTCGATACGGTGGTGCCGGCGCAGTTGAGCCTGCAGATGGCAGGCGGGCGCGATGATGGTTTGAGCCGCAGCGACGGCATCACGCGCCAGGTCGGCGCGTCGTTGGTGCCGACGAACTCGCTGGAACCGAATGCGGAAATGCACTTCATGCTCAAGGCCGGGAGCGGCACCGATGGTCGCACGCTGGCGCTGGTCAGCGCCGGCGGCAGCACCCAGAAGATCGCGACCGGAAAGTGGTACCGGTTCGGCGCGGGCGATCAATTGCAGCTCAATGGTGACACCGTCACCGGCAATGGCCGCGCACAGCTGCTGCTGCGTCAGATCGACCCGGCCGGCAATTACAGCGAGAACCAGCAGGACTTCGTAGTCGATAGCAGCGGTCTGATCGAACAGACCGTGAACCTGGCCAGCCACCAGAAGGCGTTCAGCGACGCCCAGGCGGCGCTGGCCCTGGCCCAGCAGGCCTTCAACAATGCCGATGCCACCAGCAAGGCGGCACGCCAATCCGCCGTAGTGGTCGCGCAAGCTGTCTTGACCCAGACGCAGTCGGAACTGGCGACGACCCTCGCAGGCGCACGCACTGCGCTGCTCAATGCCGATGGCAGCACCCGCCTGGACGCCGTATTGGGCAGTCCCCTGCAACAGGCCTACCTGTCGGCGGTGGTCAATGCCATTGCCGCCACGGCTGACCCGGCCAAGGTGAGCGATGCGCTGGCCTTGCAGAATATCGTGGCAGCGGCTGTGCGCACCGCCGACAGCGCCGTGGCCAAGGCATCGGTGTACGGTGACGACCCGGCCAACCCGGCACCGACGCTGGATGATTTCTATGCCATGGGCGTGCTGGGCGTGCGCGAGGGCGCCTCGCTGGCATCGATCAACGATGCCTTGCGGGTATTGCCGCGCGACCGGTCCAATTCGATTGCCCTGATCCAGGCCACCGCCGATGCCTATAACAAGCTGCTGGCCATCGCCGATGGTCGCGCCGGCAATACCGCCGATGCCGCCTTGCCGGTGGCGGCTGACTATGCCGCCCTGGGCGTGACGCCGCCCTTGAGCGAGACGGCCGCACGCATCCTCGGGCAGACCATCGACGGCAAGAACGGTGCCGACGTCGCCACCGTGGCGCAGGTCAACGTGCTGGCCCTGGCAGCCCAGCGCATCGCCCAGCAGGCGGCCTTGCCGGCCGGGCAGAACCTGGCACAGCCACTGACGCCGGCCGATTTTGCCGCCCTGGGCGTGTCCGGCGTGAGCGATGACAATGTCGGCGACATCGCCAATGCCTTGAATAGTGTTCCCCAGGCGTTGCGCAGCAATGGCAGTGTCGTGGATGGGGTCGATACCCTGGCGGAGATCAAGGCCCTGGTCGGTGCCAACATCGGTTCGCTGCAGGCCATCATCAACTTCGCCGAAGGTGTTGCGCCCATCGATCCTTCCCATCCGGCGCAGCTGGCACCGACGGTGGGCAATTACTTGTCCAACGGACTCATCGGCGGCGCGGCCACCCGTGTCGACGACAGCAACGTGGCCGCACTCAACAGCGCGGTCAAGGCGGTCGGCGCTGCGGCGGTAGGCTCATGGCGCAAGCTGGCGGTGCTGGTGCAGTCCTATGACCTGATCCTCTCTGTGGCCGATGGCGTTGCCGGCAATGCATTGCAACTGCCTACCGCAGAGGACTATGCCCGCGTGGGCGTGCGCGCCTTGCAGACGGCCTTCCCCAATGCCGCCGATGCGACTGCCAAGGCCAATGCCCTGGCGTTGCTGAACCAGGCGCTGGATGTGAGCCCGGCCACCCAGGTGGCCAGCGTCGCCATGCTGGAGGCGCTGGCGAGCGTGGCGGCAAGGGTGGTGGGACTGGCCCATGGTGGCACCGGCACGCTCAGCGCCGACGAGCTCAACAGCTTACACCTGGGCACTAGCCTGACGGCGGCGCAGATGCCGGCGGTGCTCTCGGGCATCGCCGGCACCAGTCCCGATGGCGCCGAATTGCGTACCCTGGCCATGCTCACCGATGTGGCCCAGCGTGCGCTGGCTGCCTTTGCCCGCATCACCGCCCATGCGGCTGACAGTACCCGGCCGGCGCCGGTGGTACGCGACTTCCATGACCTGGGCATCAAGGGCGTACCCGACGACGTCCATGTGCAGGCGCTCAATTCAGCCTTGCTGGCCAACACCGCCGCCAAGAATGCCCTCACCATGCCGCAGCAGTTGCAGGCCATGGCCGATGCCTACGGACGCCTGCTCGACAAGGTGGGCGATAGCGCCGCGGCCCATGCCGACCCGCAGCGCCAGAACTACATCACCATCGCTGCGCTGGCGCCAAGCAGTGACAACGCTACCCGTCTGATCGATGCGGTACTGGTGTCCAAGAGCGTCGCCGAGGTTGGCACCGTGAGCGCATTGAACAAGCTGGTCGCGGCGGCCAATGCGATCGGCATGCTGGCCGCGGGCGATGCCGGCGGCCTGTCCGGCGCCTCGCCGGCGGCGCAACTGGCCGATCTCAAGGACAAGCTCGTCCTGCTGGGCATCTCGCGCCTGGAGGATGCCAGCCAGCCGGCCGTGGCTGCGGCCATCGCGGGCAGCGCCGATGACGGTGGCGATATCAACAGCCCGGCCAAGCTGCAGGCCCTGGTCGATGGCGCGCGCCTGGCACAGGCCAGGATCAATGCCTATGCCGACGATGCCAGCCAGCCCGCCCCCACGCTGGCCGACTATGCCGCCATCGGCGTGACCCATGTCGATGCCGGTAACCTGGTGGCCATCAATTCGGCCCTGGCCAGTGCGGCGGTGAGCTCGGCGCAGACGGCCACGCCACAATTGGTGCAGGGCATCGTCCAGGCCTATGGCGTGATCCTGGCGGCCGCCGATGGTCAGGCGGGCAACCTGAGCCAGGTACCGGCGGCTGCCGACTATGCTGCCATCGGCCTGGCCCCGGCGCTGGTGGCGTCCCTGCAAACGGGAGCCGACGGCAAGCCCGCGACCCTGCTGACGCTGCTCAACACCCTGGTGGACGCGCAATCGGCGGGGGCGGTCAACACCGTCGCTGCGCTGACGGCGCTGGCGCAGACCGCCCAGCACATCCTGGCCCAGGCCAAGGGCAGCATCGGTGATAGCCTGGTCAGCCAGGCTGAACTGACGGCCGCCGGCATTGCCGGCCTGCAGCCCCGCACCTTCCCGGCAGTGCTTGCGGCCATTGCCGCCAGTGCTGATGACGGCAGCGGCGTGATCGGAACCCTGCCCGACGGCAGGCTCAAGCTTCAGGCTCTGGCCAGCAACGCCATGCAGGCCCAGCTCAAGATCGAAGCCTATGCCGACGGCGGCAGCACCGCCCCCGCACCGCTTGCCAGCGACTACCGGAGCGTGGGCGTGGATCTGGCGGCACTGATGCCGCATGCCACGCCGGATGCTGCGCTCAAGGCGCTCAACAGCGTGCTGCAGACCGCCGCCATCGGTGCGGCACAAGTCAACCAGCCCGCCCGCCTGGCCGATATCGCCAGTGCCTATGACACCGTACTGGCGGCGGCCGATGGTGCCGCAGCGGCGGACGGTTCGGTCAGCGCCCAGGCCCAGCAGGTCAATGCGGCGCTGCTGGCCAAGCTGGGCGTGAGCGGGCTGGGCAGCGGCGATGCCGCGACCCAGCTGCTGCTGGTCAAGGACCTGCAGTCCGTGCTCGATGGCATGACGCCCGCCCAGGCCGGTCTGGCCAGCAACCTGCAAGCCAGTGTCGACGCCATCATGCGGCTGAACCACCTGGCCGATGGCGTGGCGGGCAACGCGGCTGCGGCCGATCGCGCGGCCCCACCGGTGGCCACCTTGCAGGCCGCCGGCGTCGCCATCAACGACGCCACCGTGGCTGCCGCCGCCATCGATGCGGTCGATGGCCTGTCCTTTGCGGCCATCGCCACCCCACAATCTCTGCAAGCCGCCGTCAATGCCTACGCCCGCATCCTGGCCGAGGCCAACGAAGCCGAACCCGCACCGGGGGCCGATTATCCCAACCAGGACAAGCTGCCCGATACGACGGCATCGGCGGACCCCCTGCAAAGCGACTTCGTCACCATCGCGGCGCGCTTGCCGGGGCTCACCACCAACCTGGGCAGCCCTGCCGACCAGGCGGCGCGCTTGAGCCTGCTGGACGATATCCTCAAGCACAAGGCACGCTCCCAGGTCAGCACCGTGGCCCAGATCAACCAGATGGGACAGGTGGTCGACCTGGTCATGCGCAGCGCGGCGCAAGCGCCAGTCGCAGGGGCCGCCCCGGGCTTGTCGGGCCAACAGCGCCTGCAATGGCAGGGCGCCTTCCACGACATGGGCGTCAACGGCGTCGATGCCGGCACCGATGGCAACCTGGAACTGGTATTGGCACGCCTGGGCGGGGCAGGCATCGAGCAGGTCAAGACGGTGGCGCAGATCCAGGGCATCGTCGATGGCGTGAACCGGGCGCTGCTGGTGATCATGAGCTACGCCGACGACAGCCGCCACAATCCGGCACCGACGGTGGATGACTATCTCAACGCCGGCGTGGGAAGCGGGGCGAACGCCGCCAGCGTGGACGCGGCCAGTCTGCCCTTCATCAACGCCGCCGTGGCCGGCCTGCAACGCGCTGATGTCGATACCCGCAGCAAGGTCAAGACGGTCGTCAATGCCTACAATGCCATCCTGGCCGCAGCCGATGGCCATGCCGGCGATTCCTCGGGCGCGGCCCTGTTGCCGGAGCAATACCTGGCCATCGGCGTGCCGCTGGCCAGCCCGGCGATCGGCATGGGCAGCCTCATGAGTGCGCCGGACGGCACGCGCCGCCTGGCCCAGCCGGATCGCGACAAGCTGGCCCTGTTCAACAGCATCGTCGGCGCCGCCACGCGCGAAGACATCGCCACCCCGGCCAAGCTGGCGGCCATGGCGGCCACTGCGGCCGACCTGATCCGCCTGGCCAGGCAAGACAACGCCGATCCCGTGGTCGGCTCGACGGCCAGTACGCTGGGCATCGCCAGCCTGCAGGCCATCGGTCTGAAGGCCATCGACAGCAGTACCAGCCAGACAGCTTTCCTGGATGCGGTCAAGTATCGAGGCAATCTGGTCGACCCCGTCACCAACCAGCCCCAATCGGCCGATCTGCCCTCGACCCATGATGTAAGTGGCATCAACAGCATCGACCAGCTCGGCGCCATGGCCAGCAGCTATGCCAAGGTGCTGGCCTACGTGAATGGTGCGGGCGGTGCCGCCGAGGCGCCGGTACTGGCCGACTACCTCAATATCGGCGTCAACCTGCCGCATGCCAAATCCGCTGGCGCCGCCAGTGCCGTGGCCCTGCTCAGCAGTGCCGTGCACGCGCAAGACCGCGCGGGAGGTGTCGATAGCGTGGGCAAGCTCAACCAGCTGGCCCTGATCGTGGACCAGGTCATGCAGGTGGCCGCCGTGGCGCCGCTGCGTGATGTCTATCCGGTACAGCACCCGGCGGTGTCGAGCCCGCTCACCCCGGCCGACCTGGCCGCCCTGGGCCTGCGTGGCATGACCCCCGCCAGCGTGGCCGCCTTGCTCAACAAAGTGCAGACCACCGCCGACGATGGCAGTGCTGCCACCTCCGTGGCCGCGCTGCAGGCGATGAGCGATGCCGCCATCGCGGCACAACAGAAGATCGCGCAGTTTGCCCAGTCCGACAGCGGCAATGCACCCACTGCGGCCGACTTCGATGCCCTGGGACTGCAATTGCCGGTGGATGCCTCGGGCAGTTCCAAGGCCTATCTGGAGGCCATCGATGATGCGCTCAAGTCGGCCTCCATCACCGCAGCTCAGGTGCAGACACCGGCCCAGCTGCAGGCTGTGATCATCGCGGCCCAGCACGTCCTGGATGCCGCCAACGGCTTGGCCGGCGATGCTTCGCCGGCGCCGCTGGCGGCTGACTTCCTGGCGCTGGGCATGGACAGGAGCAAGCTCGATGGCGCCGGTGCCGCCGGCGTGCGCATGCTCGCCGATACGGTCGACGCCAGTACCCTGACGGCGCTGACCCGGGATGACCAGGGCAAGCCGCAAGCCTTGCCCGACAAGCTGGCCAGCCTGCTGGACCTGATCCAGGCCGTCATCGTCACGGCTGCCGGTGGCCGCGCCAGCCCGCCGCTGGACGTCAGCGTCCTGGGCAAGCTGGGGGTCAACTTTGCCGGCGTGGCGCACAACGCCGACGGCAGCATCCAGAACTGGCCGGCGATGCTGGCGGCCATCGCCGGCAGCAAGGCCGATGGTTCCGAAGTCAACAGCCTGGGCAAGTTGCAGGCCCTGGTCAATCGTGCCGATGCCTCGCAGATCCTGATCCGTACCTACGCCAATGACGCCGTCTCGGCCACCGATGCGGCCACCACGCCCACGGTCGACGATTACCGCAACATTGGCCTGGTCAATGCCGCGCCGGATGCGCGTGGCGTGCGCGCGCCGCTGGTGACACCCGATAACCTCACGGCCGTCAACGCCGCCCTGCGCACACCGTCCATCAACGACGCCCAGGCCGATACCCCGGCGCATCTGCAGGTCGTGGTTGCGGCTTACCAGGCCATTCTCAACAGTGCCAACGGCGCCCAGCCCGATACCGCCCCTGCCATCACGGTGGCCCAGTACAAGGGAATCGGTGTGCAGATCAACGGTCTCACCGAGGCCAGCGGCAAGCCTACCGACGCGGCGGTGCTCGCCCTGCTGGGCAGCGTCATCGGTGCCAAGCTGCCGGCCGAGGTCGATACGCCCGCCAAGATCAATGCCCTGGGCAGCGCCATCAATGACCTGATGGTGCAAGTGCAGTCCAGCGACGACAGCGCGCATGTCAGCGCGGCCGAACTGGCCCTGCTGGGCGTCAATGCCGCCAATGGTGCGGCGCTGTCCGGCCAGGACCCGAACGCCATCACGGCGGCGTTGTACGCCCTGCGCGCCAGTGCCGACAATGGCGCCGACGTGAACACGCTGGCCAAGCTGCAAGGCGTGGTGGCCGGTGCCATCACGGCCTACCTGAAGATCGTCGCCTACGCCCACCTGCCGGCCTTGCCGGCGGGCTTCCCCAATGACGCCGCGCGCCCTACGGCGCAGGACTTCAAGGCCATGGGCCTGACCATGCCGGCCAGCGTGGCCGCCGACGATGCCATCGGCGCGGCTGCCAGCCTGCTCAAGCCTGTTGCTACCGCAGGCCAGGCAGCCTCGCCGGTGCAGTTGCAGGCCTTGCTCAACCATTGGGATGCCCTGTTCGGGCTGGCCGATGGCCGCGCCAATACGGCGGCCCTGACCGACGCGACCCGACCTGCCTTCATCGCCCGCCTCAACGGCGTAGGGGTAGCGGTGGACCCGGCCACGCCGGCGGCGGCCATCGACCTGCTGCAATCGGCCCTGGACAGCCTGGCTGGCCGCAGTGCCATGAACAGTCCGGACAAGCTGGCGGCGCTCCTGGCGAGCACGCAAGCCCTGATCCCGCTGGCGGGCACAGCGCAGGCCTTCGCCGCCAGCAACCTGCCCGCGCACCTGGGCGCGGCCGACCTGGCGGCGCTGGGCGTGAGTCCCACCGGGACCTCGGCCGGCGGCGCGGCTGCCGTGCTCAGTGCCCTGGCTGCACCAGCCGGTTCCGGCGCGCTGGCCACCATGACTGCGGTGCAGGCCACCGCAGCGGCCGCCCTCAAGGCGCAAGCCCGCATTGCAGCCTACGCCGATGATGCCGGTCAGCCGGCGCCGGAGCTGGCCGATTACCGCGCCATCGGCCTGGTCTACGCCGATGGTTCAGCGCAGGTGACGACGGCCAACCTGAGCGCCGTCAACAGCGCTCTGGCCAGCCCGGCCCTGACCGCCGCGCTGGCGGCCGATCCGGCGCACCTGCAAGGCATCGTCACGGCCTACCAGCACATCGTGGCGGGCGCCGGCGCAGCTGCACCTGCGCCCACGCTGGACGACTACACCGCTGTTGGCGTCAGTGGCCTGAGCGCGCAAAGCAAGGCGCTGGTGGATGGCGCCTTGGCGCGCCTCGGCCTGGATCAGGTCAAGCAGGTCGCCAGCTTGCAAAAGGCAGCCGATAGCGCCGTCAAGATCGCCAAGCTGGCCGATGGCGTGGCCAATACCGCTGCAAAGACCTTGCCGAGCTCCGACGATTACATCGCGCTGGGTGTGAACATGGGCCATGCGGTCAAGGCCAGCGATCCCGATGGGTCTGGCGCCAGCCTCCTGGGCAGCGCCATCGATCAATTGCCGCTGGCTCAGGTCAATTCCATCGATCACCTGCAGAGCCTGGCCGATACGGTCAACCGGCTCATGGACGCTGCCGCCGGCTTGCCCGGCGCATCGGCGCCAGCGGCAGCCGACCTGCAGGCGCTGGGACTGGATATTTCCAGCCGTACACCGGCGCAACAGGGCGCCATCCTGGCCGCCATCACCGTCAGCGGCGCCGATGGCGTGCAGATCAATTCGGTCGCGGCCATCCGCGCGCTGGCGCAAAAGGCGGTCGATGCCCTGGCCAAGATCAGCGCCTACGCCCAGGACAACAGTGGCGCCACCCTGGGTGTGCCGACCGTCGACGACTACCGCGCCATGGGCGTGGCAGGCGCCACCGCCGGCAACGTCTCCGCGCTCAATGCCGCCCTGGCCAGCAGTGCGGTGGGTGCGGCCCAGGCCAGCACGCAGCCGCAGGTGCAAGCGATTGCCGATGCCTATCTCAAGGTCTTGGCGGCGGCCGACGGCACCCGTGCCAAGCCCGACCCGGTGGGCAGTGCGGCCCTGCCCAGTGCGGCGGAACTGCAGTTGCTGGGGGTGAACGTGAGCCCGGCCATCGACCCTCACCAGCTCAGCCTGCTGGTGACGGCCATCGATGCCGTGGGGCAGGGCCAGGTCAATAGCCCGGACAGGATCGATGTGATCAACGCCTCGGCCGCCAAGCTCATCGCCGCCGCCGGCAACCCCGCGGCAGCGGCGCTGCTGAGCCTGACGGACTTCAGCAATCTGGGTATCCAGGGCCTGGACGCGGCCTTCCTCGCCAATGTGCAGGCACAGGTGGCCAGCAGCGCAGCCGGCCGCATCGATACCAGCAGCCGCTTGCAAGACCTGGTCGATGGCTTGCTCAAGGATCTCAAGCTCATTCGCAACTATGCCGACGGCAGTGTCAATGACGACGCTACGCTGGGCGCAGTGGGGGCGGTGTTGAGTCCGACTGCCGACAACTATGCGCGTGCCGGCGTGGCTGCCGTCAATGCCGGGAACGTCGATTGCATCAACGCGGCGGTCAAGACCCTGGGCAATTCCAGCCTGGTCGACAGCAAGCTCAAGCTGCAAGCCCTGGTCGACGCCTACAACCATGTATTGCAGGCCGCCGATGGCAAGGCGGGCAACCTGGCCGTGGCCATCAGTCGGGACGAACTCTTGCGTATCGGGGTGCCTGCGGCCAAGCTGCCCGATCCCGCAGCAGCCGGGCTGGCACCGGCCGATGCCGCCCGCGCCAGTGCCACCCTGGCCTTGCTCAGCAGTGCACTGGATGCCCAGCCGTCCGACAAGAGCACGGTCAAGACGCCCACGCTCATCGCGGTACTGGCCGATACCGTGAGCAAGGTCGTCAATCACGCAGCCGGTGTTGCCGGCGCGCTGGCGCCTAGCAGTGCCGACCTGTCGGCCCTGGGGGTGAAATACGTGCTGCCGCAGATCGACGGCAATACGCCGTCCACCATCGCCCTGATCAACAGCAGCCTGCAGGCCATCGGCACGGCCGCATTGCCGAGCCTGAACCTGTCCCAGCTGCAGACCATGGCGACGGCGGCGGCCAAGCTGCGGGCACTGGCCAGTTCGGCCACTGCGCCCGAGCAAGGCAGTCGCCCGGCCGTAGATGCGGTCAATGCCGATGGCTCGCCACAGGCGGGGGCGCCGCTGTCCTTCAGCGAGTTCAATGCCCTCGGCTTGCAGGTGGTCAATGCACCGGCCAACCTGAACCTGCTCAACGAGGCGCTGGACGCGCGTCCCAATTTCGCCTCGGTGTCCGACCGGGGCAAGATCACGGCCCTGAACCTGGTCGACATCGTCAATCGCGTGATCAGCCATGCCGATGCCGACCTGCATCCCGACCAGGCCGCCCTGGGCATCAGCCTGGCCGAGTGGGCGACCCTGGGCCTGAAGACCGTGGGTGGCACTGCCGACCTTACCACCGGCTCGCTCAATGCGTTCATGGCCGCCATCCGCAGTCATGCGCCGGGCGAGGTCGACACCCTGGCCGAGCTGCGCAGCATCGCCAACGCCGCCCGGGTGGCGCAGGCCAAGGTCATGGCCTATGCCGACGCCCAGGCCATGGGCAGCGTCGCCAAGGCGGGCACCGATGCGCTGGCGCCGACGGCGCAGGACTTCGCCGACATGGGCGTGGTCAACCTGGACAAGTTCGTGCAGGTGGCGCCGGGGCGTGGCGACGGCATGAGCGAAAACCTCTTCGCGCTGCTCTCCAGCCTGGCCACGGCGACGGTCAACGGTGCCAAGACCGCCTCGGCCGATCTGGTGCAGGGCATCGTCGACAGCTACAACAAGGTGCTGGCACTGGCCAATGGCAACGCCGCCGTGGAGCAGGCCAACCCGACGGCCGACGACTATGCGCGCATCGGGGTCGATATCGGCGCGGCGGCCAGCCGCCCGGATTACCTGTCGCTGCTCAATTCGGTGCTGCACACGCTGGCCATGGACCAGGTCGATACCCCGGCCGAGATCGCCCAAGTTGCCGCCATCGTCAACAAGGTGCTCAACTATGCCGGCAGCGCCAGCGCTGCGGCCCCTGCACGTGCCGACCTGGAGCTGCTCGGCGTGACCGGCTTGAACGATGCCGATCTGCCGGCCGTGCTGAGCAGCTTGCAACGGGTGCCGGTCGATCAGCTCTCCCCGGTCAATACCCTGGCAGGCTTGCAGGGCCTGGCCAGCCGCGCCATGGCGGCGCAGGACAAGGTGCGTGACTACGCTGGCGACGCCAGCCATGCCGCGCCGGCAGCGCAGGACTACGCCGACATGGGCGTGGTCCTGCCGGCCAGTCCGGCCAACGTCGCCGCCGACATGGTCAATGCCGTCAACCAGGCCCTGGCCAGCGATCCGGTGGGGCGCGATCAGGTTGCCACCCCGGCATTGGTACAAGCCATCGTCGACAGCCAGGCCCGTTTGCTGGCCATGGCCAATGGCAGCATCGATACCCTCCAGGCCAAATTGCCGACAGCGAAGGATTATCTCCTGGTGGGCATGGATGCAGTCCTGGCGGGCAAGCTGGCCGAGGCACCGCGCTTGCTGCTGCTGAACCAGCTGGTCGACCAGGCGCCGACGCCGGCTGCGGTCGACAGCCCGGCCAGCCTCAATGCGCTGGCCACGCTGGCCCATAAGGTCCAGGATCTGGCCGCCCAGCATCCGGGCGACCCGATTGCCGCCAGCGGCGCACTCACTACCGCTGATCTGGGCAAGCTGGGCGTGGCGGGGCTGACGGCGCCGGAGATCGCCGCTGTCATGGCGGCCATCCAGGGCAAGGCCGCCACGCAGGTGCAGACCCTGTCGCAAGTGCAGCTGATCGCCCAGGCTGCCAAGGCTGCCATGGACAAGCTCATGCTCTATGCCGACAGCAATGGCGGCGACGCGCCCACGGTCGCGGACTATCTCGCCATGGGCGTCAGCGGCGTGATCGATGTGGGACCCGCGGCGAACCGGGACGTCATCAATGCCGCCCTGGCCACGGTCCCCGTCAACGGCGAGGCAGTCAACTCGCCGCAGGCCATGCAGGCCCTGGTCAACAGCTACGTCAAGCTGCTGGGCCAGGCCGACGGCCAGCCAGGCAATACCAGCATGGGCGCGCTAGCCGGTGCCGGGGACTTCAGCCGTATCGGCGTCGACCTGGGCAATCTCCTGGCGCTCGACAAGCAGGCTGCGGGTGCCACCGCCAATGCGGTGCAATTGCTCAGTTCCGTCATTGACAGCCGCACTGCTGCCGAGGTCAGTACGCCCGTCCAGATCCAGGCCTTTGCCGTACTGGCCGACAAGGTGGCCTTGGCGGTGCTGGGCAGCCATGCCAATCCGCTCAACGTGAGTGACTTCGCCGCCCTGAAGCTGCCCGGTGTCAACCAAGGCAACCTGGTCACGGTGATCGCCCAGCTGGCCCGGCAGAGCGCCGATGGCAGCAACACCAACACCTGGGCCAAGCTGGCCGATGTGGTCTTCAGTGTGACCAACGTGCCCACCATCAATACGGTAGCCGGCGACGACGTGATCAACGCAGCCGAACGCGCCGCTGGCGTGACCCTGACCGGCACCGCCGGCCGCGACGACACGGTCACGCTGTTCTATCCGGATGGCACGGTCATGAAGAGCGGCATCGTCACTCAGGATTCCGGCACCGGCACCAGCGTCTGGAACTGGAGCTACACCTTGAGTGCCGCAGACTGGACGGCGCTGGGCGCCGACGCTGCCAACGGCGTGAGCAAGACGATCAGCGTGCAGTCGCATAACGCCGTCAAGGGCGTGGATTCGATCAAGGTGTCCCATGCCTTTGTCATCGATACGGTGGCACCGGTGTTTGCCAAGCCGGTATCGCTGGAAAGCGATACCGGCTCCTCGGCCACGGATCGCATGACCACCAATGGCAAGGTCCTGGTATCGGGCCTGGAGCCCGGCGCAGTCTGGAGCTACCAGATCGATGGCGGCAACTTCCTGCCGGGCAGTGGCGACGGCTTTATCGTCACCGGCGACGGCAGCCATACCGTCAAGGTCCGCCAGACCGACGGCGCGGGCAATACCGGTATCGAGCAGACCCTCAGTTTCACGCTGGACCTGACGGCGCCTGGCCAGCCCGCCCTGGCACTGATGAACGATACCGGCAGTTCGGGCAGCGACCGCTTGAGCAATGACGGACGCCTGGCTGTCAGCGGCCTGGAAAACGGCGCCGCCTGGCAGATCAGTGTCGACAACGGCACCAGCTGGATCACCGTCAATGGCACCAGCACCCGCATCAGTGGCGCGGCCGACGGCGCCGGAAACGCCGACGGCATCAAGAACGTGCTGGCGCGCCAGATCGACCTGGCCGGCAATATCGGGCCGGCCGCGGAGGCGTTCTCGTTCACCCTGGATACGACAGTCCCGGCCAAGCCGGGCCTGGCCCTCAAGAACGACACCGGTAGCTCCGGCAGCGACCGTCTCACCAGTGATGGCACCGTCAACCTCACGGGGCTGGAAAGCGACGCCAGCTGGCAATACAGCACCGATGGCGGCACCACCTGGAGCAACGGCAGCGGCAGCAGCTACCAGTTCCGGGGGGCCTCAAGCGGAGCAGGCAATACCGATGGCGCCAAGACCCTGCTGGTGCGCCAGACCGACGCCGCCGGCAATATGGGGCCGGCGAGCGAGCGCTTGAGCCTGACACTGGACACCACCGCGCCGGCCAAGCCGACGGTGGCGCTGGTGCGTGATACCGGTGCTTCCACGGTGGACGGGCTCACCAGCGACGGCAGCATCGTCGTCAGTGGCGTGGAAAATGGCGCCAGCTGGCAATACAGCACCGACAGCGGGGCCACCTGGATCAACGGCAGCGGCAGCAGGGCCAGGATCAAGAGCCTCGCCGACGGAGGCGGCGGCAGCGATGGCTCCAAGAATGTGGTCGTGCGCCAGATCGATGCCGCCGGCAACGCCGGAGCCAGCAGCGACGTACTCAGTTTTACGCTGGACTCCACTGCACCGGCCAAGCCCTCGCTGTGGCTGGACAAGGATACCGGGACCTCCTCCGGCGACTTGCTCACCAATGACGGTACCGTCAACATCGGTGGCCTGGAGAACGGTGCCAGCTGGCAGTACAGCACCGATTCCGGGGTCACCTGGGTCAATGGCAGCAATACCTCCATGCGCTTCCCGGGGGCGGCCGATGGCGGCGGCTTTGGCGATGGCGGCAAGAGCCTCGTGGCGCGCCAGATCGATGCGGCTGGCAACACCGGCGCGGCCAGCGCTGCCTTCTCCTTCACGCTGGACACCAGCGCGCCGGACAAGCCGACCCTGTCGCTGGCCAACGATACCGGCGTGATCAACGACAAGATCACCAGCGATGGCACGGTCAGTGTCAGCGGGCTGGAGGAGGGCGCCACCTGGCAATACAGCGTCGATGGCGGCGGTAGCTGGATCGATGGCAGCGGCAGCAGCTTCGTGCTGGGCGGTGACGGCACCAAGACGGTCCTGGTGCGCCAGCGCGATGCGGCGGGCAATCTCGGTGCAATCAGCGATGCCTTCAGTTTCGTCCTGGATGGCAGTACGCCGAGCAAGCTGAGCGTGGCGCTGGCCCATGATAACGGCAGTTCCGCCACGGACCTGCTGAGCAATGACGGCAGCGTCAGCGTCACTGGCGTCGAGACCGGCTCGACCTGGCAATACAGCCTGGACGGCGGCGTCAGCTGGGCCAAGGGCAGCGGGGCCGGCATCAAGCTCAAGGGGGCGGCCGAGGGCGGTACCGATGGCAGTCGCAGCATCGTTGTGCGCCAGGTCGACGCCGCCGGCAACTCCGGCCCGTTGAGCGAGGTGCTCAGCTTCAACCTGGACACGACGGCGCCCGTCGTACCGACGCTGGCGTTGGCCAACGACACTGGCGCATCCGGCAGCGATGCCCTGACCCGGGACGGCACCATCAACGTCAACGGCATCGAAAACAGCGCCAGCTGGCAATACAGCCTGGATGGCGGCACCACCTGGGCCAGCGGCAGTGGCTCCAGCCTCAGGCTCAAAGGGGCTGCCGATGGTGCCGGCAATGTCGATGGTCTCAAAAACGTGCTGGTGCGCCAGACCGATGCGGCCGGCAACGTCAGCCCCAACAGCGCGGCGCTGGCCCTGACCCTGGATACGAGCGCACCGGTCTTCCCGACGCTGGCGTTGCATCAGGACAGCGGTGCCTCATCCAGCGACAAGATCACCAATAGCGGCACGGTGGACGTCGGCGGTCTGGAAAGTGGCGCCAGCTGGCAGTACAGCACCGATGGCGGCAGCACCTGGAGCAACGGCAGCGGTACGTCCGTGACGCTGCGGGGCGCGGCAGACGGCACCGGCAATACCGACGGCGCCAAGAAAGTGCAGGTACGCCAGATCGACACGGCCGGCAATATCGGTGCCAGCAGCGTGCTCAGCTTTACCCTCGATACCACCGTTCCGGCCAAGCTGGCGGCGACGCTGTCCAAGGATACCGGCACCTCTGGCAGCGACGGCATCACCAATGACGGCACCGTCAAGATCGCTGCACTTGAGGCGGGTGCCTCCTGGCAGTACAGTCAGGATGGCGGGGCTACCTGGACCAATGGTTCCGGCAACAGCGTCAAGATCAAGGGCGCAGATGGCAGCGGCAGCGTCGACGGCGCCAAGAGCGTGCTGGTGCGTCAGGTCGACGTGGCCGGCAACAATGGCCCCAGCAGTGACGCGCTCTCTTTCACGCTGGATACCACGGCGCCCGGCAAGCTCGCGCTGTCGCTGGCGCGCGATACCGGAAGCTCCGGCAGTGACGGCATCACCAGCGATGGCACCGTCAACATCGCCGGTCTGGAAAACGGCGCCACCTGGCGCTACAGCCTGGATGGCGGTCAGAACTGGTCGGTTGGCAGCGGCAGCAGTGTCAAGGCAAGCGGTGACGGTGCCATCAGCATCATGGCGCGCCAGACCGATGTCGCCGGCAACGTCGGCGCCTATAGCGACAGCCTCAATTTCACGCTCGACACCAAGGCCTCAGCACCTGGTCTGGCCTTGAACAATTCTGCCGGCACGTTCTCGGATGGTTCCAGTATTGCGATCGGCTCCGGCTTCCGGCTTGCCGGAGCGGCCGAGCCGGGCGCCCAGGTGACCGTTCGCGCCAGCGACGGCAGCGTGCTGGGTACCGTGCAGGCCTCGGCCGTCGATGGCAGTTGGACCATCAATATCGCCAGCACGGTAAGCGTGAGTGGCCTGGCCCAGCCCGACGGCAGCGCCAGCACGGCCAATGGCATCTACACCCTGGTCTCGGCCAGCGATGCAGCGGCTCTGGCAGCGAAGTTCAGCGGTGACTTCGCGGCCTCGGGCACTGCGGTGCTGGATCTGTCCAAGCCGGTCTATGTCATGAAAGCGCCGGCTGGGCCAGACTGGTACATCTGGTCGGCGCTGGATAGCGGCTATGTGATTTCGCGGCCGAGCGACAGTGGTGAATGGTATCGGGAGCGTGTCTTCGGGGCAGTTGGCGCTGAGCGTCCGGATGCGGTGACGAGCTGGACGGCGGCCAATCTGTCCGCCTCGCGCATACAGGCGGAAATGGCGCAGAACGGAGGCCTCAGCGCGCACGAGAGGGCATTGGACGGCGTCAAGCTGGTCAGCGCGAACGGCCAGCGTGATACCTGCTGGATCTTCACGGCCGAACAAACCGATGTGGCCGGCAATGCAAGTGCCAAGTCCACCCAGAAGGTACTGGTCAATCCCGTGACGCCGCCGCAGCTGGACCTGGATCCGGACAGTCGCGGCACCCAGACCGCATCCACCCGTCACTTCAACGCCAGCGAACTGGCGGGCGGTGCAGCCTTCGTCGCGCATGTTGTACCTCCGTCGCGGGCTACGGCGCGTTTCATCGACGTCGTGTTCTCCGGCAACGGACTCGATACGGCCAAGGACCGCCTGCAACTCGATGCCCTGGTGGCGCTCAATGCCGACCTGGCGCAGGTCAATGGCAGGACCGTGGGCGGCATTGCCGGTGTGAGCTACGCCTATACGAGTGGCACCCAGACGCTGACCGTGAGCAAGACTTCCAGCACCAGCTTCACCGGCGCGGAGGTGCAAGCCATCGTCGAGAACATCAAGTTGCAGAGTGTCACCGCCTCGGCGGGCAACCGCAGCATCGCGATCAGTCTGCGCGATGTTGCCGGACTCAGTAGCGCCGTTGCGCAGGCCAGCATGACGGTCCACAGCAATGGTCTGTTCATCGATCTGGATCCGGCCACCGCAGGTAACCAGCTCACCAGCACGCGTTACGTGACCGATGTGGTGAAATGGGCGCTGGGCGTTGCCTTCGCTGATGCGGTGGGACTGCCGACGGCGACCTCGGTCACCGCTCTGAAGGTCAGTCTGGGTGGTATCGGCCTGGACGTCTCCAAGGACCAGTTGCTGCTCGATACCAGCATCGGGCTCAACACCAGCCTGGCGACGGTCTCCGGCAAGACCGTGGGAGGCGTCACCGGGGTGAGCTACGGCTATGACAGCGGCAGTCATACCTTGACCTTGTCCCTGAGCAATGGCGCCACCATGACGGGTGTTCAGGTGCAGGCGCTGGTACAGGCCATCCGGATCGGTGGCGCAGGTGCGCACGGCGGTACGCGCACGGCCCGGTTCAATGTCCTCACGAGCAGCGGTGAAGCCGGCCCCGTCTCGACGGCCACGCTGGTGTTCGATACGCAGGCCCCCGCACTGGACCAGGACACCAGTCTGATCGGTGTGCAGAGCAGTACCAGCATGGCGCTCAGTGCGGCTGCCACGCTTGCCGGTGGCAAGCTGTTCCCCACCGGGGTGGCGTTGCAGGCCGATAACGACGTGGCCAGCATCAAGATCCAGATGAGCGGCGCCCAGCTTGACCTGATCAACGACAAGCTGGTGCTGGACGTGCCGATGAACCTCAACGCCAGCCTGGCCACGGTCGCCGGCAAGGCCGTCGGCGGGGTGGCTGGGCTGAGTTATGCCTATGACGGCGCCAGCCACACGCTGACCCTCGTCAAGAGCAACGGCGCCGCCATGAGCGGTGCTGAAGCGGTGTCGATACTGGACGCCCTCAGGCTTCAGAATGCGACGCCCAGCAGCGGCAGCCGGGTGGCGACCATCACCTTGACCGATCCCGCAGGCAACACCGGCACGAGCACGGCCAACGTCAATGTCGACGTGCTGGCACCCGGCATGCTCAAGGCGACGCTGCTGCCCGGTACGCAGAGCAGTGTGCGCACCATCGCCCTGGGCGACATCCTCGGATCAGCCAATCCGCACAATCTGAGCAAGGGCGAGAGCGTCGACCTCACCAGTCTGCTGCCGGCCGGCATGAAAGCGACGGATTTCCTGGGGGCGCTCAAGGCCATCTATGCCGAATGGGGTGGGGTGGGCATTACCAGCAATCCCAACACCACGTCCCCGGCGTACATGACCTATTACTCCTTGCCTGCCCCGTTGAAGCCGGGCGCCGGCTTCACGATGCTTCATCAGGGCAGCGGCTACATCAAGGGAGAGAACTACAACTTCAGTTCGCCGGATGGCGTGCGGCTCTTGCTCAACGATACGGGCGGCTTCTTCGTACCTGACACCGACGTCTATGCCTTCCGTGGAGCGACCAACTTCCAGGATTACGACATCGGCAATATCCGCCTGCTGTACCAGTTCCAGACCGGCAATCCGGATTCGACGCCGACCGTTTCGGTCAGCTACGACGCATCACGGGCGGCCGTGGGCGACACGGTCCGCCTGTATGAGGGCAGCACCTTGCTGGGTGTCAAGGTGCTGGGTGCGGACGATGTCGGCGGTGACAGCAAGAGCGTCAACGTGCAGGTGGCAAGCAGTCTGGCCGCCGGAGCGCACACGCTCTCCACCCGCTACGTCGACATGGCCGGCAACACTGCGGCAGCCAACGACATCACGGTGAACGTGCAGGCGGGTGCCAAGGCACCGGTGCTGTCCGATCTGCGGGTCAGCGGCAAGGATGGGGTGTGGCATGACATCAATGACTCCAGTACCGCCTATGCCATGGTGTCGGAGCAGGGCGGCGCCGTGAAGGGGGCGGACCCGCTGGTCCAGGAGCTGGTCTTCAGCGGTAGCGTGGGCAGTCCGGCCAGCGGCGACACCTATCTGGTCACCATCAGCATGGGAGGCAAGGTGTTGGCATTCAATACCTTCGCGGCGGGCAAATTCACCTTGAGTACGGCCGCCAACGTGCTGGCACCTGGTTTGTACAAGGACCTGAGCATCACCGTCACCGACGTCACCGAGGGTGTCAACAGCGGTCAGACCAGCTCGGTCCAGAACCAGACCCTGGGATGGTTCTGGACTGCACAGTCGCTAGGCAACACCAGCGGCGGCGCAGGCGATGACGTCATCACCCTGGGGCCGACCGCCAAGGGGGCCGAGACGCTTGTCCAGACCGGCCTGGGCAGTGACACGCTGGTGCTTGGCGGCTTTGCCGCCAAGGATCCCGGCAAGCTGGCCGCCACCGTGATCGACTTCACCCAGGGACAGGACAAGATCAGCGTCTTCGGGCAGACCATCACGGCAGCCAACCTGGATCATTTCGTGACGGCTTCGGCGGCCAGCAATACCTCGACCAAGCTGGTGGTCGATCTCAACGGCCAGGCCAATGGCGGCCAGGTCTACACCTTGTACCTGCAGAACGTGGCTTACAAGCCCGAGCTCGTGCATACCCTGTTCGGCGTGTGAGCAGGCGCGGCGAACAGGTCGGCACCGGCGTGAGCCGGTGCAAACAAGCAGAAGAAACAGGGGCGCCAAGGTCCCTGTTTCGGTGATCTCAATATTTTTAAAAGGAGAACTACCTATGGCAGCGCATTCCGTCGATTCGGACGATCAGAATTTCTGGCCCGGTTACGTCGATTCCATGGTCAACATGGTCATGTACCTGCTCTTGCTCATCGCCATCCTGGCCATGGCGGTCATGTACTTTTCGATGAAGGCCAGGGACGAGGCCTACGAGAGCAAGACCTCCAAGATCGAGGCGGTCGGCAAACCTTCCGAAAAAGCCTTCCCGGGGGCATCCGAGGCCAAGCCCAACCAGCCCAGTGAGGATGACCTGCATGCGCTGATCGAACGCCTGCGGCAGACACTCAACGACAACGAGATCCGCTACAAGGCCGATGTGGCCGAGCTCAAGGAAAAACTGCGCGAAAGCGACCAGCGCTTCAAGGCCGCCGGCCTGAGCCCGACCGAGAAGCCCAACCAGAAGGAGCGCGGCAACAGCAAGTTCTCGCCGCCGGACACCAACCTGGCCAAGGCCGGTGCATCCGATCGCACGGTTGACGCCAGCGGCGCCGCCGGTGCGCTGCCCAAGGGGGTGGAAGCGCTGTCGCTGCGTCCCAGCGTGCTGATCGTCCGCTTCCGTCCGGGTACCGTGGACCTGGGGGGCGAAGAAGCCAAGCGCATGACCGATACCTTCGTCAGCCACTTCGAGTGGAACGGCAACCACGAGCAGAACTTCACGATCTCGTCCACGGCCGTGGAGGGCTTGTCGGAATCCAATCGCATGGCCTTCTACCGGGTGGTCGCGGTGCGCAATCACCTGCTCTCCATCGGTGTGCCGGCCGCGCGTATCCGCCAGCGTATCGAACCGGTTCCGGCGGCGCAACAGAGTGGTACCGAGGCGCTGGAAATCCGCATCCAGAAGACGGAGTGAGGAAGCACCATGTCCGAAGCAGCCAATTCCATCGAGGCAGCCCTGATGGGAAAGACGACCTATACGCTCGACGTGGGGCAGGCTGGTGCCGCCATGCGCAAGATCCCGATCGAATCGATCCGGGACGTGCGCAGCCTGGGCATCGACCTGTTGCTGGTCTTGCGTAGCGGCGGACAGATCCTGCTGCGGGAGGGGGCGCTGGACGCCCTGGTGCATCCCAACCGCCGCCTGGAGTTCAGCGATGGCGTGCTGACCTTGCAGCAGATCTTCATGCAGAGCGAGCGCTTCGATTTTCTCAACTCCGGTTCCGATGCATCTTCGGCCGTGCATCCTGCCGTACTGATCGGTGCGCTGCACCAGCATCATCGGGATAGCCTGACGACCTTGTTCTTTGGAGCGTGATGCCATGGTCAGCCACACAAGAAACACGACGCCAGACCAGGCAGAAGCGTCGAAGAAATTCGTCGGCGAACGCCTCAAGGCGACGCGGCTGCTGATCGGCCTGAACCAGCGGGATTTTGCCCAGCGCCTGGGCACCTCGGGGGCCTACATCAGTTGCGTCGAGCTGGGGCATAGCATGCCGGGAGGGCGTTTCCTGCGTTGCCTGCACCGCGAATTCGATATCAACATCAACTGGTTGCTTAGCGGCAAGGAGCCCGATTTCCCACCGCGCTACGGGTTCCACATCAAGACGCTCATCACCGACTATGCCCACGCATCGGCCAGCGGCAAGATGCTGTTGATGGCCGTGTCGAGCTACCTGGCCGGGCAGGGGGCGGGCATGCCCGCTGCCGTCCCGGCAGCTTGAGGAGAGGGATTTTGGGAGACAGGATGCAACGCAGTGCGAGCAGGAGAAGAGATGTTCAGTGAAGAAATCGGCGGCCGCCTCAAGGAAGTGCGCATCAGCCACGGCCTCAGTCAGCGTGAGCTGGGGCAGCGCCTCAATACCTCGACCGGTCACATCAGCTGGCTGGAGGCCGGCAAGGCCATGCCGGGCGGCGAATTGCTGCTGCAACTACACCGCGAGTTCGCCGTCGACTTGAACTGGCTGCTGACCGGTGATGAACCGGATTGCCTGCCCGATCAAAGCGACGGCGAGGTACGCATGCTGGTCGATCACTATTGTCGCGCCGACGTCAGTGGACGCGAAATCATCCGCAACCTGGCCAACTATGCCGGCAAGGAGCAGTCCTGAGCGTGGCCTGAGCGGACTCAGACGGCCTTGGCGGCCGCCTGCGCCGCGCGCGCCTGGACATCGCGATCCAGTCGCCAGACCAGCAGCGATGCGGCCAGCGTGGTACCGACGATGACGAAACCGACGATGTCGAAATTACCCAGCCGACCATCGGGTGCCAGCGTGACGATATGACCGGCGATCACCGACGCCACGCCGCCGGACAGTTGCTGGATGGACGCGCTGATGGCATTGAAGGAGCCGCGCTGGGTCGGCCCCGGTACCGAAGACACCAGTGCCTGGAACGGGATCATGCGCGAGAAGATGCCCAGGAACAGCACCGCATTGACCACGATGATCATCGGCACCGTGACCGGTCCCAGATGGGTATAGATCAGCACCATGATGATGGACAGCGTGGCGCCGAAGACGAATACCCGGAACTTGCCGACCTTGTCGGCAGCGCGGCCGATCAGCGGACCGAAGGCGATGGTGCACAGGCCCGTGACCAGGTAGACGGTCGGCAGGTGATGCAGGTCGATGCCCAGGTTGCCGACCAGGTAGGCGCTGCTGAAGGGCATGAGCATGAAGCCGCCGGTCATCAGCAGGGCGGTGGTGGCAAAGGCCGTCAGGTAGCGTGGCTCGGTCACGGTGTGGTATAGGTGCATCCAGGCGCTTTGTTCCTGCTTGAGCTTGAGGTGGCCGTCGACCGGCTGCAGCCTGAAGCTCACCACCAGTCCGCCCACCAGGCCCAGTGCGGCCATGGCGATGAAGGGCACATGCCAGTTCCAGTTGTTGGACAGGTACAGTCCGATGGGGATGCCCAGCACCTGACTGGCGGCAAAGGAAGTCTGGATGATGCCCATGACGCGTCCGCGCAATTGCGGCGCGAACAGGTCGGTGGAGATGGCCAGGATGATCGAACCGATCACGCCGCCGAACAGGCCGGTGACGATGCGAGCCAGCAACAGGCTTTCGAAACTCTGCGCCAGGCCGCACCAGAGGGTACCGATGACGAAACCGCTGTAGAAGAACAGCAGCAGGCGCTTGCGATCGAAACGGTCGGCAAAGCCGGCCGTGAGCAAGCCGGAGGCACCGGCACTGAAGGCATAGGCCGAGACCACCAGCCCGAACTGCTGCGGCGTGATCTGCATGGCGGGCATGATCATGGCGCCCAGCGGCGACATCAGCATGAAATCGAGGATCACGGCGAACTGCAGGAAGGCCAGCAGACCGACTACGGTCCGCTGGTAGCGGGTAAAGCCGGCCGCGGCAGGGGGGCTGGCAACTTGGCTAGGATGGGGCTGACTCAAAGGGGCTCCTTGGCGTATTGATTGGCAATGCGGTGTTTTTGCCATTTATTTGATGTACTTGCCCGGCGAACAGGGTGTTGTGTCCTGGCTGACGGATCAACGCGTGCAATATTGTGCCGCGACATCACATTCAGCGCGATTGACTGAATTGCACGCTGAATTGCACGCTGATGTGCATGAGGCGGGCTTGCAAGAGTAGGCGCAAGTCGGGACTTAGGCAAGACGTCAATGCCAAGAGAGCACAGATGGTCAGGGTGGCGCACTGTCGCCTGCATGGTCAGGCGTTGCGTGACGCGGGGATAGTGATGTCGCGGCCCATGAGGTGGCTGTGGTGACTGCAATCTGCCGAAAAGCTACGCAATGTCCGCCCCGACAAGGCCCTGCAGGCAACATTCCTCCCTGCAGGGCCACTGGCGGCCTTACTGCTTGAGCAGGCTGCACTTGGACTCCGCCACCGTCGTGAACGCCTGTTCACCTGGAATCGTTTCCAGCAACTTCAGGTAATCCCAGGGCTTCTTCGATTCGGCCGGTGACTTGACCTGGTAGAGGTACATGTCGTGGATGTTGCGGCCATCGGCGCGGATATAGCCCTTGTTGTAGAAGTCGTCGATGGGGGTCTTCTTCAGTTGCGCCATGACCCGGGTCGAATCGTCGGTGCCGGCGGCTTCCACCGCCTTCAGATAGGTGGTGGTGGCCGAATAGGCGGCAGCCTGGTGGGTGCTGGGCATCTTCTTCATCTTCTGGTAGAAGCGTGCGGCGAACTTGCGCGAGGCATCATCCTTGTCCCAGTACCAGCTGTCGGTCATCATCAGGCCCTCGGCATTGGCCAGGCCCAGGGCGTGGATATCATTGATCACCATCAGCAGGCCGACCAGCTTCATGGTCTTGGTGATGCCGAATTCCTTGGCGGCCTTGATCGAATTGACCGTATCCTCGCCCGCATTGGCCAGCCCCAGGATCTGGGCCTTGGATGCCTGCGCCTGCAGCAGGAAGGACGACAGGTCGGAGGACTGCGGCGGATGCTTGATGGAGCCGACCACGGTACCGCCGCTGGCCTTGACCACGGCCCCGGTATCGTTGGCCAGCGAATGGCCGAAGGCATAGTCGGCCACCAGGAAGAACCAGGACTTGCCGCCCTGCTTGATCACCGCGCTGGCCGTGCCCTTGGCCAGGGCCACGGTATCGTATTCATAGTGGACGGTGTAGGGTGTGCATTCCTCGTTGGTCAGGCGGGCGGTGCCGGCGCCGATGTTGATGTAGACGCGCTTCTTCTCGGCCATGACCTTGTTCATGGACAGCGCCGTGGCCGAGTTGACGCCGCCGATGAGCATATCCAGGCCGCGCTCGTCGGCCCACTCGCGGGCACGGGTGGCGGCGATGTCGGCCTTGTTCTGGTGGTCGGCGGAGATCACCTCGATGGGCTTGCCCAGTACCTTGCCGCCGTAGTCGGCCACCGCCATGCGGATGGCTTCTAGGCCCCCCGTGCCATCGGTATCGGCATAGGGGCCGGACATGTCGGTGATGAAGCCGATACGCACCACGTCATTGGAAATCTGGGCGTGCGCCGCCGGGCCGGCGAAGGCTCCAGCCACGGCACAGGTCACGGCCAGCTGGGTCAGGGATGCTTTCATGCTCTTGTCTCCTCGTTGTTTGTCGGCCGCATCGAGGCGGCGCGTGTGTTCGATTCGTGATCGGCGGCCCGGCCTCAGGGCTGGCGATGCTGCGCCAGCAGTTCGCGCGCATAGTCCACCCGCACGTCATGGCGCGCCACCATCTGCTGCACCAGCCAGTCCATCTCGGCAGGCTCGGCACCGGCCGCCAGGGCGATGTTGCGGGCATGCAGCGCCATGTGGCCGCGCTGTATGCCTTCTGTAGCCAAGGCCCGCAGGGCGGCCATGTTCTGGGCCAGGCCGACGGCCACTGCCACTTCGGCCAGTTCCTGGGCCGACGCCACCCGCAGGATCTTCAGGGCTGCGCGCGCAGCCGGATGGGTCTTGGTGGCGCCACCGACCAGGCCCACCGGCATGGGGATTTCCAGCGTGCCGACCAGGTCGCCATCGCTGGCGATCTCCCAGTGGGTCAGCGAAGTGTAGCGTCCCTGGCGGCAGGCATAGGCGTGCGCGCCGGCTTCGACGGCACGCCAGTCATTGCCGGTGGCGACGATGACCGGGTCGATGCCGTTCATGATGCCTTTGTTGTGGGTGGCAGCCCGGTAGGGGTCGACGGCGGCGAATTCATAGGCGTCGACGATGCCGTTGATGACTTCCTCGCCGCTGTACTGCGCCGTGCCCAGTACCTTGGCCGAGACCTTGACCCGGGCCCGCGCCAGGCGCAGGTCGGCCAGGTTGGAGAGGATGCGCAGCCGTACCTTGCCGCCGGTGACCTGCTCGATGTGGCCGGCCACGGCTTCGGCCATGGTGTTGACGGTATTGGCCCCCATGGCGTCGCGCACGTCCACGATCAGGTGGGTCACCACCATGGCGCCACGGCGGGTGTCGGGGAAGACATGTACTTCGATGTCGCGGCAGCCACCCCCCAGCCGGTTGAGCAACTGGTCGCGGCTGTTGGCGATGTCAATGATGGCCTGGCGTTCTTTGAGAATGGCCAGGCGCGCGCCGTGCGGGTCGCTGATGCCCAGCAACTGGATCTGGGCGCGCATGAGCGGCGCGCTGCTGGAGGTCTGGAAGCCGCCGCATTCGCGCACCAGCTTGGCCATGAAGGAGGCCGCTGCCACCACCGACGGTTCTTCGACGGCCATCGGCACCAGCACATCGCGGCCATTCAACTGGAAATAGCCGGCCACGCCCAGCGGTAGCTGGAAGCTGCCGACCACGTTTTCGATCATGCCATCGGCGGTGGCCAGGGGCAGGGCGCCAGGTTGGCCCAGCAGGGCCAATTCGCTGGCATCCAGCTGCGCCAGGCGGCCCAGCTCGGCCAGCCGCTGTGCCGGCGTGAAGCTGCGAAAGCCCGGCAGGCGGGAGTCTGGCGAAGTGCCAGGATGGACATCATTGGGCATGCGCTTGTCTCTCGATATGTTGTTGATCTTGGCTTGCACTGCAGGGCAGGCGCAGGCAGGATAGCAAGGCTGTACCAATAGATATGGGTACAGTTTGCGCCAACAGTGTGACAACTGTACCCAGGACAATCGATATGCATCGCAACAAGACAGGGCCGGCGAGCCCTGCCGACAAGCACAATGGAGACCCGCCGTGACCGAGCCGCGCACCCTCACCAGCACCCTGGTCCAACTGCTACGTCGCCAGATTGCCGAGGGCCTGTATCCGCCCGGCAGCCGGCTGCCCTCGATACGCGAACTGGCGGCCCGCCATGCTTGTGCCAAGAACACCATCGTCAACGTCTTCGAGGAATTGACGGCGTTGGGCGTGGCCGAGCCGCGCCGGGGTTCCGGATTCTTCGTGTGCGTCACGCCGCCGCGCCCCAAGGAAGACGAGGAGGGCAGCCTCAGTCGCGCCATGGACGTGGTCTGGCTCATGCGCGAGCAGCTCAAGCACGACGCCAGCCATCTGCGCCTGGGCGACGGTTTCCCGCCGGTGGAGTGGCTGCATGATGTGCGGCTGGACAAGTTCCACCAGAAGGTGGTGCGCACCGGCATTGGTGCGCTGTTCGGCTACGGCAGCCGTTTTGGCTACCTGCCGTTGCGGCAGCATCTGGTGCACAAGCTGGCCCAGCACGGCATCGAGGCCGGGACCGGGCAGATCGTGTTGACCCATGGCGCCAACCAGGCGCTCGATATCGTGATCCGCAACTTCATCCGCCCGGGTGACCGGGTATTGGTCGATGAGCCGGGCTATTACATGTTGTATGGCAAGCTCAAGCTTTCCGGCGCCCGCATCGTCGGCATCCCGCGCCTGCCGGACGGCCCCGACCTGGAGGCGCTGGAGCGCGAGCTGAAGCTGCCAGGCAAGCCGCCGCTGTTCTTCACGCAATCGCTGGCGCACAATCCCACGGCTTCCGATACCGCGCCGCACAAGGCGCACCAGATCCTGCAACTGGCCGATCGTTACGATGCCCTCATCGTCGAAAACGACGCCTTCGCCGACTTCAAGCCGGCCACCGCGGCCCGCATCGCCACGCTGGACCAGCTGCGCCGCACCCTCTATATCGGCAGCTTCTCGAAGTCGGTCTCGGCGGCCTTGCGGGTGGGCTTTATCGCCTGTCATCGCGACCTGGCCAGCGACCTGGCCGATATCAAGATGCTGGTGCACATGAGCAGTTCCGAATACTGCGAGCGCACCCTCGACGTGATCCTCTCCGACGGCCATTTCAGCCGTCACACGGCGCGCCTGCGCGACCGACTTACCCAGGCCACCGAGCAGGCCCGACACCAGCTGGATCATCTCGGTGCCGAGTTGTTCTGTGCGCCGCAGCAATCGATGTATCTGTGGGCCAGGTTCCCGGCCTTCGGCGATGCCAAGCAGTTGGCACAGGCGCTCATGGAACGTCGTATCGTGCTGGCACCGGGCAGCATCTTTCATGTCGATACCGAGCAGGTCGTCCCCTGGTCCCGCTTCAATGTGGGTTTGCTGGCCGATCCCCGTTTTGCCACGGCCATGCAGGAAATACTTGCCAGGAAGTCAGCAATTCCCGGGGGCTGAGGCATTTTTTGCCTGCTGATTGACGGCAATCGGAAGTAAGCGGGCAATCGCCTTGTATTCCGCGTTTAGCATGGTTGTCCGCACATCGTTGGCCTGCCATAGTGTCAATATGTGTCAGCACTGTCTGACGCATGAAAAGAACAATGAAAGAACGCTAACGACACCAGGCGCGCTCCCTCCTTGGCGGCCTGATAGGGACAGATCCACCATGAACATCTTCGGCAATATGAACATTGGCAAACGCCTGACGCTGGGCTTTGCGCTTATCCTGGCTTTTTCGGTCATCATCGCAGGCATCAGCCTGTGGCGTCTGGAGCAGGTCGCCACGGCCACACGCGAGATGATGAGAGAGCCGCTCAAGACCGAGCGTCTCATCGGCGACTGGTACACCAACCTGACCGCAGGCATTCGCCGTACCATCGCCATTGCCAAGAGCAGCGACAATTCGCTGGCGGCTTTCTTTGCCGACGAAGCGGCCGCTTCGACCAAGAGCTCCACCGAGTACCAGAAGCAGGTCGAGAGCCTGATCAACACGCCCGAAGAAAAGGCGCTGTTCCAGAAGATCGGCGAGCAGCGCAAGGTCTACCTCTCTTCGCGTGACGCCATTACCAAGGCCAAGGCCGCTGGTAACGTGGATGAGGCCATGAACATCCTGGAAAAGACCTTCATCCCGACCTCCAACACCTATCAGCAGCTCATGCGCCAACTGGTGGACATGCAGCGCAAGGACATCGACGACACCGCCCAGCGCATCGATAGCATCGCGGAGCAGAGCCGTATGCTGATCCTGGTACTGGAGGGCTTGATTCTGCTGCTGGGCGTGGTGCTGGCGCGCTACCTGACGCTGGGCATCACCAAGCCCTTGCAGACCGCAGTGAGCGTGTCGCGCAAGGTGGCCGAGGGCGACCTGTCGGCGCAAGTACAGGTGACCAGCAAGGATGAAACCGGACAGCTGCTGCAGTCGCTCAAGGACATGAACAACAGCCTGCGCAGCATTGTCAGCAATGTGCGTTCCGGCACCGACACCATCAGCACGGCCTCGTCCGAGATTGCCGCCGGCAATCTGGACCTGTCTTCCCGCACCGAGGAGCAGGCCAGTTCCCTGGAAGAGACCGCCTCGGCCATGGAAGAACTGATCTCCACCGTGCGCCAGAATGCGGATAACGCCCGCCAGGCCAGCCAGCTGGCCAATTCCGCCTCGGCGGTGGCCGAGCAGGGCGGTGGGGTGGTCAACCAGGTGGTCGATACCATGGGTGCCATCAACGCCTCCTCGCGCAAGATCGTGGAAATCATCAGCGTCATCGACGGCATCGCTTTCCAGACCAATATCCTGGCTCTGAATGCGGCCGTGGAAGCGGCCCGTGCCGGCGAGCAGGGACGTGGCTTTGCGGTGGTGGCATCGGAGGTTCGTTCGCTGGCCCAGCGCTCGGCCTCGGCGGCCAAGGAGATCAAGGAGCTGATCAATGACTCGGTCGAGAAGGTCGGCGACGGCAGCCGCCTGGTCGAGCAGGCTGGCAATACCATGCAGGAAGTGGTCAGCAGCGTACGCAGGGTGACCGATATCGTCGCCGAAATCAGCGCCGCCAGCACAGAGCAGACCAACGGCATCGAGCAGATCAATTTGGCCATCACCCAGATGGATCAGGTCACCCAGCAGAACGCCGCGCTGGTGGAGCAAGCTGCCGCAGCGGCGGCCTCGATGCAGAACCAGGCCGGCAATCTGATGCAGATGGTCAGCGTGTTCCGGCTGAATGCCGGGGAGCAGGTGGTGCGGCGTGAAATCGACGTAACACCGACCAGCCCTGAGCTGCCTCGCTGAGCTGGCTAACGTGCCGATCAGTCGTTCTCCGTGAAATCACGTCCGGGTACAACGCGACCCGGACGTGTGCCCCTATTTAGCGACGGCGTCGCATGGCTGGCCGGGGGCTTGTCTCAGTGCCAGCTGGCGGCCAGTACAGGGGCCAGTGCCGTTCGCTGAGCCGCTGGCAGCACCGTCGTGCCGGGCGGTGCTGCATCAAAGGCGCTCATGGCTTGCACCAGTCGTTCCACATCCTTGTTGGCCATGGTGAGGTTGTCGGCGGTGCTGATCCGTTCGATCTGATAGGCGCTGCTGACATACCAGTTTTCGATGATGGTCTTGTCGGCGGTACCGATCACCGAGATCTCCAGATTGTTGCCGACGTGGCGGAACCATAGTTGGTCGCTGTTGATGCCGCTGCCAAATCTGAGCACGTCAGCGTCGCCGCTGGTGTAGTCGTAATTGCTCATCGTATCGATCCCGTCGCCCTGATGGAAGAGATAGGTGTCGTTACCCATGCCACCATTCAAGTAATCATTGCCCTTGCTGCCGGACAGCGTATCGTCGCCGTCGCCACCATCAATGCTGTCATTGCCACTGCCGCCGATGAGAGTGTCGTTGCCGGCATAGCTGGTAAGGTTGTCATTGCCATCGCCGCCGTCGATAGTGTCAGCAAGGTTTCCACCGGTGAGATAATCATTTCCTGCCATGCCGTACATGCGATTGCTTTGGTCGCCGAGTCCGTTCCAGTATTCATTTTCGGAGCTGCCAGTCTGGGTCAGCCGGGAGGCCAGATCGGCATAGCCCCAGGTCGTGCCATCATCGAAGACGATCTTTTCGATGTGGTAGTAGCTACCTGAGAAATAATTTTGGATGGTAATAGCATCAGGGCCCCAGGTTAGAGTCAGGTGATTGCCGGACCTTGTCAGGACGGTTTTTTCCGCATTGATGCCTTTGCCGAGACGTAGGGTGTCGATGTTGCCCGCAGTGTAGTCATACTCGCTGACGGTATCGACGCCGTCGCCTTGATTGAATAGATAGGTGTCGTTGCCGTACCCGCCATCGAGCCTGTCATTGCCTTTGCCGCCGGACAGAGTATCGTCACCGTTGCCACCATCGAACCTGTCATCGCCTTCGCCACCGATCAGAGTGTCGTTACCGGCAGAGCCTGAAAGATAGTCATTGCCCTCGCCGCCGTCGATGGTGTCGGCAAGTTGGCCGCCGGTGAGCGAATCATTGCCTGCCATGCCGTACATGCGATTACTCGCGCCACCAAATCCAGTCCAGAATTCATTTTCCGAACTGCCTGTCTGGGTTAGCCTAGAGGCCAGATCGGAATGGGCCCAGGTTGTGCCATCATCGAAGACGATCTTCTCGATCTGGAGGTGGCTGCCTGAGAAGAAATTTTCGACGGTAATGACGTCAGCGCCCCAGGTCAGGGTCAGATGATTACCGGACCGTGCTACGACGGTGTTTTCCGCATTGATGCCTTTGCCGAGACGTAGGGTGTCGATGTTACCCGCAGTGTAGTCATACTCGCTGATGGTATCGACGCCGTCGCCTTGATTGAATAGATAGATGTCGTTGCCGAGGCCGCCGCTCAGGAGGTCATTGCCCTTGCCACCGATGAGAGTGTCATTGCCGGTGTGGCCAGAAAGTCTGTCGCTACCGCTGCCACCCGTCAGGTAATTATCGCTTCCGTCCCCATTGAGCGTGTCATTTCCGTTTGTGCCGCTGATGAATGCTCGTAGCGTGCCTGTAGCACGCAACAGCTTGCCCAATTCAGATTCATCGTGTTGACCTGCACGATGCAGGGCATCGAGATAAGGCTGTCCGCGATCTCCTAGTTGACGTAAGGTCTCGCCCAGGCCAAGCAGGTGCACGCTGGTAATGTCAGGTGCGCTCTGCATGGCCTCTTTTAACGTTGCCACCAGCGGCATGGCATCCGGCACGAAGCTTTTGCTCGACATGTTCCATGCCAAACCAAACTGGTTGATATCGTCCCGATAGCTCGTTTGCACTTCCCAGTGCAGGAAGAGGCGATCACCCAGGTCTTGCCAGATCGCCAGGATACTCTGCGCCGTGAGTTCGTTGATAGGGTTGCCTCCACCCGGCCACGCCAATCCCGTCATGGTTTCGAGCGCGTAGAGGATGCGGCCGTTGATGAAGCTACCTCGACTGTCGGCAGCCCGACGATCACCGCCACTCCAGCTCAATAGCAGCTCATCGAAGGCAGCGCGTCTGGCAATTGGATCGGTCACGGTCATGACCGATTCGACCCGGCGTTGCAAGGTGCCGCTGGCATCTTGCGCAATGGCTTGTCGCAGGCTCAGGGTATTGCCCATGCCTGGCAGTTCCGGCAGTTTCGCAATGGCGGCGCTTAACGCTACCTCGGTCAGTGCCACGCTGCGCATGGTGTTGCTGGCAAACCAGACGTCACCGAGGCTGCGGGTGCTGCCGTCGGCAGCGACATAACTGCCCAGCTGACGCAAGGTATTTCCAGCGGAGTCGGTATTGTTGACATTGGCAAAAGGCACGTTCAGCGACTTGACATTAGCAGTGCGCAGATCCATCAGTTCGCCGGCGTCCGTGATGCCGTTGCTGTTGCCATCTTGCCATAGCATGAGACTGGAAAATGCCTTGTCATTGACGTCGAGCACGCCGTCCCGATTGGCATCCAGTTCAGCGAGTGCAGCGAACCCATTGGCCGCAAATGTGCCATTGCCAAGCCGGGTATGATCGCCAAAGAGTTCGGCGCCGCTGGTGATCTTGCCGTCGCCGTCGAGATCACGCGCCAGCAGGGCGTCGTCGCGTCCAACCCAACCGCTCTGCTCGGCAAAGCCGGTCAGGTCATGGTCGAAGCGGACGTTGGCACTGCGTGCAATGGTTTCGATCCCGTCGCCGTCGAGATCGAGAATAAGGGGGTCGCGGCCGACGCCTCCGGTAATGACAATATTGCGGTTATTAGCCCAGCGATCATAGATCTGGGTCGTGGTGTCATCGATGTTCTTGCCCAGATCCAGAGGCGCACCGAGGACGCCAGTGCCGAGTTCGCTCGTCTGTTGAGCGATGGCTTGACTGATGATCTCTGCGATCGTGTCGGTTTTCATTCCCGCCTTGGTCATGGTGTCGATGGCGTTGGCCACGGCCTTGACGATCTGATCAGTGGCTGCGTCTCCGCTCTTCACGATGCCGCGCCCACCGTCATCCTTGACCGGCAGCGAGGTGACTTTGCGATCGGCATCGATTTGCCAGCCGGCGGCACCGGCGACCAACTGATAGGCGCTTGCGCCTACCCCTACTACGGTTGCGATTGCACCTACGGTCGCGACCAGGGGAATGACCGCTCCGCCCACGGTGATGAGTGCTGCGCCTGCGCCGATCACCGATGCCACGCCGCCAATTACGCCTGCGATGTCGGAGTGCTGGATGGGAGTGCCGAGCTTGTTGGCGTTGAAAATCTTATGGCCGCTATCCAGGGCGCCCAGGAAACCCAATACACCCCCAGCTCCTGGCATATATTTCGCCGCCCTACTACCTATGGTGGAAAATTCCACTACCGAGTGAGTGGTTTGCGCGATCCCGATTACCGTGCCGGTGGTGTTGAAGCTGCCGTCAGGGTTTTTTGTGCCCGCGCCGACATTGGCGGCATTCAGAGGCGCGCCAAATCCACCAGTCAGAATTATTAATGCAATATTCTCATTGCTCATAGATGACCTCTTTTCTCACGAAGAAAAATGACTACATAAAAAAGACAGTAGGGGATAAAAAAAACTAATCCAATCACTAGCCTGTCTGCTAGGTCTTGCGGGAAAGGTTTGCTTGTTGTGTCGAAACTGATGCTGATATTTTTTTCAGGGCAATCAAGGGCCCATACTCGAAACCGTTCGGTGGGTGTAAGCTTTAGCGGAGCACCTTGTACTGTGGCCAAGCATCCCGGCAGGCTCTGTCGCTGAGCGTCGGTCCAAACATAAGTCCGGAATCTGCCACGTAAGCTGATAGTTATCGGCCACTCCATCTGACGTCGCTCGCCATCGGGCAACTCGACGAAGAGATGCGGTTCTGTCAGTTGGGTGTACAGGAGACGCACCTGCAAAGTCTGCAGGGTGGCCGGATCAGGCACACGGTTCCATTGATTGACGCACTCCGGGAGGATGATGAACACAATGGAGAGGAGCATTCCCCACGAAAACTGAGGGTGTCGACGCCAGAATGGTTTTCCCTTGCGCGTGGCCAGCACCGCTTCATTGGGTGGCGGTCCGGAGATCTTGTCTATCAGGCGCTGCCATCGGCCGAGAGGGCGATTCATGCTCATGTGTGCAATCCTCCAAAAACGGCTTTCGAGCAGACCTCCAAGAGCAGCCATGGCAGGGACGATGGGGGCGCAGAGTGTGGGTGATGACCTCTCTTTTTATTCATTAAGTTGACCTTTCTATTGAATGGAAGTCCGCCGGGAATTCCCTCATCACGATTTGTCGGAAAAGAGATTTCATCGGAGCGAGCGGTCCGCATTGCTCCAACATTGTTGGTCTCGGCCGGGACGCAGGGGACTTAAAAAAATTGAATTGACGCGAAACCTAATGAGTACCAAAGCGCCTGCGAAAAATAACTGCGAGGGCAGGCATAAAAATCAGTGCTCATGCAATGGCGGCTGATCTCTTGGACCAGAAATGCAACCGCAAATGGCGCCAGAAAGAAGGTGATTGTGAGAAATTCCGGCGGCGAGATAAATAGCTGATTTGCTAGAAAAAGCGACAAGACAGAAGCCAGGCATCCTCCGATAAACCACATGAGATATTTCATGAGGAAGTGCTCTGCATCGTTCAGCCACATGTGCCGGCGCGGCCATTGGAATAAGCGCGTAAAGATAAGTTGTGCGACCTCCACAATGGATCGAAGGAAAGTGAGGAACAGTTCTTCCATATCGTCTGATGGCAGGTAAGAGAAGTCGCTGTCTGGATTGCGTCTGACTTAGAAATGGATCACGCAAAGGTGTGATGGGTACAGACCAGCAGCAGATCACCCATCCACAGCCCCATCTCCCAAAACAGTGCCACTGCGCCCGCGACCGCAAGGTAGGGGCCGAAGGCCAAGGTGTGCTGGCGGTCGGTGTGGTGCAGGTGCATTTGCAACAATCCGACCAACGATGCGCCGGTTGACGCCAGCACAATGATCGGCAGCAGCGGTGCCCAGCCTAGCCAGGCGCCGAGGGCGGCGAGCAGTTTGAAGTCGCCATAGCCCATGCCGTCCTTGCCGGTGATCAGGCGAAATATCCAGAAAACGCTCCACAGAGCTACATAGCCGGCGACCGCTCCCCAGACGGCATCGCGCAGGGGGACGAAGGCGGCGAACGAGTTGAACAACAGACCCAGCCAGAGCAAGGGCAGGGTCAGACTGTCGGGCAGGATCTGGTGATCGATGTCGATGAAGAAGAGGGCAGTCAGCGTCCAGAGCAGCAGCAATGCGCCTGCCAGTTGCAGCGTCGGGCCGAAGTGCCAGGCGGCGCCGGCGGCGAGCAGGGCGCTGCCCAGTTCGACCAGCGGATAGCGCAGCGGGATGCGAACCTGGCAGCCAGCACAGCGGCCGCGCAGGAACAGATAGCTCAGGAGCGGAATGTTTTCAATCGGACGTACCGGACGTTTGCAGGCCGGGCAGTGCGAACCTGGTGTCGCCAATGTCAGAGGCGATTGTCCGACGTCGTGGGTCTCAGGCGCATCCGGATCGGCATAGGCAGCCTCCAACATCAACGGCAGACGATAGATCAGTACATTCAGAAAGCTGCCGACGCAGAGTCCGGCCAGCGCCGCAGCGGCGATGACGAACCCGGTGTCGGCGAAAAGCGCGGTGGCTGATGCAAACATGGGGTATTCCTTGAGGGGAGGGAAAAGAGCGGCGCGAGCGCGCCGCTGACTACTTGGCCTCTTTGAGCAGACGGCGCAGGCGGCCGATGACCTGGGTGGCGTAGCGGGCGCGCTTGTCGGGGCTGACGGCGTTATAGGCGCCGACGGCCTCCCAGCTCACGCCCATGCGCTGGAAGTTGGAGCCGAGTATCCAGGCACCGACATGGATGTTGGTGCAGGCATCGTAGAGGTCCGCTTCGCGGATGTGGTGGCGTGCCAGAAAACCCAACCAGCTGGAATTGATCTGCATGATGCCAATGTCGCGCGTGCCGTTGCGATTGCGGTTCATCGCCCTGGGGTTCATGCCCGACTCCTGCTGGGCAATGGCCTGCAGGATCAGCGGGGACACACCGTAGCGCGCCCCCGCCTGGTCGAAGCACAGATTGGCCGCCTGCGCCGGACCAGCGCACCAGGCGCCCGCCAGCACGGCGGCCAGTATCAGGGTATTGCCGGACCACCGCATTCAGTGTCCTTCCTCTTGTCCTTCCTCTGAGGCCGGCGGGCGGGCCTTGACCACGAGTGCGGCACTGAGGAAAAACACCGGTGCCCCCAGCGCCATCGACAGCATGATGGCACCGGGGTAGCTCAGTACCTTGAAGTGGCCCAGCCCAAAGGCCAGCAACAAGGTCACGACACAGAGCAAAGGCAGCACGGCAGAGCGCATCTGACCGGAGCCATCGACCGGCAGGGCAGGCCGGCGCAACCGCCGCAGGCCGAAGTACAGGCAGCCCAGCAAGAACGGGCCGCCATAGGCCAGGATCAGGAACAGCAGGATCAATATCAAGTCTGCAGCGTGCATCGCTTATTCCGTTGCCAGGTAGGTCCAGCGTTTTTTCTTGAAGGCGACGAGCTGGTAGTAATGTTCGCTACCATTGTCGGTGCCGTCTTTGTTATAGAAGTTGAATTCGAGGAACATCGGTTCGAACTTGACCTCTCGTCTGTCAGGGCCGCCGGCCCTTCCGTCGTCATCGAGATAGCAATTCATGCAGGTGTTGGCTGGCCTTCTGAACATGGGCTTGGTCCATTCCGTCGGATCCATGGGCGTGATGTAGCTGAAGTGGAAGCGCGCGCGGCTGAAGTTCTCGTACGGGTAGTCGCCTCCAGCCGCTGCGTACACGTGATAGAGGCCGTTGTCGTCGCCGAATCCCTCCTTGACGTTTTCCCAGCTATTGATCACGACGCCATTTTTCCAGTGTCTCAGGGTGATCTGCCTGGGGATCGTCTGGCCCCACCACCAGGAGCCGAGCTGGTTGCGGTGCCAGTCTTTCCAGCGAAAATCGACGGCCAGATATTCGTTGGGGTCGATGATCTCTTCCGTTTGTTTCTTGAACGGCATCCGCCACTGTGCGCCGCCGCGTCCGTTGGACGTACACCGCAGGATGCCCGACTGAGCGCCGTTGCTGTTGCTTGCCATTGCATTGATCTGGTCGGTGTTGCAGCTGTCCCCTTCTCTGGCAGCTTCCGCCTTCGCTCGCGCGTAGATGCTGGTCGACCAGGCCAGGCCACCGTCGCTCTTGGGCTGGCAGACCAGCAGGTTGGACACGCCTTGTGCCGTGATTTCGGCGGCCATCATGCCTGTCGTTGTGCAGGGTTGACCCGCTACCTGCTTGCCCATGGCGGCAGCTTGCCACTTTCTGCCTCTGCAGATCGCCATCAGCCCATTGGGCAGATAAGCGGCCGCACCTTCTTCCGGACCGCAGCTGTCGCCGGCATTGACCTGGCTAAGCGGGTAGTTGTTATTGGCCACCACCCAGTAGTTGGCGGAGCACATCATCAATCGCCCGTTGGTGTCTTGCGCCAGGGCGAGATTCTCCAGACAGCCCATCCCCAAGGTGACGTAATTGCCATAGGCCAGCAGACGGGCGCCGCTGCTGGAAAACTGGGCGGCATTCTCGATGTTGAGCCTGGGGGTGCGTATGCCACCATTTGCGCTCAACTGGCCAGCTACATTGAGCGACGCATTCATCTGCACCGGTGCCTTGAAGGTGGCCTCTCCGTTCACCACCAACGACTGAATATCCGAGGCGCCCTGGACCACCATGGCGCCCAGCGCGGTCAACTTACCCTGGACATCGAGCGTGCTGTTGAGTTTGGCGGCGCCATTGGCGGTCAGCGTGCCGGTGGTCAAGGCGCCAGCGGTCAGGGCGTCGGTACTGATGCCTTTGGCCGATAGTTGATTGAGATTGGTGATGGAGTGGTTGCCAAAGTTCCAGTCCGCCGTTGGTTTGAGCGAACCATCACGGCGCATCAGCTCCAGTGAGGCAGTGGCGTCATAGCCATTGCGCCAGGCCAGGATGCCGGGCATGCCTTTGACGACGCCTGCCGCCGTCTGCTGCACTGGATTGGTAACGCTCCAGGCGCCGGCGTAGGCTTTCAGGTCGAACTGGGGATTGATGCTGCTGGTGACGGAGTCGCGATCGGGGAGCCCAGAGCTTGCGCCTAGCCCGTTGGACATGCGCAGCAGTGCCGACATGTCGGCAGTCACTAGTGAGTAGGGCTGTACGTTGAAGACCAGCGAATCGAGATTGACGTCCGTGCCGGCGGGCGTGCGTTTGATGATGATGCCGTAGATGTTGTCGTGTGCGGTCGGTGCGCCGCCGGGGGCGGTTGCAGTGACTACCGTTGGGTTGACCGGCAGCAGCGGCGAGGCCGGAATCTGGCCGTCCAGAACGCCGATGGCCTGGAGATCGGCCAGGGTCGGTTGCAGGATGTTGTTGATCTTGCGGCTCTGGCTGGTGCCAGCGGCATCGATGTAGGTGGCTGTGAAGGTGCATGGGGTGCTGCCACCGCCGGAGGCGGAATAGCTCACGTTGGCACAGCTATCCGGATAGCTACGGCGGTCGATGATCTGCGGATAGTACAGGGTCATATAGACGCCAACGCCATTGTTGATGCGGGCATAGATCGCGCTCTGTGCTTCCAGCACGGCGGCCTGACGCTGCTGCGAGGCCCAGTCGGTGCCGACGGCACCAATGCCGCCCAGTATTGCGGTCGTCATCAGCGCCTGGCCGAGCGCAAAACCGCGCTGTCGGCGGCGTGTATCGCGCCGCTGCGGATCAAGGGACGTGCTGCGCCTGGGGAGGGACAAGAGGCGCTGCGAAATGCAATGAAGTAGGGAAGTCATCATTTCCTCTGAGAAGTTTGTTGAGTTTTCTTTTGCACGGCGCTTTGAAGTTGTTGCGTGGTGGCCATGAAGCCCAGCAGCATGGACGCCAGCGCGACGCCGCAGGCCAGCAGCATCACGCTGTTGAGACGGGAAGAGGATTTTTCGATGGAGGTGGCGATGCGGTCGATGGACCCGGTGCCGATCTTGACGAAGGCTTCCACCGGGTCGCGGCGCTCGGAGGCATCCATGATGCGGTCTTCCAGATCCTGGTTGAGCACGCCGGTGCTGAAGGCGGCTCCGAAGTTTTGCGCATTGGCCGAGCTGATGCCGCGAAGGATGCTGCGCAGGTGCCAGCGCATCCATGGGGTGGAATAGCGCACGGCCTGCTCCAGCGACGAGCGCAGCGAAATGCCGGAGCGCATCAGCGAGGCCAGCGAGACGATCAGCATGGCGCCGGAATAGTCCCGGTAGACGCTATAGGGGAGTCGCCTGTCGAAAGGTCGGCGGCTTGCGCCGGCCCAATGAGACAGCGAGTACAGGAAGATGATGAACAGGAACACGTTGATCCCGATCATCAGCAGCCCATACTGGCGTACACCATTGGCGACCAGGGCCAGGGCTTTCCCCGAGGCCGGCCATTCGCTCACGGGCATAATCGATTCCAGCACCGGAATGGCGTAGAACGAAAAGCCTAATAGGATGGCGTAGAACAGCGCGATGAGGAACAGTGGATACATCACCGCGCCCTTGATGGCGGCCGTCATACGTTCGGTCTTTTCCACTGTGCCCGACAGAAAGCGCAGACCCTCGGCCACGCTCGCGTCACCCGCCGTCTGGGCGGCATCGAGCATCATCAGTTCGGACGGGGGCGCTACCCCCTTCAATGCCGTGGCCAGCGAGCCGTTGATGGCGTTCTTGAGGATATGGCGGTAGAGCAGGGCCATGCCGCGGTCGCGTTTGCGGGCGCGTTGTTCATACTTCTTGAAGGTGGAAAACAGCGGAACCCGGTCTTCCAGCGACATGGCCAGGTCGAAATAGAATTCGGCCCGGCGTGCGCGCAGCTGGCGCTTGGCCATGCTCAGTTGCAGGCGTTCGAAAAAATTCATGGCATTTCCTTTTGCACGATCTGGCGGAAGCCCTTGGGATGACCAAAGGTGCTCTTGAAGTAATAGGGATCGATCTGCCCTTGCGCCACGCTGTAGAGGGCGTGGCCCCAGGCGGCCTTGCCTTGCATGTCCGGCGCACTGAAGGAGGCCACGCGGGTGGCGTGGTAGTGGTCACGCGCATCCAGGTCGCGCCCTGCCAGCAAGAGCCGCAGAAGACCGCTGTCGGGCGTGATCACCTCGGCCGCCACGCATACCCCGCTGGTGCCGGCATGGACCACCGAGCTGTAGTCCACTCCGGGGATGCGGCAATGCGGGCAGCCGTCATCGCTGGCGCACATGATCCGGTCGATATCGAGGCCGAAGAGGGTTTCGTAGTCCGCCAGCTCCGCAGCGGGAAGGTGCTGCTTGGCGGGCATCTTGCAATGGGGGCAGTTCTTCGGCAGCAGGGCCTGATAGACCAGGATGGAAAGAAACTCCGGATTGCAGACCGCATGCCGGTCCAGTCCGACCATCTTCGAGGTCAATCGCGAGACGATGCCCAGTGCCGATGTGGCGTGCACGGTGGTGAAGATCTTGTGACCAGTTTCGATGGCGGCCTGGGCGATCTCCCCCGAGAGCTGATCGCGCACCTCGCCGAACATGCCGATATCCGGATCGAGCCGCAGGAAGGCGCGCATGGCATTGAGGAAGGGATTCTCCCCGCCCACCGCATTGGTTCGCTGTACCGACAGGTGGGTCACGCCCGGCACGATGTACTCGACCGGATCTTCGATGGAAATGATCTTGCGCTCCCCGCCCACGGCCATCATCGAGAGCATGGTGTTGAGCGTGGTGGTCTTTCCCGAACCGGTGACACCGGCCACGAACACGCCACCCCAGGCCGACTGCATGGCCAGATCCAGTTGCTCCACCTGACTGGGCAAGTAGCCCAGTTCCGGCAGGCTCTTGACCCTGCCGGAGGAGCTGGCGCTGGAATGCAGGATCCGCAGCACCACGTCGAAGCCACCTACCGAGGGGTGGCTCTGGTAGCGCAGGGTGTAATCCTTGTCCTTGTTGCGGATCGGGATCATGGCCTGTTGCGGTAGGCGGGCATTGAAGGCCGCATCCGAACGAGACAATTCCTCGGCCTGCACGGTAAAGGCCGCGCTGACGGCATCAATGACGATCTGTGCAGGATAGTTGCCGATGCGGCGCATCACGCCGCCTACGCGAGCATTGAGGAGGGCATATTCTCCGCGCACCTCTAGGTGGGCGTCGCTGGCGCCGATCTCGATGGTGCGGCCGACCATGTCGGCGAAGTAATTCAGCGGCTTGGACTCCGCGATGATCAGGTCGATCCCCGATACTGCCCTGGTCGCCGCGTCCTCATGCGTGGCTGAGACGTGATACTCGAGGATCTCGAAGACGATAGGCTCAGCCGTGAAGAACATGCGCGGTGACTTGCCGTCACGTCTGAGCCGGTCGAGGATATGGAACCACTCCGGGGACAGGTTCACCGCCTTGCTGGCGACCACTGCAATCATGCCCCCTTCCATCTTCAGTACGGCAATGCGCTCCCGATTGAAGGCGCGGGCTTTCCCCGCCGGCCACATTTCCAGTACGGTATGGAATTGTGGCAGATCTTCGGCACGCCGCAGATGACCCATTTCCAGGGTCGTCGGCTGGGCTTTTTCAGGGAGCTTGTTCATGCTGGTCATCAACGTGGCGCCGGTCGCGTCGTACCCATATTGATGCGCTCTTCCAGAGGCTGGGGCTTGCCACCGAATTCGAGAGCAGGCGCACGGCCGGCTCCCGGCAACTGGCTAGCCAACAGCCGGGCCTGGGCATCAGGCGTGACCAGCGAGCGAGAATCGCTGCCGGCCTTGGGCACCGACAGGAACAGGCAAGTCTCCTTTTGCTGGCACGCCAGCGCCGCCGTACCACGTGTTGCGCTGCCCGTTCTGTTGCTGGCGGGTGGGTTGCTGTCCGGTGGGCTCCTGGTCAGCAGTACGCCGTCTTCCATGAGGACGATGTATTTCCATGGCCCCATCTTGCTGAGCGGGCCGGGCACCTGCACCACGCGCGACTGGCCATTGACGTCGAGTTCGGCTTTGTAGTTGCGGTCGATCCCATACAGCGCCAGCAGTACCGGATTCTTCTCCACCAACGCAGGTTCGGCGGGCGTGTCCTTGACGGATTTCCTGCTGCCCGGATTGAGCTTGGCGGCGAACTCGCGCTCGCTGGCCTGTTTGGAGAGCTTGATCATGTCACCCAGGGTGACGTTCTGATCCATGCTATCGGCAGATGCATTGGCCTGTGCCGCCGCATCCTCGGCGTGGGAGGCTGGCACCGTGCCCTGCAGCAAGGCCGTCAGCGCGACCATCGCCAGGGGCAATTTAGAAGTCTTTACCTTTTGCATAATATTTTCCTGAGAGCTTGTAACGGGTCTGTTCCATCGACGCGGCAGCCTTGTCTGTCTCGAGTTCAATGCTGAACGTATCGACGGCCACATAGTCTTCCAGCACGATGTCTTCCAGGGTCCATAGTGGCCCCTCGATGGTCCAGGCTGCGTTGACCACCGGGCGGGCCAACTGGTTGACATCACCTTGCCCGGCGAACAACAACGCTGGCTCCACCTTGACCTTGACGTCGACCATCGACAGATCCTGCAGGGAACTGAAGAAATTCGCGGACACGGCGCTGCGCAGCGGCAGGGACGTGCGCATCAGCTTGGGTGCTGGCGCTGTCGTTGCCGGCACAGTACTGCCGGCTGCTTTATGTTCCAGGCGGTGTTGCGTCACCAGGCGGGCGCTGGTCAGATCCTCGGGCTTGAAGACGTCATATTGCGGCTGGCCCATGGCCGAGGGCGGCAGTGCCTGCACGAACTCGGCGAAGTTGCCGTAGCTGCGGCGCCATGAGGCGTTGCACAGGGAGGGGGTGCAGTCCACCTTGCTCAGGCGCCAGCCCTTGATCTGCAGCGGAATCTGCTTGAGTCCGCCGATCATCCGTTGCAGGCTGGCCTGGCCGGTGCCTGTGACAGCGGCAAGATCACCGTCGATCTTGCTCTCGTAGACGATGTTGGGATCGCTGGCGATGCGTGCCTGCTCATCGGCGATCCTCTTGTCCCGCGCCAGCTTGTAGGTAACCCCGCCGAATACGGCCGCGAACAGTACAGCCGACGCCGCCAATGCCACGAGCATTCGCCGGACATCGGGAATCTTCTTCAGGCGTACCTTGGCGTTGACTTCGTCCAGTACCAGGTCCCAATCGATCTCTTCCACATTGCCCAGCAGATCGGCGGCGCCAAGCCGTCGCACCGCAGTCCCGTCGGAGAGCTGCAAGAAGGTATTGATGCGCTCGGCCACCATGTCGGCGCGGCCGATGACGTCGAAACCCGGTACCGGTTGCCCGTCGCGCAGGACGACCAGGCAACTGCGCTCGGCATCGACATGGAAGGCGAAGATTTCCTCGCCGCCGTGCGAATAGTTCTGGCCCAGCAGAAGCGCCAGCGAGGCCAGGGCACCACGGCCCTTGCCGTGCCCGCCCGGATTGGAGGAGAAGAAGCCGATCTGCGTGCCATCGGGGGTGATGCAATAGCTGTGTTCGCTCTCGTCCCGCGCCGCATTGAAGAGTTTGCTGCGTTCGCCCTTGGTCAGCGGCACCCAGCGCAGGCCGGCCACGATACCCAGCTTGCCCTTCTGGAAGATGCGGCTGTAGTCCACCACCGGGCGCGCTTTACCAGCCGGTTTCTTGTTGATTGATCGTTTAAACATCGGTCAGCCGTGGGGTAATCAGGATCACGAAGGATTGCCGGATATTGGAGGCGGTCTTGCTGGCCGACAGGCCATCGACGCTGCCGCTGTTGCTGGCATTGGCCTGGGACTGGTCATAACCGAGCATGACCAGCGTTTCACCCGAGGGAACCACCATGCGCTGGCCCACGGTGAAGGCGCTCACGTTGGGCAATTGAATGGTTTGCCCGGACGAGCTGAAGGAAGGCAGTCCCTTGAGGCTGGAGATGTTGATATAGGTCTGCAGCAGCACCTGGTTGGAGTCGAGGACCACCGGCAGGAAGGCCATGGACATGCCGGTGTTGATCTGTCCTGGCGTCAGGCTGGGGCCGGTGGTCGAGACGCTGCCCACCTGCGCGCCGGTGACCACCGCCGCCTGGGTCTGCTTCAGGTACGCCTGCTGGTTGACCACCATCAAGGGCACCGACACCCGGTTGGAGGTCACCGCCACCCCTGAATAGGTGGTCGAGACCCGGCCGAAGGTCTTGAGCAGCTTGATCAGGGCGGTACTGCCGTTGCCGTTCTGATAGCCGATGGTGAAGGGGCTGCCGGACTGGCTGGGCAACAACGCCGCTGGAGTGGTCGAGCTGAAATTGTTGCGCACGACATTCCAGTCGATGCCGGCCGAGAATTCGTCGTTCAACTGTACCGACAGCACCTGGATTTCCAGGCTGACCTGGCGCAGCAGCGCCTTGTTGACCTGCTCGATGTAGTTTTCCACCGCCTTCATCGGCTCGGCGGCGTCGGTCACCGTGATCACGCCCGATTTGGAGTCCACCGAATATTTGCCGCCGCCGGAGATCAGCGAGCCCAAGGTCTTTTCGATCCCGCCCCAGAAGTCGGATTCGAAATCCATGCTGGCCGAACTGCCACCGCCACCGCCACCGCCACTACCTCCGCCCCCACTGCCTCCTCCGCCCCCACCACCTCCGCTATCAGTCGAGGCCGACAGGGTAGCGGTGTACTTGAACGAGGTGCTCAGGGTCTTGATGAAGAAGGTATGGGTACTGAGGCGATAGAAGAGGATGCGGTCGTCTTCGTATTTCCACTGCAATCCTGCGCGCACGGCGACGTAATCCAGCAGTCCTGCAAACGAGCCGGCGTAGTTGAGTTCAAAGCTGTTGCCATAGGTCTGGTTGGTGAAGCTCAGGTCGCTCAGGCCTCTTTCGCCGAAAGCGCTTTTCTCGCCGGATGCGCCCTGCGCGGCTGCACCCGGCAGAGGCAACGCTGCGGCGGCCAGTGCCGCACCTGCGGTCCCGCCGACGGCGAAGCGCGAGGCCGGCATCAGGGCGTCGGGTGTGAGCAGCATGGGCACGCCGGTCTCGCTGGCGATACGTTCGACGATGGTGGCCACGGAATAGCGTCCCGGGAAGCGGAAGGCCACTTGGCGCATCGCATCCGGCAGCGCTGCCTCGCGCGACAGCGGCATGGAACGGGTGGCGATGATCAGGCGCGTGTCCTTGATCGCATAGGCCGGGCGCGGCTGCGACGTGGTCAGCTCGGCGCGTGAGCGGTCAGTGCGGCTGACGACGTCATCCAGCGCCTGATCGGCTTTCCACCAGGTGCTGCAGGCCGTGCACAGCATACTGGTCGCCAGGACCAGGGGCAGAGAGTGTGGGTAACGGCGACCTGAGAGCGGGCGCGGTACTGTCGTCAAATGGGATGGATTCAGGGGCGCGGTGATTTTTTCGATGTTCATGACTTATCTCTTTGGGGCCTTAGCGGGCCTTGCCTTCCAGATAGCGGCCGATGCGGATGATGCGTAGCTCGCTGTTGATGCGGGCTTGCACCGGATAATCGGTGGTGGCCAATGACTCCACCACCGCACTGACGACTTGTTCGATACGGCCCGACAGTTGTAGCTCGGTCTCGATGGGGAAATCCCGGGGGGCATCCCAGACAAGCTGCCAGCCGGCTTCTTGTCCCCAGCGCTGCAACATGCGTCGCACCGTTACATCAGCGCGGCGCACCTGCCATTGCTGCACGCCCGGATCGGGTTGCTGGGCCATCGCGGAGATGCCTATGCCGTCGGACAGTTCAGGCGAGCTCGACGCGCCCTTGGGTTGCCAGACCGAGGCGCCGGGACTGACGACCGGGGACGGGGCCATCGCCCCGCCGGAACTGGGTTCCGCTGTCAGCTGGGCATGGACGGGAAGGCAGACTGCCATCAGCACAAGTGGATGTAGCCATTTGCGAGGGAGGATGGGACGGCGGTCAGGATGAGTGAGATGCGTAGTGATTTTTTTCATGAGTAGGATGGCATGCTCAGAGAGCATGCTTGTTCCCCGTGATGAAGAGGTTGAAGTAAGGCAGGTTGGTTTCGCACAGGCTGCTCATGGCAGCGGGATTGATGGGGGAAAAGGGGGTGTCTTTGAGCACGCGCACATTGGCTAGTCGCGTGGTGAGCACACGTCCGGGGCCGAGTGAAACCGAGCCGAGCGCAGCTGCGGTAATTTCGCTGCCGGGGATGGCCGCGCCGGCCACCGAATGGCGCACGTTGAGGCTAGCTTCCAGGTTCTGCACGATGTCCGAGCACAGGCGCATGGGTAGACCGGATACCTGCAGTACCCAGCTGGTTCGGGCGTCGCCGTCCAACGGCCCCACGAACAACCGCCCGCCCCAGGTGTTGCTGATCTGTGTCGCTGCGCCGGCACCAGCCCCGACATATTGCCGGGCCACGGCTGCGCTGTTTGCCAGCGTGCTGTTGTCAAGAGCGGCTGCGCCGTCGTCGCTCGCAAAGAAGTTTTGCAGGGAGACCACCGTCTGTTGCAGAAAAGAGGACGAAGATTTCACCTGCGCCTGTTCCAGTTCCTGGCGCATTACCTCCAGTGAGGCCACCACCAGGATGGCGGCAATGGCCATCGAAACCGATAACTCCACTAGCGTGAAACCACACTGGCGCAGCCAACGCAAGGGGGCGTAGCTGGATCTGCCGCGGACGTGTCTGGCATCGGTCCGCCGGGGTAGGGTGAGCAGGTTCATCGTAGTTTGGATTTCAGTAGGAGCACGCCGATGTTGTCTCCGGCGCCGTTGCATGCCGCTGCAAGCGCAGCGGGCACGAGATTATTCTGTGTCAGGTTTTTAACGATGCGCGGGGCGGTGCCGGCAAAACCGGCAGCGATGGTGATTGCAGGCACGCTGGCATCGACGGTGACGCCGCCAGCGCCGGCCCAGCCGATAGGGTCGACCATCCCACCGGGGAAAACCACCAGCGCGTCCGACATGGCGTCGGACTGGAATAACAGGTCGGTGCAGTACCGTGCTGGGATGGAATTCAGGTACAAGCCCCATGTCAGGGGGGCGCCATTGAGCGTTGCCACGCCGACGGCACCGCTGAATGGATGGGTCACAGCCACATTGGGAGTGCCTGCCTGGTTGATGACGAAGCGGCGGAACGCGCCGAAGGACACCGCTTGCCGCAAGGATAGTCCGGCGTAGTTGGGCAGTTGGTCATAGGCATCGTTGAGGCGTTTGATGGCGTCGGCATTTTGCGTAGAGAGTTCATTGATTCTTTGTTGATCGAGAAGCCATGCCGTGCCGGAAACGCTGGCTAGAACGACGATGCCGGCCAGGGTAAGGGCCACGGAGAGCTCAATCAGCGTGTAGCCGGAGTAGTGGTGTTTTCTCATGGGAATGCGGACATTTCTTTAACTGCCGCTCCGCTGGCAGGAGCGGCATCGAAAAGAATTCTCCGTACGTGGTGCATTACTTCCAATTGACCAGACCAATACTCACTGTGTTGTTATTGGTGCCGCAGGCGCGAGTGCTAGTCAATGCGACGATATCCAATGCCTCGTTCGCCAAGTGTCCTCGGACCACCGCAGCACCGCCCGTAGCGGCGACTGGCGCGGCGCCGCCAGGTACAACTGCTTGCATGCCGGCGCGGGTCAAAGTGGCAATTCCTGCAGCGGTAATAGCGCGGGTCCCTGCAGCGGCCTCGGGTTGAACAAGAAGGCCGCGGACGCCGGCGGCAGCGGCAGAAGAGACAATGTCGGCACAGGAGGCAGTAGGAATGCCTGTGAGAGTGACGACGTAACCTGTGTTGCTTGCAGGCCCGGTGAAAATAGTAGCCACGTCCACGGCTGTGGCAAAGCCAAAGCGGTTGTTGGCGACACGGTTGGGGGCGGCACCCGTAATATCGAAGGAACCGTCAAAGGCGCCGATGCCGATGGCCGCATCGGTTACCAGCCCCCCGTAATCGTTGGCTCTGGCATAAATCTTATCTATCTGGGCCAGCACACGAGGAATGCCGCTGACCACATCATTGGCGCGCCACTGTCGCAGCACCACCTGCACCAGCGCAATGGCCGAAATCAGCATCACGCCAGCGATGGCCACCGCCACCGACAGTTCGACAATGGTGAAACCGCTTTGCGCTTTCCGCTGAGGGCGCGCCTTCTTTTTCAGACGAGGGGGGTAGAGCATTTTAAAATTCCTTAGAACATGTGGGTGCCGGCTGATAGAGGTTGGCACCCATGGATAATCGGATGAATCTATAGAGATGGACGATGCGCGCGTTTATGCGAGGCAGACTTGCTGGAGCAAGTACCTTGATCGTCATTACTTGGCGTTGGGCAGGCGATTTATTTCATCGCGGGACTATCTCCTTTCTCGTGGGTCAAAACGCTTCGCCTGTATGGGCAGGGCGAAGCGACGGGAATAACTGAGCACCCGCATGAAACCGGGCAGACGGAATTGCAGGATGTCGTCCTTGACGGCGCCAAACAGGCTTTGCACCGAGGCCAGGGCATCGACGTCGATGTCGCTGGAGAGGTGGCCGATGAAGAAGTTCTCGGTCTGTGTCAGCAGGGAATAGCTGACCGAGGTGGGCGACTGGGTGGAATAGACGATGCCGATACCGAACTTGGCGCCTTCCTTGGCAAAGCGCGCATAGATGTCGGTGGTGTTCTTGCCGGCCGCGTCGACCGGGAAGATCATGTGCGCTTCTTCGAAGTAGATCTGGACGTAGCGTCCGGCCAGGGTGTTGGTGATGAACTTGTGCTCCTGCTGCTGGAACACGGCTGTGGAGATGATGCGCGAGAAGTAGCGCACGATGCGTTCATTGGCTGCGCCCAGATCGATGATGACGGTCTTGCCGGTATCGATGGCGCGCAGCGTGTCATGCAGGAAGTCGCTGGCGTTGGCCGAGTGGAACTGAAGGCATTCGCGCAGGAAGTAGGCGCCCACACCATTGGTCTGGCAGAGCAGTTCCTGTAGCACGCGATCTTCTTCGTCGAACAGTTCCGTGCGACCGACGCGCAGGTTGGGGTCGTTCGCATATTTGAGTGCGAAGGCCGAGAGTACGCGGATTTCGTCGGTCATCTCAGTGAAGCTGGTGGGCATCGGCGGCGGTACCTTCGATTTCATCGCTTGCCAGGCCGCCATGCGCAGCGACTGGGTGAAGCCCACATTGAACAGGCCGCGCTCAGCGATCTCGGTGCAGACCGTCTCTCCCGGCTCGAATCCGGCGTCCTGCAGCAGCGTCCAGAACAGGCAGAGCTTGCGGAAGGCCGCGGCGCTGTCCCCGGCTTTCAGCGCCGACAGCGGCGGGAAGCGGATCATCAGGAAGTTGCGCACCTCGGGGATCTCCAGCACCGAGGGCGTGAGCAGCTCGGAAAAGATCGCCGTTGCCCGTTCCGGGATGTCGTAGAAGTTGTAGCGCAGGAACTCGCCATCGCCGCGTGGCTGGGTAGAGAGGAAGTACACCCGCACACGATCAGGGTAGGCCGAGGCGATGGAGAAGTTGCCGTCCTGGGGATTGTCGTTGGCGTATTCGCCATTGACGTCGAATACCAGCTGGCCGACGTGGCGGCTCTGGCGGGTGGCATTGAGCACGCCCTGCATGAGCAGCTTGACCACGTTGGATTTGCCCAGGCGGGTCTTGCCGAACATGGCGGTGCGCTTGCCCACCACTTCATTGACGCTCATGGATACCGGCACCGTGTGCTTGCGCTTGCCGATATGCTCGCCCCAGCGGACATGGCCCAGTTCGAAGCTTTCGCCGGCGTCTCCCGACAACGCCAGCAGGGCGCGCATGATGGCCTCGGGCAGCATGTAGCAGGCGCAGGCGGGCAACAGCATCATCGCGCCATAGGCGGGTAGTCCGGCCGAGTAGGACAGTTGCTTGGTAGCTCGGTCGATGCAGCAGCTGCCCATGACGCGGCAGTGCAGCTCGCAGATGTTGTTGTCGCGCCCTGCCGTGATCTGCAGGAAGCGCACCAGGATGAATTCCTGTGCTTCATCGGTGACCCAGTCAGGCGCGGCGATGGCGAGGAATTGCCCGGGTACGATGCCGGCGTGGCGCAGCCGCTCATAGGATGAGCCTGCCTTGACCAGCAGGCCGTCCTGAAATTCGACCAGCCCTAGGGTGTCTTCTCGCGCAAAAAACATGTCGTCGTGTCAATATTTAAGTGGAGGGCCACGCTGCTGTAACGTGTTGTCGGAATAACCACTATGAGACTCGATAATTGTTTTTTTTAATATGAGAACCGTCCTAAAAGAGCTCGGGAAAAGTCTTGTATATGGGAGCGGGAGGGCCGATGCCGGCTGGCCTGCGCGCTCGCGGAGGGGCTTGGCAAGGCCGCTGCAAGACCCGCCCTGCAGAGCGATCGGGAGTGGAATCCGACGAGGCTATTGCTCACTATTCTTCGTCCGGCCTGGTTGTGGGCGAACGGCCGGCCTGTCATAGTGCGAGATGCGCTAGTGCAGGGCAGCGTCATCTCAGGAACGGTGAAGGAAAACTGACGAAAGCAGGGGGAGCCTAGCCCCAGTGTGCTGACAGGGATAGAACGATCATGACGAACTTCGGTAAGCTGAACATCGACAACTGGTGCGGAGTGTTCCGCACCGACGTCCGCCCATACAATCTGAAATCGACGTTATGCCTATCGTCCCTGAATTTGCTGGCCGAAGTCGCATGCGCAGCGCGATGAGGTGCCGGTTGCTCCCGCCCGCGCTGCTATGGCTGGCAAGCTTGTTCGGTGGCGCGGCCAGCGCCGCGCCTGACGAACGGTTGCTGGGCCGGGATGCCGGTTATCCGGTGGGCGCCGATCTGCAGCAGGCCTACCAGCCCGCCTACCTGGTGGGTTCCTTCAGCGCCATGGACAGCATCGCGCCATCCTGCAGCCAGGCGCCATCGGCCCAGGTGCTGCCCTTGCCTCCGGCCGAGCCGCAGACCACGATCCACTATCGTTTCGGCAATGGCGCCTTCACGCTGGACGACTACATGCAACACCAGCGCGCCACCGCCGTGGTGGTGGTCAAGGATGGACGTATCATGGCCGAGCGCTACAACTACGGTCGCAGCGCCGAGATGCGCATGTTGTCCAATTCCATGGGCAAGACGGTACTGGCGCTAGGCGTCCTCAAGGCGCTGGAAGCCGGCAAGATCCGCTCCCTGGACGATCGCGCCGAAGACTACGTTCCCGAGCTCAAGGGCTCCCTGTATGGCGGCACGCGCCTGGTGAACCTGTTGCGCATGGCCTCGGGTGCGCGCTTCGTGGAAGACTACAGCGCCAACGATGACCGGGTCGTCTTCAACCGGATCATGCATCGCCAGGGCACGCTGGCGGCGTTGCAGAACGTGCATGAACGCGCCGCGCCAGAGGGCGAGCGCTTCAACTACAGCGGTGCGCAAAGTTCGGCCCTGGGCCTGGTCCTGAGCGCGGCGACCGGTCAGGATCTGTGCAGCTGGATCGGCCAACAGATCTGGCAACCCATGGGAGCCGCCTCGGCTGCATCATGGCTGCTCAACCCGGTGGACCAGCAGCCGGTGGCGCAGGGCGGCTTCAACGCCACGGTCCATGACTATGCGCGGCTGGGCATGCTGCTGGCCAATGATGGATTGATCAATGGACAGCAGATCATCAGCCGCGAACACCTGCTGGACATGACCGATGCCGCGCGCCAGCCTTCCGCTTTCCGACCCGGCACCATGCAGGCCAGCCATGGCAACACCTACTACGGCTATGGCTACCAGGTCTGGCTGATGCCGGGCAGTCATCGGCGCTTTGTCTTGCTGGGCATCTACGGCCAGGCGATCTTCGTGGATCCCGAGCTGAAGCTGGTGATGGTGCATACCGCCGTGGGCAAGGATGCCGCCGGGGATGCCAGCAACACTCACCTTGGCCAGGAGCGCGATGCCCTGTGGCGCGGTGTGGTGGCGACCTATGGCAACTGGTGAGCCGGCCCACCAGCACCGCCTGCCGGATTGAAATCCACTTCGAAGAGGGCACCCTCTTGCCCGTTGGTGGCACGCAGGGTCCATCCATGGGCACGCGCGATCTCCGCGCAGATGGATAGACCCAGTCCGGCACCTTCGTCGCGCCGATGCGGGCCGCGCCAGAACCGTTCAAACAGGTGCGGCATGGCCTCGGCGGGGATGCCAGGGCCCTGGTCGCGTACCGACAGCTTCTGATGGTCTGCCTCGGCGACCACGACGGTGCCGGGTGGACTGTGGTGCAGGGCGTTTTCCAGCAGGTTTCTGCATAGCACGCCCAGGGCGCCGATATCGGCATGGATGGGCGTGGCATGAGGCGCGCTGGTATCGGGCAGTTGCAGTTGCACTTGGCGCTGACGGGCCAGCCGGTCCAGTTGCGCGCCGGCCTGGGCCAGCGCCGCCCGGGGCAGTGTTTCCTGCATGGCGTAGTTGTGGTGCTCGCTGGCTTCGGCCAGCGTCAGCAGTTGCTGCACCTGGCGCGCCATGCGGTCGATGTCTTGCAGCAGCGTGGCGCGGTCGCCGGCTTCGCCCAGCTCGACCTGGCCACGCATGAGGGCCAGCGGTGTCTTGAGTTCGTGGGCAGCGGTGGAGAGGAAGTCGCGCTGCTGCCGGTAACCCTGTTCCAGCCGGTCCAGTGCCAGGTTGACCGACTGGAACAGAGGCGTGATTTCGCTCGGCACGCCCTGCAGGGACAGGCGCGCCGACAGGTTGTCGATATCGATGGTGGCCGCGGCCGTGGCGGCGCGGCGCAAGGGCTTGAGCAGGTGGTGCAGGCTCACCGCCACCACCAGCGAAAAGAGCAGCGTGCCGACAATGGTGCCGATGATGACCAGCGAGGTCAGACGCTGGCTCTTGTCGTCCAGCACGATCTGCAGCAGGCGTTCGCTGCGCATGACCTGCACGTAGAAGGTCTTGCCGGCATGCTCGAAGCGGCGTGTCAGCACTTGCAAGGTGCGCTCGCCGGCGACCAGGGTCAGGCGTTCGCGCTCGGCCGAGAAGTCCGCGCCGGGCAGGGTGTAGGGCCGCATAGCGCCATCGGAGGCCAGCAACACCCGGCCCTGTGCATCGAGTATGCGATAGACACAGTCTTCCCTGAGGATGTCATAGGCGGCGGCTTCCTTGTCACTGGTCTTGAGCTTCACCGGGCGTCCCGTCGCATCGAATGCCAGGCCTTCGATCACGGTGCTGGCATTGTGCTTGAGGGCGAGATCGGTCAGCAGGTCCGGTCCCCAGTGCAGCAACAGCGTCATGCCGCCGATGACGATGGCGCTGACCAGCACCAGGATCAAGGCGGTGAAGGCCTGCAGATGCAGCGACAGGCTGCGCTTGCGTAGCGACCTGGCGCGGGTGGTGGCGGGCGGGTCAGCCTGGCGCATGGGCGTCCTTGAGAGCGTAGCCGAGGCCGCGCTGGTTGACGATCTGCAGACGCGAATCGATGCCAGCGAGCTTGCGGCGCAGACGATGCAGCGCCACGTCCAGCGCATTGGGCGTGACCGGCTCACCAATGCCCCAGGCGGCGGCCTCCAGGGCGGTGCGGCGTGCCGTGGCACCGGCAGCGCGTACCAGTACCAGCATCAGTTGCAGTTCGGCCGGCGACAGCGAGATCGATTCCTCGCCACAGGACAGGCGACTTTCCACCGGATCGATGCACAGGTCGCCGTGCTGCGGGGCCAGGCTTTGCTGCAGCGGGGCGCGTCGCATCAGGGCGCGGACGCGGGCCACCAGTTCCTCCATCGAGAAGGGCTTGGGCAGGTAGTCATCGGCGCCGGCTTCCAGCCCGTCGATGCGGTCATGCAGGGCATCGCGGGCGGTGAGCATCAGGCAGGGCGTGTCGATGCGGCGCGCGCGCAACTGCCGCACCAGTTGCAGGCCATCGCCATCGGGCAGGTTGCGGTCCAGCACCAGCGCCGGGTAGCGGATCTGTTCCAGGCCGATGGCGGCCTGGGACAGGGTGCCGTAGACATCGGTCTCGATTCCCGCGCCCGCCAGCGCCCTGCTGACCAGTGCGGCCATGCGTTCATGGTCTTCCAGCAGGGCGATGCGGTTCATCATCAAGGGTGTCATCCAGTCAGAAGCGATAGAGATAGCCAGCCCGCACGGCGGCCGCATGGTTGCGGTCCACCAGCGGGCTGTCGGTGATACCGCTGCCGTAGCGGGTCAGGCGCAGGTCCATGAAGAGCGACTGCGACTCGGTCATGCGCAGATCGGTACGCAGGCCGCCGACCAGGTTGGCGGTGGAACTGCCCTGGTAGAAGGCGCGCTGGGAAGTGACTTCGTTCTGGCGCACGCCGAAGTAGTAGTCCACGTAATTGCTGTTCATCCAGTTCACTCCCAGGTAGGGCGTCAGCGTGAGGCGGCCGGTAGTGAATCGGTGTTCGGCGCGCAGCTTGAGGGTTTGGCCGCGGCTGTTGCCGGCGGCGTCGGCCAGCCATTCCAGCGACAGGTCGGCATAGGGGTTGCGCCAGAGCGCTACGCCACCCAGCCAGAAGCTGCTCTTGCGCTTGTCCATGCCATTGAGGATGGGCGCGTCGCTGCCCGTATAGCCCTCGTCGGCATACTGCGCCCGCAGGGCGAAACCGACCGGGCCGACGGCACCCAGCTTGAGGTCGGCCGTGGTCCCCACCAGCCGGAACCGTGGGCCATTGTACATAAGCAGGGGCAGGGCACGGGTGCGATTGCCATAACCGGCATAGGGACTTTGCTCCACTCCTACACCGGCGCCCAGGGCCCAGTGACTTTGTTCAGGATCCTCTTGCTGGCCGGGCTGCTGGGCCTGGGCCGAGGGAGATAGCCCCAACAGGGCGACACAAGCCAGCGGCGGCAAGAAGGACAGGCGGGCAATACGGAAGGCGAGGTGAGGCATGCGAGACTCCAGGGAGGGGGATGGGGGCGCGAAACGCAGGCATCATCGCGCAACAAGTCTTACCGCATCCTTACCTTCCATTACTTGATGGGTGAAGTCTTCTTCCAGTAATCGGCCTGCGCATAGGCATGCCGCAGGAAATCCACGAAGGCCCGGATACGCAGCGGCAGATGGCGCCGCTGGGCGAAAACGGCGTAGATCGACGGTGCCGGCGCGGCGAACTTGTCCAGCACCGTGACCAGCTCGCCCGCCTCGATGGCCGCGCCCACTTCCCACATGGAGCGCCAGGCCAGCCCACGGCCGGACAGCGCCCAGTTGTGCAGCACCTCGCCGTCGTTGCAGACCATGTTGCCGCCCACCTTGTAGACGCTGACTTTGCCCGACTGCTTGAGCGTCCAGCCGCGCTGGCTGCCTTCGCTGCTCATGGCCAGGCAGTTGTGGCGCACCAGGTCGTCGGGGACTTGCGGGGTGCCGTGACGGCGCAGGTAGGAGGGCGCTGCGACGATGACGCGATGATTCTCGGCCAGCTTGATGCTCACCAGGTTGGAATCGGTCAGGGTGGCGATACGGATGGCCACGTCGATGCCTTCGCCGATGACGTCGGCGATGCGGTCGTTCAGGTTCAGGGTCAGGGTGACGTCGCGGTGCTCGGCCAGGAAGGAGGGTACCAGCGGCGCCACGTGCTGACGGCCGAAGCCTGCCGGGGCCGAGATCAGCAGTTCGCCGCTGGCCCGGGCGCTGCGCTCGGAGACCGCCGACTCGGCATCCTCCAGGTCGGCCAGGATGCGCTGGCAGTCTTCCAGGAAGGCCGCACCTTCATTGGTGAGCATGATCTTGCGCGTAGTTCTCTGCAGCAACTTCACGCCCAGGCGTTCTTCCAGGGCATCCAGCCGGCGTCCTATCATGGCCGGGGCGATGCCCTCGGCGCGGGCGGCGGCCGAGAGGCTGCCGCGTGCGACCACTTCGGCGAAGGTGGAAATCTGCTTGAACTGGTCCATCACGGCCTCCTCGAATCCGCTGCAAAGCCGCGCCGGGACTGGCGTGGCCTCATCCGTGATTATCTCTTCACTTGTGACTAAAACGCAAAGATAAATTGATAAAACGTTAGACTCATATGGATTTTGTTTAAATATACTGCGTACATAAAGTGTGTGATGCGATGCAAAAAGTGCACTCGTCTCAGGCACAATCATGAAAACAAGATCAATCAGTCCACCTTTTCTTTTTGAGGAGTCCAGCATGACGCAACTGAAGCTGCCTACCGGCATGGAAATCTCCGGCGAGATCAAGCCGGGTTACGAAAACGTCCTGACCTTCGAGGCCCTGTCGCTGGTGGCCAAGCTCTCGCGCGCCTTCGAAGGCCGTCGCCAGGAGCTGCTGGCCGCCCGCGCCGAGCGCGTCAAGCGCCTGGATGCCGGTGAGCGCCCCGACTTCCTGAAGGAAACCGAATCCATCCGCACCGGCGACTGGAAGATCGCTCCCATCCCCGAGGCCCTGAAGTGCCGTCGTGTGGAAATCACCGGTCCGGTGGAGCGCAAGATGGTCATCAACGCCTTCAACTCGGGCGCCGACAGCTACATGACCGACTTCGAGGATTCCAACTCGCCGGTATGGGATAACCAGATCAGCGGCCAGATCAACCTGTCCGACGCCATCCGTCGCACCATTTCGCTGGAATCCAACGGCAAGAGCTACAAGCTCAACGACAAGATCGCCACCCTGGTGGTGCGTCCGCGTGGCTGGCACCTGGATGAAAAGCACGTCACCATCGACGGCAAGCGCATCTCCGGCGGCATCTTCGACTTCGCCCTGTTCCTGTTCCACAATGCCAAGGAACAGCTGGCCCGTGGCGCCGGTCCGTACTTCTACCTGCCCAAGATGGAGTCGCACCTGGAGGCGCGCCTGTGGAACGACATCTTCGTCATGGCGCAAAACGAGATCGGCCTGCCGCAAGGCACCATCAAGGCTACCGTCCTGATCGAGACCATCACCGCGGCCTTCGAGATGGAAGAAATCCTCTATGAGCTGCGAGAGCACAGCGCCGGCCTGAACGCCGGTCGTTGGGACTACATCTTCTCCTGCATCAAGAAGTTCAAGAACGACAAGGACTTCTGCCTGGCCGACCGCGCCAAGGTCACCATGACCTCGCCCTTCATGCGCGCCTATGCGCTGCTGCTGCTGAAGACCTGCCACAAGCGCGGCGCCCCGGCCATCGGCGGCATGAGCGCGCTGATCCCGATCAAGAACGATCCGGAAAAGAACGCCATCGCCATGCAGGGCATCATCAACGACAAGCGCCGTGACGCCACCGACGGCTACGACGGCGGCTGGGTCGCGCACCCGGGTCTGGTCGAGGCCTCCATGAAGGAATTCGTGGCCGTGCTGGGCGACAAGCCCAACCAGTTCGAAAAGCAGCGTCCTGATGTGGACGTGAAGGCGGCCGACCTGCTGAACTTCCAGCCGGAAACCCCGATCACCGAAACCGGCCTGCGCTACAACATCAACGTCGGCATCCACTACCTGGGCGCCTGGCTGGCCGGCAACGGTTGCGTGCCCATCCACAACCTGATGGAAGATGCGGCCACCGCCGAGATCAGCCGCGCCCAGGTGTGGCAGTGGATCCGCAGCGCCAAGGGCAATCTGGAAGATGGCCGCAAGGTCACGGCCGACATGGTGCGCGCCATGATCCCGGAAGAGCTGGCCAAGGTGAAGCAGGTGGCCGGCGACGGTCCTACCTATGACCGTGCGGCCAAGATCTTCGAGGAGATGTCCACCTCCGAGCAGTTCGCCGAGTTCCTGACGCTGCCGCTGTACGAAGAAATCTGATTCAGATCCGCTTCAGTCGCAATGAAAATCCCCGCCACTCGCAAGAGTGGCGGGGATTTTTGATGCGGCAGTCGCTGCCATGCAAACTGTCATGCAAAAGCAGCAGACGAAAAAAATCCCCGACAAGTCGGGGATTTTTTTAGCTTGAAAAGCTTAAGCAGCCGGAACGATGTTCGAAGCTTGCTTGCCCTTCGGGCCGGTGGTCACTTCGAAGGAAACGCGTTGGTTTTCCTTCAGGGACTTGAAACCATTCGATTGAATAGCCGAGAAGTGAGCGAACAGATCTTCGCCGCCTTCATCGGGGGTGATGAAGCCAAAACCCTTTGCATCGTTGAACCACTTGACGGTACCAGTTGCCATTACGGACTCCTAAATTTAATTGATTGGGGCTTGCGCCCGGCTCTTTATCGTTACTCGGGAGGAATGACAGCGAAGACCGCACTACCAGCTCGAATCCTAACGACGCAACGATTATACTCATTAAATCGAGAATGCAAGCTATTTTCGGCACGAAACTTCAATTTAAATATTTAATGGCTTTTTCCGGTGCCTTAGATTTCTTCCGATGCCGGCAAATGGTGCAGTAAATCGCCCGAAATCCCTTGTCTGGTGCGGCTTTGCGCGTGTCGGGCGTTGTCCTACGAAGGCGCTCCGGAAGGCGCCTACACGTTAAATTTCTTCATTTTGGCGGTAGATCAGCACAACAGCCTCCGCTGCAATGCCTTCCTCACGGCCTAAATACCCCATTTTTTCGTTGGTTTTCGCCTTGATGTTCACTTGATTTCGAGAAATTTCCAGATCTTCTGCGACATGGGCAATCATGGTGGGAATATGGGGGGCCATCTTGGGCGCCTGCGCAATGATGGTGGCATCGACGTTGCCCACCAGGTAGCCGGCCGCCCGCAAGCGCTTGCCAGCCTCACGCAGCAGCACGCGTGAATCGGCCCCCTTGAATTGCGCATCGGTGTCGGGGAAGTGGCGGCCGATGTCGCCCAGCGCGGCCGCGCCGAAGAGGGCGTCGGTGATGGCATGCAGCAGGGCATCGGCGTCGGAATGGCCGAGCAGGCCCTTCTTGTGCGGGATCTCGACGCCGCCCAGGATCAGCGGACGTCCTTCGACCAGGGCGTGACAGTCGTAACCCTGGCCGATACGGAAGGGAATGGGGTGGCTCATGCGTCTTGACCTTTCAGGAAGAATTCGGCCAGCGCGGCGTCCTGCGCCAGCGTGACCTTGAGATTGCGGGGGCTGCCCTCGACCAGGCGCGGGCGCAGGCCCAGCATTTCGACGGCGCTGGCGTCGTCGGTGATGGTGCCCAGGGGGCCTTGCTCCCGGGCCTGTTGCAGCGCCTGGCGCAGCAGGGCATAGCGGAACATCTGCGGCGTCTGCGCCGCCCACAGGCTGGCGCGGGGCACCGTCTCCAGCGAGCGGCCGTCATCATCGGCACGCTTGAGGGTATCGGCCACCGGCAGGGCCAGCAGGCCGCCGACGGCGTCCTCGGCCAGGGCATCAAGCAGGCGGTCGATCAGTGCCGCGTCCAGTCCGGGACGGGCGGCGTCATGCACCAGCACCCAGTCGCTGCCGTCGGTACGGTCGGCAATGGCGGTGAGGCCATTGAGGACGCTGTCCTGCCGGGTCGGGCCGCCCACACGCAGGATGCTGGCCCGCTGCAGCAGGGCCGCAGGGAGCAGGTCGTCGATCCAGCCATCCTCGGGACTGACCACGATGAAGGTGTGGGTGATGCGGGGATGGGCGGCAAAGGTCTCCAGTGCATGGTGCAGCATGGGTTTGCCAGCCAGGCTCATGTATTGCTTGGGGATGCGGGTCCCCATGCGGGCACCCACGCCGGCGGCCGGGATCAGGGCGTAGTGGCGGGGGGGAGGGGTGGAAGATGCCGGTGGATTCATGCCTTGTGCTCAGGCCCGCATGGACCAGCGCCGGGAGGCGGTCCGGGACGGGGCCATCGTTTATAATGAGAGGCTGAATTTTAATGCCATTCCCTTGCAAGCGGCCGGCATTTTGCGGCGGTGCGCCCGCAGCGGGCCGCACCGGGTGTTCCTGTCGATCCTGTCGAGTCCGCCGATCCTGATGTCTTTCGATCTGAAAAAATCCCTTCCCAAACCGGGTGTGCGCTTCCTGCCGCCGGCCGTGCATGGTTCGGCCGATGCCTACCTGCTGGCCCAGGCGGCGCTGGCCCTGAAGGCCGAGGGCCGCATGCTGGCGGTGATCGTGGCCAGTGCCACCGATGCCCAGCGCCTGCTGGCCGAGATCCCCTGGTTCCAGCCCAGGGAGGGCGAGCGCCTGCGCTGCCACCTGCTGCCGGACTGGGAAACCCTGCCCTATGACGCCTTCTCGCCGCACCAGGACCTGGTCTCGGAACGCCTGGCGACCTTGTACGAGGTGCAGTCCGGCCAGTGCGACCTGCTGATCGTACCGGCCACGACCGCCTTGCTGCGCATGGCGCCGCCGCAATTCCTGGCGGCCTATACCTTCTTCTTCAAGCAGGGCGAAAAGCTCGACGAAGCCAAGCTGAAGTCGCAACTCACGCTGGCCGGCTATACCCACGTGGGGCAGGTGATGTCGCCGGGCGAGTATTCGGTGCGCGGGGGACTGATCGACATCTTCCCCATGGGTTCGGTATTGCCCTATCGGCTGGACCTGTTCGGCGACACCATCGAGACCATCCGTACCTTCGATGCCGACACCCAGCGCTCGCTCTATCCGGTGCGCGATGTGCGGCTGCTGCCGGGGCGCGAGTTCCCCATGGATGATGCGGCGCGCCTGGCCTTCCGCAACCGCTGGCGCGAAGTGTTCGAGGGCGACCCGTCGCGCTCGGCCATCTATAAGGACATCGGCAACGGCATCGCCTCGGCCGGTATCGAGTACTACCTGCCGCTGTTCTTCGAAGAAACCGCCACCCTGTTCCAGTACCTGCCGGCCGACGCCATGTTTGCCACCGTGGGCGATATCGAGCAGTCCATCAAGCGCTTCTGGAGCGACACCCGCTCGCGCTGGACCTTCCTCAATGCCGACCGCGAACGCCCGGTGCTGGAACCCAAGGCCATCTACCTGGATGACGAGGATTTCTTCACCCTGTTGAAACCCCACGCGCGCTGGGTGCTCAAGACCGACGATGCGCCCTCGGCAGTGTCGGCACCGCTGCCCAACATCGCCGTCAATCGCCGTGCCGACGATCCGCTGGTGAACCTGCGCAGCTTCCTGCTGAAGGGCGCCGAGCGCGTGCTGATCTGCGCCGAGTCCAATGGCCGCCGCGAGACCCTGCAGCAGTACTTCGCCGAATACGACCTGCATCCGGTGCTGTGCGAGGACTGGGAAAGCTTCCTGGCCAGCGACGAGCCGTTGATGCTGGGCGTGGCGCCGCTGCAGGCCGGCTTCATCACTGCCGCCGGGCTGGCGCTGCTGACCGAGACCGAGCTGTATGCCGGCAGCGGCCGCCGCGCCGGCAGCCGCAAGCAGCAGGCCACTACCGATGTCGAGTTCATGGTGCGCGATCTGTCGGAACTGAAGATCGGCGACCCGGTGGTCCACAGCAACCATGGCATCGGCCGCTACATGGGCTTGGTCAGCATGGACCTGGGCGAGGGCGAGACCGAGTTCCTGCATCTGGAATACGCCAAGGAAACCAAGCTCTACGTGCCGGTCTCGCAACTGCACGTGATCTCGCGCTATTCCGGCGCCTCGCCCGAAGACGCGCCACTGCACGCGCTGGGCTCGGGCCAGTGGGAAAAGGCCAAGCGCAAGGCCGCCCAGCAGGTGCGCGATACCGCTGCCGAACTGCTGAACCTGTATGCCCGCCGGGCGCTGCGCCAGGGCCATGCCTTCCAGTATTCGGCGCACGACTACGAAGCCTTCGCCGACAGCTTCGGCTTTGAAGAGACTGCCGACCAGGCCGCCGCCATCAATGCCGTCATCAAGGACATGACCGGCGGCAAGCCCATGGACCGCCTCATCTGTGGCGACGTCGGCTTCGGCAAGACCGAGGTGGCCCTGCGCGCGGCCTTCGTGGCGGTGATGGGCGGCAAGCAGGTGGCCATCCTGGCACCGACCACGCTGTTGGCCGAGCAGCATGCGGCCACCTTCGCCGACCGCTTCGCCAACTGGCCGGTGAAGATCGCCGAGCTCTCGCGCTTCCGTACCGGCAAGGAAGTTACGCAAGCCATCAAGGGCCTGGGCGATGGCACCATCGATATCGTCATCGGCACCCACAAGCTACTGTCGGACGAGGTGAAGTTCTCGCGCCTGGGCCTGGTCATCATCGACGAGGAACACCGTTTCGGCGTGCGCCAGAAGGAGGCGCTCAAGTCCCTGCGCGCCGAGGTCGACGTGCTCACGCTCACCGCCACCCCCATCCCGCGTACCCTGGGCATGGCGCTGGAAGGCTTGCGCGACTTCTCGGTCATCGCCACGGCGCCGCAGAAGCGCCTGGCCATCAAGACCTTCGTGCGCGCCGAGAGCGAGTCCACCATCCGCGAAGCCTGCCTGCGCGAATTGAAGCGCGGCGGCCAGGTCTACTTCCTGCACAACGAAGTGGAGACCATCGCCAACCGCAAGGCCGCGCTGGAAGCATTGCTGCCGGAGGCCCGTATTGCGGTAGCCCACGGCCAGATGCACGAGCGCGACCTGGAAAAGGTGATGCGCGACTTCGTCGCCCAGCGTTTCAATATCCTGCTGTGCACCACCATCATCGAGACCGGCATCGACGTGCCCACCGCCAACACCATCATCATGCACCGCGCCGACAAGTTCGGCCTGGCCCAGTTGCACCAGTTGCGCGGCCGGGTCGGCCGTTCGCACCACCAGGCCTATGCCTACCTGCTGGTGCAGGATGTGCAGGGCCTGTCCAAGCAGGCGCAGCGCCGGCTCGAAGCGATCCAGCAGATGGAGGAACTGGGCAGCGGCTTCTACCTGGCCATGCACGACCTGGAGATCCGCGGGGCCGGCGAAGTGCTGGGCGACCACCAGTCCGGCGAGATCCACGAGATCGGCTTCCAGATGTATTCGGACATGCTGAACGAGGCCGTGCGCGCCTTGAAGGACGGCCGCGAGCCCGACCTGGCCGCGCCGCTGTCGACCACCACCGAGATCAACCTGCACGTGCCGGCGCTGCTGCCCAATGACTATTGCGGCGACGTGCATGAGCGCCTGTCGCTGTACAAGCGCTTCGCCAACTGCGAGAAGTCCGATGCCATCGACGCCCTGCAGGAAGAACTGATCGACCGCTTCGGCAAGCTGCCCGACCAGGCCAAGGCGCTGGTGGAGACGCACCGCCTGCGCATCGCCGCCAAGCCGCTGGGCATCATCAAGATCGATGCCCATTCGGAGGCGGCCCTGCTGCAGTTCGTCCCCAATCCACCCATCGACGCCATGCGCATCATCACGCTGGTGCAGAAGAACCGCCAGGTCAAGCTCAATGGCCCCGACAAGCTGCGCATCACGGCAGCCATGCCCGACCTGGCGGCACGCGTGCAGCAGGTCAAGACGACCATGAAGGCGCTGACCGGCTGAGGCCGGCCTGCTGCCTGTCGAACCGCTGCCGCTGCTTTTACCGATTTACCCGAACTCCACCAAGAACATGAACCTGATCCTGCAAGCCCCCAAGAGCCACGCCGTTTCCGCTGCCGACATCGACGCCATTGCAACCCTGGCCGGCGGTCAGGCGCAGCGCATCACCGATGGCCGCGTGGCCGATGCCGATGCCTGGCGCGTGACGGGTGTGGCCGTCACCGATGAACAGAAGGCCGCCATCGACGCCGCCTGCCTCAAGGCGCGCCTGGACTATGCCATCATCGGCGAGGGGCGTCGGCTGGCCGATTTCCGCCTGGTGGCCATGGATATGGACTCCACCCTCATCACCATCGAATGCATCGACGAGATCGCCGACATGCAGGGCTTGAAGCCGCAAGTGGCCGAGATCACCGAAGCCGCCATGCGTGGCGAGATCGAGTTCAACGAGAGCCTGACCCGCCGCGTGGCCTTGTTGAAGGGCCTGGATGCCGGCGCCTTGCAGCGCGTCTACGACGAGCGCCTGCAACTGTCGCCCGGTGCCGAGAACATGCTCAAGGCGGTGCAGGCCGCCGGCCTGAAGACCCTGCTGGTCTCGGGGGGCTTTACCTTCTTCACCGACCGCATGAAGGCCCGCCTGGGTTTGGACTACACCCATGCCAATACCCTGGAAGTGGTCGATGGCAAGCTCACCGGCAAGGTCGTCGGCGGCATCGTCAACGCCGAGGAAAAGCGTGCCACGGTGGAGCGCGTCTGCCAGGAGATCGGCGCCCAGCCCGCCCAGGCCATCGTCATGGGCGATGGTGCCAATGACCTGCGCATGATGGGCATCTCCGGCCTGTCGGTGGCCTTCCGGGCCAAGCCGGTGGTGCGCGCCCAGGCCAGCGTGGGCTTGAATTTCGTCGGACTGGACGGCATCTTGAACCTGCTGGCCTGAATCCTCCCCCGCGAGGACAGGCCGGCACCCCCGATCAATCACAGGAGACACGATGAACCAGGAACTGGTCTTGGACCCACAGACCCAATCGGCCCGGGAGCTGGTCTGGTGGCTTTATCTCTTCCATGGCGCCAGCGTGCTGTTCTCGCTGGGGCTGCTGTCATGGCTGCCACTGATCATCAACTACCTCAAGCGCGGCGACGCCCGCGATACCTTCCTCTACAGCCACCACCGCTGGCAGATCCGCTCCTTCTGGTGGTACCTGTTCTGGATGTTTGCGGGTGGGGTGGTGTGGATGACCCTGGTGGGCATTCCGCTGGCCATCCTGATTTTCTCGCTGGCCTGGATCTGGAAAGCCTATCGCCTCATCAAGGGCTTCCTCGACCTGCAGGACAACAAGCCCATGCCGACCTGAGCAAGGCCAGGAGCAAGCGCATGCCACGACGGCGCCCTGATGGGCGCCGTTTCGTTTCTTTTTGGAAATTATTCTGCGCCCTATCATAGTCATATTGAGTAGATTCGTTGATAATCTCAAAGAATTTCTAGATTGCACTATGCGGGAAGTCCCGGTACCCGCACCCACCCAAGGAAGCCTGCGCATGAATAACTGGACCATCAAGCAACGCATACTCGGGAGCTTCGTGCTCATCCTGCTGCTCATGGCGCTGATGGCCGGGATTTTCGCGGTCAATCTGAACCGCATCGAGAAGAGTGCCACGTCCTTGCGCCTGGATTCCACGCCGGGGCTGTACTACAGCACCATGATCAACGCCGCCTGGTACGAGAACCTGCTGCTGAGCCAGCAGATTGCCCAGATCGATGGCAGTGACGGCGAGCGTCAGGCCGATATCGCCTTGTTGCGTCGTAACGGTGAACGGCTGGACCGCCTGCAGGAAGACTATGAGAAATCGGTCTTCAGCGATGACGATCGCCAGATCTTCGAGCAGTTCAAGGACGCGCGGCAGAAATACCGGGCCATGATGACCGAGGCGCTGAAGATGGACTTCAGCCAGCGTGGCGCCGTCGACAAGGTCTTCAACGAGCAGATCCGGCCACAGTGGCGTCTCGGTTACCAGTTCACCCAGCGCATGGTGGAGAAGAACAAGTCCATCGCCGATGAGGCCGCCAGCCATATCAGCGATGCCGTCACCTCGGCCCAGTTTGCCATGCTCACCTCGCTCATGGCGGCGCTGCTGGCGGCGCTGGCATGCGGCTTCTTCCTGATGCGGGCCATCAACGAGCCACTGCAAAAGCTCATGGGCATCCTCGACATCATGCGGTCGGGAGATTTCTCGCGGCGCGTGGAACTGCCGCGCCAGGATGAATTTGGTCATCTCGGCAGCGGCTTCAATCGCATGACCGATGAGCTCACGGCACTGGTGTCCCAGGCCCAGAGTTCGTCGGCGCGGGTGGCAACCTCGGTCACCGAGATTGCCGCCACGGCGCGCCAGCAACAGGCGACCGCTGCCGAAACCGCTGCCACCACCACCGAGATCGGCGCCACCTCGCGCGAGATCCATGCGACCTCGCGTGACCTGGTGCGCACCATGAATGAAGTCTCGGTGGTCTCGGAACAGACCTCGTCGCTGGCCGGCAGTGGCCAGGCCGGCCTGACCCGCATGGGCGACACCATGCAAAGCGTGATGGATGCGGCCGGTTCGGTCAGCGCCAAGCTGGCGATCCTCAATGAGAAGGCCGGCAACATCAACCAGGTCGTCACCACCATCACCAAGGTGGCCGACCAGACCAACCTGCTCTCGCTGAATGCCGCCATCGAAGCCGAGAAGGCCGGCGAACACGGGCGCGGCTTCTCGGTGGTGGCCACCGAGATCCGCCGTCTGGCCGACCAGACGGCCGTGGCGACCTATGACATCGAGGTCATGGTCAAGGAAATCCAGTCCGCCGTGGCCGCCGGCGTGATGGGCATGGACAAGTTCTCCGACCAGGTGCGGCGTGGCATGCAGGATGTGCAGACCGCCGGCAGCCAGCTCTCGCAGATCATCGCCCAGGTGCAGGCGCTGGCGCCACGCTTCCAGATCGTCAATGAAGGCATGCAGGCCCAGGCCAGCAGCGCCGAACAGATCAACCAGGCGCTGGTGCAACTGTCCGAAGCGGCCCAGCAGACGGTGGAGTCGCTGCAGCAATCCAGCCAGGCCATCGAGGAATTGACGGTGGTGTCCAACGAGCTGCGCAATGGCGTTTCGCGCTTCAAGGTGCAGGGCTGAGGCCGGCGCAGTCAAGCCATGAGCCTGTCCCTGTTCCTGTTGTTTTCGCTGGGGTCCCACCGCTATGCGCTGCCGGCCTCCGAGGTGGCGTCGGTACTGCCGCTGACACCCTGCAAGAGCCTGCCAGGCGCCCCCGACTGGGTGGCCGGCCTGCTGCCGCGTGGCGATGCCCATGTGCCGGTGATCGACTTGTCCATGCTGGCACTAGGGCAGCCTGCGCATGCGCGTGTGAGTACGCGGCTGGTGCTGGTGCATTATCGCGCCCACGCTATCCCTACCGCGAGCGCGCCGGCCTTGCTAGGTCTGATCCTGGAGCAGGCCACCGACACCTTGCGATGCGATCCCGACGACTTTCTCGCCAGTGCCGTACGCAATGACCAGGCGCCCTACCTGGGGCCGGTGATGGCCTATCAGGGGAGCCTGCTGCAACGGGTCGATGTCGCGGCCTTGCTGGATGAGTCCGTGCGCGCGCTGCTCTATCCGCGGGAGCCGGCATGAAGTCGTTGCCGCAGATTGCCGGCAAGCTCAAGGCCGCCATGGGCCTTGACATGGCCACCGTCGGCGCGCGCCTGATCGAACGCGTGGTGCGCGAGCGCATGAGCGTGCTGGAGCTGGACGACGACAGTCTTTACCTGGCCCGCTTGCTGTCGAGCCAGACCGAATTGCAGGCTCTCATCGAGCTGGCAGTGGTCCCCGAGACCTGGTTCTTCCGTGACCGCGAAGCCATGCTGGCGGTGGCGCGCCTGGCCTGCGAACGGCTGGCCAAACGACCCGGCGAGGTGATACGCATCCTGAGCCTGCCGTGTTCCACCGGCGAGGAACCCTATTCGCTGGCCATGGCCTTGCGCGACGCCGGCGTGATGCCCGCGCAGTTCCAGATCGACGCCATCGATATCCGTACCCGCTCGCTGGAGATGGCCATCCAGGGTGTCTATGGCCGCAATTCCTTCCGGGGCCGCGACCTGGGGTTCCGCGACCGCCATTTCTTGCCCTGCGAAGGCGGCTGGGAGGTGCATGAGCAGATCCGCCGCCAGGTACGTTTTGCGCCCGGCAACCTGCTGGCGCCGGACTTCATGCGTCAGGCCCAGCCCTACCACTTCATCCTGTGCCGCAACGTGCTGATCTACTTCGAGCGCAACGTGCAGCAGCAGGTCGTGGCGCTGCTGGAGAACCTGATGGCCGAGGATGCCCATCTCTTCGTCGGTCCGGCCGAGGGCGGTATCGTGCTGGGGCCCTCGCTGGAGTCGGCCGGTATCCCGCTGGCATTCGGATTTCGTCGACGCAAAGCCGGCACAATGGCTGCGGCGCAGACTGCCCGCGTGGCGCCGCTGCAGCCTGCCGTGGCCATGCCAGGATGGGCGAGCGCGGTGCCATCGGAGCCGCTGGTGCCGCCGACGCGACCGACGGCTGTCAGTGGCGCCGATGACAGCCGCGCGTGCGTAGCGCAGCCATCCCTGCTGCAACAGGCGCGCGCCCTGGCCGACCGGGGACAACTGGAGCGTGCCGGCAGCCTGTGCGAGCAGGCCGTGCAGGAGCAGGGACCGAGCGCCGAGGCGTTCTACCTGCAAGGCCTGATCTTCGACGCCGACGGCAATGCCGCCCAGGCGCAGCGTTGCTATCGCAAGGCGCTCTATCTGGATCCCGCGCACCAGGCGGCCTTGCTGCACCTGGCAGCCTTGTTGCAGGCGCAGGGAGACGCGGCGGGGGCACAACGCATGCGCCTGCGCGCGCAGCGCACCAGCCAGCCGGGGGAGGGCGGACATGAGTGATACAGGAGCCGACATGGTCGCTGTCAGGGCAGCACGGCAAGCGGCAGCGATCGACGATTGCTGGAACCGCATCGGTAACAAGGGCGACAGCTCTTGTCCCTTGCTGCAGCAACACGTGCGCTGCCTGAATTGCCCCAGCTTTGCCAGCGCGGCCTTGCAACAGCTCGACCGCGTGCCGGCCTCTGAGGAGGTGGCGCGGGAGTGGGGGCGGGCGGCCCTGTCGGAGCTGGAAGAGGGCGCCAACCAGGCGCTCCAGGCGCAGGCCTCGGCACTGGTGGTGCGTATCGGCGAGGAGTGGCTGGCCATTGCCACTGCGGTCGTGCAGGAAGTGACGGAGGTGCGTGCCGTGCACAGCCTGCCGCACCAGCGCAATCCGGCCATCCAGGGCGTGCTCAATATCCGGGGCGCCTTGCGCATCTGCATCTCGCTGGCACAATTGTTCCAGCTCGCCACCGCACCGGCCAAGCCGGCGGGGCAATTGCTGGTGGTCCACTACGAGGGCCAGACGCTGGTCTTCCCGGTCGATGAGGTGGCCGGCCTGCACCGCTATTGCGGTGATGCACTGGCACCGGTGCCCACCACCCTGGCGCAGGCCGCCATCCAGTACACCCGCGGCATGCTGGACTGGCGCGGCCGCCAGATCGGCTTGCTCGATCACGATCTGTTGTTCTACGTACTCAACCGGAGCATGACATGAGTACGCCTGATTTCAGCCAGATGTCCATGCTCGACCTGTTCCGCTTCGAGGCGGAGAGCCAGATCGAGCTGCTCAACACCAGCCTGCTGGCGCTGGAGCGGCAACCGCACGCCGCCGAGCACCTGGAGGCCTGCATGCGTGCCGGACACTCGCTCAAGGGCGCGGCGCGCATCGTCGGTCTGGAGACCGCCGTCAAGGTGGCCCACATCATGGAGGATTGCTTCGTGCTGGCCCAGCAGGGCAAGCTGCTGCTGGAGAAGCGCCACATCGACGTGCTGCTGCGCGGGGCCGACCTGTTGGGGCGTATCGCCGTGCCTCCGGATGGCGATGAGGCCTGGGCCGACCACGCTGGCAGCGTCGAGGTAGATGCTTTCCTGCAGGCGCTGCCGGCGGTGATGGGTGGCGCGGACCTCCCACCCTGGCCGCAGCCGGAGGCCTTGCCCGAGACGGTCATCCCGGCGACCGACGTCGCTCCGGCAGCCGCCGCGCCGGAGGCGAACGCTGCGACCGTCGCTGCCGCGCTGCCCGCAGCGGCCGGTGCGCGGGCGGTGCGGGTCAGCGCCGACAGCCTGGACCGCTTGCTCAGCCTGACGGGCGAGTCGCTGGTCGAATCGCGCCGCTTGCAAGCTTTCTCGGCCAGCATGTTGCGCATGAAGCGCCTACAGCGCGAGGCCATGCAGGCACTCGACCTGCTGCAGCAGCAGCTGCCGCCGGCCGCGCTGGATGAATACGCCCAAACCACTCTGTCGGAACTGCGCACCCTGATGCAGCAGAACCAGCACCTGTTGGGTGAGCAGCTCACCGAGCTGGATGCCTTCGACCGGCGTTCGGTCAATCTCTCGCAACGCCTCTACGATGAGGCCCTGGCCTGCCGCATGCGCCCCTTTGCCGATGGTACGGGCGGATTTGCGCGCATGGTGCGGGATGTCGGCAATACCCTGGGCAAGTCGGTACGGCTGGAGATCACCGGCACGGCCACCCAGATCGACCGCGACATCCTCGACAAGCTCGAAGCCCCCATCGGCCACCTGCTGCGCAATGCCGTGGACCACGGCATCGAGCACAGCGCGCAGCGGCGCGCTGCCGGCAAGCCCGAGCAGGGCGTGGTGCGACTGGAAGCGCGGCATAGCGCCGGCATGCTGATGATCGAGGTGTCCGACGATGGCGCCGGGATCGATCTGGAGCGCCTGCGCCAGACCGTGGTGGAGCGCAAGCTGTCGAACCAGGAGACGGTTGCGCGCCTGTCCGAGGCCGAATTGCTGGAGTTCCTCTTGCTGCCCAGCTTCAGCCTGCGCGACACCGTCACCGAGATTTCCGGACGCGGCGTGGGGCTCGATGTGGTGGCCGACATGCTCAAGCAGGTGCGCGGCACCATCCGCATCAGCACCCGCCCGGGACAGGGCAGCCGTTTCCTGATGCAGTTACCCTTGACCCTGTCGGTGATCCGCAGCCTGCTGGTGGAGATCGCGGGGGAACCTTATGCGTTTCCACTGGCCTATGTGAATCGTACCCTGCGCCTGCCAGCGCAGGCCTTGCAGACCCAGGAAGGCTACCAGCACTTTACCCATGACGGCCGCCAGGTGGGACTGGTCAGCGCCCACCAGGTGCTGCAGAAGGGCCACTGGCGCGCGCGCGATGGCAGCGTCTGCGTGGTCGTCATCGGCGAGCAGGAACACGCCTATGGCGTGGCGGTGGATGCCTTCCTGGGCGAGCGCATGCTGGTGGTGCAACCGCTGGATCCACGCCTGGGCAAAATTGCCGATATCCTGGCGGGCGCCCTGATGGAAGATGGCGAGCCGCTGCTGATCCTGGATGTGGCCGACATGTTGCGTACCGTGGAGAAGCTGACCGCCTCGGGGCGCCTGCAGACGGTCGAGCAGGGCGGTGCGGACCAGGCCGCTGGCGCGCTGCGCAAGAAGGTGCTGGTGGTGGATGATTCGCTGACCGTGCGCGAACTGGAGCGCAAGCTGCTCTCCCATCGTGGTTACCAGGTCACCGTGGCGGTGGATGGCATGGATGGCTGGAATGCGGTGCGTGCCGAGCACTTCGACCTGGTCATCACCGATATCGACATGCCGCGCATGGATGGCATCGAGCTGGTGGGCCTTATCCGCGGCTCGCCCAGCCTGCAGGCATTGCCGGTGATGATCGTGTCGTACAAGGACCGGGAAGAGGATAGGCAACGCGGCCTGCAAGCCGGTGCCGACCATTATTTCACCAAGAGCAGTTTCCACGACGAAAGCCTGCTGCAGGCCGTCACGGACTTGATTGGAGAAGCCACATCGTGAAAATCGGCATCGTCAACGATACCCCCATGATGGTGGAAGTGCTGCGCCGGGTCATCGCCGAGAGCGGCCGCCACGAATTGATCTGGATCGCCCGCGATGGCGAGCAGGCCGTGCAGATGTGTGCCTGGCAGTTGCCCGACGTGGTGCTGATGGACCTGCTGATGCCGAAGATGGATGGCGCCGAGGCCACCCGCCGCATCATGCAGGAGACGCCTTGCCCCATCCTCATCGTCACCTCCGACATGGACAGCAGCGCCTCCAAGCTCTACGACGCCATGGGCTACGGTGCGCTCGATGCCACCCAGACCCCGGCGCTGGTGGGTGCGGCCGGCCGCCGCGACGCCGCCGCGCTGATCGAGAAGATCGACAACCTGGGCCTGCTCCTGCCCGAACTGGCCGCCACCGGGGCACGTCCGGCAGCGCCGTCGGCGCGGGCGAGCGCGTCCGAACTGGCACCGCTGGTGGCCGTGGGCGCTTCGGCGGGCGGTCCGGCGGCCCTGGCGACGATCCTGCAGCAGATCCCGGCGGGTTTCGCCGGTGCCATGGTGATCGTCCAGCATATCGATGCCGCCTTCGCGCCGGGCATGGCGCAATGGCTGCAGCAGCAATCCGTGCTCAAGGTCAGGGTGGCCGCCGAAGGAGACCTGCCGCAGCGCGGCGAGGTCCTGCTGGCGGGAAGCAACCAGCATCTGGTGTTCAAGGAGGGCGCTCGCCTGGGCTATGTCCAGGGCAATGCCAACGATATCTACCGGCCGTCGGTGGATGCGTTCTTCCATAGCATCGTGCGACGCTGGCCGGCTCGCGCGGTGGCCTTGCTGCTCACCGGCATGGGGCGTGACGGCGCCATCGGCCTGAAGGATTTGCGAGACAACGGCTATCACACCATTGCCCAGGACCAGAAGAGTTGTGCGGTCTACGGCATGCCCAAGGCTGCGGTGGCCCTCGACGCCGCAGTGGAAGTGTTGCCTGTGACCGGCATGGCAGCTCGCCTGCAAGCCATTTTGACGGGGGCAGTTTGAAGGATGAGTCAATGAATTCGGTGCATACCGATATCCAGGCGGGCAGCGCGACGCAGCCCCCTGACGAGTACAAGATCATGGTGTTGCTGGTGGATGACCAGACCATGGTGGGCGAAGCCATCCGCCGCGCCCTGGCCAGCGAGGCCAATATCGACTTCCATTTCTGCACCCGTGCCGAGGAAGCGCTGGCCGTGGCCGAGAGGACCCACCCCACCGTGATCCTGCAGGACCTGGTCATGCCGGGCGTGGATGGCATGACCCTGGTGCGGCAGTATCGCGCCAGTGCGGTGGTGGCCAATGTCCCCATCATCGTGCTCTCTTCCAAGGATGACCCCACGGTCAAGCGCGACGCCTTTGCCGGTGGCGCCAACGACTACATGGTCAAGTTGCCGGACGTGATCGAGCTGGTGGCACGCATCCGCTACCACTCGCGCTCCTACATCAACCTGCTGCAGCGTGACGCGGCCTATCGCGCCTTGCGCGAGAGCCAGCAGCAGTTGCAGAAGACCAATTTCGAGCTGCAGCGGCTGACCAATACCGATGGCTTGACCGGCATTGCCAACCGCCGCTATTTCGACGACTACCTGGGCGCCGAATGGCGCCGCGCGCGGCGTGATGGCCTGCACCTGTCGCTGTTGCTCATCGATGTCGATTTCTTCAAGCTCTATAACGACAACTACGGCCACGTGGCCGGCGACGCCGTGCTGCGCCGGGTGGCCCAGATGCTCGACGAGAGCCTCCAGCGCCCAGCCGATCTGTCGGCCCGTTTCGGCGGCGAGGAATTCGCCATGATCCTTCCGCGCACCCCGCTGGAAGGCGCGCAGGCGCTGGGCCAGAAGCTGTGCCAGCTGGTCGAGGCGAACCAGCTGCCGCATGAGCGCTCCAGCGTCAGTTCCTGGCTTACCGTGAGCATTGGCGCGGCCAGCATGGTCCCCACCCCCGAGCAGGAGCTCAGCGAACTGATCGAGATGGCCGACCGCCGTCTCTACCGGGCCAAGCAGCAGGGCCGCAACCGGGTGGTCTGGCAGGATGGCTGAACGGATGGCCGCGCACATCGACGGCGCACAGGGCAGACCATAACGACAGGAGAAGGAAACCGGCATGCGTACCATCGCCACTCTGGAAGAACTGAAATCGCTGGCCGGCCAGGAGGTGGCCTGCAGCGACTGGATCACCGTCACGCAGGAGCAGGTCGATCGCTTTGCCGATGCCACCGGCGACCATCAATGGATCCACGTCGACCCCGAGCGGGCCGCGCGCGAACTACCCTACGGCGGCACGGTGGCGCATGGTTTCCTGACGCTGGCCTTGCTGCCGCGCATCCTGTCGGAGTCGATCAGTCTCGGCCCGGACGTGCGCATGCTGCTCAACTACGGTCTCAATCGCGTGCGCTTCCCGGCCCCCTTGCCGGTAGGGCGCCGAGTGCGCGGCATCATCCGCCTGGAGGCCATCGAGGAAGTCCCCGGCGGGGTGCAACTGGACTGGCTCATTACCGTGGAATGCGAAGATTCGGACAAGCCCGTTTGCGTGGCCCAGTTTTTGGTGCGGCGCTACTGAAGCCAAGCCGGGCGTGGGCGCTGTGGGCGTGGTGAGACTTCCTCGCAGAAGCTCATGGCTTGTGTGGCCTGAGAGCATCGCTCCTGCAGTCCTGCATGGTTTTTTGTGAAGGCGGTGGCGCGACATGCGCATAAGGTGCTAATGTCGCAACATTGGTCGGCGCCGTTGGTGGTGGCGCTGCCGCTGCGTCCTTGCTGATTCCGCTGCTCATCATGTCAGAACGCCCGCCGTTACAGGTCGACGCCGATCCCGAGTTCTACCGGAAGGCGCTCGCCTTCAACAATCTGACCTTGTCCTACATCGCACGCGGTGCGCCGCTGGCGCATTTGCTGGACCGTATTGCCACTGGCTTCTCGGCCAGTTATCCGCAGCGTTTGCTGGCCATCTTCCAGTTCGATGCACAGGCCCGCCGCTTGCGTGTGGGGGCCGCACCGCGCTTCGCGCCGGCCTTCCTGCTGGCGGTTTCCGAGCTGGAGGTACTGCAGCCAGACATCCCGCAATCCTGGAACGACTTGACCGCGCTGACCGCGTGCCATGGCTTGTCCATGCTGGAAATGTTGCCGCTGCGCTCCTTTGCCGGGGAGGTGGTCGGGGTACTGCTGATCTGTACCGCCGTGGATGCGCCGGACGATCCATCCCATCTTGAACAGACCTACCGCGACACCGTCTGTGCCGCCGTCTCCATGGCCATGCTGGCCTTGGAGCGCGCCCTGGTGCCTAGCCATGCGCGCATCAACTGCGACTCCCCCCTGGAAGCCGACGAGCGCATGGCGCTGGCCATCGAAGGCAGCGGTACCGGCATCTGGGACCGCAATGCCGTCACCGGCGAAATGTATTATTCGCGCGGCTGGAAGGCCATCCTCGGCTACGAGGATTGGGAGCTGTCCAGCCATCTGGCCGACGCCTACCAGCGTATCCATCCCGACGATCTGCCCTATGTGCAGCAGACCGTGCGCCAGCATTTCGAGTCACGCTCCGATACCTACCGGGTGGAACACCGGATCCGCTGCCGCGACGGCAGCTACAAGTGGATCAGCAGCCGCGGCAAGGTGGTGGCGCGCGATGCCCAGGGCAATGCGCTGCGCATGATCGGCACCTCCACCGACGTCACCGAGGTCAAGCAGCTCAACGACAAGCTGGCCAAGAGCAGTCGCATGCTCGACTACCTGACCAGCGGGATTCCCGGCATGGTGTTCCAGTTCCGCGTGCCGCCCGGCGAGCGTGGCCATTTCACCTACGTCAGCGAAGGCGCGCGCGAGACCTATGGGCTTACGCCCCAGCAGTTGCTGGAAACACCGGACGTCATCGATAGCATCATCCATCCGGAAGACCTGGCGATGTACCGGGCCTCGCGCCAGGTGGTATTGGCCGGGGCCGCGCACTGGATGCTGGAATTCCGCGTGGCACCGCCCGGCCAGCGCGTGCGCTGGCTGCGTGGCCAGGCGCGTCCGCGCCTGCTGGAGGATGGCACCACGCTGTGGCATGGTTTCATCAGCGATATCAGCGAAAGCAAGGCCTTCGAGCTGGAACTGCAGGAATTGGCGCTCACCGACTACCTGACGCAACTGCCCAATCGTCGCTGCTTCATGCAGCGTCTGCAGGAAGAATACAGCCGCATCGAGCGCGGCTTGCTCGATATCTCGGCGGTGCTGATGTGCGACCTGGATCATTTCAAGCGCATCAACGATACCCTGGGCCATGCCGTGGGCGACCAGGTGCTGGCGCACTTTGCGCAGGTGCTCAGGCGCCAGTTGCGCAAATCGGATAGCGCCGGTCGGTTGGGGGGGGAAGAATTTGCGGTGGTCCTGGCCGGCGCCGATCTGCAGGCGGCGGCCGAATTTGCCACGCGCCTGCAGGCCAGCTTTGCCAGCCAGCCATTGCGCCATGAGGGCCGCGAAGTGGAGGTCACGCTATCGGTCGGCATCGCCCTGATGCAGGCCGACTGCGGGGGGCAGGAGCAGGTCCTGCGCGCCAGCGATGACGCCTTGTACCGGGCAAAGGAAAAAGGGCGCAACCGTTTTGAGTTCGCGCCCTTGCCCCACCCATAGGGCAGGGGGTATGCCACGCCGAGTGGGGGTTCCCGCTCAGCGTTTCTGGTACTGGCTCTTGCCGAACAACAGTTCCCGGGCCTTGTCATCCTGCAAGGGCTTGCGCTTGTCGGCCAGCACGCTCACGCCGCGCTGCACGGCCGGGCGGGCGCTGATGGCATCGAACCAGCGCTTGACGTTGGGGAAATCCGCCAGGTCGATGCCCTGGTTCTTGTGCGAGCGCGTCCAGGGGAAGCAGGCGATATCGGCGATGGTGTAGTCTTCGCCGGCCAGGTAGGCGTGCTGGCCCAGTTGCTTGTCCATCACCTGGTACAGGCGACGTGCCTCGTTGCTGTAGCGGTTCACCGCATACTCGATCTGCTCCGGGGCATACAGGCGGAAGTGATGGGCCTGCCCCAGCATCGGCCCCAGGCCACCCATCTGGAACATCAGCCACTGCAGCACTTCATACTTCTCGCGCGTGGTCTCGCCCAGGAAACGGCCGGTCTTGCCGGCCAGGTAGAGCAGGATGGCGCCGGACTCGAACAGCGAGATCGGCTGCCCATCCGGGCCGTCGGGGTCGACGATGGCGGGGATCTTGTTGTTGGGCGAGATCTTCAGGAATTCAGGCGTGAACTGGTCGCCGGCGCCGATATCGATGGCATGGGCGGTGTAGGGCAGGCCGCATTCCTCCAGCATGATGTGGACCTTGTGGCCGTTGGGCGTGGCCCAGCTGTAGACGTCGATCATGGATATCCTCGGTTAGGGTTGGGGATGACGCTTCGATGACATGCAAAAAACGATATAAACGATATAGCGGATTTACAGCTTGCCCAGCCGATCCAGCGCCAGGTGCAGCGTCTCATCCTTCTTGGCGAAGCAGAAGCGCACGATGCCCGATTCGGTAGGCGTGTTGTAGAAGGCCGAGACCGGGATGGCCGCCACGCCGATCTCGCTGGTGAGCCACTTGCAGAACTCGGCTTCGGGCAGCTCGGAGATGGCGCCGTACTTCACGCACTGGAAGTAGGTGCCCTGCGAGGGCAACAGTTCGAAGCGGGTGTTGGCCAGACCGTCGCGGAAGAGGTCGCGCTTTTTCTGGTAGAAGGCCGGCAGCTCCAGGTAGGGGGCCGGGTCCTTCATGTAGGCGGCCAGGCCATACTGCACCGGCGTGTTGACGGTGAAGACGTTGAACTGGTGCACCTTGCGGAATTCCGCGGAGAGGGCGGCCGGTGCAGCCACGAAGCCGACCTTCCAGCCGGTGACGTGGTAGGTCTTGCCGAAGCTGGAATTGATGAAGGTACGTTCGGCCAGCTCCGGATGACGCGCCAGCGATTCGTGCGGCTGGCCGTCATAGACCATGTGCTCGTAGACCTCGTCGGAGAGGATCAGGATGTCGGTGCCGCGCACGATGTCGGCCAGGGCCGCCACGTCGGTGGCGCGCATGACGCTGCCGGTGGGGTTGTGCGGGGTGTTGACCATGATCATGCGGGTCTTGGGGGTGACGGCGGCCTTGACCTTGTCCCAGGGGATGCTGTAGCCACGCTCGTCCACGGTCATCTGCACGAATACCGGGATGCCGCCAGCCAGTTCGATGGCCGGTACATAGCAGTCGTACACCGGTTCGATGACGATGACTTCGTCACCGGCATGCACCGCGCACAGTACCGAGGTCAGGATGCCCTGGGTGGCGCCGGCGGTGACGGTGATTTCCGCGACGGGGTCGTAGCGGTGGCCGTAGAGCCTCTCGACCTTGTCGGCGATGGCCTCGCGCAGCGGCAGCACGCCCGCCATCGGCGGGTACTGGTTCAGGCCATCCTGCATGGCCTGGGTGACCGCCTGTACCAGCGCCGGGTCGCAGTGGAAATCGGGGAAGCCCTGTCCCAGGTTGACCGCGCCTTTTTCGCTGGCCAGTGCAGACATGACGGTGAAGATGGTGGTGCCGACCTTGGGCAGCTTGGTGACGATGTTGGGGGTGCTCATTGCAGCGGGCCTGATCCGTATGATTATCGCAAGCCCGTTATTCTAGCCGGATTCCCGGCGCGGTTCAGGTCGGCCGATCAGCCGGCCGTGGCAAGGAAGGCATCGGCGCGCCAGTGCTGTGGCGCGACGATGGAGAACAGGCCGCGCTTGACGGTGCGCTTGCCCAGCTTGAGCACGGCCTTGTCCTTGCTCACCAGCACGTGGGCATGGCATTGCAGGGCCAGTTCCAGGAACTTCTGGTCGTCGCGATCGGTGCACAGGGGTAGCCCGAAGGTATTGACCTCGGCCAGCGGCAGGCACTGCAGCAGACGGTCGAAGTGGGCGCAGATGGCCGGCTTGTCGGCGGCGCTCACCGGCAGGTGGGGGTAGTCCAGCACCGCCAGCCACTCGTTGCGGCAATCCTCGCGGGTGAAGGCCAGCACGCTGCGCTCTTCCAGCGCCTGCCGCAGGGCAGCCCAGCGCGGGTCCTGGAAGACGAACAGGTCAAGGCAGACATTGGTGTCGAGCACCAGCCGCTGGCGCCGGTCGTCGGCGGCGGGCACCACGGGCTGGCTGGTCGAGGGGGCAGGGGATGGAGATGGGCTGGTCTGGGTGTCCTGGATATGCATGAATCGGTCAAGCTAGTTATCGATGCCGCGGTTGGGTGCGGGTGGAACATCCTGCGTGGCGAACAGGTCGCCACCGGTTTCGAGCGCATCATACCCTTGATCGGTGACGCGCCAGAAATTATGCATGTCCACCGCGGCCAGTCCGCGGTCGTGCAACAGCCGCAAGTGGTGCAGGATCAGTTCCGGCGCCACATGGCCGGGCAGGGAGGCCTGGATCTTTTCCACGTCGCCGTAGATGGTGCCAAAGGAAGCCAGTTGCTTGAGGATGGCGCCCATGAGGGCTTTGTCGCGTTTCATGATGTCCTCCTTGCGGGGATGGCAGGCTGGTGATGCGCTCGCTGGCGTGGGCAATGTTCCTGCATGGATTGACAAGAAAAGGCGGCAGAAGTGCCTGCCACTTCAGTTATCGGCGACCTGGCCGGAACATTGATTCATTGTATGTTTATATTGATCAAGGGCAAGCCCGTGGCGCCCCCGCCGTACCAAAAAACAGCCCCGCCTGGGCGGGGCTGCTGTCATCCGGCGTCAGAACTGTTCCCAATCTCCCTCGCTATCGCCACCTGCGGGCTTGCCGGCGGGCAGGGCCGCCACTGCAGGCGCGGGTTTGTGCGCTGCAGCAGATGTCACGACAGGGGCTGCCGCCGGTGCGTGGGGCTTGGCGCGGGCGGCCGGCTTGGGCGCGGAGGCTGTCGAGGGTGCCGCGCTGTGGGCGCGGTCCAGCTTGAATACGCTCACCAGCTCGGCCAGACGGGAGGCCTGTTCCTGCAGCGAGCCGGCGGCGGCGGCGGCTTCTTCCACCAGCGCCGCATTCTGCTGCGTGACTTCATCCATTTGCGTGATGGCGATGTTGACCTGCTCGATGCCATCGCTCTGCTCGGAACTGGCGGCGGTGATTTCACCCACGATGTCGGTGACGCGGCGCACGCTGGCCACCACTTCGGTCATGGTGCTGCCGGCTTGCTCGACCAGGCGGCTGCCGGTGTCGACCTTGGCCACCGAATCGTCGATGAGCAGCTTGATCTCCTTGGCCGCCGAGGCCGAGCGCTGGGCCAGCGAACGCACCTCGGAGGCCACCACCGCAAAGCCGCGCCCCTGCTCACCGGCGCGGGCTGCTTCCACAGCCGCATTCAGGGCCAGGATATTGGTCTGGAAGGCGATGCCGTCGATGACGCTGATGATTTCCACGATCTTGCGCGAGGAGGCGTTGATGGCGCCCATGGTGTCGACCACCTGCGAGACCACGGTGCCGCCCTGGGTCGCCACGTCCGAGGCCGAGTTGGCCAGCTGGTTGGCCTGGCGCGCATTGTCGGCGTTTTGCTTGACGGTGGAGGTCAGCTCTTCCATGGCCGAGGCGGTTTCTTCCAGCGAACTGGCCTGTTCTTCGGTACGGGTGGAGAGATCGAGGTTGCCGGTGGCGATTTCGCGCGAGGCGGTATTGATGGTGTCGGTGCCTTCGCGCACCTGGCTGACGATGCGCAGCAGGCTGTCGTTCATGGCCTTGAGCGAGCGCATCAGGTGGCCGGTTTCATCGCTGCCGGCCGGCTTGATATCGACCGTCAGGTCACCGTCGGCGACGCGCTCGGCCACATGCATGGCCGCCTGCAGGGGCCGCGACACGATCCGAGCCACCCAGGTCGCCAGCAGCAGACCCAGGCCGATGCAGCAGGCCAGCAGCACCACGATGAGGGTGCGGGAGGTCTCGTAGCGATCCTGGGCCTGCTGGTCGGTCTTCTCGCTGGCGTCGATGTTGATCTTGACGGCATTGTCGAGATTGTCGAACAGGCGCAGGTAGATCGGCGTGGCCTGTTTCATCAGCATCTCGCGGGCTTCATCGATCTTCTGCGCGCGCACCAGCGCGGCCATATCCTGGTGCGCCTTGGTGAATTGGCCCAGATCGTTCTTGATCGCCGAGAAATAGCCCTTTTCCGCCTCCATGTTGACCAGCGGCGCGTACTTGTCGAGCGCCGCGTTCATGGCGCTGAACTGGCTGGCGATCAGCTTTTCATTATTGTCCACATTGGCTTCGTTGCCCGGCAGCAGGTGTTGCAACTGCAACGTACGGATGCGCGCCAGTGCGACCTTGGCTTCCAGCGGATAGCGCACGCTGGGCAGGGAGTTGGTTGCGATATCGGTAGAGGCCTGGTTGACCCGGGCCAGCTGCACGATCGAGAACACACCTTGGACGGCGGTCAGTATGAGGATGGCGGCAAAGGTGAGCAGGAGCTTGCGGGCAATGCGCAGATTGTAGAACCAGTTCATGGTGTGTCCTTTGGCGAGGATGCGCTGCAGGTGGATGCAGTCGAAGTGTGGGGTGGAGCCCAGAGAGCCAGTGTAGGAGCCACCGGGGTCTGACAAAAGCTGCAACAGCCTGTCTTTTGCGCGCCAAATTGCGGTATCAACTCCGCTTGTCAGCGCGGCGCACGTTCGCCGCACTTTCGGTATCATGGCGGCCAATCTCTACAATGGATGAATCCCCGATGCTGATTGTCTTGTCTCCCGCCAAGTCGCTGGACTACGATACGCCCGCCACCACCGATCTGCACACCACGCCGGCCTTCGTGCCGCGTTCGGCCGAGCTGATCGAGGTGCTCAAGAAACTCTCGCCGGCTGAGATTGGCAGCCTGATGAGCATTTCCGACCAGTTGTCGGTGCTCAACGTCAACCGCTACGCTTCCTGGTCGCGCAAGTTCACGACCAGGAATGCCAAGCAAGCCGTGCTGGCCTTCAATGGCGATGTCTATGAGGGCTTGCAGGCCGCCTCGCTCAACGGCAAGCAGCTGGATTACCTGCAGAACCATGTGCGCATCCTCTCGGGCCTCTACGGCATGCTGCGTCCGCTGGACCTGATGCAGCCTTACCGCCTGGAAATGGGCACCAAGCTGGCCAATCCCCATGGCAAGGATCTGTATGCCTTCTGGGGCAGCGAGATCACCGAGGCCATCAATGCCGAACTGGCGACGCAGAAGACGCCGGTACTGGTGAACCTGGCTTCGGAAGAGTATTTCAAGGTGGTCAAGCCCAAGCTGCTCAAGGCCCAGGTGATCTCGCCGGTGTTCGAGGACTGGAAGGGGGGCAAGTACAAGATCATCTCCTTCTACGCCAAGCGCGCGCGCGGCCTGATGGCGCGCTATGCCGCCCTGAAGAACATCAGCCAGCCCGAAAAGCTCAAGGCCTTCGACCTGGACGGCTATGCCTTCGCCGCCGATGCCTCCACCGAGAGCAGCTGGGTGTTCCGCCGCAAGCTGGAAGCCTGAACCGGCCGCAATCGCGCCAGGGCGTGCCGCGCCTTGGCGTCGGGCAATAAAAAAACCTCGCCATCTGCATGGCGAGGTTTTTTGTTGGCTGCGTGGTTGGCGGCGTCAGGCTTGCGATGGCCGCCCGTTGGTCTTACCAGACCTTCCACCAGGGCTTTTCCTTCTTCTTCGGGCCGCCGGTGTACCAGGGGCTGTTCGGATAGGTGGCCTGGATGATGCGTTCGGTGTCTTCCTTGAGCTTGGTCTGGCCCAGTGCGTCGTAGGAGCGCATCAGGATGAACAGGGCTTCCTCGTTGGCCGGCGAATCAGGATATTGCTTGATGGCCGCCTGGGCACGGTTGGCGGCCGAGACGTAGGCGCCACGACGGAAGTAATAGTTGGCTACGTGGACGTCGTATTGCGACATGGCGTTGACCAGGTAGCGCATGCGGGCGATGGCGTCCGGGGTGTACTTGCTGTCCGGGAAGCGCTCGGCCAGCAGCTTGAACGAATCGAAGGCGTCGCGCATGGCCTTGGGATCGCGCTCGGTGTTGTCCTGGTCGGTGATGGTGTCGAAGATGCTGGTGCGATCATTGAAGTTGATCAGCCCACGCAGGTAGTACATGTAGTCGACGTTGGGATGGTTGGGGTGCAGCTTGATGAAGCGGTCCACCGCCGCCAGGCCCTGTGCCTGCTCGTTCTGACGATAGTAGGCATAGGCGATATCCATCTGGGCCTGCTGGGCATAGGTGCCGAAGGGGTAGCGCGATTCCAGCTTCTCGAAGTACTTGATGGACTTCTCGTAGCCGCCGGCATTCAGTTCATCCTTGGCTTCCGAGTATAATTTGGCCGCAGACCAGCCGACTGTCTCGTCCTTTTGCTCTGGCAATAGGCCGCAGGCGGTGAGCGAGAGGGCAAAACCGATGATGAAGAACTTCAATAAGATTTTGTGCATGACTCTTGTGTGCTTGTCTGGGACTTATCAGTTGTGCATGGCGCAGTGCGCCTCCCGAGCCGGCTGCATCGATACCCGAAATACAATCAACCCGATCCGGCGATTATAGCTGATGTCACGTAAGAAACCCCCTGAGATTACAAATGGCCAAGTGCCTGTAAAGACCGACCTCCCGCTGGAGGACGATTTCGATGACGGCGACGCTGGCGCCGACGAAAGCGCCGCCGGCCTGGAGCCCTTGACCCTGCGCCTGGATGACGATGTCATCGGCCAGCGCCTGGACAAGGTGCTATCGGGCCTGATGCCGGAATTCTCCCGCAACCGCATCCAGCAATGGATCGAGGACGGCCATGTCACCGTCAACGGCGCTCCGGCCAAGGCCAAGATGACCATGCTGGGCGATGAGCTGGTGGAGGTGGCGCCGCAATCGGTGCCGGCCGAGCAGCCCTATGGCCCGGAGCCGATGGCGCTGGACATCCTGCACGAGGATCGCGCCATCATCGTGCTCAACAAGCCGGCCGGCCTGGTGGTCCACCCGGCCGCCGGCAACTGGAGCGGCACGCTCCTCAACGGCCTGTTACACCATTGCCCGGCACTGGCCAAGGTGCCGCGTGCGGGCATCGTGCATCGCCTGGACAAGGAAACCAGCGGCCTCATGGTCGTGGCCAAGACCCTGGCGGCCCAGACCGACCTGGTGCGCCAGTTGCAGGCGCGCAGCATGAAGCGCCAGTATCTGGCGCTGGTGTGGGGCCTGCCGCAGCTCTCCGGTACCGTCAATGCGCCGATGGCGCGCCACCCGCGCGACCGTATCAAGATGGCGGTGTCGCAGAGCCTGCGTGCCAAGCCGGCGGTGACCCATTACCGACGCCTGGCCACCGGCGAGATCGACCGCAAGCCGGTGAGCCTGGTGCATTGCCGCCTGGAAACCGGGCGTACCCACCAGATCCGGGTCCATTTGCAGTCGCTGGGCTTCCCCTTGGTGGGGGATGCGCTGTATGGCAAGCAGCACCTGGTGACGGTGTTCCCGCGCCAGGCGCTGCTGGCCGGCCGCCTGGGCCTGGTGCATCCGAGCTCGGGCAAGTTCCGCCAGTGGGCTGCACCCCTGCCGGAGGACATCCTGGCCCTGCTGCAGCGGGCCGGCATCGACCCGGCATTGGCCGAGATCCCCGAAATGAGCGAGGAGCCCGATCCGATGCTGGGCGACTTCGACGACGACGATGACGAGTATTGATCGCGCCCGGGCCATGGAACTCCTGATCCCCGAGTGGCCGGCGCCGGCCAACATCGGCGCCCTGACCACCCTGCGCGCCGGCGGCCACAGCCCCTCTCCCTATGGGGATGGGCAGGGCAGTGCAGGCCTGAACCTGGGTACGCATGTCGACGATGATCCCGCACTGGTAGCGCGCAACCGGGCGCTGTTGCGACGCCTGCTGCCGCAGGAGCCGGCCTGGCTTACCCAGGTGCATGGCGTGACGGTGTTGGATGCGGCCGCTCTGCCGGCCGATGCGCAGGGCGATGCCTGCATCAGCACCACGCCCGGCGCGGTGTGCGTGATGATGACGGCCGATTGCCTGCCGGTGCTGTTCTGCGACCGCGCCGGCACCGTGGTGGGTGCCGCCCATGCCGGCTGGCGCGGCCTGGCCGCCGGCGTGCTGGAACATACCGTGGCCGCCATGCGTGCGCGGGGTGCGGCCGATATCCTGGCCTGGCTGGGACCGGCCATCGGACCGGACAACTTCGAGGTCGGCGCCGAGGTGAAGGAGGCCTTCGTGCAGCAGCAGGCAGGTGCGCAGGCTGCCTTCCGCGATTATCCTGGGCGCCCGGGCAAGTACCTGGCCGACATCTACCATCTGGCGCGCTTGCGCCTGGCGGCCGTCGGCGTGGATCAGGTCAGCGGCGGCGGGCTGTGCACGGTGGCCGATACGCGCTTCTATTCCTATCGGCGGGACCGGGTCACCGGACGCATGGGCTCGCTGATCTGGCTCAAATGATGGCTTAGCGGCAGGCTGGTCTTGAGACGATGGCGGCTCCCAGGGGCCGCCATTTTTTTGTCAGGGATGGCTTTGCAGGGCGTGGATCAGTTCCCGCGTGTGCCCCGGCAAGCCTTCCAGGCCGCGCACGCAGATGAGCAGATGTCGGCGGCTCCAGCCATCGGCCAGCGGGATGGCGCGGATGTCCATGTGGGCCGCATTGGTGGTGGCGGCGGTCTCCGGGATCACGGCCACGCCGACCTGGTGCTCGACCATGCGGCAGATGCCCTCGAAGCTGCGCAACCGCACCCGGTATTGCAGGCGTTTGCCGGCGCGCGTGGCATGGCCCGACAAGTGCTGCTGCAGGGCGCTGTCACCGGAGAGACCGACGAAATCCTCGCCCAGCAACTCGGCAAAGTCCAGCGACTTGCGGCGCGCCAGCGGATGCTTCTTCGAAAGCACCGCCACCAGGTGGTCCTGGCGGAAAGGATAGGTCTGCAAGGGGCCGCTGTCGGTGGAGTCGGCGATGATGCCCACGTCGGCCACGCCATCGACGACGGCCTGTACCACTTCGTAGCTCAGCTTTTCTTCCAGTTCGATATCGGTATGCGGATGACGCGCCAGGAAGCGCGCCAGCACCTCCGGCAGGAACTCGGTCATGGCCGAGGTATTGCACAGCAGCCGGATGTGCCCCTTCAATCCCTGCGCATATTGGCCCAGCTCATCGCGCAACTGTTCCATCTGCTGCGCCATCATGCGCGCGTGATGGGCCAGCGCGCGCCCGGCGTCGGTGGTCTGGACACCGCGCCGGCCGCGCTCCAGCAGGGCTGTGCCCAAGGCATCTTCCATGTTACGGATACGCGTACTGGCCGAGGCCAGTGCCATGTGCGCACGGGCGGCGCCAGCGGTGATGCTGCCGCTCTCGACGATGTGGAGGAACAGACGCAGGTCGGATAGTTCGAATCGGTGGCTCATGGCAGGCAGAGGAGGGCGGGGAGGAAGGGTTCTGCCTTCGGCCAGGACGAAGGCAGGCTAAGTGTATTCCACATTTTCAGCCGCAGCGAGCACTGGCAGACTGGGACTATTCCGATAGACGTACGCAGCACTTCTCACCAATCCTCCCATGACCAGCCTGCTCACCCTCCTCGACATGAATGCCACGGTGCTGGCGGCCAGCCTGGCGGTGTTCCTGCTGGCCGGCTTCGTCAAGGGCGTCATCGGCCTGGGCTTGCCCACGGTGGCGGTGGGCTTGCTGAGCCTGGTCATGTCGCCGGTGCAGGCGGCTGCCTTGCTGATTGTGCCTTCGATGGTGACCAATGGCTGGCAACTGCTTTCCGGTGGCACCTTCCTGGCGCTGGCGCGGCGGCTGTGGGGTCTGCTGGTGGGGATCGTGCTGGGTACCCTGGCCGGCAGCGGCTTCATGGGCGCCGATGGCGGGCGCCACGCCATTGTCGTGCTGGGGCTGGCGCTGGTGCTGTATGCGGTGGCGGGCCTGGCCTCGTTCACGCTGTCGGTGCCGGCCGCGCAGGAAAAGTGGTGGTCGCCCGTGATCGGTCTGCTTACTGGCCTCGTGACGGCTGCCACGGGCGTGTTCGTGATCCCCGCCGTGCCCTACCTGCAGGCGCTGGGTTTGCAGCGCGATGAACTGATCCAGGCCTTGGGCCTGTCCTTTACCGTCTCGACCCTGGCACTGGCGATCAATCTGGGGCAGGGCGGAGCCTTCGGCGGGGGCGTGGGCTGGGCGTCGCTGTTGGTGCTGTTGCCGGCCCTCCTGGGCATGGCCATCGGAACCCGCGTGCGCGGCATGGTGCGCGCCACGACGTTCCGGCGCTGCTTCTTCATCGGCTTGCTGCTGCTGGGCGTGCACCTGGCCTGGCATATCGTGGCGTGGGCGACGTGATGCCTACCTGTTCCGTCCCCGCCGGAGCCTGGAAGATCGAAGGGCCCCGCGAGCGTCAGCCCGACCAAGTCCATGTCTACGCTTACGTGAATGGCAGCATGATTGCCATGCTTGATTGTCAGTTACGTGAAAATGACTTGGTTCAGTTACGTATGGCTTATGTCGCGCCACCCTGGCGTGGATCGGCCGTCTTGCGCGACATGCTTGCCGTACTGAAACCCCGCTATCGCCGCATCACCGTCAAGCGTACTGCAGGGCAGGGCCGCTATCGCTGAGTTTCCCGCGCACGCGGTGAATGATGTTGCACTGCGCAAACCATTGTCTGACAAGGCTTCTGCCTGCACCGGGAGTGGGCGTGATGGGCGAATTTTATTAGTTTTTATGATCCCTTCCGGCGCGCGCATCCTGCTGCGCAGGGGCTTGCACGCTCGCCGGCTCATCGATCGACTCGCTTTTCATCAGGTCGTCAGCATCGGTCTGCTGCTGGCCGGCAGCTTTTAATTTCTCTCTCTTTTGACGATTCCGCTTGCGTTGCGGCGTACCCATCAGGTATAAAACAACGGTCAAGGGAAATATCCCGTACAGCAGGAACGTGGCCACTCCGGCGGTCGCCGACTGCTCGGTGATCGACATCATGAAGACAACGTAAAGCCATGCGATAGCGACGATGTACATGGTGATATGGTGCTTCGATACAAACCGTAAAGATACGCGAAAATTGCAGATCCGAGCATGAACAAGCAGAGTCCGCAGCAACCTTCTCCCGATGTATCCGCGTGGCTGGCCCAGATGTCCGATCCGAAATTCTGGACCTCGCTGCAGTCGCAATTCCAATCCCAGTTCCAGCAGTTCCAGCCGCCTGCGCAGGCCTTCCAGGGTTTTCCTGGCATGGGCATGCCGGCCGGTGCCGGCCCGCTCGATGCTGCGGCCCTGAGTCGCCAGCTTGGCGAACTGGGCGCCTCCATCGATCCGGCCGACATGGTGCGTCTGCAGCAGGACTACACCCGGCAGTTCGCCGAGCTCTGGCAATCGATGCTGGCCGCCAGGACGCCCGCCATCACCGATCGCCGCTTGTCGGCGCCGGCCTGGCAGGAGCATCCCTACTTCGCATTCCAGGCGGCAGCCTACCAGCTCAATTCGCAGTTCCTGCTGGCCCTGGCCGATGCGGTGAAGGGCACTGACAAGGTGCGTCACAAGCTGCGTTTTGCGGTGCAGCAAATGATCGATGCGATGTCGCCGGCGAACTTCCTGGCCACCAATCCGGTGGCTCAGCAGAAGATCATCGAGACACGCGGCGAGAGCCTCACCAAGGGCATAGCGCAATTGCTGGCCGACCTGCAGAAGGGCCATGTGTCGCAGACCGACGAGACCGCCTTCGAGGTGGGGCGCGATGTCGGTGCCAGCGCCGGCACGGTGATCTTCGAGAACGAATTGTTCCAGCTGATCCAGTACACGCCACTGACCAAGACGGTGCATGCGGTGCCGCTGCTGATCGTGCCGCCGTGCATCAACAAGTTCTACATCCTCGACCTGCAGCCGCAGAATTCGCTGGTGCGCTATACGGTGGAGCAGGGGCATACGGTATTCCTGATCTCCTGGCGCAATGCCGACGCTTCGGTCGATGGCGCCACCTGGGACCAGTATGTCGATGACGCCGTGGTGCGTTCCATCCATATCGTGCAGGAGATCAGCAAGCAGCCGCAGATCAATGCGCTGGGCTTCTGCGTGGGCGGCACCATCCTGTCCTGCGCATTGGCCCTGCTGGCCGCGCGCGGCGAGGATCCGGTCGCCAGCCTGACCCTGCTGACGACCTTCCTGGATTTCTCCGATACCGGCGCCATCGATGTCTACATCGACGAGATGCAGTTGGCCCTGCGCGAGCAGATGATCGGCAAGCGTGGCCTGATGGCCGGGCGCGATTTCGCCAGCGCCTTCTCCAGCCTGCGTCCCAACGACCTGCTGTGGAACTATGTCGAATCCAACTACCTCAAGGGTGAGCCGCCCAGTGCCTTCGACCTGCTGTACTGGAATGCCGACAGCACCAATTTGCCGGGGCCGATGTTCTGCTATTACCTGCGCCACATGTATCTGGAGAATGCGCTCAAGGATCCCGGTCGCCTCACCGTGGGCGGCGAGAAGATCGACCTGGGCAAGATCAATGCGCCGGCCTTCGTCTATGCCTCCCGTGACGATCACATCGTGCCCTGGAAGTCAGCCTACGCCACGCTGGGCCTGATCAACGTGGCCAAGCCGGCCAACAACCGTTTCGTGCTGGGAGCGTCCGGTCACATTGCCGGCGTGATCAATCCAGCCTCCAAGAACAAGCGCAATTACTGGATCAACGACAAGGCCAAGGCCGGTGTGGATGCCGATACCTGGCTCTCCGGTGCGGTCGATCATCCTGGCAGCTGGTGGGGCCAGTGGGCCGAATTCCTGACCAAGCATGGCGGGCGCAAGGTAGCTGCGCCGAAGGCCGCCGGATCGTCCCGCTACAAGGCCATCGAGCCGGCGCCGGGGCGCTACGTCAAGGTCAAGGCAGACCAGTAGGCCTGCCAGCAGGATCCACCAGCCGGTCATAGAAGCCGGCGGTGACGATAAAAAGAGGGCGGCCGCCGGCAACGGCCGCGCCGACAGAGAGAGACGGCCCGCGCCGCATCCGCGGCGGCGCCAGGGTCCGAAGTATTCAGGGAAGCCAGGACAGGTCGCGGCCTCCCGACCAATGCGGCGCAACGCAGACGCGAAGAGGGGAGCAGGGTAGGTCCCCAATAATCACTATCTCTAAAGGAGGCAGCAAATGAGCAAGCGTATCGCATATGTGACCGGTGGCATGGGCGGCATCGGAACCGCTATCTGCACCCGTCTGTGCAAGGACGGTTACACCGTGGTGGCCGGCTGTGGCCCCAACTCCACGCGCAAGGACAAGTGGCTGACCACGATGCGCGAACAGGGTTTCGATATCCACGCATCCGAAGGCAACGTCTCCAACTGGGAATCGACCAAGGCCGCCTTCGAGAAGGTGCGCGCCGAGATCGGCGAAGTGGATGTGCTGGTCAACAACGCCGGCATTACCCGCGACGGTCAGTTCCGCAAGATGAGCAAGGACGACTGGGATGCGGTCATCGACACCAACCTGAATTCGCTCTTCAACGTCACCAAGCAAGTCATTGAAGGCATGTGCGAGCGCGGTTTCGGTCGCATCATCAACATCTCTTCGGTCAATGGCCAGAAGGGCCAGTTCGGCCAGACCAACTACTCCACCGCCAAGGCCGGCATCCACGGCTTCACCATGGCGCTGGCGCAGGAAGTGGCGACCAAGGGCGTGACCGTCAACACCGTCTCGCCTGGCTACATCGGTACCGACATGGTGCGCGCGATCCGTCCGGAAGTGCTGGAAAAGATCGTCTCCGGCATCCCCGTCAAGCGTCTGGGCGAACCCGAGGAAATCGCTTCCATCGTGGCCTGGATCGCCTCGTCTGAGGGTGGTTATGCGACCGGTTCGGACTTCTCCCTGAACGGCGGCTTGTACATGGGCTGATGCGCATTGCCGTCCCCGGCCTGCCTGCGCGGGCAGGCCGGGGACGGCAAGCCGTGCGGATTTGCTCCGCATTGCGCAATCGGGCTCCCTATTCTCCTGCTTCCCCCCTATAATGGCTTGCGTTGTTGCCATGCAAAAACGGTGACATCCGCCTCGCCCGGCTGAGGCGAACTGCGCAACAGTAGAAGAAGCAAGGAGAGGACAGCGACAATGTCCCGGACGCCCGCGGGTCGGGATCGCTAGCATGCGGACCCGCTACCGCTGCAAACCATGGCCGGCAAACGGCTGAATAAGAGAGACTGGACTTCAGATGACTACTGCAAAAAATTCGGCAGAACGCTTGATCAAGAAATACCCCAATCGCCGTCTTTACGATACCCAGACCAGTTCCTACATCACCTTGACCGACGTCAAGCAGCTGGTGCTGGACAACGAGGATTTCACCGTCGTCGACGCCAAGAACGGTGACGACCTGACCCGCAGCATCCTGTTGCAGATCATCCTGGAAGAAGAGTCGCATGGCGTGCCGATGTTCTCCAGCGGTGCGCTGTCGCAGATCATCCGCTACTATGGCCACGCCATGCAGGGCATGATGGGTAACTATCTGGAAAAGAACATCCAGACCTTCATCGACATCCAGAACAAGCTGGCGGAGAACTCCAAGGGTTTCTATGAAGGCAAGCCCTTCAGCCCGGAGATGTGGACCCAGTTCATGAACGTGCAAGGTCCGATGATGCAGGGCATGATGAGCAACTACATCGAGCAGAGCAAGAACCTGTTCATCCAGATGCAGGAGCAGATGCAGAGCCAGACCAAGAACATGTTCGGCACCTTCCCCTTCGGTACGCCGGGCAATCCGCCGGACCAGAAGAAGTAAATCTGCCTGCCGGCAAGTGCTGGCAAGTACGAAAACGGCCCATCACGGGCCGTTTGCTTTTTCTGCGGCGGGGGCAGGCATGACGCCAGGGCATGTGCCGAAAAGCCGCAAAAGAGGGCGCTGGGCGACAGACGTTGTACAATAGCGCCCTGATTTTTAAAGCATTTTCTGCTTTTCCCCGGTTTCCCCCGGCTTTTTCCGGTTTTTTCCGTTTTTCGCCAGTCTCTCCAGCCCGCACGCCATGTCCAACCCATCCTCTCCCGCTAGCCCGGCCCTGCCCAAGGTCGGTTTCGTCTCCCTCGGCTGCCCCAAGGCACTGGTCGATTCCGAGCAGATCCTGACCCAGCTGCGCGCCGAAGGCTACGATACCGCCAAGTCCTATGACGGCGCCGACCTGGTCATCGTCAACACCTGCGGCTTCATCGACGCGGCGGTGCAGGAGTCGCTGGACGCCATCGGCGAAGCCTTGAACGAGAACGGCAAGGTCATCGTCACCGGTTGCCTGGGCGCCAAGAAGGATGCCGACGGCGACGACATCATCCACAAGATCCACCCCAAGGTCTTGGAAGTGACCGGCCCGCACGCGGTGGGCGAGGTCATGCAGGCGGTGCACAAGCACCTGCCCAAGCCGCATGCGCCTTTCATCGACCTGGTGCCACCGCAGGGCGTCAAGCTCACGCCCAAGCATTTCGCCTACCTGAAGATTTCCGAGGGTTGCAACCACCGGTGCAGCTTCTGCATCATCCCCTCCATGCGCGGCGACCTGGTCTCGCGTCCCATTGCCGATGTCATGCTGGAAGCCGAGAACCTGTTCAAGGCCGGCGTCAAGGAACTGCTGGTGATCTCGCAGGACACCAGCGCCTATGGCGTGGACGTGAAGTTCCGTACCGGCTTCTGGAACGGCAAGCCGATCAAGACCCACATGACCCAGCTGGTCGGCGCCCTGGGCGAGCTGGCCCAGCAGTATGGCGCCTGGGTGCGCCTGCACTATGTCTACCCGTATCCGCACGTGGACCAGATCATCCCGCTGATGGCCGAGGGCAAGATCCTGCCTTACCTGGACGTGCCGCTGCAGCACGCCCATCCGGAGGTGCTCAAGCGCATGAAGCGTCCGGCCAATGGCGAAAAGAACATCGAGCGCATCCAGGCCTGGCGCGCCATGTGCCCGGACATCACGATCCGCTCCACCTTCATCGCCGGCTTCCCCGGCGAGACCGAGGCCGAGTTCGAGTACCTGCTGGACTTCCTCAAGGAGGCCGAGATCGACCGCCTGGGCTGCTTCGCCTATTCGCCCGTGGAGGGCGCTACAGCCAACGAGATCGCCAACCCGGTGCCGGAAGAGGTGCGCGAAGAGCGCCGTGCCCGCGTGATGCAACTGCAGGAAGAGATCTCCAAGAAGCGCCTGCAGGCCAAGGTCGGCAAGACCCTGCGCGTGCTGATCGACGCTGTCGATCGCAATGGCGGCACCGGTCGTACCTATTCCGACGCGCCGGAAATCGATGGCGTGGTCTATGTGAAGCCACCGTTCGAACCGCATCGCAAGCTGGAAGTCGGCCAGTTCGTCGATGTGCGCATCACGGCCGCCGACGCCCACGACCTGTGGGGTGCCGCCGAGTGAGCCCGCTGATGCATCGGCAGCGGGGCAGGCTGGCGGCCGTGCTGCTGGCCTTGTCTTGCCTGGCGCTGCCCTCCGCATGGGCCGCAGCACCAGCGGCCGAAGCCGGCCAGGCATCGTTGCAGCAGGTCCTGATGGGGCATGCGCTGGTCTTGCGCGGCCAGATCGACGGTCGCGCCCTCCAGTTGTCGCTGCAACCGAAGAAGAATGAAGATGGCCTGGAAGGCCGCTATTTCTTCTTCGGCGGTTCGCCCGAGATCCTGGTGGCCGGCGAGGTCGACGGTGACGACTTCATCATGGAAGAATCCATCAATGGCCGCGACGTATCGGGCCAGTGGGAAGGTCATCGCGAGGGCCAGTCCATCACCGGCACCTGGTCCAGCGCCGACGGCAGCATCACCAAGCCATTCGCCCTGCAGTTACCCTGATCCCTGTGCCCGCTGCGCGGGCCTCTGTCTGTTGCTTTCGATGTCGGCGGGCTGCGCGTATAGTGAAGCCTTTGCGCGGTCCGGTCGCGGCTGCGCTTCCATCGACTTCAGAAGGCAGATTCGTGTCCCACCCCAAGCAGACTCCGCAGACTTCCCTGGTCCACAGCAGCTACCGCGCCCCCGACGGCTTCGAAGCCTTCCCGGTGGGCATCCATCACGCTTCCACGGTGCTGTTCCCCGACGTCGCCTCGATGCGTTCGCGCGACTGGCGCGAGAAGCTGGGCTACACCTACGGCCTGCACGGCACCCCGACCAGCTTCGTGCTGGAGGCGCGGCTGGCCGAGATCGAGGGGGGCAGCTATTGCCGTGTCACCCCCAGTGGACTGGCTGCCATCGTCATGGTCAACTTCGCCTTCCTCAAGACGGGGGACGAGGTGCTGTTGCCCGATAACGCCTACGGCCCCAGCAAGGACCTGGCCCAGTGGCTGGAGCGTGACTTCCAGATCACCGCGCGTTTCTACGATCCCATGATCGGTGCCGGCATCGCCGAGTTGATCGGCCCCCGTACCCGTCTGCTGTGGACCGAGGCGCCGGGATCGGTGTCCATGGAAGTGCCGGATATTCCGGCTTTGTGCCGTGCCGCCCATGACAAGGGCGTGCTGGTGGCCATCGACAATACCTGGTCGGCCGGCCTGGCCTTCAAGGCCTTCGATCACGGCGTGGACATCGTCATGCAGGCGGTCACCAAATACCAGTCCGGCGGGTCCGACGTATTGATGGGCGCCGTGATCGTGCGTGACCAGGCGCTCAATGAGCGTCTGGAGCTGGCCCACATGCGCCTGGGTTTTGGTGTGGGCATGGATGACGTCTACCTGGTGTTGCGCAGCCTGTCGTCGATGCGCCTGCGTTTCGACGCCCATGATGCCGCCGCCCGCAAGGTGGCGACCTGGCTCAAGCAACGTCCCGAGATTGCGGCGGTATTGCATCCCGCCTTCGAGGATTGCCCCGGTCACGCCCACTGGAAGCGGGATTTCACCGGTGCCGGCGGGCTGTTCTCGGTGATCTTCGATCCGCGCTATGTGGAAGAACAGACCGATCGCTTCGTCGATAGCCTGAAGCTGTTCAAGATCGGCTATAGCTGGGGCGGTGCGCACAGCCTGTGCGTACCGTATCGCATGAAGGGCATGCGGCGCGACTGGCAGCGCGAGGGGCAACTGGTACGCTTCAACATCGGCCTGGAATCCCCCGAGGACCTGATCAACGATATCGAACAGGCCCTGGGCCGGCTCTGAAACGGCCGGTTCACCGGCCTGAACGGGGCAGCAGCTTGGCTAAGTTAGCTGTTTGACAGTTGAATAAAGCTAAATGCTGCCTCTTATTACCATTTTGCGATGGTAGCGTTGGCGATATGATGTGTGTCAGTTAGGAAAGCGTCGCTATATGTTGCGAAAAATACGTGAAGTTGTGTAAATAACTGCAAGTTTTTACGTGGCGATGGATGAATCTTCCTACAGTATGTGCGTCATCAGGGGCTGTGCTGCCCGGATGAGCTAGTCGTGACCCAGCAACATGAGTGCCGAGTCCGGCAATAATTTACATATAAAATCGTTGTTATTTGAGAAACTTTTTTCTTGCATTTCAAGCTAGAAACCTTTTGGTCAGGAAATTCCTGATTGTGCCGCAAAGGTGCTGGCAGCCTGAAAGCACGTCAAAAGCCTCAAATTAATTAGAGCGGATTTATCGAATTTGTAAGACAAAGTCCTACAAATTGACACGTCGTGTCTCCGTCGAAAAATACCGACCAAGTCTAATTCCCCGCCTGTCTTGCCCCCCTCAGAATTGGCTTGCAGTCAAGTAAGTGTAACTGACTGTAAGCAGGACGTTTCTTACCGAGGTGGGGTGCCTATGAATACCAACGACATGATGGCGGAAATCCGCGATGCCAACCTGAGCTATCTCATGCTGGCGCAGCAGATGATCCGATCCGACAAGCCGACGGCGATTTTCCGTCTCGGCATCAGCGCAGAGATCGCAGACCTGATCGAAGGCCTGTCCAACGCGCAGATCATGAAGCTGGCGGCCACCAACATGATGCTGACGCGTTTTCGTTTCGACGATGGCGCCATACTCGGCATGCTGACGAACTACAACAAGGACAAGAGCCTGGCGCAGTCGCATGCGGCCATCCTCATGGCCTGTCAGCCCAGCGAACAAATTTCGTAAAACAACAAGACAAACAGGGCCGGCGCGGCCAGGGGCAGTCAACGCGCCGGAGAGGAAGACGTTGAGTAGCACATTGGTTTTTGTGTCTTGGATTTGAAGCCTGATATCTGCCCACACCTGAGTGCGCAGATCGGGGTCAGGCAGTCTCATTACGAAATCACCGGGGGTAGCAACATGGCTAAGAAAAGCGTTGTCACAGAGGCGCAGGAAATTCAGTTGGCCATTGAATTGATCAACCTGGGGGCTCGCCTCCAGTTGCTGGAATCCGAAACTTCACTCTCGCGTGAGCGCTTGCTGAAGCTGTACAAGGAATTGAAAGGGGTGTCGCCGCCCAAGGGGATGTTGCCATTCTCGACGGACTGGTTCATTACCTGGCAGCCCAACATCCATTCGTCGCTGTTCATCAATATCCATCGTTACCTGGTGGAGCACGCCCGCATCAACGGCATCGAGGCGGTGATGAAGGCCTACAAGCTCTATCTGGAGCAGGTCGGTCCCAACGATGCCGGCGAGCCGGTGCTGTCGCTGACCCGGGCCTGGACCCTGGTGCGCTTCTTCGAAAGCAAGATGCTCATGACCACGCCCTGTTGCAAGTGCAGTGGCCACTTCGTGGTGCATCGCCTGGACTTGCATCAGGATTACCTGTGCGGCCTGTGCCACATGCCCTCGCGCGCAGGCAAGACCAAGAAGGCCAAGGATGCCGTGGTCACCGCGCTGGTCGAGGCCGCCCTGCCGGTGGCCGTGTCGGCGCCCCTGGTGGCGGTGGCCTGAGCGCCTGGCACTACGCAGGCGATGGCCTGGTATGTCCAACACGATAGGGCCGATTGCCTAGATGTCCGAACGAGAGAATGAACCCGGCGCCCGTCGCAGGCCACTGCGACAGGCGCCGGCGGTCCAGGCCTTGCTGCTGTTGCTGTTGGCCCTGGTGGGGGCCAACGTGATCGACGTGCTGCTCCAGCGCGCCGGTTTCCCTCCCATATCCCCCTTGCCGATGTCCCTGCTGCATGGCCTGTTGGCGGCCCTGCTGGCGCGCTGGCGCCGCCTGGCGGCCTGGTGGTGGGTGATCCTGGCCTTGTTCCCGCTGGCCGCGCTCGTAGTGGGGCGCCTGCATTTGCCGCCGTGGATGTTCCTGGCGGTTTTCCTGTTCATGCTGGTGCTGTTCTGGTCCACCTTCCGTAGCCAGGTGCCGTTCTACCCGTCCGGACAACCGGCCTGGGATGCCGTGGCGGGTCTCTTGCCGCCAGATCGGGCGATCCGCTTCATGGATATCGGTAGCGGCCTGGGTGGGGCCGTGCTGGAGCTGGCGCGGCGCCGTCCCGAGAGTCAGTTTACCGGTATCGAGATTGCGCCCTTGCCCTGGCTGGTGAGCCGCTTGCGAGCAGCCCTGGCCGGCAATTCCTGTCGTTTTGTACGCGGCGACTACCTGCTGCTGGACTTCGCCGACTATGATGTCGTCTTTGCCTACCTGTCGCCGGCGGCGATGCTTGCCCTCTGGCACAAGGCGCGCGCCGAGATGCGGCCGGGGACGCTCTTGCTCAGTTACGAGTTCCATATCCCCGGCGCGGCGCCGGATGTGGTGATCCAGCCGGAAGGGGGCGGGCCGCTGCTGCATGGCTGGCGCATGTGAGCAGGGCAGGGGCGAGACGTGGCGTATCAAGTTTGGCCGGATTTGGTCGTAAATCAAAAAGGAAGGGCGTTTTTCGGTTATGTATTCCCCCATTTGCTTGAATGGAATACATGTAACCTGATGAACGTGAAAATACACTCAACGCCACCGGGACGGGAGTAGGCACTTGTTAGTCATAATTGGATATGTCGTGGTCATGGGGTCCGTCTTCGGCGGGTTCGTGCTGTCTGGCGGCCACGTGGGGGCGCTGTTTCAGCCACTCGAACTGCTGATGATCGGCGGCGCCGCCGCAGGCGCTTTCCTGGTCGGTAACAACACCAAGGCGATCAAGGCCACGCTGAAGGCATTGCCGACGGTGCTCAAAGGGTCGACCTACACCAAGGCGCTGTACCTGTCTCTTATACACATCTCCGAGCCCACGAGACTCCGTTAAAAAGGGGGGGGGGGGGGGGGGGGGGGGGGGGGGGGGGGGGGGGGGGGGGGGGGGG
>NZ_JAELUH010000069.1 GCF_016429215.1 Herbaspirillum sp. ASV7 | reverse complement strand
GGTATAGCGGCTGCCGATGGAGAAGCGGTCCTGCGGTGTCAGCGGTGTGCCGTTCCACTGGGCGCGACCATAGAAGGAGTAGCGCAGCGCCTGCTTGCCCCAGGGGGTGTCCATGGTCCAGGGAATGCTGGCGGCCAGGTCGGCTGTCATCAGCTTGAAGCGCGAGCTGCCTTCGCCAAAGGCTTCCTCGGGCGCGGCTTCGGCCGACAACATGCCGGTGCCGTGGCGAATGGCGAGATTGGTTTCCAGCGTGCTCTCGCCGATGAATTCCTTGTGGCCGAGGCCAAACTCCCAGCCCGCCGTGCGGCGACGCTGCACGTCGATCTCGGTATCGTCGATGTAATTGCTGGCCGTGCGCAGGAAGGCCTTGAGCGTGGCGCTGGTCTTGCGCACGGCATTGCGTAGCAGCACCCGCGAGACGCTCAGTTCGGTCGTCTCGTTGCTGCCGCTGTACTGGTAGCTGACGAAGGCGCCGGCCACCGTCTGGTGATAGTCGCTCACGCTGCGATTGAAGGCCAGGCTCCAGTAACCCAGTGGCAGCGAGTAATGCAGTGCATAGGCACGGCTGCCGTGCGGCCCGTCCGCGCCACCGCCCAGGTCATGGTTGTAGTTGATGTAGAAGAGGTCGTTGAGCGTCCACCAGTTGTCGTAGGCGAGCGTGATGCTGCCCTGGTACTTGCCGGTGGCCTCGGAGCCGCTGTTGTCGATCGATGCCGTGAGGCGAAACGGAAAGGCTTGCTGGTATTGGATCACCAGGTCGCTGTAGCCCATCTGCGGGTCACTGCCCTGCACTGCTTCGATACGGATATCGGCCTCTGCGGTGGGCAGGCGCTTGAAGTTCTCCAGCCCCTGCTCGATGTCGCGCAGGTTCAGCAGATCGCCCGGGCTGGCCGGCACCGCATTGCACTGGGTCGCGCGCGGATCGACCGGTTCGGCGAAACGGATGTGGGCCACCACGCCCGGCACCACCGTCAGGACCAACACCCCCGAGGCAATGTCTTGCGAGCGTGCATAGACCCTGGTGGTGACATAGCCTTGCGCGATGATGGCGTTCTGCACCCGCGCAATGAGCACTTCAATGCCGCGCGCACCGAGGCAACGTCCGATGAGCGTCGCATCATCGGCCAGTACCTGCTCCAGTGCGAATCGGAAGTGCTCGTGCCGGTAGCCGGCCAGCGCAATCTGGCCGATCGTGAAGCAGGGTGTCTCGTTGTCGGGGATCTCGGTGCGCGGCGCGACGACGGCCGGCTCCTGCAGCCTTACATCGGGACTGGGCTGTTGCTGCTGGCGCAGCGCCCGTTCACGTTCCTGCTGGCGCTGCACCTCCTGCGCGGCCGGATCGGCCTGAGCATGGGCCAGCGGGCCTGCCAGGATGAATGCCGTACACAATGCAAAAGACAATACCTCCCACCTCGGCCACTGACGTGACCACCCCCGAGGTGGGATGACCTTGAAAAGACACCCCATCGCTGCTCATCATGTTGGTTTTATGGTTGAAACGGTCGGACAGCGGGAACTTCAGGAGTTTGCACCACGTCGACTTGCCGTAAGTCAACATGTTATAGTTTGCGAGTTTCTCACTGCAAGAGAATCTTTACCGTTCTTAACGTGTTGTGTCCGCACTGCAACATAAGCTGAATAGGGAGACAACATCCCCCTCCGGCTGGGGTCGATCATGAACCTGGCCACATGCAGGCGGATGGCATAGATCGCATCCGTGGCCGCATTGAGCGTCAGGACGCTGGGAATGGTATTGGCAGCCGAGTAGCCAGCCGCATCGGCGGCCCTGTTGCTCTGGAAGATGCCCAGCATGACCTGGGCCAGCATGCCGGGGATGACGACAAGGATAAGGAGATGGAGCTTGCGTGCGATGGTCATGGTCGACTTCCCTTCCTGCATTCATGCACGGGATGTGCGTGAGCTGCGATGGGGCCCACGATGGGCTGGTCGAACCTTAACGCAAAAAATTGCCGTCAGAGATTACATTTGCTGACCTGTGCTGACACCATCCGGCCCATCCCCGATGGGAGGAACGGACCGGGTGGCACCAGGCAAAACCGCAGCGACGTGCGACAAAAACAGCCTCAGGCCGGCAAGGCGTAGACGGACTTTTTCTGATGCGTCAACACAGGGGTGATCACCGCGCCCAGCATGGGTTCCAGATGCTGCTGCAGGCGGAACACCGCCACCGCCTGCGTCAGCTGGCCAGCCTGTTCACGCAGCGATTGCGACGCGGCGGCGGCCTGCTCCACCAGGGCGGCATTCTGCTGGGTGGTCTGGTCCATCAGGCCGATGGCCTGGTTGACCTGGCCGATGCCGTCGCTCTGCTCGCCGCTGGCGGCGCTGATCTCGCCGACGATGTCGGTGACGCGACGCACACTGCTCACCACCTGCTGCATCGTATTGCCGGCTTCGGCCACCAGCTTGCTGCCACTCTCCACCTTGGCGACCGAGTCGTCGATGAGTTCCTTGATCTCCTTGGCGGCGGCGGCCGAACGCTGGGCCAGCGAACGCACTTCCGAGGCCACCACGGCGAAGCCGCGTCCCTGCTCGCCGGCGCGGGCGGCTTCGACGGCGGCATTGAGTGCGAGGATATTGGTCTGGAACGCGATGCCATCGATGACGCTGATGATGTCGACGATCTTCAGCGAGGAGCTGTTGATCGCATCCATGGTCAACACCACCTGCTGCACAGCCTGCCCACCCGCGCTGGCGACGTCGGACGCCGATGTTGCCAGCACATTGGCCTGACGGGCGTTCTCGGCATTCTGCTTGACGGTGGCGGTGAGCTGTTCCATGGCCGAGGCGGTTTCTTCGATGGAGCCGGCCTGCGACTCGGTGCGCGAGGACAGGTCCAGATTGCCCGAGGCGATCTCGCTGGAGGCGGTCTCGATGGTGTGGGCGCTGGCGCGCACATTGCTGACGATGCCTGCCAGGCTGCCGCTCATCTGGCCGATGGCCTGCATCAGCTGGCCCACTTCGTCGTGACTCTCCCGCACGATTCCGGAAGTCAGGTCACCTTTGGCGATGGCATTGGCGACCTGCACGGCCTGGCCCAGCGAGGCCGTGATCTTGCGCGAAATCAGCAGGCTCACGGTGGCCACCAGGCCGGCCACCAGCACACTCACGACGATGGCCAGGTAGATCGAGGATTGCAGGATGGCTTGCGCCGTCTCCACACTTTGCCGGCCCAGCTGCTCGTTGTACTTCTTGTGGGCGGCGAAGGCGGCGATCATCTTGTCGCCGGGTGGCACCACCAGTTTCTCGATGGCGCGCAGGGCATCCTCGGACCTGCCTTCGGCACCCAGTTGCATGACCACGGCGCGGCTCTTCTCATAGTCGAGGAAGGCGCTGCGGTCGGCTTCCAGCAGCTGGCGGTCGGCATCGTCGGAGATGTCTTCCTTCTCGTAGAGATTGAAGGCGGCGACGACCTTTTCATGCTGCTCGTTCATCAGCCTGGCCAGCCTTTCATGGACCGCCGGATCGGTCGAGGCGGCGTACTTCCAGATATTGACGCGGATGGCGTAGGCGGCGTCGGAGGCATCGCTCAATGCCAGCAGGCTGGGGACGGTATTGATGGACGAGTAGCTGGCCGAGCTGGCGATGCGCTGGCTCTGGTAGACGCTCAGTACGGTCAGGCTGGCCAGGCCCAGGATGACCGAGAGGATGAGGAGATGGAGTTTTCTTGCGATGGTCATGTTCGACTTCCTATGTGCGCACGCACATGCGTGGCTGATCGGGGGACTTGAAACGTAATTTCAGAAAATTATAAGTCGCCCAAAAATCACTGAAATCCACAACTTCCCGATCTTTGATTCTGATCATCTTTGCGTAACTGATCGATGCGACAATCACAAAAAACTTAAATTACGGCGCCACAACCAGGGCAAACCGGGATTAACCGGAGCGGCAATTTCTCCTATAAAAAAAACCGCAATCCTTGCCTTGGCAGGGACTGCGGCTTTCTTGGCTATCACGTAAAAAGTTAGGAAATACGGCAGATCCAGCGCAGCACTGGATTGCTGCAGAACGCTCTCAGAACTGCTCCCACGATCCCGAATCATCGGTGGCGAACTGCGATGTCTTGGGGGCTTGCTCGGCGGCAGCCGGCTTGCTGGCAGCGATCCTGGGAGCACTGCTGGCCGTCTTGGCCGATGCAGCAGGCTTGGTCGCCGTGGCAGGCTTGCTTGCTGCAGCGGGCTTGGCCGATGCCGTTTGCGCAGAACGCATGCCCGGTGCCGACTGCCCACCCTCCACCCGGAAGAAGGCCACGGCCTGCTCCAGCCGCTGGGCCTGGTCCTGCAGCGATTGAGCGGCTGCGGCGGCCTCCTCGACCAGCGCGGCATTCTGCTGGGTCGCCTCATCCATGAGCGTGATGGCCTGATTGACCTGGCCGATGCCATCGCTCTGCTCACTGCTGGCGGCGCTGATTTCGCCGACCACATCGGTGACGCGGCGCACGCTGGCCACCACCTGATCCATGGTCGAACCGGCCTGGGCCACCAGCTTGCTGCCATCCTCGACCTTGTTCACGGAGTTGTCGATGAGCTCCTTGATCTCCTTGGCGGCTGCCGCCGAACGTTGCGCCAGGGTGCGCACCTCAGAGGCCACCACGGCGAAACCGCGCCCCTGCTCACCGGCACGGGCTGCTTCCACGGCGGCGTTCAGGGCCAGGATGTTGGTCTGGAAGGCGATGCCGTCGATGACGCTGATGATATCGACGATCTTGCGCGAGGAATCGTTGATGGCCTGCATGGTCTCGACCACCTGCCCCACCACCTGACCGCCTTCGGTAGCCACATCCGAGGCCGAACTGGCCAGCTGGTTGGCCTGGCGGGCGTTGTCGGCATTCTGCCTGACGGTGGAGGTCAGCTCTTCCATGGCCGAGGCGGTTTCTTCCAGCGAACCGGCCTGTTGCTCGGTACGCGAGGAGAGATCGATATTGCCGGCGGCGATTTCACCAGAGGCGGTGGCGATGGTATTCACGCTGGTGCGGACTTCGGTGACGATGGTCGACAGGCTGGCGGTCATCTTGCCCAGGGCTTGCTGCAGCTGGCCGATCTCGTCCTTGGAATGGCCATGCATGCGCACCGTCAGGTCGCCTGCGGCCACGGCCTCGGCGGTTGCGACAGCCTCATTGAGCGAGGCGCTGATCTTGCGAGCGAGCAGGATGCCCGTGGCCGCCACGATGAGGGCCACGACGGCGCTGATGACCAGGGCCAGGATGTCGGCACTTGCCTTGGTCTCGGCAGCCTGCTGGGCGCCCTGTTGACCCAGTTTCTCGTTGTACTTCTTGTGATCGCGGAAGGCCTTCATCATGTTGTCGACCTTGGCCTGGTGATCCAGCATCGCCGCCTTGGCGCCTTCGGCGTTACCCGCCTTGACCAGGGCCATGACCTTCTGGCGCTCATCCTCATAGGCCGCGAAATTGTCGCGGTCGGTCTTGAGCAGATCGGCGTCGGTGGCGTCCGAGATATCGTCTTTCTGATACAGATCCAGCGCGGCAATCACCTTGGCGTGGGCATCGGTCATGGACTTCTCGACGGCCTGCCGGAACGCCGGATCGCTGTCGGACATGAACTTCCACAGCGCCACGCGAATGGTGTAGGCCGCGTCGGAGGCATCATCGATGGCCAGGATGCTGGGCACCGTATTGACGGTGGAATAGCTGGCGGCAGTATTGACGCGCTCGATCTGGTACATGCCCAGCGCGGTGAGCACCAGCAAGCCGACGATGGCGGCGGCGATCAGGGCATACAGTTTTTTGGCAATGGTCATTCTCGGCTCCCGGAGGATTTCGGTAGGAAACAATGAATCAGTGACGCAAAAATACCATATAAATCAATTTAAGCAAATAAATATGAATATTTTTGAATTTCCCTGTCTCCTGCAGGAAACAGGGAAATTCCTGATCGACGTGACTCGGCCAGGCCATACACGGAGATGGCAGCGGGCCGGCAGAGGCCGGGGCGAGCGAGACGGGAGGGAAAGGCGTTGCGATGGGCGCGCCCTGCGGCGCGCCCGGGGAAGGACTCAGGCCTGGGATGCGTTACGGTAGATGTCCGGACGGGAGATGTGCCAGACGAAGTCGCCACGATTGATGGCCTCGAAGCCGCAGCGGGCATACAGCCAGGGGGCGGTGGAGGTGGTCAGCATCACGCGGCGCAGCTTTTGCAGGGTCGGGTGCTGGTTACAGGATTCGATCAGCCAGCGGCCCAGGCCCTGGCCGCGCAGGTCGTCGATGACGAAGACGTCGCACAGGTAGCCGAAGGTCGCATGGTCGGTCACCACGCGGGCGAATCCGATCTGCTGGCTGCCACGATAGAGGCCGAAGCAGAGGCTGTTGGCGATGGCGGTGCGCACGGTATTGAGGTCGATGCCGGGTGACCAGCTCGAGTGGGTCAGTACGTCATGGATGAGGGGGATATCCAGCCGGTCGGGATCGGTGTCGATGAGGAACTCATCGCGCCGCCAGATCAGGTGATGACTCATGGTCTTTCCTTGCTTAATGGCGTGTTGTCGTAAAAGTCTTGCCGTGATGCCTACAGCGAAAACGGTTTAGAACGTTTCCCATTGTCCAGTGCCGGGTTCATCTGCTGCACTGATGAGTTGCGTTCGTGGCCATTCATGATGCCACACCATGGGCCGGCCTGGGCTAGGGCCTCTGCTCAGTCCCGGGCAAAAAAGAACCGTGGCGAAGTCGTCGCCCTGAAACACCGCTTGCAATTCCGTTACACCTCTCCCTTCACTCCTGGCTGACCATGACTGTACCGTCTTGCGGCCAGACGTCTTTCCCGACGTCCACGCCGCGCCTAACTACCAAGGAGAACGACGTGAACAAGACCTCTCTGGCCTGGGCCGCCTGCCTGGTGTTTTCGCTGGTGACAGCTTGGCCCGCCCAGGCGCAAAGCACCTACCCCAGTGCCCCGGTCGCCTATACCCAGCAACAGCTGGACCAGATGCTGGCCCCGGTGGCGCTATATCCCGATTCCCTGCTGGCCCAGGTATTGATGGCCGCGACCTATCCGCTGGAAGTGGTGCAGGCCCAGCGCTTCGTGGAAGCCCGGCCTGGCCTGCAGGGCGATGGTCTGGCCCGTGCCGTGGCGCCCATGCCCTGGGATCCGAGCGTGAAGTCGCTGGTGCAGTTCCCGGCGGTGTTGGCGATGATGAATGACCGGCTGGACTGGATGCAGCAGCTGGGCCAGGCTTTCCTGAGCCAGCAAGGCAATGTGATGGACACGGTGCAGAACCTGCGCGAGCACGCCCGCATCGCCGGCACGCTCGAATCCAGCCCGCAACAGCGGGTGATGGTCGAGGATGACGACGTGATCGTCATCGAACCCGTCAATCCACAGGTGGTCTATGTGCCCTACTACAACCCGGTGGTCGTGTATGGCAGCTGGTGGTGGCCGTCGGCCCCGCCGGTCTACTGGACGCCACCGCCGCGCTATCGTCCACCCAGCTATCAACCGGGCTTCTCGGCCAGCATCAGCTTTGGCGTGGGCATAGGCGTGATGAGCGCGGTCTATGGCGATGCACGACCAGACTGGCACCATCGCCAGGTGATGGTGAGCCAGACCAGGATCACCAACATCAACAACACGAACATCAACAATACCAATATCGTCAATAACAATAGATTTATTAATAATAATATCAACAACAACCGCAACGTGACCATGAACCAGCACCCGGTCGTCTGGCATCACGATGCCCGCTATGGCGGCGGCGGTCGCTATGCCCAGCAGGCAGCCCCGGCGCTGGCGCAGGCACAGGCGCCCCGCCCGGCCATCGCGCCGGCACCGGCGCCAGCGAATGTGCAGCAGCGCATCGTGCAGGATGACCAGGCGCGCCAGCGCCAGGCGTTTGAACAGCAACGCCAGCGCGAGCAACAGGCCAATGACCAGCAACGTCAGCGCGAACAGATGATCCGCGATCAGCAACGTCAGCACGAGCAGCAATCCCAGGACCAGCGCCAGCAGCAACAGGCGCAGGAGCGGCAGATGCAAATGCAGATGCAACAACGCCAGCAGCAGATGCAGCAGCAACAACAGCAGCGCGAGCAGCAGATGCGGCAACAGCAGATGCAGGACCAGCAGCGCGGGCAACAGATGCGGCAGATGCAGCAGATGCGCCAGCAACAGCACGATCAGCAACAACAGGTGCGCCAGCAGCAGGAGCAGGCGCACCACGAGCAGCAGGCACGGCAGCAGGCGCCACAGCCACAGCAGCATCCCCAGCCCCAGCGCAACGCGCATCGGGATGAGCACCGCGACGAGCGCGGCTGATCACCGGCGGTTCCGGTTGCGGCGGCCCGCCTCGCGCACGGATTGCCATGCGGCAAACATGCGGGAGCGCGGGCTGCTTCGGTTATAATGCCGGGTTTTCCGCAGCGCCCGCCCCAGTGTTCAGTGTGCGTGGCGCCCTGCGACGAGCGGCGCATGCAAGGCCAAGACCGGCCGGGCCTGGATCATCCAGCCCCGGCAGCATCAGCCGCCCTCGCCCGACCCCGACTGCGACCAAACCGATATGCAAGAACCCAGCAACGAACTCCATGACGATGCCGCCCAGGCCGCATCCCCGGCCGACGATGCCGCCGATGCTTCCACCGGCAGCCGCAAGGCCTCGTCCGAACTGATCGCGCGCGAGGTCAAGCGCCGTCGTACCTTCGGCATCATTTCCCACCCCGACGCCGGCAAGACCACGCTGACCGAAAAGCTGCTGCTGTTCTCGGGTGCGATCCAGCTGGCCGGTACCGTCAAGGCGCGCAAGAGCGGCCGCCATGCGACCTCGGACTGGATGGAGATCGAAAAGCAGCGCGGCATCTCGGTGGCCAGCTCGGTGATGCAGTTCGAGTACCGCGACCACGTGGTCAACCTGCTCGACACTCCGGGCCACCAGGACTTCTCCGAAGATACCTACCGCGTGCTCACCGCCGTGGACTCGGCGCTGATGGTCATCGATGCGGCCAAGGGCGTGGAAGAGCAGACCATCAAGCTGTTGAACGTCTGCCGCATGCGCAATACGCCCATCATCACCTTCATGAACAAGCTGGACCGCGAAACCCGCGATTCGCTGGAGCTGTTGGATGAGCTGGAGTCGGTGCTGAAGATCCAGTGCGCGCCGGTGACCTGGCCCATCGGCATGGGCAAGAACTTCCGTGGCGTGTATCACCTGCTGCGCGATGAGATCATGCTCTTCAAGGCCGGTGAAGAGCGCGCCAACGGCAATGTGGAAATCATCAAGGGCATCGACAATCCCAAGCTGGCCGAGATGTTCCCGCTGGAGATCGAGCAATTGAAGATGGAAGTGGAACTGGTGCATGGCGCCTCCCATCCCTTCAACCTGGACGACTTCCTGGCCGGCATCCAGACGCCCGTCTTCTTCGGCTCGGCCATCAACAACTTCGGCGTGCGCGAGATCCTCGACGCACTGCTGGACTGGGCGCCCGGTCCGGGCGGCCGCGACGCCACCGTGCGCGAGGTCAAGCCGACCGAGGAGCCCTTCTCCGGCTTCGTCTTCAAGATCCAGGCCAACATGGACCCGGCGCACCGCGACCGCATCGCCTTCCTGCGCGTGTGCTCGGGCCGCTTCGAGCGCGGCATGAAGTTGAAGCACCTGCGCCTGAACCGTGACATCAAGGTGTCCTCGGTGGTGACCTTCATGGCTTCCAGCCGCGAGCAGGTCGAAGAAGCCTATGCCGGCGATATCATCGGCTTGCCCAACCACGGCAACATGCAGATCGGCGACAGCTTCTCCGAAGGCGAGATGCTGCAGTTCACCGGCATCCCCTACTTCGCACCGGACTTCTTCCGGGTGGCACGCATCCGCAATCCGCTCAAGATCAAGCAGTTGCACAAGGGCCTGCAGCAGCTGGGCGAAGAAGGCGCGGTGCAGGTCTTCAAGCCGGTCACCGGCAGCGACCTGATCCTGGGTGCGGTGGGTGTGCTGCAGTTCGAAGTGGTGGCTAGCCGCCTGTTGAACGAATACGGCGTGGATGCCGTCTTCGAAGGCACCAGCATCAGCAGCGCCCGCTGGATCAGCTGCGAGGACAAGAAGAAGCTGGCCGATTTCGAGAATTCCTCGGCTGGCGCCAACCTGGCCATCGACGCCGCCGGCAACCTGGCCTACCTGGCCAGCTCGGGCGTGAACCTGCGCCTGACCCAGGAGCGCTGGCCGGAAATCACCTTCCATGCCACCCGCGAGCACGCGGCCAAGCTGGACTAAGGTGTTGCTCTTGCACTGCGTACGTGCCTACCGTTCGGGCTAAGTAGACGCGCAGCGTCGTATCGAAGACGCGACTACGGCGCGACATCCGCTGACGGAGCGCCCTTTCGCCAGGCTCAGGACAGGCTTCGATACGGCCCATTCGGGCCTACTCAGTCCGAACGGGTGTGGTTGGTAATCGACGGATCAAAAAAACAATCGCCCGACAGGTTTGCGCCTGTCGGGCGATTTTTTCAGTTGCGCAGAGGCAGCGCGAAATTACTTGGCGTTCTTGTACGCTTCCACGCCAGCCAGGATTTCGGCGCGGGCGGCGTCCGGGCCTTCCCAGCCTTCAACCTTGACCCACTTGCCCTTTTCCAGGTCCTTGTAGTGTTCGAAGAAGTGCTTGATCTGATTCAGGCGCAGTTCGTTCAGGTCTTCCGGCTTTTGCCAGTGGGTGTAGATCGGCAGGATCTTGTCGACCGGCACGGCCAGCAGCTTGGCGTCGATGCCGGATTCGTCGGCCATCTTGAGCACGCCGATCGGGCGGCAACGCACCACCACGCCCTGGATCAGCGGGAACGGGGTGATCACCAGCACGTCCACCGGGTCGCCGTCCTGCGACAGGGTCTGGGGAATGTAGCCGTAGTTGCACGGATAGTGCATGGCGGTGCCCATGAAGCGGTCGACGAAGATGGCGCCGGTGTCCTTGTCCACTTCGTACTTGATCGGATCGGCGTTCATCGGGATCTCGATGATCACGTTGAAGTCATTGGGCAGGTCGCGGCCGGCGGGGACGTTGTTCAGGCTCATGGGATTCTCACTAGGAAAGAAAACAGAAAGCGGTTTCCAGATCGATGTCAGGCAATGCCCGACTTTGGAAAGCCGCAATTATAGCGGCAATCTGGCTTTGCCCGGCACCTTAGCGGGTACAACTTACGCCAGCATGACAGCACTGGCGAGCGGGCATGAAAAAGGCGGAAGGGCTTGCGCCGCTTCCGCCTTGGTCATTGCCGCCTGCAACAAGTTCAACGGATGGCGGTGGCCAGTGCGCATTGCTTGTAGTGGGCCGCCGCCTGTTCTTGCTGGTCCAGCGCTTCATGCAGCTGCGCCAGCGCCAGGTGCGATTCGCGCACGGTACGCGGTTCGATGGCATCCGACAGGGCTTGCTCCAGGTGCCGCTGGGCCTTGCCCCACAGCTTCTGGCGCAGGCAGAACATGCCCAGGGTCAACGCCAGCTCGGCGTCGGTCGGGTTCTTGGCCAGCCACGCCTCGCAATGCTCGATCTGCGAGAGCAAGGCCGGCGAGCCGGCTTCGGCGGTCGATTCGCGGTAGGCACGCAGCAGGCGGATATTCCAGTCGGCCGCCAGGGCACGCTCCAAGAGGCTGCGCGCATCGTCATGCAGGCCACGGCTGGCGAAGGCATGGGCGGCGCGCACGGCAATGTACGGTTTGAGCTTGTCGGCACTGGGTACGCCATTCCAGAGCAGGCGGATCGATTCGGCGTCATGCGAGCGATCCGACAGCAAGGCATCGTAGGACATCTCGCGCAGGCGGTTCGACAGCGCCGGATGCAGGGCATTGCGCTTGTCCAGGGTCTGCACCAGGCGCAGCACTTCCGGCCAGTTCTTGGCCTGCTGGTTGGCCTTCAGGGCCCATTGCAGCGCCTGGATGTGGCGGGTGCCGTTGGCGTTCAGCTCTTCCACCGTCTCCAGCGCCTGCTTGAAGTGGTGCTCATCCACCTGCAGTTCCAGCGCGGTCATCAGGCGGGCCGCCTTCAGGTTGGGATCGACCTCGGTGCTGGCCAGCCAGATGTCGCGACGGTCGCCCTGGCGCATGCGGTGCGCGGCGCGCGCACCCACCAGGGCGGCGATGCCGGCGTTCTCGGGCAGGTCGGAGGCACGCGTGGCCGATTTCTCGGCCTGGCCGAAACGGCCTTCGAAGTAAGCCCGCAAGGCATCCCGCAAGGCCTTGTTGCTCTCGTTCTCGCGCTTGGCACGACGGTAGGCGATCACGCGGCCGGGCAGCTTCTGGGTCAGGCGCACGGCGCGGATGACCACGTAGATCGCCAGAAACAGCGCCAGCACGGCAAAGATGAAGAAGTTCAGGGACAGGTCGATGCGGTACGGCGGATAGAACAGCACCACATTGCCCGGATTGAAGCGCGCCAGCATGGCCAGTCCGATGGCGGACGCGAACAGGGTAAGAAGCCAGAGCAGTATTTTCATATCAGGTTCCCGTCAGCGGCTCAGTGACGGGCCTTGTAGTTGCGCACCGCATTGAGGCTCTCGGCCAGCGTGGGCAACTGGATGGACAGGTTGCTGCCCTGCACCTGCTTCAACAGGGCCTGGGTCGTCTGCACCTGCTTGGCACGGGTATCGAAGTACTTGGCGATGGTGTCCTGGGCCGATGCCAGGTCGTTGCGGAAGGCGAATTCGTTGCGCGAGAGCAGCGCCAGGCGCGCATTGAGCAGGCGCAGCTTGAGGTTCTCGCGCACGAAGTAGGCCTGGCCCGGCGAGAGCAGGATCGCTTCCGGGGTCTGCACTTCGCGGATGCGCACCAGCTGGCGCAACTCGGTCCACATCTCGGTGCTCATGCTTTGCCAGGTCTCGCGGGCGCCGGCCAGCCATTGCGACCAGGCCGAGGCTTCGGCTTGCACCGCTTCGGCCTTGCCCTTGGCGTTCTTGCCATTGGCTGCCTTGGCGGCCGGGACCGGGCTGGCACTCACGCGCTGCGGCTTGGGCTCGCTGGCCGACTCGACCGGCTTTTCATCCACCAGCAAGGGCATGTTGTCGATCTGGCCGATGGCGCTGTCCAGACGCACGGCGATGCCGGCGATATCCACCGTGGGCAGGGCCTTGAGGCGATCGATGTCGCGTGCGATGGCGCGGCGGATGGCAATGAACTGCGGCTTGTCCGCGCGCGAGAGGCTCTTGTCGGCGTTCTGCAGGGCGATCAGCGCGCCTTGCACGTTGCCGGCCAGTTCCAGTTGCTGATCGGCCGTGGAGAGCACTTCCTCGATCTCGGAGAGGGCCCAGTCGTCACGGTTCTTGTTCAGGTCCTGGTACATCTGCTCCAGCGCCAGTTGCTGGCTCTGGGACTCGGCCTGCTTGCTGTCGAGCACGCTGACCTTGGCTTGCAGGTCCTTGGTGTTTTCCTGGACGGCCTTCAACACGCCCTTGAGCTCGTTGCTGCTGTTGTCACCGCTTTGCAGGCGCTGCGCAACTTCACTGCGCAGGTCGCGCAACTCGGTGTGGGAGACCCACCATTGCGCGCCCAGGCCGGCGGCCACCACCAGCAGCAGCGCGGTCTGTAGGCGCTGGCGACGGCGCAGTGCGGCCGTACCGTCCGGGGCGGTGAAAGTATAGGAAGCCTGCGAGGCTGCCGCGCCGCCATTCTGGCTGGCGGGCGAAGAGGCTTCCGGCAATTGAGGCTGGGGTGTGGATTGCTGTTCGGTCATGGGCTGGATTGTAACGCGGCAAATTACGCAGCAAATAAGGCGGCCAGTAGGCGTTCGTCGCCCGAACCGGTCAGGATTACCCTTGTAAAGCCCTGCGCTTGCGCAGTCTCGGCAATCCTGTGGTGCGAGACGAAGATTCGTTGTCGTTGCAGTTTTACCACACGTTCTGCGCCGCCGGCTAGTCTTGCCAGCGCAATCAGGTTGCGCAGAGCCTCGGAACTGGTGATGACCCAGTCGGCCTGGCCATCGATCAAACCCAGCAATTGCGGGCCGGTCCGGGCGTCCAACGTGGGCGCCAGGCGTTGGTAGGCGGTCAGGTGTTCGACGCTGATGCCGTGTTGCTGCAAGGCCTCGCTGAGAAAATCGCGCCCGGCTTGGCCGCGCACGATCAGAACGCGTCGGCCCTGCATTTGTTCCAGCGGCAGCGACTTGAGCAATTCTTCCGAATCCATCTTGTCGGCGCGCTGCGGGCCGTAGAGGGTGGCATGCGCAGCGTCCACGCCGTGGGCCTCCAGGGCCAGGCGGCTACCTTCGCCGACGATGCCGATGGGGACCTGGCGCGGCCAGGCCTGCAAATGTGCAAAGGCGGCATCGATGGCGTTGGGGCTGACGAAGACCACCAGGGCATAGTCCTCCAGATGCGCCAGCGCAGCCTGCAGGGGACCGGCATCGTCTACCGGCGCAATGGTCAGCAGCGGGAACAGCACCGCGCGGCGGCCTGCTGCCTCGACACTGGCGGCAAAGGCATGCGCCTGCTGCAGTGGCCGGGTCACGACCACTGGTACGGTTTGCCTGGCGTCAGGCAGAAGCGGCATCGGCCTGGGCCTTGCAGAGGGCCAGGATGGGCTCGGCACCACGCGCCTTGAGCAGCTCGGCCACTTGCGCACCGAGGGCCTCGGGGGCGTCGGCCGCTCCCACGGCTTCAGCGGCGGCGGCCTGGGTGCCGTCGGGTGTGGCGATCATGGCGCGCAGGTGCAGGCGCTCGCCGTCCAGCGTGGCATAGGCCGCCAGCGGGATCTGGCAGCTGGCGCCGAAGATGCGCGAGACCGCGCGTTCGGCGGCCGAGACCACGGCAGCCTGCTCATCGTGCAGGGGCGCCAGCAGGCGCCTGATGTCGTGGCGGCCTGCGGGGATCTCGATGGCCAGCGTGCCCTGGCCCGGCGAGGGCAGGCTTTGCTCGGGTTCCAGGAAGGAGCGGATGCGCGCCTTCAGGCCCAGGCGGTTCAGGCCGGCCACGGCCAGGATGATGGCGGCGTAGTCGCCACGATCCAGCTTGCCCAGGCGGGTGTCGAGGTTGCCGCGCAGCGGCTTGACCACCAGTTGCGGATAGCGGGCGGCGATCATGGCCTGGCGGCGCAGGCTGCTGGTGCCCACGATGGCGCCGGCGGGAAGTGCGTCCAGGCCGTCGTAGTCGTTGGAGACGAAGGCATCGCGTGCATCTTCGCGCTCCAGGATGGCGGCCAGCTCGAAGCCTTCCGGCAGGTCCATCGGCATGTCCTTCAAGCAGTGCACGGCCAGGTCGGCGCGGCCCTCGGCCATGGCCACTTCCAGTTCCTTGACGAACAGGCCCTTGCCGCCGACCTTGGAGAGTGCGCGGTCGAGAATCTGGTCACCTCGCGTAGTGGTACCGAGGATATTGATGCTGCACTGCGGATATAATGCGGCCAGACGGTCCCGCACGTACTCGGCCTGCCACATGGCGAGGCGGCTTTCACGCGAGACGATGACGATGTTGGAAGGAGGAAATTCTTTCAAGACGGGCTTTCCGATTCAGTCGTGGCACCCGCGGCAGAGGAGACAGGGAAAGCAGGAGACCGGCGAATCCAGACTGTAAAACGATCAAAAACGAAGCTTACCAGCGAGACGCAACTATAAAAAACGAGGCAAATTCTAGCACGCACATCCACGGCAATTCGATCCACAAGCACGACTTTCTCTCCCGAAAACCGCAGCAACAGTTGATCATGGCGACGACAAATCCAACCAAACGCAGTGCCCGCTCCGCTCCCTCCACCTCCCGCTCCGACGCCGGCAAGACCGGCACCACCACCGGCAAGACCGTGCGCGGCATCGACAAGGATGCCCCGCTGAAAGAAGACATCCGCCTGCTGGGCCGCCTGCTGGGCGAAGTCCTGCGCGAGCAGGAAGGCGATGAAGTCTTCGAGGTGGTGGAAACCATCCGCCAGACCGCCGTGCAATTCCGCCGCGAGTCGGACGCCAAGGCCGGCGCCGAACTCGATAAGCTGTTGAAGAAGCTCACCCGCGACCAGACCAATTCGGTGGTGCGTGCCTTTTCCTACTTCTCGCACCTGGCCAATATCGCCGAGGACCAGCACCACAACCGTCGTCGCCGCGCCCACCTGCTGGCCGGCTCCGAAGCCCAGCCCGGCAGCGTGGCCTATGCCCTGTCGCGCCTGGATGATGCCGGCGTCTCCGGCGCCCAGGTGCGCAATTTCCTCAAGGATGCGCTGGTCTCGCCGGTGCTGACGGCCCACCCCACCGAAGTGCAGCGCAAGTCCATCCTCGATGCCGAGCGCGAGATCGCCCGCCTGGTGGCCGAACGCGACCTGCCGCTGACGCCCCGTGAACTGCGTCACAACACCGAGCTGTTGCGCGCGCGCATCGCCACCCTGTGGCAGACCCGCATGCTGCGCTACACCAAGCTGACGGTGGCCGACGAGATCGAGAACGCCCTCTCCTACTACCGCATCACCTTCCTGCGCGAACTGCCGGCGCTGTATGACGATATCGAAGCCGAGATCGACAGCCAGTTCCCCGCGCGCGGCAAGGCGCGCGCGGCGGCCGAACTGCCGCCCTACCTGCAGATGGGCAGCTGGATCGGCGGTGACCGCGACGGCAATCCCAATGTGAATGCCGCCACCATGCAGCATGCCCTGAAGCGCCAGTCCACCACCATCTTCGACTACTACCTCGAAGAGGTGCACACGCTGGGCGCCGAGCTGTCGATCTCGACCCTGATGGTCGATGCCAGCCCGGAACTGCTGGCCCTGGCCGCAGCCTCGCCGGATCACTCCGAACACCGTGCCGACGAACCCTACCGCCGTGCCCTGATCGGTGTCTATGCGCGCCTGGCGGCGACCGCCCGCGCACTGGGCGTGGTCAACATCCTGCGTCAGGAAGTGGGCGCTGCCGCCCCCTACGCCGGCCCGGCCGACTGCGTGGCCGAGCTCGACGTGCTGGTGGCTTCGCTGCAGGCCCATCATGGCGCCGCACTGGTCAAGCCGCGCCTGGCAGGCCTGAAGCGCGCCGTCGAGATCTTCGGCTTCCACCTGGCCACGCTGGACATGCGCCAGAGCTCCGACATCCACGAGCGCGTGCTGGCCGACCTGTTCAACAAGGCCCAGGTCGAGGCTGACTACGCGGGTCTCTCCGAAGAGCGCAAGATCGCCCTGCTGCTGGGCGAACTGGCCAAGCCGCGCCTGCTACATTCACCCTACCTGGCCTACAGCGACGAGACCAATTCCGAGCTGGAGATCCTGCGCACCGCCCGCGAGATCCGTCGCCGCTATGGCGAACGCGCCATCCGCAACTACATCATCTCCCACACCGAGACCCTCTCGGACCTGCTGGAAGTGCTGTTGCTGCAGAAGGAAACCGGCCTGCTGCACATCGAGGGCAACCAGTTGAAGGAACTGGACCTGATGGTGATCCCGTTGTTCGAGACCATCCCCGACCTGCGCTGCGCCGCCGAGATCATGCGCGGCTGGCTGACGCTGCCGCAGGTCAAGGCCCTGATCAACAAGCAGGGCAAGCTGCAGGAAGTCATGCTGGGCTATTCGGACTCCAACAAGGATGGCGGCTTCCTGACCTCCAACTGGGAGCTCTACAAGGCCGAGAACCAGCTGGTGGAACTGTTCAACGAAGCCGGCGTGAAGCTGCGCCTGTTCCACGGCCGCGGCGGCACCGTCGGCCGCGGCGGCGGCCCCAGCTACCAGGCCATCCTGGCGCAGCCACCGGGCACCGTGAACGGCCAGATCCGCCTGACCGAACAGGGCGAGATCATCGCCTCCAAGTTCTCCAACCCGGAGATCGGTCGCCGCAACCTCGAACTGCTGGTGGCCGCCACCCTGGAAGCCAGCCTCATGCCCACCGCCGGTGATGGCAAGCAAGCCAGGCAGATCGCCGAGTTCGAGCGCGTGATGGAAGAGTTGTCCGAGCGCGCCTACCGCGCCTATCGCAACCTGGTCTACGAGACCCCGGGCTTCACCGACTACTTCTTCGCCGCCACCCCGATCGCCGAGATCGCGCAATTGAACATCGGCTCGCGTCCCGCCTCGCGCAAGGCCACTCAGCGCATCGAGGACTTGCGTGCGATTCCCTGGGGCTTCTCCTGGGGCCAGTGCCGCCTGCTGTTCCCGGGCTGGTACGGCTTTGGCAGCGCGGTCTCGGGCTGGCTGGCCGATGCCGGCAATGCCAAGGAGACCGCCAAGCGCTTGGCCACGCTCAAGGCCATGTGCAAGGAATGGCCGTTCTTCGCCGCCCTGCTGTCGAACATGGACATGGTGCTCTCCAAGACCGACCTGGCCGTGGCCTCGCGCTATGCCGGCCTGGTGGCCGATCGCAAGCTGCGCAACACCATCTTCGGTCGCATCACCGATGAACATGAGCGCACCAGCAGCGTGCTCTCGTCCATCACCGGCAGCAAGGAACGCCTGACGGCCAACCCGCTGCTGGCGCGTTCGATCAAGAACCGCTTCGCCTACCTCGATCCGCTGAACCACCTGCAGGTCGAGCTGATCAAGCGCCACCGCGCTACCCTGGCGGCCAAGCGCACACCCGAAGAACGCGTGCAGCGCGGCATCCACCTGACCATCAACGGGGTGGCGGCGGGCCTGCGCAACACCGGCTGATCGATCCCGATCTTGCCGCCTCATGGGGCCGCCCGGCATTGCCGCGCGGCCCTTTTTCCTTGGTGCCGGGAATCCACAGGAACGACGACACGAGGCGTCTCAAGTTAAGCCTTGAGTTGCCGATAACATATGGCCGCAATGTCATTTGACGATGCAGCAACTGTGTTGCGAACAGCGGACACGACGTCCTAATTCTTGCGCCGGATCAGATTTTTGCAGTGCAAAAATCTTTTTGGGCAGCCAAGACGTCGCACCGTTTTGTAAAATGGAATTTATACAGAATTGATCACGTAGCCGTCGCAGCCGCTGAAGAAACTTGCCAAGGCAAACATCTTCCCGGCCCATGGGGACAAGCAGAGAACGACGGCACGGCATCGCCTTGGGGAATGACACATCATGCAAATTCGGGGAACTTCACTCGTTTCATTTTGCGCCGCCGCATTGCTGGCCGCCGTCGGCGTGCTGGCGCATGCCGCGCCCAATTCCGCCCCTCCGCCGCCGCTGGAGGCACGCCGGGTCGCGCTCACCAGCGTGGATGGCAAGGGCGGCAAGAGCACGCCGCTCTACGGCGTCTGGATCAAGGCGCGCAAGTCGCTGGGCACCGACCGCAAGGGCCAGTTCCCGACCGTGATCGCGCTGCATGGTTGCGGCGGGCTCTACAGCATCATCCGTGAAGGACGCGGCGAATTCACGCCGCGCCACTTGGCCATGGCGCGCGTGCTGACCGACGCCGGCTACAACGTCCTCTTCCCGGACAGCTTCACCCCGCGTGGTCGTCGTTCGACCTGTCAGGACAGCGTGGCCCAGCGCGAGATCAGCGCCATGAACCGTCGCTACGACGTGCAGGCAGCGCTGCACTGGGTGACTACCCAGTCTGACGTGGACGTCAAGCGCATCGCCCTGCTGGGCTGGTCGCACGGCGCTTCCACGGTACTGGCCTCGCTCAACCTGGCCGATACCGACGTGGCCGTGCGCAAGATCCAGCCGCGTGCCGCCGTAGCCTTCTACCCCGATTGCCGCCCCTACGCCAAGACCAGTGAACCGTTCAAGCCGGCCGCGCCGCTGCTGATCCTGATGGGCGAAAACGATGACTGGACACCGCCCCAGGCCTGCGAGGCCATCGAGCAGAAGATGAAGGGCAGCGATACCGAGATCGCCCTGCGCCTGTATCCCGATACCTACCACGACTTCGACGCCCCCGGCCTGCCGGTACATGTGCGCATGGATGTGGCCGGCATCGGCAAACCCGGTGAAGGCGTCACCAGCGGCGGCAATCCCGATGCCCGCAGCCAGGCCTATCGCTCCATGCTCAACTTCCTGGACGCCAAGCTGAACTACTGAAGCCACATTGTGCGCAGGCCCGCTGTCCTGCCCACCATGACAAAATGCCGGCCCCTTTGCGGGAGCCGGCATTTTGTTTTGCAGTGACGGCCGACCGGGACAGGCCTGGCCGGTCGCCGGCAGATCAGTTGATCAGTTCCTGCATGCCCTCGCCCAGCTCGGCCAGCGGCGGCAGTTCCTCGGTAAAGGTTTCCAGACGCAAGCCCAGCTTGGCGGCCACCTCGGTGGGGAAGGTCGATTCCAGCTCATCGGCCGAATACTTGTTTTCCTCGGCACGCGCACGCCAGGCCGCCAGGTGCACGATGGCCGCGAACGGATCATAGGTCCCCTCCAGCGGTTGCGGGAAAGCCTTGATGACCTGGGCGAATTCGTCGGGGAAGCGCCAGCGCTTGGCCAGCTCCGCCCCCACGTCGGCAAAATCGTAGCCGAAGGACTTGCGCTCCACATCCAGGCGGCGTGCATCCAGGGGACCTGCCACCTTGTCCACCTGCAGGGCCTGTTCAGGCATGCCGGCGTGCATCACCAACTGGCCGATGGCGTGCATCAGGCCGACCGTGAAGGCGAAATCGGAATTGAGCTTGACCTGCTTGGCCAGCCACTTGGCAACGATGGCCGTATCCAGGCTGTAGCGCCAGAACAGCTTCAGGTCCACGCCCGGCAGCTTCTTGAAGCTGCCCGCCATGCCGGTGCTGACCACCAGGGTGCGCACGGTCATGAAGCCCAGCATCAGCACGGCGTCATCGACCGTGCCGATGGTGCGCGAGACGTGATAGTAAGAAGAATTGGCCAGGCGCAGGATCTTGGCACTGAGGACCTGGTCGGCCGCCAGTTTCTTGGCGATCTCCTCGATGGAAACGGATTCGTTGTTGAAGCTCTCGATGACTTCCTGCACCACCTTGGGAATGCTGGGCAATGCGGTTTGCTGCTGGAACAGTGCTTCCAAATTCATGCTTCTCTCCTGTAAGACGACCCCCGAACATCTTGCTCTCTGAGCGCTTCACAGGACCACCTCCACGACCCATGCGGCCAGCGGCGACACCCCGACATCAGACTCTACGGCAGCGCGCCGGCTGCACCGTGGCAGGCAGCCCTTCCCTCTCCGGTTTGCGTGAACAGAAAGTCACCCGGATCATTCATCGCGCCTTGAGTATAGCGGCAGGAATTGTCAGCAGGACAGCTTTTTTGCATTGCAGGAAGGGCCTCAGTCATCGCAGGTATTTTTGAGTGCCACACGGAAATATTTGCGCACAAAAAAAACCGCGAAGCGGACGTATCGCCACCGGCTGGGAATTCGAGGAAAAAGCATGATCAATGCGTGCATCCCGACTGGCCAAGAACGCGAAAAACCCGCGCCGCGCCGCATTTGCGGCTGCGATTGCGTGGCCGGGGGCGGGAGTGCTTGCTATAATCGCCCATTCTCCGGAACTCTCACTTATGACAGACCAATTTGCTAAAAAGGGCGAAGCCTGGTCGGCTCGCTTTTCTGAACCCGTCTCCGATCTCGTCAAGCGCTATACCGCATCGGTGTTCTTCGACAACCGCCTGGCCCAGGTCGACATCCAGGGCTCGCTGGCGCACGCCGAGATGCTGGCCCACCAGGGCATCATCAGCGCCGCCGACCACGCCGAGATCCAGCGTGGCATGGCCCAGATCAAGGGCGAGATCGACGCCGGCAAGTTCGAATGGCTGCTGGACCTGGAAGACGTCCACCTGAACATCGAAAAGCGCCTGACCGAACTGGTCGGCGACGCCGGCAAGCGCCTGCATACCGGCCGCTCCCGCAACGACCAGGTCGCCACCGACATCCGCCTCTACATGCGCGGTGCCGTGGACGACATCGTGGGCCTCTTGCGCGAACTGCGCCTGGCCCTGCTGGACCTGGCCGAGCAGCACGCCGACGTGATCCTGCCGGGCTTCACCCACATGCAGGTCGCGCAACCGATTACCTTCGGCCACCACGTGCTGGCCTATGTCGAAATGTTCGGCCGCGATGCCGAGCGCATGCTGGATGCCCGCAAGCGCATCAACCGCCTGCCGCTGGGCGCCGCCGCCCTGGCCGGCACCACCTTCCCGATCGACCGCCTGCGCGTGGCCAAGACCCTGGGCTTCGACGACGTCTGCCGCAATTCGCTGGACGCCGTCTCGGACCGTGACTTCGCCATCGAATTCTGCGCCGCCGCCGCGCTGGTGATGACGCACATCTCGCGCATGTCCGAAGAACTGGTGATCTGGATGAGCCCGCGCGTGGGCTTCATCGACATCGCCGACCGCTTCTGCACCGGCTCCTCGATCATGCCGCAGAAGAAGAACCCGGACGTTCCCGAACTGGCACGCGGCAAGACCGGTCGCGTCAACGGCCACCTGATCGCCCTGCTGACCCTGATGAAGGGCCAGCCCCTGGCCTACAACAAGGACAACCAGGAAGACAAGGAACCGCTGTTCGACACCGTCGACACGCTTACCGACACGCTGCGCATCTTCGCCGACATGGCCCGTGGCATCAGCGTCAAGCCCGATGCCATGCGCGCGGCCGCCCTGCAGGGCTACGCCACGGCCACCGACCTGGCCGACTACCTGGTCAAGAAGGGCCTGCCCTTCCGCGACGCCCACGAAGCCGTCGCCCACGCCGTGCGTACCTGCGTGGACAAGGGTTGCGACCTGGCCGACCTGTCGCTGGACGAACTGCGCGCCTTCTCCGACCTGATCGGTGACGACGTGTTCGCGGTCCTGACGCTGGAAGGCTCGGTAGCCGCGCGTGACCACATCGGCGGCACTGCCCCCAAGCAGGTGCGTGCTGCCATTGCGCACATCCGCAAGGAACTGAACTGAACACATGTGGCGAACCCGTTTTTCTTTCAATACCCGTTCGGACTGAGTAGCGGCGCAGCCGCGTATCGAAGGCGCGCCATTGCTGCGCCTTCGATACGGCCCTGATGGGCCTACTCAGTCCGAACGGGAATAGATGGATTTCGCCACGGCACCAAGCAACAGCACCACCCCGTCCGCTGGCCGGACGGTTTCGCATGCCGTCGTGGCGCGCCCTACCCGGGCGCGTCGCGACGGGTTGTAATTGCTGGCGCAGCCTGCTTTTTGAGGTATGCTGTGCCCGCTGTATCGAAAGAGACCGCAAAACGGTCTTCAGAGGATGGAGCACAAGTCCCGGCCATCCCGGGCGTCTTTTGCATCATCCTCGATGAAGGAATCGCCTTGCCCTGTCGCGCTGGTCTGCGTGCTCGGTGGAGGACGGTTTCTACAATACCTAACTGAGGAGAGAACTCGATGCAATTCAATACCATGCTCAAGACCATTCCGGCCCTGCTGATCGGTGCCACCCTGTCCTCGGCCGCCCTGGCCGCCGACATCAAGCTGGGCGTAGCAGAAGCCTTGACCGGCCCGGCCGCCAAGTACGGCGTGGCCATCAAGAACGGCTTCACCCTGGCTTCCGAAGAAATCAACGCCAAGGGCGGCGTCAACGGCGACAAGCTGGCCCTGGTGATCGAAGACGAACAAGGCAAGAAGGAAGAAGCCATCAACGTCTTCAAGAAACTGATTTTCCAGGACAAGGTGCTGGCGGTGTTCGGCCCCACCCTGTCCAACTCGGCCTTCGCTGCCGACCCGATCGCCAACGCCTCCAAGGTCGTAGTCTTCGGCACCAGCAATACGGCTGACGGCATCACGGCCATGGGCCCCTTCACCTTCCGCAACTCCGTCATGGAAGCCGACGTGCTGCCCGTGACCGTCAAGGCGGCCGTGAAGCACTTCGGCATCAAGAAGGTCGCCGTGATCTACGGTAACGACGACGCCTTCACCAAATCCGGCTACGACGTCTTCAAGGCCACCCTGGAACAGCAGAAGATCCCGACCACCACCACCGAGGCCTATGCCAAGGGTGACGTCGACTTCAAGGCCCAGCTGACCAAGATCAAGGCCGGCAACCCGGACGCCATCGTCTGCTCCTGCCTGGCTGAAGAAGCCGCCAACATCATCCTGCAAACCCGCGCGCTGGGCATGAAGCAGCCCTTCATCGGCGGCAATGGCCTGAACTCGCCCAAGCTGTTCGAGATCGCCAAGGATGCCGGCGACAACACCCTGATGGGCAGCCCCTGGTCGGCCGAGAACCAGACCCCGGCCAACAAGGCTTTCATCGCAGCCTACAAGGCCAAGTTCGGCTCCGACCCTGACCAGTTCGCCGCCCAGGCCTATGACGCCATGTACATCGTGGCCGATGCCCTGAAGACCGTGAAGCTGTCGGGCAACCTGGTCAAGGACCGTGACGCCCTGCGCGTTGCGCTGCCGGCCGTGAAGATCGACGGCGCCACCGGCAAGTTCGCCTTCCGTGCAGCCCCGGCCGTGGCCGGCAAGCAGGTCGGCTTCGATGCCGACCAGGAAGCCATCGTCAACATCGCCAAGGGCGGCAAGTTCGTCCTGCTGAAGTAAGCAGCACAGCCGGCGTCGAGACTCTCCCGCACTACCGCAGCAGGTGCCATGCGCCTGCTGCGCTCTTGATGGGGATGGGCACGATGCCGCCAGGCCGGAACGGGGATCCACAGGCCGCTGTCGGGATGACAGGCAGCCGATTCCGGCAATACGACGTAACGAGGGACTTCGTCCGCGCCATGCATGCAGTGCAGGCAGCGAGCGCCGCGCCCCATCACCTATCGCAGGTTCCAATGTTAGAACAACAGCTCATCAATGCCCTTTCGCTGGGCAGCGTGTATGCGCTCTTCGCGCTCGGCTTCACGCTGGTCTTTGGCGTTTTGGGCGTGATCAATCTTTCGCACGGCGCGATCTTCATGCTGGGCAGCTATGCCGCCCTGCTGCTGGTCGAGCAGATGCAACTGCCCCTGTGGGTGGCCCTGCTGCTGGCCATGGTGGCCACGGGCCTGCTGGGCCTCATCATCGACGTGCTGGTCCTGAAGCCCTTGCGTAAGCGCAATGCGCCTCACTTGATCCCCATGATCGCCACCATCGGCGTGGCCATCATGATCACCAACATCTCGCAGGGCCTGTTCGGCGCGGAGAACAAGCGCTTCCCCCAGGGCACCATCCCTGAGGAGAGCGTGAGCCTGGGCAATCTGCACATCACGGCCGTGCAAGTGGCCATCATCGTCATCGCCTTCGTGCTGATGGTGGTGCTGCTGGGCGTGATGCGCAAGACCCAGCTGGGCCGGGCGCTGCGCGCCATCGCCGAGTCGCCCAAGGCGGCCTACCTCTTGGGCATCAACGTCGAGGGCCTGTTCCTGCTGACCTCGTTTGCGGCGGCCGCCCTGGGCGGTGCTGCGGGCGTGCTGGTGGGGGTGTCCTTCAACGCCATCTCCCCCTTCATGGGCCAGCCCATGCTGCACAAGGGCATTGCCGTCATCATCCTGGGCGGCATGGGCGATATCCGTGGCGCCATGATCGGCGGCCTCTTCCTCGGCTTCGCCGAGGTGCTGACGGTGGCGTATATCTCCAGTGACTTCCGTGACGCGGTGGCCTTCGGCCTGCTGTTCCTGATCCTGCTGGTCAAACCCTCCGGCATGTTCGGCAAAGTTCTGGAAAGAAAGGCATAACGATGGGCTTCATGGAATGGTGGGATGGCTTCTGGGCCACCTACAACACTGTCATCTTCAGCATCGGCGTCAACGCCATGCTGGCCCTGTCGATCTACGTCACGCTGTCCTGCGGCCTGCTGTCGCTGGCCAATGCGGCCTTCATGGGCATCGGCGCCTATACCGCGTCGCTGCTGACGATGCAGTTCGAGATGCCCTTCCCCATCGCCCTGGCGGCCGGCGGCGTACTGCCGGCGCTGGTGGCGCTGGTGATCGGCATCCCCACGCTGCGGCTCTCTGGCGTGTACCTGGCCATGGCGACGCTGGGCTTTGGCGAAGTGGTGCGCGTGATCGTGCTGAACCTGGACATCACCGGCGGCCCCATGGGCCTGAACGGCGTGCCACCGATCACCGAGTGGTGGCACATCGTGCTGATCCTGGGCGTGACCATCTATGCACTGGCGCGCCTGCGCCGCTCCAAGACCGGCCGCGCCTTCGAGGCCATCAAGGAAGATGAAGTGGCCGCGCGCCTGATGGGCGTGAACGTGGCCGGCTACAAGCTGCTGGCCTTCGTCATCGGCGCGGCCATTGCCGGTGTGGCGGGCGGCTTGAACGCCCACTACACCTTCACCATCGGCCCCAACAACTATGGCTTCGAGAACGCGGTCGACATCCTGACCATGGCCGTCTTCGGCGGCACCAGCAACCTGATCGGCCCGATGATCGGCTCGACCATCCTGTCGCTGCTGCCCGAAGTGCTGCGTCATTTCAAGGACTTCCGCCTGGCCATCAATGGCCTGATCCTGATCCTGGTGGTGCTGTACCTGCCCAAGGGCATCTGGGACCCGCGCCGCATCCGCGCCGTCCTGGGCCGCAACGCTGAGAAGAAGGTGAAGTAATGCTTTTACAACTCAAAGACATCAGCAAGAACTTTGGCGGCCTGCAGGTCCTGCAGGGCGTGAACTTCAACGTCAAGCAAGGCGAGATCTTCGGCCTGATCGGCCCCAACGGCGCCGGCAAGACCACCGTCTTCAACCTCATCACGGGTCTGCTGCGCGCCTCCTCGGGCAGCATCAGCTTCAATGACGAGGACATCGGCACGGTCGCCCCGCACAAGATCACCGAGCGCGGCATCGCCCGCACCTTCCAGAACATCCGCGTGTTCAAGGAAATGACCCTGCTGGAAAACGTCGTGGTCGGCATGCACGAGCACCTGGACTATGGCGTGACCAGCATGCTGCTCAACCTGGGCGGATTCCGCAAGGCAGAGAAAGAAGCGCGCGAGCGCGCACTGGAACTGCTTTCCTGGGTGCGCCTGGACCACAAGGCACACATGCTGGCCGACAGCCTCTCCTACGGCGAGCAGCGCAAGCTGGAATTCGCCCGGGCGCTGGCCACCAAGCCCAAGCTGCTGTTGCTGGACGAACCGGTGGCAGGCATGAACCCGGCCGAGAAGACCGAACTGATGAGCGAGATCGTCAACATCAAGCAGCGCGGCTTCTCGATCTTCATGATCGAGCACGACATGCGCTTCGTGATGGGCCTGTGCGAGCGCATCGCCGTGCTCAACTTCGGCAAGATCATCGCCGAGGGCACGCCGGACCAGATCAAGAACAACCAGGAAGTGATCGAAGCCTATCTCGGCAAGGAAGAAGCATGAGCGCCAGCGGCAACAAGCAACCCATCCTGCAGGTGCAAGACCTGGCCGTGGCCTATGGCCATATCGAAGCGGTCAAGGGCATCAGCCTGTCCCTGAACGAAGGCGAGATCACCGCCCTGGTCGGCGCCAATGGTGCCGGCAAGAGCACCTCGCTGCTGGCCATCTCCGGCCTGGTCAAGGCGCAGCGCGGCCGTGTGCTGCTCAATGGCCAGGATGGTCAGGACCTGCTGCAGATGTCGCCACACCGCATCGTCGAATCCGGCGTGGTGCAGGTGGCCGAAGGACGCGCCACCCTGACCACCCTGACCGTGGAAGAAAACCTCGCCCTGGGCGCCTACACCCGCCGCGACAAGGAAGGTGTGGCCCGTGACCTGGAGTGGGTGTATTCGCTCTTCCCGGTCTTGAAGAACCGTGCCGCCGGGTTGGCCGGCAACCTCTCCGGTGGCGAGCAGCAGATGCTGGCGATTGGCCGCGCATTGATGGCCAAGCCCAAGGTGTTGCTGCTGGACGAGCCCTCGATGGGCCTGGCCCCACTGATCATTCAGGAGATCTTCCGCATCGTGCAGGAGATCAACAAGACCGGCATGACGGTGCTGCTGGTGGAACAGAACGTGCGCCAGGCGCTGCGCATCGCGCAACGCGGCTACGTGCTGGAGACCGGCAAGATCGTGCTGGAAGATACCGGTGCCAACCTGCTGGGCAATCCCAAGGTGGTGGAAGCCTACCTGGGCGGTTGAGTGTCGGTGGTCGCGACTGCCTGAACGGCGGCCTGCGGGTCGCCGTTTTTGCGGGTGGCGTACATGCCCGGAAAAATAATAAAAAATATTTCAATTAAATGTTGACCACCTGACTGATAGGCCTTAATATGCAGCCTCTTTCAAGCACAGCAGCTTACCGCTGATGCCAGAAGGCCCACGTGGCGGAATTGGTAGACGCGCATGGTTCAGGTCCATGTGCCGCGAGGTGTGGGGGTTCGAGTCCCTCCGTGGGCACCAAGACATAAAAGGCTGGTCGATGAAAATCGACCAGCCTTTTGCGTTTTGGGGGCCACGAGCAAAGCGCCTGCGCGCTTTGTTGGTGGGACGGGGTCGGGGGCCGTGACCCAGCACCTTAAGTAAGCAGACTTCTTAGCCTTGCCCCTTTGCCGCACCGCGCACGGTCTTGCGCACGATCAGTTCTACCGACGACTTGTGCGTAGTCGCTTCAGTGCCGGGAGCCTCCATCTGCGCCAGCAACAAGTCGCAGGTCTGCTCCACCAATCGGGGAATATCCTGGCGCAATGTCGTCAATTCATAGGATTTCCAGCTGGCCTGGGGCGCATCATCGAAGCCGATGACGGAGATCTCCTCCGGGATGCGCACGCCATAGTCCGACCGGAGCGTGTCCATGAAACCCAGCGCAATCATGTCGCTGGCGCAAAACACGCCGTCCACCGCGCGCCCTTCTCGCATAAGCTGATGGGCGGCGCGGACACCGCCTTCATAGGAAAAATCGGCCTCGATATAGAGCGGCTCGGAGGACAGCGCTTTCTTCAACTGGCCGGCATAGCCTTTGTAGCGGTCTTCATTAGTCGAGCTGCCCTGATGACCAGCGACATAGGCCAAGCTGCGGCAGCCGGCCTCAACCAGGGCCTTGGCAGCCATTTTCCCGCCCAGACGATCATCGCTGAGCACCGCGCTGATACTGGCATCACGTTCGCGACGGGCAAACTGGATCACCGGCAAACCCTGTTGCGCACATTGCCTGGCCAGCTGCGAAGACAAGGTCGCCGATGCCACCACCAGACCTTCGATCTGGTAGTCGAAGAAGGAGCGCACTGCCTCATCGGCATTGCTGACATTCTCTGCGGTGATGATCAGCGTCTGATAGCCCGCCTCATGCAGACGCTGGCAGAAATGGGACAGCGCCAGCGAGTAGATGGGCGGCATCTGGCCGGGAAACACCAGACCCACCAGACGTGAGCGACGGGTGATCAATCCGCGCGCAAACGCATTGGGCTTGTAACCCAGTTCATTGGCCGCCAGCATGACCCGCTCGCGCGTGGCATCCGACACCGAGGCGCCCGGCGTGAAGACCCGCGAGACCGCCGACTGCGACACGCCCGCCAGCCTGGCCACGTCCTTGGAGGTGGGCGCGGCGCGGGCGATGTCTTGCTTCTTGTCGCCGTCGGCCGCGCTGTCGATTTTCTTTGTTTCCTTATTCATGCCGCCTGTTCAGGTATCCCGTTGCCTACGCAATCCAGCCATTTTTCCATCGAGATGATACTTGAACGCTCTGCTTCGATGGGCAGAAAGTGGCCGCACTCGGGCATCCTGACCAACGAACATCCGCTGCGCACGAACACCATCTCGGCCTGCCGCTGCGGCGGGCAGAGCAGATCGTTCTGGCCGCACTGCACCTGTACCGGCACCTGCATGGCGGCCAAGGTGGACATGGAATCGGGCCGACTGATGGCATAGCGGACCTGGTTGCGGAAGAGTGCCGCCGGCGTCTCCAGCGCCATGCTCAGCACCAGTTCACTCCAGCGCCGCCGGCTTTCGAGGTCGGCGCCGGGATGGAAATAGCCAGGCAACATCTCCTGCTCCATCAGTGCTCGCACATCGCCAGCCTCGAAGCGTTCCAGCTGCAGGCGCCGCAGCGTGAGGTTGCGCGGCGCATCGGCACGCGCGGTGGAAGACACGATGCACAGACCCGCTATCCGCTTCCTGGCCTGGCGCACCAGTTCGAAGGCCAGGATCGCACCGAGTGAAAAACCTCCGAGTGCGAAACGTCTGGGCAGGGTCGCCAGCAAACGGCTGGCTTCACCGCTCAAGCTGGCTTCGAGCCCGATCTGCGGCACGATGACCTCGCGCCGTCGGGACAGCGCCGTCGTATGCGCCAGCCAGATGCGGCTGTCGCACAGCGTGCCGGGCAGCAGCACCAGCGGCAAGGCATCCGCTGCGCCACCGCTGCCTGTTTCAATAACCACCGGCTTCCCCGCCCTTCCGCGCAGCTGGCTGGACGCCGCGACTGCGTTCCAGACGCCGCCGCAATTCGCTACCCAGGCTACCCACATCATTGCCCGGGGTGACCAGCGAGAAGCCCTGCCGCAGCCGCGCCTGCGCGCTGTCGCCATCGGCGCAGAAGATACCGGTCATCAGATTGCGTTTGCGCGCCGCTTCCAGGATGGCAGCGATGGCGTCCTCCACCCGGGGCGTGAACACGCCGCCCGGTCGCTCGCCCAGCGACAGCGCCAGGTCATTGGGGCCGACGTAGATGCCATCGAGCCCATCGGTGGCCATGATGCTTTCCATGTTGCGCATGCCCTCCACCGATTCGATCATGGCCAGCGTCAGCACGGTGTGATTGGCGTGGTCGAAATAATCGGGGCCGCCATACAGCAGGCCCCGCGCCGGGCCGAAGGAGCGGTTGCCCATGGGCGGGTAACGGCACGCCGCCACGAACTGGCGCGCGATCTCCGGCGTATCGACCTGCGGGCAGATGACGCCATAGGCACCGGCGTCCAGCAGGTGC